>CAYTOT010000025.1:0-64832 GCA_964439475.1 uncultured Alcaligenaceae bacterium
CTCAGTTGGTAGAGCGCAACCTTGCCAAGGTTGAGGTCGCGAGTTCGAGACTCGTTTCCCGCTCCATTTCCTGATCTGCAGACGTGCCGCCGCCGTCTGTGAGTCTCTGAACGGAGGAGCTTCGGCTCCTCTTTTCGTTTCCACTCTCCAGGCTTGGCTCATCTCCCGGTCTGGGTGATCGAATCGCCGAGGCACCCCGAACGCGGCTTGAGTGGCCCGGGGTCCTCGCCGCGCGAATCCTCCGACAACCGGGCGCGAGGACCAGAGTGCGCGAACCGTCGAAGCGGCCGGCCGACCCGGTCAGGTACAATCACGTCACGGCGCGTTAGCAAAGCGGTTATGCACCGGATTGCAAATCCGAGTAGGTCGGTTCGACTCCGGCACGCGCCTCCACCTTTCGTCCTGCCCGATGGCCCGCCGCTGCGGTCCCTGGCGACTCCGGCAGGGTGCCCACGAATGCCGCCGCACCCCGCCTCGCCGGGCGTCGCGCAGCCCGCGCGCTCTCATGCCTCCTGGAATGCCGCTTCGCGCTGGCTGCGGACGTTCGGCGCCACGATGATCACGAGCAACAGCACGGCGAGTCCGAGCATGACGGCCGAGATCGGCCGCGTGGCAAACACCGTCGGATCACCGCGCGAGAGAAGAAGCGCCCGGCGCAGGTTCTCCTCCATCATCGGCCCGAGGATGAATCCGAGGAGCAGGGGTGCGGGCTCGCACTCGAGCTTGACGAAGATCCATCCGACGAAGCCGAAGATGACGGTCACCATGACGTCGAAGACGTTGTTGTTGATGCTGTACACGCCAATGCAGCAGAAGAGCAGGATCGCCGGGTACATGAGGCGGTAGGGAACCTGCAGCAGCTTGATCCAGATGCCGATCAGCGGCAGGTTGAGGATGACGAGCATCAGGTTCCCGAGCCACATGCTCACGATCAACCCCCAGAACAGGTCGGGATTGCTGGTCATCACCTGCGGTCCGGGCTGGATCGAGTGAATCGTCATGGCGCCCACCATCAGCGCCATCACGGCGTTGGATGGAATGCCCAGGGTCAGCAGCGGAATGAACGAGGTCTGCGAGCCGGCGTTGTTGGCACTCTCCGGTCCCGCAACGCCTTCGATCGCACCCTTCCCGAACCGCGACGGGTCCTTGGCGATCTTCTTCTCGATCGTGTAGGACGCGAAGGAGCTCAGCATGGCGCCGCCGCCGGGAAGGATGCCCAGCATGGTGCCGATTCCCGTTCCGCGCAGGATCGGCGGCAGCACCTGCTTGAACTCCCTCCACGTAAGCAACAGCCCCGATACGCTCTTGGTGAAGACTTCCCTTTTCTCCGTCTGCTGGAGATTGACGATGATCTCGGCGAAGCCGAACAGGCCCATGGCGAGGGCGACGAAGCTGATGCCATCGGACAGCTCCGGCACCCCGAAGGAGAAGCGCTGCACACCCGAGTTCACATCGGTCCCGACGATGCCCAGGATCAGGCCCACCAGGATCATGCCGATCGCCTTGACGAGCGACCCGTTGGCAAGCACCACGGCAGCGATGAGTCCGAGCACCATCAGCGAGAAATACTCGGCGGGCCCGAACTTCAGGGCGACTTCCGCCAGCGGCGGCGCGAAGGCAGCGATCACGAGGGTGGCGAACGTGCCCGCGATGAACGAGCCGATGGCAGCGACCGCGAGCGCGGGCCCGGCTCTCCCGTTCCGCGCCATCTGGTAGCCTTCGATGCAGGTGACGACGGACGAGGACTCCCCCGGGAGATTGACGAGGATGGCCGTCGTCGAGCCGCCATACTGGGCGCCATAGTAGATTCCGGCGAGCATGATCAGTGCGGCGACCGGCGGTAAGGCATACGTGATGGGTAGCAGCATCGCGATCGTCGGCACCGGACCGATGCCAGGCAGTACGCCGATCAGCGTGCCAAGCAGGACACCCACGAAGCCGTAGACCAGGTTCTGCAGGGTGAGCGCCACGCCGAGGCCGGTGGCGATGTGGGCGAGCAGGTCCATGGGTCAGGCCTGCAGGAACGGTGGCCAGACGGGCATCTGCACGCCAAGCGCGTAGTCGAATGCTCCGACGGCGAACACCGCGAGCGCGAGCGCGGCGATGACGGCTTCCCGCCACCGGAACTCGTGGCTCGCCATGCTCGAGACGATCACGAGCAGCAGCGTGGCCAAGGCCAGACCGAGCAAGGGGACCGCGAGCCCGAACAGGACCACGCTGCCGAGGACCACGAACAGCGGCTTGGGTGGACCGATCCACAGGCGGGGTCCCTTGATCCTCATCCCCCGGATGACGAGGACGACCCCGAGCAAGGCAGTCAACGCGCCGAGCGCACGCGGAAAGTATCCCGGCCCCATGCGGCTCGCCGTGCCCACGTTGTAGTCGAGGGCGAACGCCACCGTCGCGACGCCGAAGCCGATATACAGGATGCCTGCCCAGAAATCCTTCGGGCTCCTGATCGTGATCCAGCCCATCTGTCGCTCCTCCGTGGCACGTGATGCCAACCGGACGCGGAGCGACCGGTTCGCTGGTATCCCTCGATCGCCCGCCATGGCCGGCTGCCGGTGGCGGATGCCGGACTCCGGACCGGCCGTGATCGCGGCGGCGGGACGCATGCACCGTCACGATGGACGGCCGGCGTATCCTATGCCCCAATATCATATGGTGCAATAGGACATGCGGCCGGATCCGCGTCGGACCACGCCGACGCATGGAGCGGCCATCGAGAGCGTGAAGGTGCACCGACCAACGACGGTGCACGGCAAGCAGGTCCGTCAGGGCTCGGCGAGATGCTTCATCGCCGCACGCTGGTCGCGGACCCGCGCATGGCGCAGCAGGGCTTCCAGATCGCGATCGAGGCGATGCAACGCTTCCTCAGGCAAGCGCTGCAGCGCGTCGTGGATGATGCCTTCGGTCGGTTGCGGAGCGCGCCGCAGCACCCTCGTGCCCTCGGCCGTCAACAGGATGCGAACGATCCGCTGGTCCGGGGGTCCGCGATGCCGGCGCACGAGGTCCTTGTCCTCCAGCCGGTCGAGCAGGTTGCTCGCCGTGGACAGGTGAATGGACAGGGCAACGGCCAGTTCGGAGACCGTCGAGCCTGGACGCGCTTCCAGCTGCGATAGCGCCCAGAGTTGGGCGCCGCTCAGGCCGCACCGGGCTTCGATCCGCTGGAAGTGCTGTTGCGACACCCGGTAGAGCTCCCGCAGGCGCTGCAGGACGCTCGCAACGGCCGTGGGTCCGATGCGCACCGGCACGGGAGCGCCCACCCGTTTGCTCGCGGCGGGCGCTGCGCCGGCGCGGCCCGCGCGACCCGCAGGCCGTGAACGTCCTGTGCTCTTCTGCGTCATGTCGGGAACGTTGATGTGGTGCGCGCCGACAATCTACACGAAGCGACACCCGCGTCGCGCGGGCAACGGCCTCGCCCGCCGCGTAGCCAGTGCCCTCGCCCGCCGCCCGGCCTCCCGACCCCGCGCCGTTTCGCCCATTCCGTGCGGACCAACGTCGAGGCGGTACCATCCGCCATGCGCGTGTGCGCCGCGTCCGGCGCTCACGGCGGTCGGTGGTCCGCCCGGCTCACGCCGCTGCCGGATGCATCGGGTGGGGCCGTCGTCCCCCAACTTCAAGGAAGGCTTGCAGATGCCCAACATCGGATTACTGCTGCGCGACGAGATCGTCAGGCTGGCGCGTCGCGAGACGCGCGGCCAGGTCGCTGTCGCAAGGAAGTCCACCGCGCAGCATCGCCGCGACATCGCCGCGCTCAAGCGGCAGGTCGCGACCCTCGAACGGCAGGTCAAGGCGCTGTCGCGGCGTACCCGGAACGCGAGCCCCGCACCCGCCGCGCCCGAGGGCGCGGAGAAGCTCCGCTTCGTTGCCAAGGGATTGCGCTCGCACCGTGCTCGCCTGGGCCTGTCCGCCGGCGACTTCGGCCGGCTGGTGGGTGTCAGCGCGAACTCGATCTATGCGTGGGAGTCCGGCAAGACATCGCCGCGACGGGATCAGGTGAGGAAGATCGCTGCCGTCCGCCTGCTCGGCAAGCGGGAAGCAGCGCAGCGACTGCAAGCCGCGGGCTGAAGCCGCCAAGGTCGCAGGCCCGTGCCCCGCCGCTACGAAGAATCGTCGATCCGCGTCCTCAAAGGACTCGAGCCCGTGCGCGAGCGCCCGGGCATGTACACGCGGACGGCCGACCCCACGCACATCATCGCGGAGGTGATCGACAACGCTGCCGACGAGGCGCTGGCGGGCGTTGCCACGCGCATCGACGTGACGGTACACGCCGATCATTCCGTCACGGTGGAAGACAACGGCCGCGGCATCCCGGTCGGGCCGCACCCGGTGGAGAAGATTCCCACCGTCGAGCTCGTCTACACGCGCCTGCATGCCGGCGGCAAGTTCGACAAGAAGGACGGCCAGGGCGCGTATGCCTTCTCCGGCGGACTGCACGGTGTCGGCGTGTCCGTCACCAATGCGCTGTCGCGCCGCCTCGAGGTGGAGGTGAAACGCGACGGCAAGCTGCATCGCATCGTGTTTGCCGGCGGCGACGTCGCGCAGCCGCTCGAGGTCGCGGGCAGCGCCGGCAGCAAGGCCACCGGCACGCGCGTGCGGGCGTATCCCGATCCCCGGTACTTCGACGCGCCCGACGTGTCGATCGCCGAGATCGAGCGACTCCTTCGCGCCAAGGCGGTGCTGCTGCCGGGCGTGACCGTGACGCTGCACGTCGAGAAGGGAAAGGAGGTCAGGTCGAAGACCTGGTCCTACCCCGACGGACTCAGGGGATACCTCACCGAGCTCGCCGACGGCGCCGAGCCGGTGGCGCCGATCTTCACGGGCGAGACCTACCTCGGCAAGCCCGGGGACGGCGACACCTTCGCCGAAGGCGAAGGTGTCGCGTGGGCGCTCGGCTGGTACGACGACGGCGGCGGCACCGGCGAGAGCTACGTCAACCTGATCCCCACGGCCGCGGGCGGCACGCACGAGGCGGGCATGCGCGCGGCGCTGTTCGATGCCGTGAAGTCGTTCGTCGACCATCACGGCTTGCTGCCGCGCGGGGCGCGCCTGCAGACCGAGGACGTGTCGGCCAGGGTCCACTTCGTTCTGTCCACCCGCATCCTCGATCCGCAGTTCCAGGGACAGGTCAAGGAGAAGCTGTCGAGCCGGGATGCCTTGAAACTCGTCGCGCAGGTCCTCAGGGATCCGCTCGAGGTGTGGCTCAACTCGCACGTCGATCACGGCAAGCGCATCGCCGAACTCGCGATCGCACAGGCGCTCACGCGCATGAAGTCGGCGCAGAAGGTGGAGAAGAAGAAGGGTTCCGGGGTGGCCGTGCTTCCCGGCAAGCTGACCGACTGCGAATCCGACGACGTGTCGCGGCGCGAGGTGTTCCTGGTCGAGGGCGATTCCGCGGGCGGCTCGGCCAAGCTCGCCCGCGACAAGCAGTATCAGGCGATCCTCCCGCTGCGCGGCAAGGTGCTCAATACCTTCGAGGTGGAGCGCGACCGCCTCTTCGCCAACAACGAGATCCACGACATCGCGGTGGCGATCGGCGTGGATCCTCACGGATCCGCCGAGGCGGCGGAGCTCAAGGGCCTGCGCTACGGGCGGATCATCATCATGGCCGACGCCGATGTGGACGGCAGTCACATCAAGGTGCTGCTGCTCACACTCTTCTACCGCCACTTCCCGGCGCTCATCGCAGGCGGTCACATCCACGTCGCGCATCCGCCGCTGTATCGGGTCGACGTGCCGCCGTCCGGCAAGCGTCCGGCGCGCAAGCTCTATGCGCTCGACGACGACGAGCTCGAGGTGATCGAGGATCGTCTCACCAAGGAAGGCGTGAAGCAGGCATCGTGGTCGGTGGGCCGCTTCAAGGGGCTGGGCGAGATGAATCCCGAGCAGCTCTGGGAGACCACGATGAATCCGGAGACGCGCCGCGTCGTGGCGGTGCGGATCGCTCCCGACCAGGGCGACCAGGCGCGCCAGGTGTTCGCCCGGCTCATGGGCAAGGCCGAGGCAGCGGCGCGCCGCGAGTGGATGGAGCGTGACGGCAACGCCGTCGACGTCGACATCTGACACCGACGCCATGGCCGCCCGACGACCCCGCAAGGCCGCATCGCGCGCGAAAGCCGCCGCGAGCGCGAGCAACCGCTCCGGCGAGTTGTTCGCGGAAGACCGCGAGCTCGCCGACGTCCCCGGACCGACGATAGGCGACGGCGCGGGACCGCCGCCGCCCGCTCGTCCGCCGTCCGCCACCGGCGACGGCGGCGGCGCGGACGACACCCTCCCCCTCGCGAACTTCGCCGAGCGCAGCTACCTCGAGTACGCGATGAGCGTGGTGATGGGCCGCGCCCTCCCCGACGTGGCCGACGGCCAGAAGCCCGTGCAGCGGCGCATCCTCTACGCGATGCACGAGCTCGGCCTCTACGCGCCCGCGCGCCACGTGAAGTCGGCGCGAGTGGTCGGCGACGTGCTCGGCAAGTACCATCCGCACGGCGACTCGGCGGCCTACGATGCGCTGGTGCGCCAGGCGCAGGACTTCACGCTGCGCTATCCGCTCATCGACGGCCAGGGCAACTTCGGCTCGCGCGACGGCGACAACGCAGCCGCGATGCGCTACACGGAGTGCCGTCTCACCGGCATCGCGGAGCTGCTGCTCGCCGAGATCGATCGCGACACGATCGACTTCATCCCGAACTACGACGGCGCCTTCGAGGAGCCGAAGCTGCTGCCCGCGCGGCTGCCGATGCTGCTCCTGAATGGCGCCTCCGGGATCGGCGTGGGCATGGCCACCGACATACCGTCGCACAACCTGGCCGAGGTCGCACGCGCCGCCATCGCCGTAATCCGCAATCCGAAGGTCACGACCGCGGAGCTGCTCGGGATCATGCCCGGTCCCGATCTCCCGGGAGGCGGCCAGATCATCTCCGACGCCGACGCGATCCGCGCCGCGTACGAGAGCGGCCGTGGCAGCCTGCGCGTGCGCGCGCGCTGGACCGTGGAGGAACTTGCACGCGGCCAGTGGCGCATCGCGGTCACCGAGTTGCCGTTCGGCGTGTCGACGCGAGTGGTGCTGGAAGACATCGAGCGCGCCACCAATCCGCGGCCGAAGGAAGGCAAGAAGGCGCTCTCCCAGGAGCAGCAGAACCTCAAGAATCTCCTGCTCTCGGCGCTCGATACGGTGCGCGACGAGTCCGACAAGTCCTCGCCCGTGCGCATCGTCCTCGAGCCCCGGTCGAGCCGCCAGGATCCCCAGGAGTTCATGAACCTGCTGCTCGCCAACACCCGCCTCGAAGCGAGCCTCGCCGTCAATCTCGTGATGCTGGGCCGTGATGGGCGCCCGCGGCAGAAGACGCTGAAGGACATGCTCGCCGAGTGGACGATGTTCCGCTTCGCGACCGTCACCCGGCGCACGCGGCACCGGCTGACGGAGGTCGATCGCCGCATCCACATCCTCGAGGGGCGCAAGCTCGCCCTGCTGTCGATCGACAAGGTGATCCGCATCATCCGCAAGGCCGACGATCCGAAGGCGGACCTCATGGCGGAGTTCGGCCTGACCCAGGTGCAGGCCGAGGACATCCTCGAGATCCGCCTGCGCCAGCTCGCGCGTCTGGAGGGCATCCGGATCGAGGAAGAGCTGAAGGCGCTGGCGTCCGAGCGCAAGACCCTCGCGCAGATCCTCGACGACCCGAAGGTGCTCGCGAAGACCGTGGTGACGGAGATCGAGGCCGACGCCAGGCGCTACGGCGACCCGCGCCGCACGCTGATCGAGGCAGTGGCTCCGGCCACCTTCGACCGGGTGGTGCCCGACGAGCCGATCACCGTCACGCTCTCGCGGCACGGCTGGATCCGCGCGCGCCAGGGCCATGGCCTCGCGGCAGACCAGTTCTCCTACAAGTCCGGCGACGGCCCGCTCGCCGTGCTCGAAACGCGTACCGTGGGCTCCGTGGTGGTGCTCGACACCGCGGGCCGCGCCTACACGATCCGCGCAGCGGACATTCCGGGCGGGCGCGGCGACGGCGTGCCGGTGACCACGCTCGTCGAGCTGCAGGCCGGCGCCAGGATCGCGCAGGCGATCACCGGCGACAGCGAACAGAAGTTCCTCGTGACCGGCAGCGGCGGCTACGGCTTCGTCGCGACCTTGGGCGACATGCTCTCGCGCGTGAAGGGCGGCAAGGCCTTCATGACGCTCGATGCGGGGGAAGTGCCGATCGCGCCGGTGCCGCTCGCCGCGGGGCTCGATCACGTGGCCGCGCTGTCGTCGGGCGGACGCCTCCTGGTGTTCCCGCTGGAGGAGATGCGCGAGGTCCCGCGCGGTCGCGGCGTGATCGTGATGGCGCTCGATACCGGCGAAACGCTCGTCGCCGTGGCGCTGGTGCGCGGCGACCGCGTGGTGCTCGAAGGCACGAATCGGCTCGGCCGCGCGGACCGGCAGGTCATCGAGGGCGACGAGCTCGCCAAGCACCTGCTCCGGCGAGCGCGCCGTGGCGCACTCGTGCCCAAGCGCCTCAAGGTGCGCGGGATCGCGTGATGGCGAGCAAGGCCGAGGGCCCGACGAAAGTGTGCATCGTCGGCGCCGGCGCGATCGGCGGCTTCGTCGGCGCGCGCCTCGCCGCGGCCGGACGTGCACAGGTGAGCGCGCTCGCCCGCGGCGCGACCCTCGCGGCGCTGCAGCGTCACGGCTGGCGGCTTCGCGATGCGACGGGGCTCGTCACCGCGCCGGTGCAGGCGTGCGCATCCGCAGCCGCGCTCGGGCCGCAGGACGTGGTGGTGATCGCCGTGAAGGGACCCGCGCTCACGTCGGTCGCGCGCGGCATCGCGCCGCTGCTCGGGCACGACACGATCGTCCTGCCGGCGATGAATGGCGTGCCGTGGTGGTTCTGCGACGGCGTGGCATCGTTTCCGCCGGGCCCGCTCGAAAGCGTGGACCCGGGCGGCGAGATCGCGAAGGCGATCCCGCTGCGGCAGGTGCTGGGCTGCGTGGTCCATGCGAGCTGCTCCACGCCGGAGCCCGGACTCGTCGCGCATCATGTGGGCGCCCGGCTCGTCGTGGGCGAGCCGCGAGGCGGGCGCAGCCCGCGCGCCGGGGCGGTGTGCGACCTGCTCGCCCATGCGGGATTCGAGGTCACGCATTCCGCCGCCGTGCGCCGGGACATCTGGTACAAGCTGTGGGGCAACCTGACGATGAATCCCGTGGGCGCCATCACCGGCGCCACGCTCGACCGCATCCTCGGCGACCCCCTCGTGCGCGAATTCTGCTCCGCCGCGATGCGCGAGGCGGCCGTCATCGGCGCGCACATCGCCTGCCCCATCGCGGAGTCCGTGGAGGAGCGCCACGCGGTGACCGCGAGGCTCGGCGCGTTCCGCACGTCGATGCTGCAGGACGTCGAAGCCGGCCGGCCGATCGAGCTCGATGCCATCGTCGGCGCGGTGCACGAGATCGGACAGCGCCTCGGCATCGCAACGCCGTACACGAGCGCGCTCCTCGGCGTCACGCGCCTCTTCGCGCGAACGCGCGGCCTCTACCCCGACGCTATTTCACCGCCACGATGAACAGCCGCGGAAACGGCAAGAGCACCGTCCCGTCCGGCAATGCCGGATAGCCCGCCTCGATCGCCTCACGGTAGCGGGCGACGAACTGCGCGCGCCCGACGGCGTCGAGCGCGTCGAGGTACGGCCGCATCCCCGATCCCTTGAACCACTCCACGACGGCATCGTGACCCGCGAGCGGGTGGTGATACGTCGTGCGCCACACGTCCACCTCAAGGCAGTGCGGCGCGAGTAGCGCGTAGTAGAAGGCAGGCGAGTGGCGCGTGAGCGTGCGCACGCCGGCCAGCTTGCCCGCCCACGGCCCGTCGGCGGCGACCTTGCGCAGGAGCGTGTGCGCGGGCTCATGCTCGTTGTCGGGGATCTGGATCGCGAGCGTCCCACCGGTGGCGACCGTGCCGAGGAGGCGCGGAAAGAGGGTCGCGTGGTCCGGCAGCCACTGCAACGAAGCGTTGGCGAGGATCACGTCGAAGGACGTGCGCGGTTGCCACGTGGCGATGTCGCCGCGCTCGAAGGCGACCCCGGGCAGCCGTTCGCGGGCGCTCGCCAGCATGTCGTCGGAGCTGTCGAGGCCGGTGATGGCGGCGTCCGGAAAGCGTGCAGCAAGGACCTGCGTCGAGTTGCCGGGACCGCAGCCCAGGTCGATCGCCTGCGCTGCGCGTGGCGTGGGGATCGCCGCGACGAGATCGCGCACCGGTCGCGTCCGTTGCGCCTCGAACTGCGTGTACTGCCGCGCGGACCAGCTCATGGTGCCTCCTTCGCGTCTCGTTGCGGTCATCCGTCGCGTGCGCGGGACGACGTCGCGCCACCGCATTACCGCGCGCGCCTGCGCGTGACGGCCCCTGCCTCGGCCTCAGTCCGGCACCACGGCGGTGGCCTCGATCTCGATCCTGGCGCGGTCCTCGATGAGCGCCTTGACCTCCACCGCGGTCATCGCGATGTCGTAGTCCCCGATGAGCTCGCGGAACGCGGCGCCGATCGCCGCGCCGGCCGCGAGGTACTCGCGCTTGTCCGTCACGTACCAGGTCATGCGCACGATGTGCGCGGGAAGCGCGCCGTCGACCGCCAGCACCGCGACGACGTTCGCGAGCGCCTGTCTCGCCTGCGCCGCCAGGTCATCCGACTGGAACGCGCCGCTGGCGTCCCAGCCGATCATGCCGGCGACGAAGACCGTTCTCCCCCGCGCCGCCACCCCGTTCGCATAGCCGCGCGGACGCGGCCAGCCTTCGGGCAGCAATGCCCGCTTGTGCTCTCGTTGCGACAATCCGATGCTCCTCGTGGTGCCGTCAGGCCCGGTCCCGCAGGCGGAACCGTTGCAGCTTGCCGGTCTCGGTGCGTGGCAGCGCGTCGATGAACTCGATGGCGCGCGGATACTTGTAGGGTGCAACCGTCTGCTTGACGAATTCCTGCAGCTCGGTCACGAGCGCCGCCGACGCATCGTAACCCTGGCGGAGCACGACGTAGGCCTTGACGATGTGGCCGCGCGCCTCGTCGGGGACGCCGATCACGCCGCACTCCGCCACCGCCGGATGCAGCAGCAGCGCGTCCTCCACCTCGGGCGAGGCGATGTTGTACCCCGCGGAGATGATCATGTCGTCGGTGCGCGACTGGAAGTGGTAGTACCCGTCATCGTCGACCAGGTAGGCGTCGCCGGTGCGGTTCCAGCCGTCGCGGACATAGTCGCGCTGGCGCTCGTCGGCGAGATAGCGGCAGCCCGTGGGGCCCTTCACCTCGAGACGTCCCACCACGCCGGCAGGAACCGGACGGCCGTCGCCGTCGACCACGCGCGCCTCGTAGCCCGCCACCGGCGTGCCCGTGGCGCCGGGGCGCGCGTGCGCCTCGTCGGCCGAGATGAAGATGTGGAGCATCTCGGTGGTGCCGATGCCGTCGATCATCTCGATGCCGGTGGCGTCCCGCCACAGCGTCCGCGTGGCGGCCGGCAGAACCTCCCCTGCCGACACGCACTTGCGCAGCCTGCTGGCGCGCAGGCGCGGCCCCTGCGCCGCCAGCGTCCGGTACGACGTGGGCGCCGTGAAGAGGATCGTCGCGCCGAACTCCTCGATGCCCGCCAGCAGCGCATCGGGCGATGGCTTCTCGACGAGGACCGTGGACGCTCCCACGCTCAGCGGGAACAGCAGCAGGCCGCCGAGGCCGAAAGTGAAAGCCATCGGCGGGCTCCCGATGAACACGTCGCTCGCCTCGGGACGCAGCACATGCCGCGGAAAGCACGCGCAGATGGCCATGACATCGCGGTGGCCGTGCATCGTGGCCTTGGGGACCCCCGTCGTCCCCGACGTGAAGGCGAAGATGCAGGTGTCGTCGGCCGCCGTCGGCACGTTCGCGAAGAGCGGCGAGGCGTCCGCCATGGCCTTCTCGAGGCCATAGGGACCCGTGTCGCTGAAATACCGGACCTCGGCGAGCCCCGGACAGTCGGCCTGCGCGGCGCGCAGCTCCTCGCCCAGGCGCAAATCGCACAGGGCATGCGTGACCTTGCCTTTCTCCACGATCTTCACGAGTTCACGCGCGCGCAGGAGCGGCATCGTCGCCACCGCGATCGCCCCCACCTTCATCACCGCAAGCCAGCATGCGGCGAGCATCGGATTGTTGGGCGAGCGCAGCAGCACCCGGTTGCCCGGCACGATCCCCATGTCGTGCACCAGCACGTTGGCGATGCGATTGGCTCGTTCCATGGTCTCGCGGTACGACCAGCGCACGCCACCCGCGGCGAGCAGGCACGGCGCGTCTCCGAAGCCGGCCACCACGCGTCGGTCGAGAAGCTCGGCCGCGCAATTGAGCTGCTCCGGGAACACGAGTTCGGGCAGACGGAACACGAGGTCCGGCAGGAGCTCCGGAGGAGGCAGGTTGTCGCGTGCGAAGCTGTCGCGATGGGCGCTGGTCATGAAGCACTCTCCCGATGGTCGCCCGGCATGCCGCGCGCAATGCCGTCCTTGTTCGCCGCGACACTGAGGCGCAGGCTGCCGAGCTCGGCGTACAGCCGCTTGATTCCGTCGGCGTCCACGCCGTCGAAGAGCTCGAGGATCCACTCCTCGTGCTGCTTTGCCATGGCCTCGAACGAACGCCGCCCGTGGGGCGTCATGCGCACGATCCAGGCACGGCGATCGGCCTCGCTGCTCTCGCGCCGCACCAGTCCTTCACGCTCGAGCTCGTCGGTGAGCCCCGTGACACTGCCGCCCGTCACCATGAGATAGCGCGACAGCTCGCGCATCTTTAGGCCCTCGTGACGGTAGAGCTGCGCGAGATAGTCGAAGCGGGCCAGCGACACGCCGTACGTCGCTCGCAAGCGCCGCCCTATCACGTCCTCGACCTGCGTGGCGCAGGAGAGCAGCCGCAGCCACAGCTTGAGCGCGGCGTGATCGCCCGCCGTGACCCGCGCCTCGTGACCCAGCTCGTTGACATCGCGCAGTCGCCTGTGCGATGCATCGTTCTTCATCAGACCTCTCCGCCGCTGATGGGAATCGCCGCGCCGTTCACGCCGCGCGCCCCGGTGCCGCACAGCCAGAGCACCGCGGCGGCCACCTCGTCCACATCGATCAGGCGCCGCTGCGGATTGTGGCCGGTGAACACCGATCGCGCCTCCGACTCGGCGCGGCCGGTGGCCGCCATGATCTTCTCGACCCCGCGGCGCACGATGTCGGTGTCCGCATATCCGGGGCACAGTGCATTGACCGTGATCCCCTGCGCGGCGACCTCGAGCGCGAGCGAGCGCGTGAAGCCCACCACGCCGTGCTTGGCGGCAGCGTAGGCCGCGACGTACGGATAGCCGCGCAGCGCCGCCGTGCTGGCCATGTTCACGATCCGGCCGGCGCCCGCCGCGCGCATGTCGGGCAGGACGTTCTGGCAGCACACGAAGGTACCCGTGAGGTTCACCCTGAGGAGGCTCTCCCAGAGCTCGAGCGTGATCCTCGACACCGGCGCGGTCTCGACCTGCCCGGCGTTGTTGACCAGGACGCGCACGGCGCCGAAGCGTTCGCGCGCGCGGGCGAAGGCCGCGCTCACTGCGGCGGCGTCGGCGACATCGGCCACCTCGGCTGCCGCCTCTCCCGGCGCCGAGGCAGCCACCTCCCGCAGCGCCCGCAGGTCGCGGCCCACGATCGTCACCCGCGCACCTGCGGCCGAGAGCGCGGTCGCGATCGCCGCGCCGATGCCTCGCGAGCCGCCGGTGACGATCGCGTGCTGGTCGCGCAGCATCTCCGCGGTCACCGTGGCTTCCTTCGCCGTGCCCGGCGGCGCGGACTCGTGATCGGGGCGGTCCATGGCCTCATACCCCCAGCGCCCGGTTGGCCTGTTCCAGCGGCGAAAGGCCGGCAGCCTGCAACGCCAGCGCCTTCTCGCGTTCGATGTTGCGCTCGAGCTGCAGCTTCGCCGTCCGGTACTGCCGCGGCCATTCGAGATCGTGATAGCCGATGCGCGCGGCCTCCTGCAAGGTCCACGAGGCGTTGGCAAGGTGCGGACGGGCGACCGCGCAGAGGTCGGCGCGGCCGGCGGCCACGATGCTGTTCACGTGATCCGCCTCGGAGATGGCGCCTACGGCGATGGTGGGAATGCCGGCCTCGTTGCGGATGCGGTCGGCGAACGGCGTCTGGAACATTCGTCCGAACACCGGCTGCTCGCGCTTGCTCACCTGGCCCGACGAGCAGTCGATCATGTCGGCACCGGCTGCCTTGAAGGCCCGCGCGATCTCGACGGCATCGCCGGGCGTGATGCCGCCCTCGACCCAGTCGTGCGCCGAGATGCGGACCGACATCGGCAGGTGCGACGGCCATGCTGCGCGCACGGCTGCAAAGACCTCGAGCGGATAGCGCAGCCGCCCGGCGAGCGATCCTCCGTAGCCGTCGGTGCGCTGGTTGGTGAGCGGGGAGATGAAGCTCGACAGGAGGTAGCCGTGCGCGCAGTGCAGCTCGAGCCAGTCGAAGCCCGCCTCCGCAGCGCGTTGCGCCGCGCGCACGAACTCGCCGCGGACCCCTTCCATGTCGGCGGCCGTCATCGCGCGCGACCACGCGGACACGCCGTCGAGATACTGCTGCGGCGACGCGGACAGGAGCGGCCAGTTCCCTGCTGGCAACGGGAGGTCGGCACCCTCCCAGGCCACGCGTGTGGAGCCCTTGGCGCCGGCATGGCCGAGCTGCATGGCGATCCTCGCCGGCGTATTGGCGTGCACGAAGCCCACGATGCGCTTCCACGCATCGCGCTGCGCATCGTTCCACAAGCCGGGGCACCCCGGCGTGATGCGCCCCTCGGGCGACACGCAGGTCATCTCCGCCACCACGAGACCGGCCCCGCCCATCGCACGCGCACCGAGGTGGACGAGGTGGTAGTCACCCGGGATGCCCTCCACGCACGAGTACTGCGCCATCGGCGAGACCACCACGCGGTTGGGAAGCGTGACGCCGCGCACCGTGAACGGCGTGAACATCGGCGGCACGGACTGGTGATCGGCGGGCCGGGCGGCGCCTGCGCGAGCGGCGATCCAGTCCTCGTAGCCTTCGAGCCACGTCCTGTCGCGCAGGCGCAGGTTCTCGTGGCTGATGCGCTGGCTGCGCGTCAGGAGCGAGTAGGCGAACTGCTCCGGCGGCAGCGTTGCATAGCGGGCCACGTTCTCGAACCACTCGGTGGAGTTGCGCGCGGCATTCTGGATGCGCTGCACCTCGATGCTGCGCCGGGCCTCGTAGGCATGCAGGGCTTGCGGCAAGTCGCCGGGGTGCGCCGCCAGCGAGTGCGCGAGATCGATCGCGTCCTCGAGCGCGAGCTTGGTTCCCGAGCCGATCGAGAAGTGCGCGGTATGCGCGGCGTCTCCCATCAGCACGACCGGCGCGCGGCCATTGTGATGAACCCAGCGGCGGCATACCACCCGCGGAAAGCGGATCCACTGTGCGGAGCCTCGCAGGTGCACGGCGTTCGACATGAGTCGATGTCCGTCGAGATAGCGCGCGAAGAGTCTCTCGCAGAACTCGATCGACGCCTCCTTCTCCATGCGCTCGAGCCCTGCGGCCTGCCACACCTGCTCGGGCGTCTCGACGATGAAGGTCGACGTGGTGTCGTCGAAGCGGTACGCATGCGCCTGGAACCACCCGTGGGGCGTCTCCTCGAAGGCGAACGTGAACGCCTCGAAGAGCTTGTGCGTGCCTAGCCAGACGAAGCGGTTGCGGCGCAGGTCGATGTCCGGACCGTAGGTGTCGGCATGCAGCGCACGGATGCGGCTGTTGAGGCCGTCGCTCGCGATGACGAGGTCGGCGTCTGGATAGTCATCGTCGCTCGCGACGTCGGTCTCGAAGACCAGGTCGACGCCGAGTTCCTCGCAGCGCCGCTGGAGGATGTTGAGAAGCCGCTTGCGGCCGATGCCGCAGAAGCCGTGGCCCCCGTTGCGGATCGTGCGGCCGCGAAAATGGATCTCGATGTCATCCCAATGGCTGAACGAGTCGAGGATGGCGTCAGCGGTGGGAGCGTCCGCCGCCCGCATGTTGCCGAGCGTCTGGTCGGAGAACACGACCCCCCAGCCGAAGGTGTCGTAGGGCCGGTTGCGCTCCACCACGGTGACCCGGTGCGCCGGATCCTGCCGCTTCATGAGGAGCGCGAAGTACAGGCCCGCGGGACCGCCGCCGATGCACACAATGTTCATGGCTCAATGATTGAGGCCTATACCATCGCCATGGTAACCGGGCCGGCGCGCAGCGGCAACGCGCGCCGGGTGCGCGCGCCGGGTGCACGCGCCGAGTGCACGCGCCGGGTGCACGCGCCGGATGGACGCGCCCGATGGACGCGCCGGATGGACGCGCGGGGACTCGCCGCTGCCGGCGCCTCGGGAGTCGGGCGCGACGCCCGTGGCGACCGTGCGCTATCCTCGTGCGCTTCGTCCCGGAAAGGCCCGCGCGCATGTCCACCATCCGTTCCCGTCTCGCTGCCTGCCTCGGCGCGTTCGCGCTGTCCGCCACTGCCACCGGCGCCGCCGCGCTGGACAAGCTCGTGTTCGCCACCGACTGGCTGGCGCAGGCGGAGCATGGGGGCTTCTACCAGGCCGTGGCCGAGGGCACCTACGCCAAGCACGGCCTCGACGTGACGATCCGCATGGGCGGCCCGCAGGTGAACGGCATGCAACTGCTCGCCGCCGGCCAGCTCGACGTGGCCATGGCGGACGGCCTGCAGGTGCTCTCCGCCGTGGAGAACGGGGTGCCGGTGACGGCCATCGCCGCAACGTTCCAGAAGAACCCGACGGTGATCATCGCGCATCCGGGCGTGGCGAGCCTCGAGGCGCTGAAGGGCAAGCCCATCGCCATTGGCGCCGCCAGCAACAACACGTTCTGGCCGTGGCTGAAACAGACGCTCGGCTTCACCGATGCGCAGAAGCGCCCGTACGGCTTCTCGGTGCAGCCGTTCCTCGCCGACCCCACCCTGTCGCAGCAGGGGTTCGCGACCTCCGAGCCCTACTCGATCGAGAAGGCGGGGATCAAGCCCGTCGTGTTCCTCCTCGCCGACCTCGGCTACCCGCCCTACTCCGAGGTGCTCGCGGTCACCCGCAGCACGCGCGCGCAGCGGCGCGACGTACTGCACCGTTTCGTGCTGGCCTCCGCCGAGGGCTGGAAGAGCTACCTTTCCAATCCCGCGCCTGGCAACGCGCTCATCAGGAAAGCCAACCCGCAGATGAGCGACGAACTCCTCGCCTACGGCGTACGCAAGCTGCGCGAGTACAACATCGTGGGCGGTGGCGACGCCATGACGAGCGGCATCATGACGATGACCGACGACCGGTGGTTCACGACCGTGGAGTTCCTGCGCGTGGCCGGCATGGCGAAGGCAGGTGTCGACTACCGCAAGGCGTGGACCACGGACATCGTGAAGGACATCCGCGTCCTGCCATAGCCGGCGCCCGGACGATGGCTGCGGCAGCGCCGGTCGTCGCGGTCCGCGGCGTCGGCAAGACCTTCGACGATGGCACCTGCGCCCTCTCGGACATCGACCTGACGGTTGGCCGGGGCGACCTCCTGGTCCTGCTCGGACCGTCGGGCTGCGGCAAGACCACGCTCCTGCGGATGGTGGCGGGTCTTCTCGCCCCCTCGGCCGGGAAGATCGACTGGTGGGGCGCCGCCGAGCCGCCGCGCGACGACGCGCACCGGCTCGCCATGGTGTTCCAGTCCCCGACCCTCATGCCGTGGGCCCGCGTGCAGGCGAACGTCCGCCTGCCGCTGGACCTCGCGCAGGTCCCGCGCGCAGATGGCGAGGCACGGGCGCGCGAGGCACTGGCCGGCGTCGGCCTCGCCGACGCCGCCGGCAAGCATCCGCGCGAGCTCTCGGGCGGCATGCAGATGCGGGTGTCCATCGCCCGTGCGCTCGCGGTGCGCCCGGCGCTGCTGCTGATGGACGAGCCGTTCGGTGCTCTCGACGAGTTCACCCGCCACCGCCTCGACGACGACCTCCTCGCGCTGTGGCGCGAGCGCGCGCTCACCGTGCTCTTCGTGACGCATGGGATCCAGGAGGCCGTCTATCTCGCTACGCGGGTGGTCGTGATGGCGGCGCGCCCCGGCCGGGTGATCGCCGATGTCCCCATCGCCTTCGACCAGCCTCGCAGTCCCGGGCTGCGCGGCACGCCCGCCTTCGCCGCGCACTGCGCGCGACTGTCGGCGCTGGTGGCCGACGCGTCGGCGGCACTCGCATGACGCGCGAAACGCGGGTCCGCGTCCTGACGCTGGCCGCGCCCGTCGCCGTGGCGCTCGTCGTGCTCGGGCTGTGGCAGGCGGCCGTCACCGCCTGGAACGTGCCCCCCTACATCGTGCCCTCGCCCACGCGCATCGCGACTGCCCTGTGGACCGATCGGGTGCTCCTCGCCGACTCCCTCCTCGTGACGGCGGGCGTGGCCCTGTCCGCGCTGGTGCTGGCGGTGGCCGGCGGCGTGCTCATCGCCTTCGCCTTCGCCCAGAGCCGCATCGTCGAGGCCAGCCTCATGCCCTATGCGATCCTGCTGCAGGTCACCCCGATCGTGGCCATCGCACCGCTCATCATCATCTGGGTCAAGGACACGCGGAGCGCCCTGGTGCTGTGCGCTTCGGTGGTGGCGATCTTTCCCGTCATCGCCAACACGTCGCTCGGCCTGCGCAGCGTGGATCCAGGCCTTCTCGACCTCTTCCGCATGAACGGCGCCTCGCGCTGGCAGCTGCTCGTCCGCCTGCGTATCCCGAGCGCACTTCCCTACTTCTTCGGCGGCTTGCGCATTGCCAGCGGCCTTGCGCTCATCGGCGCCGTCGTCGCCGAATTCGTCGCGGGTACCGGGGGCCAGGGCGCCGGCCTCGCCTACCAGATCCTGATGGCCGGCATCGAGCTGAACATTCCACGCCTCTTCGCCGCGCTGGTGGTCATCACCCTCGCCGGGGTCGTGCTGTACGTCGCCGTGGGCTGGCTGGCGCGCCTTGTGCTTGGATCCTGGCACGAGAGCGAGCTCGGGTCGTAGGAGAGGGCGTGGCGCCTCGCCAGAACCCGGATTCGCCCTGGTTGCAGGCGCATCGGGCCGCCATGGAGGCCTGGGAGGCGCGTGCGCGGCACAATCGGACCATGGCCGGCGGAAGCCGGCGCGCCAGGCGCCGCGCCGTACCGTCGCACGCTGATCGGGAGACAAGCGCATGGCAATGGCGGAACGACTCGGCCGAACGGTCAAGGGCCAGGAAGAGATCGGCGCGGCGAGGAAATCGCTGCCCGCGAAGCTGCGGACGGTGCTGTTCCTGGTCGAGCCCGACAAGGACATCACCGAGATCCAGCGTCGGATCGTCCTCATCGGCGCTCCCACCGACGCGCTCCAGCAGCTCGTGAGTGCGGGCTACGTCGCGCCCGTGGGTGCCGCGAATGCGCCCGTCGCCGGCCCGGCCGGGTCGATCGACGACCAGGTGGCTGGATTCCGGGTGGCAAAGGCCTTCATGAACGACACCATCGTGGACGCACTCGGCATCCGCGCCTTCATGTTCACGCTGAAGCTCGAACGCTGCGCGACAGGGGCCGACCTCGCCACGTTGGTCCCGGCGTACGGAGAGCAGCTCCTGAAGAAGGTCGATCGCGATGCCGCGCGCGCCCTCGTCGAGCGCTGCCGCGAGCTCATCGCCGCCGCCACGCGCGCCTGACCGGCCCCCGCGTGCCGGCCGAGGTGGATGCGGCCGAGGTGGATGCGGCGGTGGCATCTGCGATGCCGGGCCCTCGACATTTTCCCGCAGCCATCCCTGGCGGGTGCCGTCAGCAGCGGGGAAGTGCCGTCCCGACGCGCCGGGCGCGCGCCGTGTTCATCACGAGCTGCGCGGACGCGAGGTCGGCAAGGGCGTGCCCGGAGAAGTTGAAGAGCGCGCGCTGCCCGTCGTTCGTGCGGCCTGCGACGCGACCCGAGCACAGGTCAGCCAGATCGGCTTCGTAGGGACCGGCATAGGTCATGCGCCCCTCGGCAGTCAGCGCCCGGGTCTGCTCGTGATCGTCGGTCGCGAGAATCTCGAACTCCCGCAGCCTCGCCCGATCCCATGAGCGTGCGAGGTCGACCGCGGCGACGAAGGCGCCGGGCGCGACCCAGCCCGGCTCGAGCGGCGCGTTTCGCCACGATCCCTCGGGCACCGTGGTGACGATCACGTCCATGCCTTCGACCGCATCGCGCGGCTCGGCCGTGACGGCCGCGTCGAGGCCCATCCGGCGCGCGGCATCGGCGAGCCGCGAGGCACTGGCCGCGGTGCGACTGCAGACCACCACGCGCGTGAGGTCGGGAAGCACCCGCACGAGCGCCTCCAGGTGACTGTCGGCCTGCACCCCCGCGCCGACGAACCCGACGGTCGCGCTCGCGGCCCGTGCAAGCGATCGTGCCGCGATCGCCGACATCGCCGCCGTGCGCTTGGCCGTGATCCAGTTTCCGGCGACGATCGCCGACAGCTTCCCGCTGCGGATGTCGGAAACGAGGATGACGCTGTCGATGCTCGGTCCGGCGGTGGAGCCCGCAGGAACGAGGCCGAACCACTTCATCCCCGCGACATCGCCATCGAGCAGGCAGCCCGGCTTCGCCTGGAAGATGTGGCCCGCAGCGATGACGACGGTCGACTTCCCGGAGGCGGCGGCACGGTGGCGTGCCTTCGCCGCGAAGGCAGCGGCGACCGCGTCGCGCAGGGCATCGACGTCCAGGCCGAGTCCGGCGACGTCGGCGTCCGAGAGGTAGAGGATCGAATCGTTCATGGCCATCGCGGTGGCGGCGAACGCCGGCATCGAACGACCCGGCGGCGACGTGATGAAGGGATCCCGCCGTCAGGCCACACGAGCGCCGGGCGAATGAACGCGGCCGTGCATCGGCCGCGCGCCGGGGTCAGGACGCGCCGTCCGTCTCCCCGTCGTCCATCCGCGTCATGCGCCAGGACACGATGGCGCCGGCCACGCCCACGCACCCGAGGAAGATGAAGTAGAGCGCGAACCCGCGGGCGTCCTCGCGGTCCGGTCCGGAGGGCATCGCCGTCTGCTCCACCCAGCCGAAGATCCCGTAAGCGAGGCACAGCGCGGCGAAGACCACCGACAGCCAGAGCGTGAGCGTGGCGGAGAGCTTCATCGGCATGCATCCGAAAAAAGGCGGGAGGCCGCTTGCGCGGCTCCCGCCGGTCGAGGAGCGAAGATCAACGATACGCCGATTCGTCGGCGTACAGGTCGATGTCCTTGCGATCCTTGAGGAAGATGAGGCCGATGACGAAGGTCATCAGGGCAACGATGATCGGGTACCAGAGCCCGTAGTAGATGTCGCCCTTGGCGGCCACGAGCGCGGTGGCGAGCAGCGGCAGCATGCCCCCGAACCAGCCGTTGCCGATGTGGTACGGCAGCGACATCGACGTGTAGCGGATCTTCGTCGGGAACATCTCCACCAGGAATGCCGCGATCGGGCCGTACACCATCGTGACGTAGATCATCATGATCCACAGGATCAGGAGCGTCATCGGCCAGTTGATCTGGTTCTTGTCCGCCGCGGACGGGAATCCCTTGGCCTTGAGCGCCTCCAGCCACTTGGCCTGGTCGAAGCCGCGCAGTTCCGTATCGCCCACCTTCGCGATCACCGAGACGTCGCTGTTGGCCGGCAAAGGCTGCGACGTGAACGACAGGCCCGACTTGGTGAGGAAGTCCTGCGCGCGATCGCAATCCGAGAACTTCGACCACGGACCCACGAAGATGTGGAACTGGCAGTCACGTGCCTGCACCGTGATCGGATGGGTCTGCTGGAACTTCTCGAGCGCCGGATTCACGTAGTGCGTGAGGGCACCGAAGAGCGGGAAGTAGGTGAGAGCCGCGATGAGGCAGCCCGCCAGGATGATCTTCAGGCGCCCGATCTTGTCGGAGAGCCAGCCGAAGAAGACGAAGAACGGCGTGCCGAGGATCAGGGCTATCGCGATCAGGTAGTACGCCGTCTGGCCGTCGACCTTCAGGGTGATCGTGAGGAAGAACAGGGCGTAGAACTGGCCCGTGTACCACACGACCCCCTGCCCCGCGGTGGCGCCGAGCAGGGCGAGCAGCACGTACTTGTTGTTCGGATAGCGCAGGAAGCTGTCGGTGAGCGGCGCCTTCGAACCCTTGCCCTCGGCCTTCATCCGCTGGAACAGGGGCGACTCGTTGAGCCTCAGCCGGATGTAGATCGAGAAGATGAGGAGGATGAGGGACACCAGGAAGGGGATCCGCCACCCCCAGTCGGCGAACTGCGCGGGCGTCATGACACCGCCGAACCGGCAGATGCCGATCACCAGCAGCGAGAGGAAGAAGCCGAGCGTCGCCGTGGTCTGGATCCACGACGTGTCGTATCCGCGCCTGCCCGGTGCTGCGTGCTCCGCGACGTAGGTCGCCGCGCCGCCGTACTCACCGCCCAGGGCCAGGCCCTGCAGCAGCCGCAGCGTGACGAGGAGGATCGGCGCGAGCCAGCCGATCGTCGCGAACGTGGGCAGCAGGCCCACCGCGAACGTCGAGAAGCCCATCACGAGGATGGTGACGAGGAAGGTGTACTTGCGGCCGACGAGGTCGCCGATGCGACCGAAGACCAGCGCTCCGAAGGGGCGGATCAGGAAGCCGGCGGCGTAGGTGGCGAATGCGGACAGCAGTGCCGCAGTGTCGTTGCCCTTGGGAAAGAACAGCGCCGCGAAGAACGGCGCCAGCGTTGCGTAGAGATAGAAGTCGTACCACTCGAAGACCGTACCGAGGGACGATGCAAAGATGACCTTGCCTTCCTCCTTCGAGATGCCGTCCCTGGAACCCGCTACCGCCCTGGCCGCATTCGCCATCACGCTCCTCCGCGTCTCGTGAAATGTACTCGCGCCGGCATTCCCGCCAACGGCGGGCTTGCCCGGCACGAGCCCGCGGCGCCGGACCTGCGAAAACGACGGGCCAGGACGAGCCCGCAGCCTGCGACGTGGGCAGGCATTCCGAGATCACGGAGTTCGGCACCGAATGCCCGGCAGCGCATGGTTTTTCCACCATTTCTGCTGCACCGGCGCCGCGATCCTAGCGGGGCACCCTCACAGGCGGATACTAGGGTTCACCCTTGTTTTAGGAGATTCCCCTAGGGCTGCGGCACCGTCCGCCGAAAGTGCGGCACGCGCGCGCTTTTCGGGCCTCGCAGTAAGCCCGCAGATCGGGCCGCGATCCGCGCCTGCCCGGGAGCGCCCCGGCCTGCCGCGCGAGGAGCGCGAGCTACGCGCGGGCGGCCGCCTGCACGGGTGCGCGCGGAGCCTGCAGGCCGCCGAGACAGAGGTTGAAGAGCTCCGCCATCGAGGCGACACCGAGCTTGGCGTGGATGCGGCTGCGATGGAACTCGACCGTCTTCACGCTGATGAAGAGCGTCTCCGCGATTGCCCGCGTCTGTTTGCCGGCGAGGATCAGGTCGAGGACCTCGCGCTCGCGGCGCGATAGCGTGGCGACGGCAGGCGGCAGCGCGCGCGGCGGTGAATCAGGGGGCGAATCACCGGACAGGGCCGCATCCACCGCAGCGAGAAGCAGCCCGTCGTCGACGGGCTTCTGCAGGAAATCCCAGGCCCCGCGACGTACCGCGCGCACCGCCATCGGAATGTCGCCGTGACCGGTGAGGAAGACGATCGGCAGCGGCGTGCTGCGCTCGGCAAGATACTCCTGAAGTTCCAGCCCGCTCATCCCGGGCATGCGCACGTCGAGCACGAGGCAACCGGCGCGCGTGGCCCCTCCTCGCTCGATGAACTCCTCGGCGGACGCATAGGACTCCACGGTCCGGCCGGCGGCGCGCAACACCATCGAAAGGGAATCGCGCACGGCCTCATCGTCGTCGACGACGAGTACGACAGGTTCGGTATGTCGGCTCATGATGCTCCTGCAGGCAGTGAGAAGTGGAATGCGGTGCCGCCTTCGGGACGGGACTCGTGCCAGAGGCGTCCGCCGTGCATCTCCACCACCGAGCGGCAGATCGCGAGCCCGAGCCCGAGCCCCTGCACCTTGGTGGTGAAAAATGGAGTGAACATGCGTGCGGCGTGCTCGGGAGGGATGCCGGGGCCGCGATCGGCGATGGTGATGCGCACCCCGTCGACGCCCACGCGTTCGGTCACCACCCGGATCGCGCGGCGCTCCGGCGGCACCGCCGCCATCGCTTCCATCGCGTTGTTCACGAGATTGAGCATGACCTGCTCGACGAGGATGCGATCCACGCGCACGCGCGGCAGGCCATCGGCCAGATGAAGATCGACCCTGACGGCGTTGCGCTCGAGGTCGTCGGCGAGCCAGCCGAGCACCTCCTCGAGCATCGCATTGAGGTCG
The DNA here is from genome assembly GCA_964439475.1 of uncultured Alcaligenaceae bacterium. Taxonomy (GTDB): domain Bacteria; phylum Pseudomonadota; class Gammaproteobacteria; order Burkholderiales; family Casimicrobiaceae; genus VBCG01. The sequence goes on from CAYTOT010000025.1 coordinate 24,304, forward strand.
CACGGCGAAAGCGTGGGAGTGCGCTTGCGCGTGAGCTCGCGGATGCGCTGGATTATGTCGCCCGCCCGCACGGCCTGGATGCGGCACTTCTCCATCGCGGCGGCGAGCTCGCCGGGATCGGCGTCGCCCTCGTCGAGCAGCCGCAGGCACGCGGCGTTGTAGCCGAGGATCGCATTGAGCGGCTGGTTGAGCTCGTGCGCGAGCGTGGTGGCGGCTTCGGCGAGGTTCACGAGGCGGGCCGTATGGTGCAGCGAGGCCTGGTTCTCGCGCTGCAACGCCTCGGCCCGCTTCTGCTCGGTGATGTCGGTGAGGATGGTGAGGCGGACGCGACGGCCGTCGACCCAGTTGAGGCCACCGGCCTGCGCGAGGTAAGTGCGGCCGTTCACGGCATCGCGCACCTCGGTCCCCGCGAACGGTGCCTGCACCGGGACGTCGGGCGCCTCGCGCTCCTGGCGTGCGTTGGGGAAGCGCTCGGCGATGTCGTTCACGGCGGGCGTCACGCCGCGCCCCAGGAGACGGAGCAGCCACTCGTTGGCGAAGAGAACCCGTTCCTGGTCGGTGACGAACACCGCCGCGTGCAGGCCGTTCAGCACGCGCACGAAGCGCTCGTCGGAGCGGGTGAGCGCGTGCTGAAGGCGCGTCAGCAGCTCGACGAAGAGGATCAGCGTGACGGCGAGCACGAGGCATTCCCAGTAGAAGTAGACCTCGTTGCTGTACGCGTGCTGCGCTGCCGAAGACAGACTCCATGCGACCACACCGACGACGCTCATGACCCAGCCCCAGCGCCGTCCACCCGACGCGGCAGCGAGCGCCACGGGCAGCAGGTACAGGATGCCCAGACGCGCCTCGTACACCGTGATGTAGTCGAACAGGGCGATCGCCACCACGAGCCCGAAGGCGATCGCGATGGCGAGGAGCGGACGCGCGACGAGCGCGCTCAGCGCATGCGCCGGCCCGAGCTGGCCCAACGCGGGCTGCGGGCGGCCGCGCCATCCCGCCGACGGGGCCGGGGACGGATCGATCCCGGACGAGAGCCGGGGCAGCCTGGCTTCGGATGGACCTTGCATCCCCGCTAGGATACGCCCGCTGGCTGTCGGGGCCCTTACAACGCGGGGTCGCCCGGCGCCGCGATCTCGCGTCCCCGCGTCGTCCCGGGAGCGCCCCCGGCTCGCCTATCCGCCTGCCAGACGCTTGCGCATGGCGGCCGTGACCGTCTGTCGCGTCGTGAAGAAGTCCCGCCAGGGGTCTGCCCGCCCCGCGACGCGCTCGAGCACGTTGCGCACGTCGAAACGGGCGCCTCGCACGTCGTGGTCGAGCTCCGCCCATCCGATGGGGGTGGCCACCGGTGCGCCCGCGCGCGCTCGCACGGAATACGGCGCCACCGCGGTCGCTCCTTCGGCGTTGCGCATCCAGTCGATGAAGATCCGGCCCTTCCGCAGCTCCTTGCTGGCGGTGGTCACGAAGCGATCGGGAAAGTTGCGCGCCATGTGCTCGGCCACCGCCCGCGAGAACGACTTCGCGTCGTCCCACGCGAGCGTGGCGCGGATGGGCAGCACCACGTGCAGGCCCTTCCCTCCGGTGGTCTTCAGAAAGCTGGCGAGGCCGATCTCGGCGAGGAGCCCGCGCAGCAGCGTGACCGCGCCAACGAGTTCGGCGAACGCGAGGTCGGCGTCCGGATCGAAATCGAAGATCAGGCGATCGGGACGCCCGAGCCGCGGCCTTCGCGAACCCCACGGATGCAGCTCGATCACCCCCCATTGCACGAGCGCGACGAGCGCCCTGGCACTGCCCGCCGCCAGATAGGTGGCGGTGCCTTTCCCTTCGGGGACGTCCACGCGGGTCACCGCAGCGTTCACCGCCGCGTCGGCGTGTTTCTGGTAGAAGCACCGCCCCTGCCAGCCGTCGGGACAGCGCACGAGGCTCAGGGGCCGGCCGGCGAGGTGCGCGAGCATGTGCGGCGCGATGGCGGCGTAGTAGGCCGCGAGCTCACCCTTGGTCACGCCGTTGTCGGGGAAGTAGAGCTTGTCGGGATGCGACAGCGTGACGCCGGCGACGCCGTGCGGCGCGCGCGCCGTTCGCCTCGCACCCCCATCCGGATTGCCCTGCGGTCTCTCGCGCATCGCCTGCCTCGCATTCCCGACGGTACGCCTGGCGCCCGCATGCGCCCGTCGCGCCGGGCCCACTGCGGCAACGGTCACGGTAGGATAGCCTTGGTGCATGCATCCTCGCGCGTGCCTCGCCGGCGCCGCACCACGAGCCATGACTGACCGCGCCCCATCCGACGTCGTCCACGGCCCGTGGAATCCCGGCGTGCAGTCGCAGATTCCGCCGCGCCTGCTCGGCCTCGCGACGCTCTACCGGCCGGAACACGCCGTCCACCCCCTCGGCGAGGTGCGGGAAGTGGCGGACCTGACCGGCCTGCCCCTGGCGCAACTCGCCACCCTCCGCCCCGAGCGGCTCGCGCTGCACGAGCTTCTCGTCCGCGTGACGGCGAACGTCTCGGTGCCGGACGGTACGCGCATCGAGGACCTCGGCATCAACTTCCGGCAGATCACGGGCACCCTTCTCGCCCGCGACGTGACGCCCGCGCTGCCCCGCATCCAGGCGGCCTGGGAGGCCGTCCGCGAGGAGGCCGCCGCCATCGTCGACCGCGAAGTCGCACGCCTGTACGACGATGCCCCGCCGTCGCCCGCCTCCGCACCTTCCGTGGGCTGGCTCGCGCGCCTCATGGGGCGACGCGGCCCGGCGCATCCTCCTCCCAGCGCCGACCCGCATGCCGTCGTGGGCGAGTGGGAGGTGCGGGCGCGCGACGCCGACGGCGTGACCCGTTGCGCGCTGCGAGCGCTCGCGCGCGTCGCTGCGGCGTTGCTCGTCAGGCACGAGCGCATGTGGGGCGATCGTTCTCTCGTGGCACGCGTCGCCGTCGATCTCGTCGCCAACGACTGCGGCAGCAGTGCGATCGGCGAGGTGATCGATCCGCTGGTGCGCTCGGCCGCGGCCCGCGAAGGCTTCCGCCTCCTCGCCCCGCAGGAGCACACCGTGGTGATGAACACGAAGGGGCCCTCGGCTGCCGGCAAGAGCACCATGCGGCCGCTGCAGAAGGCGCTCGCCGAGCGCATCGGCGTCGACTGGTCGCAGTTCGCGCTGATCAGCCCCGACATCTGGCGCAAGCAGCTCCTCGACTACGGCAGCCTCGGCGCCGACTACCGGTACGCCGGAGCCTTCACCGGCGACGAGCTTGCGATCGTCGACCACAAGCTCGACCGCTACATGGCGGGCAAGGCGCAGCGTGGCGAACTGTCGCACCTGCTCATCGATCGTTTCCGCTTCGACAGCTTCGCACCCGACTCCATCGAGGCCGGCAGCAACCTCCTCACCCGCTTCGGGCAGTCGGTCTATCTGTTCTTCGTCGTCACCCCGCCGGCCGCGCTCGTGGAGCGCGCCTGGAAGCGCGGGCTGGACGTGGGGCGCTACAAGGCCGTCGACGACACGCTCGCGCACGCCGTGGAGGCGTATGCGGGGATGCCCGAACTCTTCTTCACCTGGATCTGCCGGCGCGACAAGCGGGTCCACGTCGAGTTCCTGGACAACAGCGTGGAACGCGGCGCCACCCCGCGCACCGCGGCGTACGGCGGAAACGACGTGCTCAACGTGCTCGACGCCCCGTGCCTCGCGCGCATCGAGCGCTACCGCAAGCTCGACGTCGACGCGCGCGATCCCGCCGGGCTCTACCCGGCGCAAGCCGAGGGGGCCCCGCAGGCGAATGGCGCCTTCCTGCGCCGGTGCGTGGAGGACTTGCCCAGCATCCGCTTTGCCGAGCAGGCGACGGGACGCATCTATCTCGAGACCGTCCGCGGGCGCGTCGCCTGGGTCGATGCGGCGCGCCTGGCGGCACAGCCGCCGGCAACGCAGCACCTGCTGCAGGCGATCCTCGCCTCGCTGCACGGACCAGCGCCACCGGCCGATGCCCGGACGTCGCTCGACGAGGCTGACCGGGTCCACACGGTGGGGACCTGGTACACGTCGCCTGGTTGATCCTGCGCCGCTGCGGGTGGCGTAGTATCGCCGGCGCTGCCCGGGTGGTGAAACTGGTAGACACAAGGGACTTGAACAATTTGAGCCTTCGGGTGGAAACGTCCGAAGTGAAGCCCGTCAAAATCGGCGAAAGCCCTGGATGCCCCGGTGTCCGAGCCAACGCCGAGCCAAGCCCAAGCTGCCCGCTTGGGAAGGTGTAGAGAGCAGACGGCGGGCACCTGCGGCCGCAAGGCTATGGTGAAGGCGTGCTCCAGACCACGAACGCCCTGCAACGGTCAGGACGGCGGCGAAAGCCGAAGTGGGAAGAAAATCCCTCGCCGAAAGGCATGCCGGTTCGATTCCGGCCCCGGGCACCAATCCTGAGAACTGTGCGCGAAACCGGCACGGTTCATCGACCGTCGGCACCTTGCGGGCGTCAGCCCGCCTCGTCCACGCCGCGCGCCGGCGTCGACGGCGGCGGGTCGGTGCCCACCGCAACGCTACGGCGGGACGATTCCTCTCCCGCGACACCACCGGCATCGGCCGCTGGCTTGCCCTTGCCTCCGCGCCCACGCCTCGCCTTCGGCTTCGGCTTCGGTGCGACATTGCGCGCCTTCGCCGGCGGACGATGAGCCCGCGTCGCCCGCGGCTCGACACCGCCGCCGGCGAGCAACGGCTTGTCCCTGTAGCGGTCGAGCTCGCCACGCCACCACAGTCGCATCGGCTCGACGATGCTCAGATGACGGGTGCCGGTCTTCGCATCGCGGTAGGTGGAGTCGTAGCGCCAGCGCCGCCACGCGCAGAGATAGCGCATGCGCATGAGGCGCAATCCACCGATCACCTGCGCATAGCCGGGGGTGCGCCAGAGCACGCGGCGGATCGCGTTGTTCACGCGCTGCATCTTCTTCCGGTACAGCGTCCCGAAGAGCGTATCGCCCGCCACGATCCATGCACGCCGCACCACGGGGACGAGGAACGCGATCGGGAACACGATCAGCAGGAAGTGCAGGTAGATCTGGCTCGCGATGAGGGCCGCCACCAGCACCAGTTTCCACACGAGGTGCAGGCCGACCCACCAGTTGCGGATCCGGGTGATCGCGAGGCGCAGCTTGTCGCGCCAGGTGTGCGCACGGTGGATCTTGTCGTCGCTCAGGATCACGCTGCCGGCGTAGCCCAGGCCGACGCCCGCGAGGGCGCTCGCGACCCGTGCCACCCGGCGCATGCCGACGGCGCGCGCTCCCACGGCAAAGAGCTCGCCGCTCGCCCGCCACAGCGAATTGACCGCGAAGGCGATCCCGTTCCAGACGACGCGCGCCGCCGCGCCGATCACCTCGTAGCCCGTGTAGTGGTCGACCACCACGAAGACGACGACCGCGATGACGACGACCCACAGTAGCCAGGTGCGGCGGGACGATCTCATCCCGCCATTGTCGCGCAGGCCGCGCCGCGGCGCGTATCACGCTACGCGCGCCGCCGCCTCCCGGCGCGGATACCCGCGTCCTCAGCGTTTCAGGCCGGGCATGTAGCGCGTCATGTCTCCCATCACCTTTTGCATCGACTCGAACGCGTTGCCGCCCGCGCCAACCACATCCTGCATGGCCTGGATGACGTTCTGCGCCCGCGTAAGGTCGGGCATCATCGACATCGCTGCCTTGGCCTCGCTCGCGCCAGGCACGTTCGCCATCTGCTCCTCGAGCATCACCCACAGCCGCTTCTGCATCTCGGAAATGAGCTCGAACATCTGACCCCAGTAGCGCATCGCGTGCTCGAGCGCTTCCTGCGATGCAGTCTGGCCCGCCGCCATCATCTCGGTGGGGCTCCTGGCCTCGACCGCGGCCTTCGCCGCCTTGCGGCTGCGGTCGCGCGTCTCCTCCTCGGTGGCGAACTGCAGCCGCCGGACCTTGGCCGTGTTCTCGAGTGCGGCATTGATGATGTCGAGCGCCATGCGGGCATTGGTCCGGTACAGGTCCATCGCCTGCTCTGGCGTGAGCACCTTCATCCCGGATAGGTCGACCCCGGGCATCGCCGTGGGATCGAATGCGGCGAAGGGCATCTGCGGCGCCGCGGATGCAGCGGGCTTCGCAGTCTTGCGTGCAGTCTTCCGTGCGGTCTTCCTTGCCGTCTTCTTCGCGGCGGGTGCCCTGGTGGCCATGTCTTGCTCCTCGATGGGGATGGACGGGACGGCGCGGTCGTGCTGGCAGCATCAGACTCCCATTCACAGGCAGGGTCAAGCCGCCGGCACAGCCCACGGCAGCTATGGCGTGCGTGCTAGCATCGTCGACTTTGCGTGTGCATGCTTCGGCGCACGCTACGCGGCTCCTGGAGGATGGACCATGACGAGCATCAAGGAACGATTCGGCCGGCCGTTGCGCCTCGGCATCGTGGGAGGCGGTCCCGATTCGTGGATCGGGCGCATGCACCGCGGCGCCGCCGAGTTCGACGGCTGGTGGCGCTGCACGGCGGGCGTCTTCTCGAGCGACGCGGCGCGCTCGCGCACAGCGGGCGTGGCGCTCGGCTTCGACGCGGACCGCAGCTACGGCACCGTCGCCGAGATGATCGCGCAGGAGGCGCGACGCGCCGACCCGATCGATGCGATCGCGATCATGACGCCGAACGACACGCACTATGCGTACTCGCGTGCCGCCCTCGACGCCGGCCTCGACGTCGTCTGCGACAAGCCCGTCACGCACGACTTCGCCGAAGCCTGCGACCTCGTGGCGCGGGTGCGCGACGGAAAGCGCGTGTTCGCGATCGCCCACGGTTACTCGGCCTATCCCATGACCCGCCACGCCCGCGATCTCGTGCGCGACGGCGCCATCGGCAAGTTGCGCCTCGTGCAGGTGGAATACATCCAGAGCGGCATGGCGGTGCGCGTGGAAGACGGGCCGCAGAGCAACCGCGTCCGCTGGCTGCTCGACGCGAAGCGCAGCGGCCAGGCGCTGGTGATGAGCGCGATCGGCTGCCACGCGCAACAACTGGCGTCCTTCGTGACCGGTCGGGCTGTCGCCCGCCTCTGCGCCGACGTCGGCGCACTGGTGCCGGGACGCGAGGTCGTGGACTACGTGTCGGCGCTGATCGCGCTGGACGACGGCACGCGGGGGACGTTCACCGTGACGCAGGCCGCCGCCGGTGGCGAGAACGACATCCGCCTGCGCGTGTACGGCGACAAGGGGATGCTCGAATGGTGGCACCGCGATCCATCGTACCTGCGGCTCGCGCTGCAGGGAGAGCCCGTGCAGGTCATCACGCGTGGCGACCCGTTCCTGCCTGCACCGACCCTGGCGCTCGGACGCACGCCGCGCGGCCACCCCGAGGGCCTGCGCGAGGCCTTTGCGAACATCTACGCGGAAGCCGCGCAGGAACGGATGGCGCGGGCCCTCGGCGAGACGATCCCCGTCTTCGCCTACCCTCGGATCGAGGACGGCGCGCACACGATGGCGTTCATCGAGGCCTGCCTGCGCTCGCAGGCCAGCGCGCGCTGGGAGGACGTGGCGAAGCTGCCCGGGTGAAGCGGCGCCGGCGACCGCGCCGCGGCGGCGGTGCGGCGCCGACCGCGTGGCGGCCGCCCGCGGCCTGGGCTTCCTTCACCCGGCGGCCCGCGCAGGGCGGCGTCCCAGCCACCACCCTGCGGCGAGGCCGATCGCCAGCGATGCCACCGCGGCGATGATCCCGTCCCGCAGCAGCGTGTTCTTCACCTTGGTGAGCACCGGGTTGTCGAGGTTGTTCGTTCCGAAGTGGATCGCCCGCAGGCGCCACTGCCCATCCGCGTCGCGCACCATCACCGCCGTCCAGCGCGTGACGAAGTCGAAGACGTCGCCGTCGTTCGCCTCGTAGTGCTCGAGCGCCTTGCCTCGCACGAGGCCCCAGCTCTTGTCCGGAGCGAGGTCGGTGAGCTTGTCCGCATCGAGCTTCATCGTCATGCGCTTCATGTACGCCGCGGGACCGAACCAGTCGCGGAAGTACTTCGCGATCTCCGCACGGCCGCTCATCGTTTCCTGCGTGATGCTCGTGGCCTCGACGTTCTCGGTGAGGTACGGGAGCATCCGGTCGTACTCCCCGGCGTTGATCGCGCCCGTGACCTCGGCGAGCAGCTTGCGCAGCGCCTGGTGGATCTCGTGGTCGGGTTCCTGTGCCTGCGCCTGTGCCTGGGCTTGCGCCCAGGCGGCAGGCGAGAGCGCGACCGCGGCCAATGCGGTCACGAGGACGGCGCGCAACCCGGGCAACGAGAGGATGTGCATCAGGGATCTGCTGGAAGTCATGGCGAAGGCCGGCCGGGGGGCGGGGATGAAGGAGATGGGTGCGGGGGACCCGTCAAGCGACGGGCTTGTACCAGGCGGGCACGTCGCCGCCCGCTGCATCCTGCGGTTCGAGCGGCACGATCTGGTACCGCGCGCGCAACGCGGCGAGGGACTCGGGCGCGGCGCGCCACAGGCTCCAGTCATCGCCGAAAACGTCGACGACCACCTGCGAGCCGCGCTCCCACGCATTCCAGAACCTGACCGGATCGAGCTGTCCCTTGACCTCGCCCGGCAGGTCGGCGAGTTCGATGCCGAGATGCCAGCTCAGGATCACCGGCAGGATGTGCCCGGACATCGGCTCCTTCGGATGCATGCCGGCCGTGAAGGTCGACACGAGCAGCTCGCCTTGCGGGCTGGTGTCGTAGCCCGACAGGATATGCGTGCAGTCGTGCGGCGAGGCAAAGCGCTCGTTGAGACCCGATGGCTCCCCCGCGAACGCGAAGCCGTTGTCGCGATAGAACTCGGCGAAAGCGCGGCCCAGCGTGCCGTCGGGCATCGCCGCGAGCGCGCGATAGCGTGCGGCGAGCGGCGGATCCGGGTTCTCGCGATACGGCATGATCCACGCATCGATGGTCGCATCGACGTCGTGTCCGGTGATCGAGCGCAGGTTCTGGCGCGCCACGTCGGCGCGCACCCAGGCGAGGTGGCCGCGCCCCACCTCGGCAAGCTGGCGCACGGCGTCGTCGCGAACGCCGAGCGCCTGCGCATAGGCGTCGACTTCGGCGATCTTGGCGCGGTCCACGGCGCCGTCCACCAGCGCCATCACGATGAGGAACTGCACGACATGATCTCGATCGGCGGGCGCCGTCACGAGTTCCGCGACGCCGGCGGCCGTCGACCAGGGGAGCGCATCGACGTCGAGCGGCGCGTCGCTGCGCAGGATGAAGCGGTGGAAAGCGACGAGCGCGCTGCGGTCCGCTGGCGACAGCGCCTGGCGGCCGTTGGCGGCCGCGACCCGGCGCATCGCGCCCATCACCGCAAGCGCCTGTCGAGCGTCGAGCGCGATCAACACGGGGAAGCTCCGATTCCAAGCATGTGCGGCCTGTCGATGCGTGACGGGCGATGATAATCGAACCAGCCTCCGTGTTCGCACGCGCCGCTCCCGCGGCAGGAGGGAAGCCCGCGGGGGCGGCCGGGTTTGCAATAATGGCGCGCCGTCCCCATCTGACGGCCTTGCCCGGCGCCTCCGGCATCCCACTCTCTGGCGAACGACGATGAAGTACAAGGACTACTACGCGATCCTCGGCGTCCCGCGCGATGCGCCGGCCGACGACATCAAGACGGCCTATCGGCGGCTCGCCCGCAAGTACCACCCCGACGTGTCCAAGGAGAAGGATGCCGAGGAGAGGTTCAAGGAGATGGGCGAAGCCTACGAGACGCTCAAGGATCCCGAGAAGCGCGCCGCCTACGACCAGCTCGGCACCCACCGGCCCGGCGAGGACTTCCGCCCGTCGCCGGAATGGGGACAGCATTTCGCACAGGGCGGTGGCTTCGCACCCGGACAAGGCTTCGAGGACATCGACCTCGCCGACCTCTTCGCCGGGCTCGCCGGGAGGCAGGCGCATGGAGGCGCGCGCCGCGCCGACCGCCCCCTGCCCGGCAGCGACTACGAGGCGGTGGTGCGCATCTCCTTCGACCAGGCGTTCCACGGCACCGAGATCGACCTCGAACTGTCCGCACTCGAATGGGACCCGGACGGCGGCATGCGCCGCGTCCCGCACCGTGTGCGCACGCGCATCCCGCGCGGCGTGACCAACGGCGAGAAGCTGCGCGTGCGCGGCAAAGGCGGCAAGGGCGTCAACGGCGGCCCCGACGGCGACCTGTATCTCGACATCGAAGTCGCGGCACATCCGCTCTATCGCGTGACGGGTAACGACATCTATGTCGACCTGCCGGTCGCGCCGTGGGAGGCGGTGCTTGGCGCCACTGTCCAGTTGCCGGTTCCCGGCGGGGTGGTGTCGCTCAAGGTCGCCCCGGGGACGCGCGCCGGACAGCAGCTGCGCCTCGCCAATCGCGGCATGACCCGCGGCAGCACGAGCGGCCATCTGTATGCCGTGGTGCGCATCGAGGTGCCCACGGTCGTCGACGATGACGCCAGGGCTCTCTACCGCAAGCTCGCGGAGAGCGCCAACTTCGATCCGCGCGCGAAGCTCGCGCAGGAGGCATGAGATGACCGGCCGGGAGCCCGAAGGCGCGCACGACGTGACGGAGGTCACCTTCACGCAGATGGTATCGGCGTCGGGATTGAGCGAATCCGAGCTCGTCGAGCTCGTCCGCTACGGTGCCCTGGTGCCGCGCGATCCCGCTGCGGCGACGATGACGTTCGAGGCCCGCTGGATCCTCGTCGCTCGCACCGCCTCGCGCCTGCAACGCGAGCTCGATCTCGATCCGCACGGAGCCAGCGTGGTCATGAGCTTCCTCGAGCGCATCGAGTCGCTCGAAGCCGAGCTGCGGTCGCTGCGGGCCCGGCTGGGATAGCCGCACACCGCCCGTGACCCGGCGCCGCCTGCGCCGCACTGCCCGTCGCGAGGACCTCCGCCTCCTCGCGCGCGAGTACGCCACGCTGGTACGCCTCGACACGCCGGCGCGCGTGCAGGCCTTCGTGAACGCCCTTCCTGCGAATCACGAACCCGACGGCGAGACGCTGCACTCCGTACGCAACGTGCTGCGGCTGCGCGTGGCGCACTGCATGGAGGGCGCGCTGGTGGCGGCATGCGCGCTATGGATCCACGGCGAGCCGCCGCTCCTCCTCCACCTCGACTGTGCGGCGCACGACACCCCGCACGTCATCGCGCTGTTCCGGCGCGGCCGGGCCTGGGGCGCGATCTCCAAGAGCAACGGCGCGTGGCTGCGCTTCCGGGAGCCGGTATATCGCAACCTGCGCGAGCTCGCGATGTCGTACTTCCACGAGTTCTTCGACCGCGACGGACACAAGACGCTGCGCGGCTATGGTCGGCCGTTCGACCTCCGCGCGGTGGACCCAGCGCTGTGGGTCACCGCAGCCGCGCCCTGCTGGGACGTGCACGATCGTCTCGCCGGCGGCGCGCATCGGCCCCTGCTCACCGCAACGCAGGCCAGGCAGCTTGCCCGGCGCGATGCCTTCGAGCGGCGCTCGGCGAGGCTCGTCCAGTATCCGGCGCCGCGTGTCCGGCAGCAGGCTGGCTCATAATCGGTCGATGACCGCGCCCGGTTCCCCGTCGCCGCTTCCGCTACTGCCGTTCCACCCCGCGGTGGCGCGCTGGTTCGCGTCGACCTTCGCCGTCCCCACGCCCCCGCAGCTCGCGGCATGGCCCAAGCTGCAGGCAGGCAGGAACGTGCTGGTGGCCGCGCCCACCGGATCGGGCAAGACGCTCGCCGCCTTCCTCGCCGCCATCGACGATCTCGTGCGCCAGGGTGTCGCCGCGCCGCTGCCCGATGCCACGCAGGTCGTCTACGTGTCGCCGTTGAAGGCGCTGTCCAACGACATCGATCGCAACCTCGGCGCACCCCTCACCGGCATCCGCGACGAACTCGCGCGGCGCGGCGATCCCGACGTCGAGATCCGCACGCTCGTGCGAACCGGCGACACGCCGCAGGCCGCGCGCGCCGCGATGCGCAAGCGGCCGCCGCACATCGTCGTGACCACGCCCGAGTCGCTGTACATCCTGCTCGGGTCGGAGTCGGGCCGCGCGATGCTCGCCTCCACGCGCACGGTGATCGTCGACGAGATCCACGCCATCGCCGGCAGCAAGCGCGGCAGCCACCTCGCGCTGACGCTGGAGCGGCTCGCCGCGCTCACGCCGGTGCCACCGGTGCGCGTCGGGCTGTCGGCGACGCAGAAGCCGATCGACGAGATCGCGCGCCTGCTCGTGGGTGTCGAGCCGCTGGACGCCTCCGGAAGCGCACAGGCTTCCGGGACCGCTGTCGATCGCGACCCCGCTCGGACCTGCTCTCCGGGTGAGCCGCCAGCGACCGCCGCCACGCGCCCCTGCGCCATCGTCGACAGCGGCCACATGCGCGCGCGTGACCTCGCCCTCGACGTGCCCGCATCGCCGCTCGAGGCCGTGATGTCGCACGAGGTATGGGAGCAGGTCTACGCGCGGCTCGCCGACCTCGCCGCGTCGCACCGCACCACGCTGGTGTTCGTCAATACGCGGCGCATGGCCGAGCGTGTCGCCCGGCACCTGTCCGAGCTTCTCGGCAAGGAGCACGTCATGTCGCATCACGGGAGCATGGCGAAGGAGCTGCGGCACGCCGCGGAGCAGCGCCTGAAATGCGGCGAGTTGCGGGTGCTGGTGGCCACCGCGTCCCTCGAGCTCGGCATCGACATCGGCGACGTCGACCTCGTGTGCCAGTTGGGCTCGCCACGCTCGATCGCCACCTTCCTGCAGCGCGCGGGACGCGCGCGTCACCAGGTGGGCGGCGTGCCGAAGGCGCGGCTGTTTCCACTGTCGCGCGACGAGCTCGTGGAATGCGCTGCCCTCCTCGCTGCCGTCTCCCGCGGCGAGCTCGACCGCCTGCGCATCCCGCTGGCGCCCGTCGACGTGCTCGCACAGCAGATCGTCGCCGAGGTCGCCGCCCGGGAATGCCGCGAGGACGAGCTCTTCGCGCTCGTGCGTCGTGCGTATCCCTATCGGGACCTCGCGCGCGCCACCTTCGATGCCGTCGTGCGCAATCTTGCCGAGGGCTTCGCGACCCGCCGCGGCCCGCGCGCCGCCTACGTGCATCGCGATGCGGTCAACGGCGTGCTGCGCGCACGCAAGGGCGCGCGGCTCACGGCGCTGACCTCCGGCGGCGCCATCCCCGACAACGCCGACTACGACGTGGTGCTCGAGCCGTCGGGACAGAAGGTGGGCACGCTGAACGAGGACTTCGCGGTCGAGAGCCTTGCCGGGGACATCTTCCAGCTCGGCAACCTGTCGTATCGGATCCGTCGCGTGGAGGCGGGGCGCGTGCGCGTGGAGGACGCGGCGGGGCAGCCCCCCACCATTCCCTTCTGGCTGGGCGAGGCGCCCGGACGCACCGACGAGCTTTCGCAGGCGGTGTCACGCCTCCGCAGCACGGTGGCGGCCGCGAGCGACGGCGATGCCGCCGTCGCCATGCTCGGCGAGACCGGCATCGCGCCCGCCGCGGGTCGCCAGCTCGTCGACTACCTGCGCACCGCGCACGCCGTGCTGGGCACGCTGCCCACGCACGACACCGTCGTGCTCGAGCGCTTCTTCGACGAGAGCGGCGGCATGCAGCTCGTCATCCATGCGCCCTTCGGCAGCCGCGTGAATCGCGCGTGGGGACTGGCGCTGCGCAAGCGCTTCTGCCTCAAGTTCAACTTCGAGCTGCAGGCCGCCGCCACCGAGGATGCGATCGTGCTGTCGCTGTCCACCAGCCACAGCTTCGATCTCGCGTCCGTCGCCCGCTACCTTCATTCGAACTCGGTGCGCGACGTGCTCGTGCAGGCGATGCTGGTCGCGCCGATGTTCGCGGCGCGCTGGCGCTGGGTCGCGGGCATCTCGCTCGCGCTGCCGCGCTTTCGCGGCGGGACCAAGGTGGCCGCTCCCTTGCAGCGGATGCGCGCCGACGACCTCATGGCGTCGGTGTTTCCCGACCAGGTCGCCTGCGCCGAGAACATCGTCGGCGAGCGCGAGGTGCCGGACCATCCGCTCGTGCAACAGACGATCGACGATTGCCTGCACGACGCCATGGACCTCGACGGGCTCGTCGACGTGCTGCGCGGCATCGAGTCGGGGGCGATCCGTATCGTCGCGCGCGACCTGCCCACGCCATCGCCGCTGGCGCTCGAGATCCTCACCGCGCGGCCTTACGCCTTTCTCGACGATGCCCCGTTGGAGGAGCGGCGCACGCAGGCGGTAATGGCGCGACGCTGGCTCGACCCGGCGCAGGCCGCCGACATCGGCCGTCTCGACCTGGCGGCGATCGAGCGCGTGCGCCAGGAGGCGTGCCCGGCCGCGGACACGGCCGATGAACTGCACGATACGCTGCTCGGCAACGGCTTCCTCACCGCCGCCGAGGTCGCGCTGCTGCCCGGCGCCGAAGCGTACGTGGCCACGCTCGCCGCCGCGCGTCGCGCGACCTTGCTGCGTGCCGCACCGTTGCCGGAGGCGATGCTGGTGGCGGCCGAGCGCCTGCCCCTGCTGCAGGCGGTCCACGCCGACGCTTCCCTCGCGCCCGCAATTGCCGCACCGGCCGAGTTCGCAGCGCGCACGTTCACGCGCGACGCCGCCCTGCTCGACCTCGTGCGCGCCCGGTTGGGCGGCGCCGGCCCGATCACCGCGCTCGCGCTAGCCGGCGCCATCGGCGTCGCCGCGGGCGACGTCGAGACCGCGCTGGCCGCACTCGCGCAGGAAGGCGTTGCCATGCGCGGCCGCTTCACGCCGGGCATCGTCGACGACGAGTGGTGCGAGCGCGGCCTCCTCGCCCGCATCCACCGCTACACCGTGAAGCGCCTGCGCGAGGAGATCGAGCCGGTCGCCACCCGGGACTTCGTGCGCTTCCTCTTCCGCTGGCAACGCCTCACCGCAGGCGAGCGGCGCGAAGGACCCGACGCGCTCGATGCGATCGTCGCGCAACTGCAGGGCTTCGAGGCCTCCGCGGCCGCTTGGGAAGCCGAGATCCTCCCGGCGCGGCTTGCCGACTACGATTTCACCTGGCTCGACGAGCTGTGCCTGTCCGGGCGCGCGCTGTGGACGCGCCTCTCGCCGCCGTCGGGCAACGCCGCCTCGCCCGCGCTGGTGCGCAGCGCGCCCATCGCGCTGTTGCCGCGGCGCCACGCCGCGCTGTGGCAGCGGCTCGCGTTGCCGGCGGGCGATGCCGTGACGCTGCCGCCGCGCGCGCAGCGCATCGCCGACATGCTGCGGGATCACGGCGCCTCGTTCTTCGACGAGATCGTCGATGCCACCGGCCTCCTGCGCACGCAGGTCGAGGAGGCGCTCGCCGGCATGGTCGCCGTGGGCGTGGTCACCTCCGACAGTTTCGCCGGATTGCGCGCGCTGCTCACGCCGTCGGAGAAGCGCAAGGCCTTCGGCCCCCGCCGCGGTCCGCGCCGCGCGCTGTTCGGCATCGAGGACGCCGGCCGCTGGGCACTGCGCCGGAGCGCAGCGGCTCCGGCGCCGTCCGCGACGCCGGCACGCGCCCGCGTGCACGATCCCGCGGCGCTGGAGCATGTGGTGGATGCGCTCCTGCGCCGCTACGGCGTCGTGTTCTGGCGTCTGTTGCAGCGCGAGGCCGAATGGCTGCCGCCCTGGCGCGACCTCCTGCCGGTGCTGCGACGGCTCGAAGCGCGCGGCCATCTCCGCGGCGGACGCTTCGTGGCCGGCGTCAGCGGTGAGCAATTCGCGCTGCCGGAGGCGGTCTCGCAACTGCGCGCCGCGCGGCGCGCGGAAGGCCCCGGTGAGCTCGTGATGGTGAGCGGCGCCGACCCGTTGAATCTCGTGGGAACGCTGCTCCCCGGGTCGCGCGTGCCGGCGATCGCCGGCAACCGCGTGCTCTATCGTGATGGTGTCGCCATCGCGGCGATGGTGTCGGGTGAACTGCGGTGGCTGGAGCGCCTCGCGCCGGAGGATGCGATCGTGGTGGAGGAGATGCTGGTACAGCGACGCGCGGGATCACCGCGGCTGGCGTACTTGCGCTGACATCTTCGCTTGCGCCGGACCCACGCCCGGCACGCTGTCGTTGAGATCGCCCCGAGGCGGGGGGCGACCGCCTACCGTCCTCCGCATTCGAACGCGGCCCGCAGCGGCGCCAGCGACTCCTCCACCGCTGCCAGCAGGTCGCGCCGCATGTCCTGCCGCGTGAGCTTCTCCTCCACGGCGAGCATCGCCATGTCGACACCCGCACCCACGGCGAGGCCCGTCGCCGCACCCGCCAGCGCTCCGATGGCGGTGCCGGGTCCCGGCATCGCCGAGCCCGCGAAGGCACCCGTGGCGGCGCCCGCCGCCGCGGCACCGAGCCTGCTCGCGCCTTGCCGCGCCGCCGCCTTGCCGAGCACCCGGCCCGCCACCTGCATCGATACGCGACGCATCGCTTGCGCCGTCAGCACCCCCACGAAGGCGCCGGCGACGACACCGGTCGCACTGCTGGCGAGCAGGCGCGCGCGCACGCCGTCGTAGCGCGGCAATACCGGCAATGCGCCGCCGCTGTCGGCCATCACCTTGCATTGCCGCTCGTCGAGGACGAGGCGCTGCGTCTCGAGGAGCCTCCCGATGCCCGCATGCCCGGCATTGGCGACCTCCACGAGATAGTGGCGATCGGCATCGAGTTCTCCCAGCACCGACGCGATGCGCGGGTCGCCCGCCACCAGCCTGTTGAACTTGATCTCGAGCAGCGCCTCGACATCGCCCGTGACCAGCAGCGCCAGGCGCGTCCATTCGGCGCCGAGGCTGAAGTACCAGTCGAGGTAGGCATCGACGTTGGCGGCGGCGATGCGCTCGATCTCGTCGAGACGCGCGCAGGCCGTCGCCCGCCGCGCGGCCATGCCCTCCTCCAGCACCCCCGTGTACGACGCCACCTTGGCGAGCGTCCCCAGCGCGTACATGGTGCCGCCGATGCGCTCGCATGCGGGCAGTGCGCGCAGCGCGAGCCAGCGCTCCTGCCGCGCGAGCGACACGTCGGCACGCCAGACGAGCGCGATGGCGAGCAGCGCAGCGAATGCGGCAGGCACCGCATGCGCGAGCACGCGCCGCCGCGGCAGCAACGCCGGCACGTCGTCCTCGGTGAGCACGGCTGCGAAGATGCGCCGGTACTCCCCGCGCGGCAACGCCATTCCGGCGGCCGACCACGTGGCGTAGCCGAACACGGTGACCGGCAGCACGAGAAGCGCGAGCGCCACGCGCCACCACGGCGCCGGCGCCGTGGTATCGAGCGCCGCGAGCGTGGCCTGTCCCCAGGCGCCGGCGTCGAGCGCCCAGCGGACGGTGGCCGACGACACCTGTGGCCACGCGGACTGCAGCGCATGGACCAGTTCGGCGAGCGGCTGGGCCGGCGGCGGCGCCAGCACGATCCGCGCGACGAGCCAGGCGGCGCAGAGGGTGACGAACGTCAGCAGGCGCGCAAGCCGCGACGCCGCGCTCACCGCATACACCGCGTGCGAGAAGAGCGGCAGCGCACGCGCGAGGCAGGCATCGCGCCATGCGATGTACACGAGCGGCGACAGCGCCAGGAGCGACCATTCGAGCGTGCCGAACCAGGGCGTCTGCAGCAGGACGGCCGCGGCGAGCAGGAGCGCCACCAGTGCCGCGAGGACCTGCCCCATCACGCGGCGCGCCGACCACCGCCGCAGCCAGCGTTCGGGGGCGAACTGGTGCAGGCGTTCGAGACGGCGCACGGCGCTGCGATGCCACGGCGCGAGCATCGCGGGGATCGCGAGCGCCACGATGGCCACGCCGAGCACCACGCCGTTCATGTGCAGCAACAGCCATGCGGCCACCGCCAGCAGCGCGATGACGAGCCACGCACCACCGAGCGATCGCGCGCGAGCGAACCAATATGCCCGAGGCGATGGGGAGACTCGAGGCGTCGGGGAGACTGCCATCCCGCTAATCTACCTGCCCTCGGGGCGCAGGACGCGCCGCATGCAACGCCACGCACCGCCATGCCGGAATGTGCGAGAGCGCGCGGCGCAGCAGGCGATACGCGCGCGGATCGAACACTGCTCCGCTCGTGCCGGCGGACTCGAACGCCTCTGCCTCGTCGCGCGCGATGCCGAGGAAGCGCCAGCGGTCGACGACGACGAGATCGTGACCGTCGCGCAGGCCGACGGGACCGGCATACGGCCACGCCTCGATGCGCAGCGAGCGCAAGGCGGCGAGGATCTGCATCAGTGCGCGTCCACGTGCGGCGCCCGGCAGGCGTCCGACGCGACAGCACGCGGGGCACGTTGCATCCGCGGCGCACGTTGCATCCGCGGCGCACGTTGCATCCGCGGCGCGCGTTGCATCCGCGGCGTCACGTCCCATCGCTGCAACCGTCGCCTCGCACCCCAGGAGGCAGCGGCACAAGTCCTCCCGCCTCGCCATCCTTTCGAGCGCATTGCACGCCTTGCGCCACGTGGCGAAGTATCCGAAGCCCTCGCCCTCCCCTGTGGCTCGCACGATCGTCACGCAGGGCACGCGATCCGGATCGAACCGCCACGTGTATCCCGCGCCCTCCGGAGCGCGCGCCGGGTCGGCCGCCAGCGCGACCAGCCGCGCCGCGAGCACGCCGCGCGTGCGCTGCCACGCGATGCGATGCACGCGATGCGCGATGGCCAGGGCGCGCCCGCTGGCGTAACCCACGCGAAAGTACCGGACCACGTGCGCGCGAAGGTTTCCCGTCGCGCCGGTGTGGAGCGGCTCCCCGGCCGCGCCGAGCATGGTGAAGGCACCCGGGCACTCGGGCAGTGCGTCGACGATCGCCGGATCGATCGCCGCGGGAAGGAGCGGCCCCGCGAGCAGCGTTCGCAGCGCATGCGCGACGACCGGCTCGGGCATCCGCGCCACGACCCTGCGCCACCACGCGAGGAGCAACTCGGCATCGGGCAAGGCGCGATGCCGCACGGTCACGGCGAGACCGTGCGCGGCGGCCAGCGCGTCGAGATCGTGGCGGGGAAGATGCGGGCAGAGCCGGCGCGAGAGCATCACCGAGCACACGATCCGCGGTGCGAAGGCGATGCCGGCCGCGGCGAGCTCCGCGCGCAGGAACGCGAGGTCGAAGCACGCGTTGTGGGCAACCACGAGCCGCTCGCCGATGCGGTCCGCGAGCATGGGCGCGATCTGCGCGAAACGCGGCGCTCCCGTCCATTCCGGCGCGGCCGCGCGCCACGACGACGGTGCGTGCCCGCCACGGTACGCGTCCACGGCGCTCGACCAGCGTCGCACGCGGTCGCCGTCGAGGGTCACGACCGCCACCTCCGCGATGCGATCGGCGCCGGGGCGCAAGCCCGTCGTTTCCACGTCCACGAACGCCAGGCCGGGCGAAATGTCCATCGTCCGGATTATCCACCCGAATCGAACGATCGTTCTATCGACGGGCGCCTGATCCGCGTGAATGCCAAGGGGGCCGGTCCACGCGTTCGGGTGTCCGGCCGGTTCCCGCCTGCCGGACACGGCCGGACACTCCGGGGCACACGCTTACCACCGTGCTTTCAGCAGTCCACGCCCTGACGCTGGTGCTGCCCTGCCGATGTCACTCGCGGTGCCTACATGATCCGCCCGAACCAGAGCATCGACAGAAGCCCCGCCAGCACCGCGAACAACGCAGCGGCTGCCGCGAAGAGCGCCGTGATCTCCGTCTGCTGCCGCTCGAAGACGAGCCTCGAGTTGAGCGACTCGTAGACCTTCTTGAGGTCGCCCGCGGTGCCCGCATGGAAATAGTCGCCCTGCGTGATGTTCGCGATCTCCTTCAGCGACGCCTCGTCGAGGCGCACGCGCATCGACCATCCCTCGGCGCCGAGCATCTCGCCCTTCTCCGTGCCCACCCCCACGGTGAAAACGCGCACGCCGCGCTCCGAGGCCATGCGCGCGGACTCGATGGGATCCGGCCCCGTGGTCGTCTGGCCGTCGGTGAGGAGGATGATCGCCGCGTTCCGGTACGAACCCGGTGGCACCGGCTTGGGAGGTTCCTTGTCCTTCTCGGCACCCCGCGAGCGGCGGTCCAGCGGCACGTTCTTCTGCGCCTCCGGCCGAGGATTCGTGGCGCGCAGGTCGAACTCGACGTCGGGAAAGATCGTCTTCAGCGACACGAGGATGCCGGCCCCGATCGCCGTGCCGCGCTGAAGCTGGAAGCGGTCGATCGCCTGGATGAGCTGCTCGCGCTCGCGCGTGGGCGGTTGCACGACCGCCGCGGTGCCGGCGAAGGAGACGATGCCCACCCGCGTGTGCGACGGCGTATCGTTCACGAAAGCCTTGGCCGCCGCCTGCGCCGCCGCCAGCCGGTTGGGCTCGACGTCGGCGGCGCGCATGCTGCCCGACACGTCCATCGCGAGCACGATCGTGTCGTGCTGCGACGGCAGCATCACCACTGCCTGCGGCCGCGCGATGGCCACGATCATGAGCGTGAGCGCCACGAGGAAGAGCACCGGCGGCAGGTGACGGCGGAAACGCGACGTGCCGCCCATCGCATCCTTGACCATGGCAAGGCTCGAGTAGCGCGCGGAGAGCTTCCTCTTGCGCCGCAGGATCCATGCGTAGGCGAGCACCAGCAGCGGCACCACGAGCAGCAGCCAGAGCAGGTCGGGCCAGAGGAAGGTGATGGGCGACTTCAACGCGGACCTCTCGATCGCATGGCGTTCATGCGGCGACCTGCCTCAGGTGGCGGCCATGTGCTGCGGCATGCCCCCGCCGGCAGCGAGCTGGCTGCGCCGCTTGCGCAGGTCGGCGAAGCGCATGATCGCGTCGACCAGCGCGTCGTCGGTAGCAAGCTCGAGCGCGTCGACGCCGGCATGGCGGAAGGCCGCCCGCAGTTCTTCCTCGCGCTTGCCGGCGAGCTGCTCGAAGCGCTTGCGGAAGCCCTTGTCGTGGGTGTCGACGAAGATCTGTTCGCCCGTCTCCGAGTCCTGGATCACGAGGAGGCCCAGGTCGGGGATCTGGCGTTCCAGCGGATCGTACAGGCGCACCGCGATCACCTCGTGCCGCTGCGCGAGATGGGCGAGCGTGCCGGCCCAGCCGGGGCGGCTGATGAAGTCGGAGACCACGAACACCAGCGAGCGGCGACGGATCATGTCGTGACTCGCGCGGAGCAGCACGTCGAGATCGGTGGGCGTGGACTGCTTCGCCACCGGCCGCGTCCGCATCTCGTGCAGGATCTGCAGCACGTGCCGGCGGCCGCTCCGGGTGGGGATCACGCGGTCGACCTCGGTGCCGTAGAACATCGCACCCACGCGATTGCCATGCCGCGTGAGCAGGCGCGCGAGCACCGTCACGAACTCGGTCGACACGGTGCGCTTGCGCACGCTCTCCGAGCCGAAGTCGACCGACGGGGAGAGATCCAGCAGGAACCACGCCGCGACCTCGCGCTCCTCGTTGAACTCGCGCACATACGGTGTCTGCATGCGCGCGGTTACGTTCCAGTCGATGTGGCGCACGTCGTCGTTGTGCTGGTATTCGCGAAGATCGGCGAGGTCGAGCCCGTACCCGCGGAACAGGGTGCGGTAGTCGCCGTGCAACATCCCGTCCAGACGGCGGATCACCGTCCATTCGAGACGGCGCAGGATGGCCTCAGGCGTTGGCGACGCGGACATGGGTGTCCAGGGGCTTGTCGGGCGCGCGCACGGTCTGCATCACCTTGCGCACGAGCATGTCGGGGGTCTGCCCTTCGGCGAGCGCTTCGTACGACAGCACGAGGCGGTGGCGCATCACGTCGGGCACGATGTCCATCACGTCCTCGGGCAGCACGTAGTTACGCCCGCGCAGCATGGCGAGAGCCTTCGCCCCTTCGATCATGTGGATGGTCGCGCGCGGCGATGCACCGAAGGTGAGGAATCGTCCGAAGTCCTTCAGGCCGAAGCGCTCGGGCTCGCGCGTGGCGGCCACGAGCTTGACGGCGTAGGTGATGAGGTGGGGATCGACGTACACCCGCCGGCACTCCTTCTGCAGGTCGGCGAGCTGCTCGGTGGTGGCCACCGGCACGACGTCGATCGGTTCGCCCGTGACCCGCTGCACGATCACGAACTCCTCCTCCTCGCTGGGATAATCCACCATCACCTTCATCATGAAGCGGTCGACCTGCGCCTCCGGCAGCGGATACGTGCCCTCGGTCTCGATCGGATTCTGCGTCGCCATCACCAGGAAGGGCTGCGGCACGTAGTGCGTCTCGCCGGCGATCGTGACCTGGTATTCCTGCATCACTTCCAGCAGCGCGCTCTGCACCTTGGCCGGGGCCCGGTTGATCTCGTCGGCGAGCAGGAGGTGCGTGAACACGGGACCGAGCGAGGTCGCGAAATCGCCCGTCTTCTGGTTGTAGATGCGCGTGCCGACGAGGTCCGCCGGCACGAGGTCCGGCGTGAACTGGATGCGCTTGAAGCTGCCGCGCACGGCACGCGCGAGCGTCTTGACGGTGAGCGTCTTGGCCAGCCCCGGCACGCCCTCGACGAGGAGGTGGCCCTGGGCGAGGATCGCCACCAGCACGCGTTCGAGGAAGCGGTCCTGGCCCACGACCACCTTCTTGACCTCGTAGAGGATGCGCTCCATCAGCGTGGCGACGTCGGCATTCGTTTCTCGGAGTTCCATGCGTGCTCGGGCCTTTCGGAAAGCCGTTGGGAAGGTGCGCGGAGGCGGCGGGGATTTCGATCGGAGCGCGGCATCCTGCTGCCGCTACGCCAATCGGTACGACGATATCCTACCGTCCCGACCGCGCTTCAGAACGGTGACATCCCCGCCGCGGCGGCGGCGTTCTCGATCGGCACCGCAAAGCCGATGCCGATGAACACGCGCTGCTTGGTGGGGTTGAGGATTCCCGTGACGATGCCGACGACCTCGCCGTCGGCCGTCACGAGCGGCCCGCCGGAATTGCCCGGATTGGCGGCCGCGTCGAACTGGATGAGATTGGTGAGGATCCGCTTGCCCTCGGGGGAGTGGTACTCGCGCTTGAGCCCCGAGACCACGCCAGCCGACGCGGACGGACCGATGCCGAAGGGAAAGCCCACCGCGACCACCTGGTCGCCGACCTGGAGGTCGGCCGTGGACCGCAGGGTAGCGGCCTGCAGGTCGTCGGGCACCGCTTTGGCCTGCAGCACGGCGAGGTCGTGTTCCGGACGCATGCCCACGACCACGGCTTCCGCTTCCATGCCGTCGAAGAAGCGCACCTTGATCTTCTCGGCGCCCAGGACCACGTGCAGGTTGGTGAGGATCACGCCCTTGTCCACGATGACGACCCCGGTGCCGACACCCGAGCTGCGGTAGCCGGGAAAGCCACCCTGCTCGTCGTCGGGATCCTTGCGCGGGGTGGCTGGCGGGTCCTTGGGATCCTTTGGATCCTTGTCCCTCGCAGCCTCGCGGGCTTTGCCGGCGCGTTCGGTACCGCCGTCCGGCCCCTTCCCGGCGTCGTTGCGCGCCAGGCGGTCCTTCGCCGGCTCCCTGGTCGCCGCGCGGGACTTCCCGGCAGGGGCCGGCGCCTTGCCCTTCGGGGTGGCGTTGCCGGGGTCGTCGCTCCTGCCCTTGCCGGCGGCCCTCGCATCCTTCTCGTCGTCCGCGTCGGCGCTGTAGCCCATCACCCGCACGACCGAAGGGGCAATGGCCGCCGCCGCGCGCGTAGCCATCGACGGCAGGTTGGCCGACTCCAGCGTGTGCATGACCGCGGCGTCGATGTCCTTCTGCGTGAGTTCCTGGGGCACCGGGCGCGACCCGGCGTAGATCGCGAGGAGTCCCGCCGCGAACAGCGCCCCGGCGCCGACGAGGATCGGCTGCTCGAAGCGCCGGTAGAAGCGTCGCAAGCGTCCGCGGACGGGTGGTGGCGACCCGCCCCCATTTGCTGGCGCCCCGCCCCCATTTGCTGGCGCCCCGCCGCCGGCCTGCGGCGCCGTCTCCGCCGCGGCTCCCTGAACGTCGACAGGACCGGGCGGATCCTTTCGCGACCGGCTCGAACTGCTGTACAGCGCCACCTTCTTCATCGTCGATTCATCCGTGGCGAGCGTCGCCTTGGGTCGTGCAAACGTTAACACGCGACGCCGCGTCCGTACATTGCGCCGGCGACCTTCGCTTCTGGCATCGCGGAACGGCGCGAGTTCCGCGGTGCGGTGCCCGTCCCGCCCGCAGCACGACGTCGCGGGCCGCAGGGCCGGCGCGACCCCCGTTGGCCGGGCTGCCGCGGCAGCATCCGCCATCCGGCAACCGCGTCCCAAGCGCGGCCCGTCCCGTGCGCAACGACGCTGGCTCCCGCAACGACGTTGGCTCCCGTTATGGCGGCGGACGGCGGCCGGCCTGCGACGGAGTATCGTCACAGCCGGATCGCTGGAAACCTTTCGGAGGCGTCATGAAGATCGGGGAGAGCCCCGCCGACCGCATCGACAGCGGCGGCAACATCGTGTCCATCGAGAAGCTCGCCGGCAAGGCCATGCCGTGGGCAAGCGTCTCGTCGACGCACGACACCGAGCTCCACTTCCATGCGATCTCGAATTTCGTGCAGACCTTCGCCTTCCGTCCCGACGACCGGCTCGTGTTCCTCACCGACCGCATGCTCGATCCGCGGGTGGTGGGCGCGATCACGGGCCTGGCGGCTGCGCAGGGCGTCAAGGCGATCGAGGTCAAGATGCCCACCACCGGCCAGCTCGAGATTCCGGATGCGGTGAAGCCCGTCCTCGAACAGGCTACCTTCGTGGTGTCGAGCTGGTTCTGCTCGGCGTGGCACCCGTACTGCATCGACCTGCGCCGGCGCCTTGGCCAGCGCTGGGTCAAGATCACCTTCTTCCGCAATCTCGACCTGCTGCACACGCCACAGGCACGCTTCCCCACCGAGCTCGTGGGCGAGCTCGTCCGCCGTACCGCAGCACGTTTCCCGCGCGGCATCGACTACGACCTCGCGTTCACCGACCGCCGCGGCAGCGACCTCACGATCCCGCTGACCGCGCGCATGACCGACCGCAACCTCGACACCAACCGCTGGCGCGGCGAGAACTTCGCCACCAGCCCCGGCGCATACGTGCACTACCTGCCCACGCACGGCCCCAACCTCTACGAGCCGGGCCCGATGCTCGACGATCCCACGCAGCATCACACGGTGAACGTGCGCGGCACCGTCTATCCGCAATGGGCCGTGGGATTCGAGAAGCCCTTCACCGAACGCATCGGCGTGCGCTTCGAGCACAACCGCGTCGTCGAGGTCACCGGCAGCACGCCGGATGCGGAGATCCTGCGCGACATGCTCATCGGCGGCATCCTCATCGAGTTGGGCTGCGGCTTCAATCCGAAGTGGCCGCGGCACCAGATCTATCCTGCCGGCTCCAACTCGCCGGGCGCGCTGCACTTCGGCATCGACCTGAGCAAACCCTCGGACTACATCAGGAAGACGATGCCGAACTGGGAAGAGCCGCCGGTGCACATGGACATCGTCACGTTCGACAGCACGGTGGATGCGGGCGGGTCGCGGCTCGTCACCGACGGCTTTCTCGAGGCGCTGCGCGATCCGTCGGTAGTGCAGATGGCGGCGCACTACGGCGATCCCGTGGATCTTCTCGAGAGCTGGCCGGACTGATTCGCGGCCGGGCTGCTTCGCAGCCGGACGGATTCGCCGCCCGCGCGCTTCCCGCCGGGCGATCCGCACTTGTGCCGGAAGTCGGCGCGGGATGGTGGTTGCGTACTCTGTAATTTAGAGTACTCTATGCCCCTCCACTCCCGGAGACAGCGATGACCCGAAGCGAACAATTGCAGCAGGACCTCGACTACGTCGCCTCCGCCGTGCGCCGGCGAGACCAGTCCGTCGGCGCGCCCTCGATCTACTTCCTGTGGGCGCTGCTGATCCTGATCGGCTTTGCCCTGCCCGACTTGCGACCGCAGGCCGCCGGGGCCTACTGGCTGGTGGCTGGTATCGGCGGCGGCGTCCTCAGCGGATGGCTGGGCACGCGCGACGCCCGTCGCCATGGCATCCACGACGCCGAACTGGGCAGGCGCTACACCTGGCACTGGCTGATCGCCGGCGCCGGCTTTCTCCTGTGCGGCCTCGCCGTAGCACTCGGCAGGGTCGATCCCCTCATCCCCGGCGGCAACTT
Organism: uncultured Alcaligenaceae bacterium; assembly: GCA_964439475.1. Classification (GTDB taxonomy): domain Bacteria; phylum Pseudomonadota; class Gammaproteobacteria; order Burkholderiales; family Casimicrobiaceae; genus VBCG01. The sequence continues at coordinate 50,284 of CAYTOT010000025.1, forward strand.
CCTGCTCGTTGCCGGCCTGAGCTACGCGTTCGCCGGCGTGCACCTCAACCGTCCGATCCTGTGGAGCGGGCTCCTGATGCTTGCGGCCTACGCGGTGCTGGTGGCGTTCGCGCCGCCGTACACGTGGACCATCACCGGCGTCGTGATCGCGCTGTCGCTCGTGTGGGCGGGCCTTGCCGCGCGACGCGCGCGCCGGGCCGGGGCGCTTCTGTGAAGGCACTGGACGGACTCGATGCTGCATTCGAGCACCGCGCACGACTGGCGATAGGGGTGCTGCTCGCCCGTCATGACGAGATGAGCTTCGCCGCCTTCAAGCAGCAGTTGCAGTTGACCGACGGCAACCTGGGCGCGCAGTTGCGCCGGCTCGAGGACGACGGCTACGTCGCGCTGCGCCGCGACTTCGTCGACCGCAAGCCCGTCACCTGGTACGCCCTGACCAAAACCGGGCGCAGGGCGCTGGATACTCACCTGAAAGCGCTGCAGGCGCTGATAGGCGTCGCCCGCTGAACCCATGCAATCCCACCGAACGGAGCATTCGATGAGCACATTGCGCCACCTCGCTCTTGCCGCGCTGCTATCGCTGTCGGCCGCCGCCGGCGTCGCCGCCCAGCCGGGACCGGACCCCGCCGCCATGCTTGCCGCGCAGAAGCAGGCACTCGCGCCGCTGGCATGGATGGACGGTGAATGGCGCGGCGAAGCGCGCACCACCGGCATGGACGGCAAGACGCACGTCGTCGTCCAGACCGAACGTATCGGACCGCTCCTGGACGGCACGATCAAGCTGATCGAGGGCCGTGGCTACAACGCCGACGGCAGCACCGGCTTCAATGCCTTCGCGGTGCTGTCCTACGACGTTGCGGAGAAGAAGTTCCACTTCCGCTCGCACGCGATGGGACGAAGCGGCGACTTCGCGTTCGAGCCCGGCGCCTCGGGCTACGTGTGGACGATCCCGGCCGGGCCCATGACCATCCGCTACACCGCCACCCTCGCGGACGGCGCCTGGCACGAGGTCGGCGAACGCGTGACGGACGGCAAGCCTCCGGTCAGGTTCTTCGAGATGACGTTGAGGCGCCTCGGCGACAGCGCGTGGCCAGGCGGCGTTGCGGTGCCGATGCACTGACGCGCAGGCCGCCCTTCATTCCGCCGGGCGCCATGGCTTTCGGACGGTGGTAGCGGAGCGTGCGCCACCGCCCGTCGTGGTTCAGCTCACTCCGCCGGGCGCAATGGCTCGCCGCGGTGGGCCGCCGATTCCGGCAGCCCGAACACGTGGTCGAACGCCCATGTGAAGACGATGGCGTACACGAAGAAGAACACCAGCAGGCCGAGGTTGGCCAGGAACGCCGCCAGAGGCGAGATCGCGAGCCATAGCGACATCACCGGAATCAGGATGATCGTAAGGCCCCCCTCGAAGCCGATGCCGTGCGCCAACCGCCTCGCAGGCGACCGTCCCCGCACCGGTTGACGCGCTTCCCAGCGTTCGAAGAGGGCGTTGAAGACGTAGTTCCACGCAAGCGCGATGCTCGACAGCACGACGGCGAGGCCGAGCGTCGACGTCATCGGCTTGTCGAAGGCGACGCCCAGCACCGGCCCGACGAAGGCGACCGCGAACACCTCGTACAGGATGGCCTGCACGACGCGTCGGGTTCGGGGCTTCATGAAGCGGAAATGCGCCGGTCAACCATCGACCGAAGATACCTCGTGCGTCTCGAACGCCGCGGGGAGCACGATTTCGAGCATCTCGATGTCCTCGCTGTGGCCGACCTCCCGGTGACGGATGCCGGGCGGCTGGTGCACGCACGAGCCGGCCTCGAGCCTCACGATGCCCTGGCCCTCGTACTCGAACTCGATCCACCCCTTGAGCACGTACACCAGCTGGAACGCGGTGTCGTGCAGGTGCGGTTGACTGGAGAATGCCTTGCCCGCCGCGGCGCGGATCACGTGCGCGACGACCCTGCCGTCGGTCGCGTCCCTGATGCCGAGGTCACGGTATTCGAAGAACGAGCGAAGGCCACGCTCGAAGCGGGCATCGCGGGCGTGCGATACGGCAAAGCCGTCGGTGGTCATGTTCTTCTCCACGCACGTGAGTTCGTGCGTTGCACGGGATTTACACCAGGACCGACGCGCGGAAGCCCCGCGCGGCGTAGTACGACTGCGCGCCGTTGTGATAGACGAACACGCGGCCATAGCGCCGGTCGCAGAAGAGTGCCCCGCCGAGCGCTCTCACGTCGGGCGGTGCCTTCACCCAGCTGGAGGTCTTCGTATCGAACTCGCCGAGCTTCTGCAGATCGCGATACCCTTCCTCCGTCAGAAGCTCGACGCCCATCGCGGCCGCCATCTCGACCGCGCTGTTCTCCGGGCTGTGCTCTTTCCTCGACACCCGTGCTTCGGCGTCGTAGCAGGCGCTCCTGCGGCCCGCAGGACTTTCCGGTGAGCAATCACAGAAGGTGACCCGGCCCGATTCCCGGTCCCTGCCTACGACGTCCGGTTCGCCGCCGGTGACCTCCATCTCCCGCAGCGACCGGAGCGCGCCGGCACTCGCCTCGAGCCTCGCCTGCACGTCGCGCCAGGCGATTCCGGCATGCCGATGCATGTTCGTCTCGAAGCGGGCCTTCAGCGCTTCGAGCAGCGCTTTGCGTTCTTCCGGCTTCATGGTGGTCACCTGGATCCTCGATGGGATGGTCGATCCCACGAGGGTGTCTGGACGGATTGCCGAACGGCTCCGGGATGCAGCGCCCGGATGCAGCGCCGTGGAGCGGGTGTCCTGCCGAGGTATTGTCGCATGGCGAGTCGGCCGCAACGGCTCCTGGTCCCCCATGGCAGGTCCGCCGAAGCCGACGCCCGGTCGCCTCACGGAGGTCACGAAGGGAGATTGTTCCAGCGTCTTCGGATCCCGACCGGGCGGCTCACGGCGCAAGGCATCCATCCACGGTGACCGCAGTACACTATCCGCCCTCGCCCACGGGAGGTGAATGTCATGTCACATCGATACGAAGGCGGATGCGATCACGTTCGCACCTATTCCGACCAGGACCCGGTAGATGACCACACCTGTCATTGTTCGGTCTGCAAGCGCGTCACCGGACAGGACGCCACGCACGTCGTGTTCTTCAAGCACGGGGACCTGAAGGTCGACAAGCCCGATGGCTTGAAGCGCCAGCCGTACAATGACCGGAACCCGGACGGGCCACTGGAGCTGTGCACCTGTGTCGCGTGTGGCAAGCCCATCCTCGTCGATGACAGGCAACGTCGGATTCGCGTGATCGTGCCAAACCTCATGGGATATTCCGAGGGCAAGCTGTCCCCGACCTATCACGCGTTCTTCGACCCGTCGACGGGCGTCCCGAAGCCAAGCGACGGAAGGCCCGTGCACGAGGCCCTGCGACCGGATTTCGTCTGGCCCACGCCCGCATGACGGCTTGAGGAATGACTCGGGTGCGACGCTGGCCCGTCACCTTCGACGTCGGAGGGGCTCGTTCCCCCGGCGCGGGCTGCTGCCCTGCGCGTCGACGCTGCCGGCATGCAGCACCCGTGAGGCGAGCGATGAACCGAGGCATCAACGGGGACCTTTCGGTTCGAGTCGTTGCCGACACGAGTCGGATGCGCTGGGCACCGAGCCCCAGTGGATCCGTCTGGAGAAAGCGCGTTCATCTGGTCGGCCCGGCGGAGTCCGGTCAGGTCACGTCGGTGGTCCGCTACGAGCCACGATCGAGCTTCCCTGCGCATGATCACCCCGACGGCGAGGAGATCCTCGTGCTCGGAGGCGTCTTCTCGGACGAGCACGGCGATTGGCCTGCCGGTACGTACCTGCTCAACCCCGAAGGCTTCCGCCACGCCCCTTTCTCTCAATCCGGATGCCTCTTGTTCGTCAAGCTCAGGCAGTTTCCCGGAAGTGAGCGTCGGCACGTCGTGGCCGACACCACGAAGCTGGCATTCCGGCCGGGTTCGATGCCTGGCGTGGCCGTGAAGCCGCTCTACCGGCAACCAGGATTCGACGACACGATGCGGATGGAGCAGTGGGAACCGCGATCCGACCTCGGGACGATCGCCCACGATCGCGGCATCGAACTGTTCGTTCTGGAGGGCGGGTTCGGCGATGAGTACGGCACATACTCCAAGGGCTGCTGGATGCGCCTGCCCGTTGGCTTCCGGCACCATCCGCGAACCGTGGAAGGGTGCACGCTGTACTCGAAGACAGGCGGCCTCGCGTACCTGCGATCGGGCTGACCTCTGGCGCAGCACCTGCACGCGTTTGCCAGCCCGCACCCGCGACGCGAAGGCCTTGAACGACACTGGGTGACGGCCGGATCGAGATGCGCGCATCCCGACGCGCTGCCATCCCTCTCATCCGTCCGGTCGATTGACGGTGGGCTTGACGCCCGTTCCATGCCGTCTATAATTACGGTACCGAACATTCATACGGCATTTAGCGCTGCTGGCATTCAGCGCTGCTGGCGTCCCGGATCGCTCGCCCCCGACAGGCCCCCCCATGGCTCCACGCGTCCCATCCACCCTCGCCCCCGGCCGCACCACACGCCGCGGCAGCGACAACATCGAGATCCCGCGGCTCACCGCCCGCCAGCAGCAGATCCTCGACTGGATCCGCGGCCACATGGAGGCGAACGGCATGCCGCCCACGCGCGCGGAGATCGCCGCGGGCCTGGGCTTCTCCACCGCGAGTTCGGCCGAGGACCACCTGCAGGCGCTCGCGAAGAAGGGGGCGCTGGAGATCACGCCGGGTGCCGCGCGCGGCCTGCGCCTGCGCGACATCCCGGGCCTGCCGGTGCAGGGCACGCTCCCGCTCGTGGGGCGCGTGGCCGCCGGCAATCCCATCCTCGCTGCCGAGCACATCGAAGCGCAGTACCGCATCGATGCCTCGCTCTTCACGCCTCGCGCCGATTACATGCTGCGCGTGAAGGGCGCGAGCATGCAGGACATCGGCATCCTCGACGGCGATCTCCTCGTCGTGCACAAGACCGGCGACGCGCGCAGCGGACAGATCGTGGTCGCACGCCTGGGGGAGGAGGTGACTGTCAAACGTTTGAAACGTCGCGGGCGTGAAATCACGCTCGTGGCGGAGAACGCCGCATTCGCGCCGATCGTCGTCGATCCGGCCAGGACATCGTTCTCCATCGAAGGCATCGCGGTCGGGGTGATCCGCCCCAGCCGCTCGCTGTAGCGCGCGGGCAGTTCCGCTTCTGATTCGCATCGCGCGCATCGCGTTCCGGCAGCAGCAGCAACGCAGTTCCACTTCTCCGTCTGTAGCCCCTCCCCGGATCGCCGCGGCCCACGTGGCGGCGGCATCCGGTTCTTTTTTCGAAGCACTTCACGAAGGAGGTCGTCATGGCCGTTGCTCCCATCCCGCAGGGTTACCACACCGTCACCGCCTATCTCATCGTCGATGGCGCCGCCAAGGCGATCGAGTTCTACAAGAAGGCCTTCGGCGCCGAGGAACTCTTCCGTTTCCCCATGCCCGACGGCAGGCTCGGCCATGCCGAGATCAGGATCGGCGATTCGAACGTGATGCTGGCCGACGCCATGGAAGGCTTTCGCGATCCACAGGCCATCGGCGGCACGCCGGTGAGCTTCATGGTCTACGTCACCGACGTCGACAAGGTCTTCGCGCAGGCCATCGCGGCCGGCGGCAAGGAATTGCGTCCCGTGCAGAACCAGTTCTACGGCGACCGCACCGGCACGCTGGCCGACCCCTTCGGCCACGTATGGAGCATCGGCACGCACGTGGAAGACGTCTCGCCCGAAGAGATCAACGCCCGCCACGAAAAGTACATGGCGGAGCAGAAATCGTGAACGAGGCAGCCGGCCATGCCGCCGGCTACACCCTCTACGGCGCCCGCGGCTCGGGCGCCGCGGCGGTGGAGATGGGGCTCGTTCTGGCGGGCCTGCCCTTCCGCAAGGTCAATGCCGCCTCGTGGGAACCTGGTCCCGGCCGCGACGAGCTCGCGCGAGTGAATCCGCTGCAGCAGATTCCCACGCTCGTGCTGCCCGGCGGCTCGGTCATGACCGAGAGCGCCGCGATCCTCACCCACCTGGGGCTCGCGCATCCGGCAAGCGGGCTGCTGCCCGACGATGCAGTCCAGCGTGCGCAGGCGATCCGCGGTCTCGTGTACATCGCGACCAACTGCTACGCGGCGATCGGCATCATCGACTACCCCGAGCGCTGGGTGAGCGAGCCCGACGATGCCACGGGCGAGCGCATGCGCGCCGGCACCCGGGCGCGGCTGCATCATCTCTGGGACGTGTTCGCTGACACCTTCCCCGCCTCGCCCTTTCTCGGCGGCGGACGCGTGGGAGCGCTCGATCTGCTGGCGGCGGTGGTGTCGAAATGGTCGGGATCGCGCCAGCACCTCGTCGCGTCGCGTCCGCAGTTCAGCGCATTGCTCGCCCGCATCGAGAGCGATCCGCGGCTCGCGCCGGTGTTCGCGGCGTACTGGCCCAGTCAAGCATGAGGCGGCGCACGCGCATGCGGCAACGATACGGCCAACGGCATGGGCAACGATGCGCAGCGCGCAGGCGCCCCCTGCCCGTGAACCTGCGGGCGAGCATGCAGTGCCGATGAGCGCTGCGTTTCGATCCGCATCCGGCCGTGGGCCATGGCCACCGCCCTCACCACCCTCCTCTCGCATCCGGCGATCTGGCGCGGCAACGACGTCGCGCCCGAGCCTGCCGTGGTGCCGTCGGGCTTTCCGGCACTCGACGCGGTATTGCCCGGGCGCGGCTGGCCGCAGGGTGCGCTGACCGAGTTCCTGCTCGAGCGCGAGGGCATCGGCGAGCTTCGTCTCACGCTGCCCGCCCTCGTGCATCTTGCCGCACAGCGGCGCGACATCGTGTGGATCGCGCCGCCGCACCGTCCCTATGCGCCGGCGCTCGCGGCCGCCGGGCTCGATCTCGCGCGTCTTTACGTGGTGACGTGCAAAACGCCGCAGGATGCGCTGTGGGCCTGCGAGCAGGCGCTGCGCGCGCCCGAGTGCGGCGCGGCCTTCGCGTGGCTCGCCACGCACGACCAGCGCGTGCTGCGACGTCTGCAGGTGGCCGCGCGCGACGGCCGCACCTGGGGTGCACTGTGGCGGCGTCCAGGAGAGAGCGGGATCGCCACCGCGGCGCCGCTGCGTCTCGCCCTCGCACGCGAGGACGGCGAACTCGTCGTGCGCGTGCTCAAGCGTCGCGGCGTGGATCTCGCGCAGCCGGTGCGCATCGCGCTCGATGGAAAGATGCCGCCTTGCGACCGCGATACGCAGCCGATGCGCGTTGTGCTGGAGAGAAGGATGCCGAGCGCCGGCCTGCACGTGACCCATTCATGAACAGCGTACTTTTCTGGATACGCTTTCCCGACCGGAACCTCGCCTCCGGCGTCTGCACTCACGAGGAGCCCGACATGACGTCCACTCTCGCCCACCACTTCTTCACGATGGCGGCCAACAACGCGTGGGCCAATCATCGCTTGCTCGCCGCCTGCATGCCGTTGTCGCAGGAGGAGTTCACGGCCGCGCGCACGAGCTTCTTCCCGTCGCTCAAGGCCACGCTCAACCACATCGTGACGGTGGACTGGTACTACATCGATGCGCTGGAGCGCTCGCTGCAGGGATTGCCGGTCAATGCGAATGCGCGTGCCTTCTTCGATCCGCAGGAGCCCTTCGCGACCTGTGCCGAGCTCTCCGCCGCGCAGCACGACACGGACCGGCGCCTGCTCGATCTTTGCCGCGATCTCGCCGGGTCCGATCTCGATCGTCCCGTCGCCATCCTGCGCGCCAGGGGCGTGGAGCACGAGACCGTGCAGCGCACGCTCGCGCATCTCTTCCAGCACCAGATCCACCATCGCGGGCAGGTGCATGCGATGCTCGCCGGCACCCGCGTGCCCCCGCCGCCGCTGGACGAGTTCTTCTGCGCCAACGAGGCGCACCTGCGCGCACGCGAGCTGGCCGGACTCGGGCTGTCGGAAGCAGCGATCTGGGGCGAGGTGCGCACGGCCGCCTGACGTTCGCTCGCTCCGCGACGGCCGGCCCCGGGGGCGTCGCCCGCTCCGGGCGGTCGATTCCCCGGGGGACGTTCGCTCGCTCCGGGACGTCGATTCCCTTCGTCCGCACCGATCATGGCGCTCTGGGCCGGCCTTCTCTTCCCCTCGCTACCCCTCGACGTCTTCGCGCGCGGACTGGCGCCGAACGAGGCGTCGCGTCCTCTCGTCGTCGACAGCGGGGGGCACCATCCGCGCGTCGTCGCGGCCAATGCCGCCGCGCACGCGGCCGGCATCCGCGACGGCCAGCTCCTGTCAGGGGTGCTGGCGCTCGCACCCGACCTCGTCCTGCGCGAGCGCGACGGCGATGCCGAGGCGCGCGCGCTCGCGCAGATCGCGACCTGGTCCTCCACCTTCACGCCCATGACGTGCCTCGCGCCACCCGATGCCGTGGTGGCGGAGATCGGCAGCAGCCTGCGTCTTTTCGGCGGCATGCCGCGCCTCGTTGCACGCTTCACCGCCGGCGCGCTGGAGCTGGGCTACGCGAGCCGCCTCGGCATCGCGGCCACACCGGAGGCGGCGCTGCTGCTCGCGCGCGCGGGCCACGCCGCGCCGGTACGCGACGAGGCGCGACTGCCCGAGGTGCTCGCTCCCCTGCCGCTGGCGCTTCTCGACCTGCCACAGGCCGCGCGCCTCACGCTGCGCGATGCCGGCGTGGTGACCTTCGGACAGGCCGCCGCCTTGCCGCGCGACGGCGCCGCCCGTCGCTTCGGCAACGATCTCGTCCTGCGCATCGATCGGGCCCTGGGCCGCGCGCCCGATCCGCGCGCGCCGTTCGTGCCGCCGCCGCGCTTCACGGGCCGTGTCGAGCTGCCGGTGCCCGTGCAAGAGGTGGAAGCGCTGGGCTTTGGCGTGCAGCGTCTCGTGCGCGACCTCGCCGACTGGCTTCTCGCGCGCGGCCTGGGCGCGACACGTCTCACGCTGACGCTCGCGCACGAGCATTACCTGCGCGCGCGTGGCCTGCCGTCCACGGTGGTGCCTTCCGCATTGGGTGCGCCGGCGCGCACGACTGCGCATCTTCTCGGCGTGCTGCGCGAGCGGCTCGCCCGCGTCACGCTGCCGGCGCCGGTGGAAGCGATCGCGCTCGACAGCGAGGAGACCGTGCCGCTGGCCGGCCGCAATCTCGGCCTCCTGCCCGGCGACGAGATCGACAAGGTCGACGTCCCGCTCGTCGATCGCCTGCGCGCACGCCTTGGCGACGATGCGATCCATCGTCTCGTGCCGCACGCCGAGCATCGTCCGGAACTCGCGATGCGCGCCGTCGTGGGGTGCGATGCGTTGCCCGCGACCACCTGCGCATCGCCCCCCGACCTGCCGCGGCCGCTATGGCTCCTCGCTGAACCGCAACCGCTCGGCAGGATCTTCGAGCACGAACCTTGGATCCTGCGCGATGGTCCGGAGCGCATCGAATCGGGCTGGTGGGACGGCAGCGACATCCGCCGCGATTACTTCATCGCCGACACCGCCGATGGCAAGGCCACCGCGTGGATCTACTGCGACCGCCGGCGCGGGCTCGACAGCGGCGAGTGGTTCCTGCACGGGCTGTTCGCATAGTCGACGCTTTCGCATCGCTCCGCATGCGCCACCACGCGGCATCGCCATGCGACTCTCGCGCCGCCGGACATCTCCTGCGCCGTCACTCATCCCCACCATCGGGTGACCACGGTGCGGCCTCACCCTTCGTGTGCCAGCGCCTCGGCACTGCTCCCACGCCCGGCCGGCGCCATGTCGTTCTCCGCCAGTCGCCCGCGCAATTGCGCCATCCGCATCCGCGCGACGGCAACGTTCCTCGCCTTGACGTGCCCGAAGCCGCGCATCTCCTCCGGCGCTCCCGCGAGGGCCGTCGCGACCACGACATTGTCGGCACGCAGCAGCGACGCGATGTCGGCGAGCACGACCTCGAAATCCGCCACCAGGGCACGCTCCATGCGGCGCTCCTCGGTGCGTCCGAACGGATCGAAGGCCGTGCCGCGCAGGCGTCGCATCCGGGCGAGCGTACGCATCGCGCGCAGCATCCATGGGCCGTATTGCCGCTTGCGCGGGACGCCGGTCTGCGGATCCTTCCTCGCGAAGAGCGGCGATGCCAGATGCACCGACACCGTCACGTCGCCGTCGAAGGTATCGGCGAGCGCGCGTGCGAACGTGCCGTCGGAATACAGCCGCGCCACCTCGTACTCGTCCTTGTAGGCCATGAGCCTGTACAGCGACTTCGCGGCCGCCAGCGGCAGCGCATCGCCGGCATTCACGCGCCTTGCCGCAGCGATCACCGGCGTCAGGGCGCGACGATAGCGCTCCGCGTACGCGGCGTCCTGGTAGGCGGTGAGCCAGGCGACGTGACGCTCCATCCATTCGTCGAGCGTGCGCGACGCGGCCGGGCGCTCGACAATGCCCGCGGCGCGCTCGACGGCGGCGCGGTCGTGCGCGGCAAGGCGTCCCCAGGCGAAGGCTTTCTTGCCTGCCGCTACCGCGGTGCCGTTCAACTCGATCGCGCGCTCGATGGCGGCGTGCGACACCGGCAGCCAGCCCTTCTGGAACGCGTAGCCCAGGAGGAGCAGGTTGGCGCCGATCGTATCTCCGAGAAGGCGTCCCGCCAGCGTGGTGGCGTCGATCCCCTCGACCGCATCACCCACGCGTGCCGCCAGTGCCGCGCGCATCGCGTCCGGCTTGAGGTCGTAACCCTTCTCGAAGACGAACGCGGCCGTGGGCGTGGCGTGCGTGTTCACGACCGCACGCGTGGTTCCCCCTTCGAGACGCGCGAGCGAGGACGGCTGCGCCGCGACGGCGAGGTCGCAGCCCAGGAGCAGGCTCGCCCCGCCTGCCGACAGCCGCGCCGCATGCAGCGACGATGCTTCGCGCGCAATGCGCACGTGACTCGTGACCGCACCGTTTTTCTGCGCCATGCCGGTGAAGTCGAGCGTGGTGCACGCCTTTCCCTCGACATGCGCGGCCATGCCGAGCAGCGCACTCACCGTGAGCACGCCGGTGCCGCCGATGCCCGTCACCAGGATGCCGTACGGTTCCGATAGCGGCGCCAGCGCGGGCAGCGGCAGATCCACGGGCGGTTCGGCTTCACTGCCCGCCTTGCGCGGCGTGCCGCCGGTCACGGTGACGAAGCTCGGGCAGAAGCCCTTCACGCACGAATAGTCCTTGTTGCACGCCGACTGGTCGATGGTGCGCTTGATCCCGAGTTCGGTCGGCAGCGGCTGCACCGATACGCAGTTCGATTGCACGCCGCAGTCGCCGCAGCCTTCGCACACCCGCTCGTTGATGAACACGCGCGCCGGAGGATCGTCGAGCTTGCCGCGCTTGCGGCGGCGGCGCTTCTCGGCGGCGCAGGTCTGGTCGTAGACCAGCACCGTGAGGCCGGGCATCTCGCGCAGCTCGCGCTGGATGCGATCGAGGTCGTCGCGGTGATGCACGGGCACGTCCGAAGGCAGCACGCCGCGCCCGTAGCGCTCGGGCCGGTCGGTCACGATGGTCACGTGGCGCGCCCCTTCGGCCTGTACCTGCGCCACGATCTGCGGCACGGTCAGGTTGCCATCGACGGGCTGCCCGCCGGTCATTGCCACCGCATCGTTGTAGAGGATCTTGTAGGTGATGTCGACGCCCGACGCGGCGGCCGCGCGAATCGCCAGCAGGCCGCTGTGGAAGTAGGTGCCGTCGCCGATGTTCTGGAACACGTGCCTGTTGCGCACATAGCGCGACTGTCCGATCCACGCCGCGCCCTCGCCCCCCATGTGGCTGTAGGTGGCCGTCGAACGCGGCATCAGCACCGCGAGCCAGTGACAGCCGATCCCACCGAGGGCGCGGCTGCCCTCGGGCACGCGCGTGGACGTGTTGTGTGGGCAACCGGAGCAGAAGAACGGCGTGCGGGCGGGATACACGGGCTTCGTGCCCGCGACCTCCGCGAGCGAAGCGCCGCGCTCGAGCGCGCGGACGATGTCGGGCAGCGATCCATGCCGGTGCACGAGAAGACCGGCGATCGCGCTCGCCACCTGCAGCGGCGTCAGCTCACCCGAGCTCGGCAGGAGGGGTTCACCCGCGGCGGTCTCCTTGCCGTGGATGCGCGGACGCGCGGGCTCGCCGTACAGCAGCCTCACGAGCTGATCCTCGACGAAGGCGCGCTTCTCCTCGACCACGAGGATGTCGTCGAGCCCCCGCGCAAAGGCGCGCGCACCTTCGGGCTCGAGCGGCCAGCTGAGTCCGATCTTGTAGAGGCGGATGCCGAGCGCGCGGGCACGCGCGTCGTCGATGCCAAGATCGGCGAGCGCCTGGCGCACGTCGAGGTACGCCTTGCCGGTGGTGGCGATGCCCAGGCGCGCGTCCGGTGCGTCGAGCACCACGCGATCGATGCGGTTGGCCCTGGCGAAAGCCCGCACCGCATCCATCCTGGGACCGTGCAGGCGCTGCTCCTGATCGAGCGGCGGATCGGGCCAGCGAATCGAAAGACCGCCCGGCGGCATCTCGAAGCCGACGGGCTCCACGAACTGCACCCGGTCGTGGTCGAGGTCGACGGTCGCCGATCCCTCGACGGCTTCCGCGACGGCCTTGAGCGCGACCCAGCAGCCCGAATAGCGCGACAGCGCGAATCCGAAGAGGCCGAACTCGAGGTAGTCGGCGACCGTCGCCGGATTGAGCAACGGAATCATCGCCGCAACGAGCACCTGCTCGCTTTGATGCGCGGTGGTGGACGACTGGCAGCCGTGGTCGTCGCCGGCGAGCACGAGCACGCCGCCATGCTTCGACGTGCCCGCCGCATTCGCGTGCTTGAACGCGTCCGTCGTGCGATCCACGCCCGGCCCCTTGCCGTACCAGATGCCGAAGACGCCGTCGACCGTCGCGTCGTCCTGGAGCGCGACCTGCTGCGTGCCCCACAGCGCGGTGGCCGCGAGATCCTCGTTCACCCCCGGCTGAAACGTGATGTCGTTCGCCTCGAGCAGCGCCTTCGCGCCCCACAGCGCATTGTCGTAGGTGCCGAGAGGTGAGCCGCGGTAGCCGCTGATGAAGCCGGCGGTGTTCAGTCCCGCCGCACGGTCGCGCTCGCGCTGGATGAGGGGCAGGCGCACCAGCGCCTGCACACCGGTCAGGAAGATGCGTCCGGTACGCTTCTCGTACTTGTCGGCGAGGGAAACCTCGGCGAGCGGCGATGAGGATGGAGGCGGGTCGCTGTCGCCCACGTGATGATCAGGGACGGCTGTCGGAGGCTGCTGGCGGAGCTCGAAGCCTAGCCTTCATTCGGGGCGAAGGCAAGGCGCGCTGCGACAGGGCGGCACGACAGCAAGGCGGCGCGGTGGGGCGTCACCCGTAGTCGGAGTGCCGTCCCGGATTGTGTTATCACTGCCAGAGGCTACCTCCGGGGCATCGAACATGGCCAGCGTCGGGCCGCAGCAGCCCACCCCACCGCCCAAGCCGGGCATGGATGCACGGCTCCCGCCGCGCAGGTCGTGGTTGATCTTCGCCATCGTCCTGCTCATCAACTACTTCCTCGTGCAGTCGTTCTTTCCCACGCAGGTCGAACCGATCACGATTCCCTACACGACGTTCAAGGAGCAGGTCGGCAGCGACAACGTGGCGTCGATCTACAGCCGCGGCAGCAGCCTCGAGGGCAGGCTGAAGTCCCCGATCACCTGGCCAGCCGACGATCAGGCCGCCAAAGCCGCGGCGCCGACGAGGGCGCTCGTGGAGAAGCCGCGCACCAGCGCGACGTTCCTGACCGAAGTTCCTTCGTTCGTCGATCCCGGTCTCGAGGCATTCCTCATCCAGCACGGCGTCGAGATCAGCGCCGTGCCGATCCGGCAGGGCAACGGCTGGGCGACGCTCCTGCTGGGCTTCGGTCCGGCCATCCTCATCATCGCGTTCTACGTGTGGCTGTACCGTCGCGCGCAGCAGGCAGGTGGCCTGGGCGGTCTCGGCGGCATCGTCGGCATCGGCCGCAGCAAGGCACGGCGCTACGACAGCGACGACACGAATCGCGTGACGTTCGCCGACGTCGCGGGGATCGACGAAGCCGAGAACGAGCTGGTCGAGATCGTCGACTTCCTGAAGGCGCCCGACAAGTACACGCGCCTCGGCGGCACGGCGCCGAAAGGCGTGCTGCTGATCGGCGCGCCCGGCACGGGAAAGACGCTCCTTGCCCGCGCCGTCGCAGGCGAGGCCGGCGTCCCGTTCTTCTCGATGAGCGCGGCGGAGTTCGTCGAGATGATCGTCGGCGTGGGCGCTGCGCGCGTGCGCGACCTCTTCCGGCAGGCGCGCGACAGCGCCCCCGCGATCATCTTCATCGACGAGATCGACGCGATCGGCCGCGCGCGCGGCCCGGTCGCGATCGGCGGCTCGAGCGAGCAGGAACAGACGTTGCAGCAGATCCTCACGGAGATGGACGGGTTCACGGGCCGGGAAGGCATCATCGTCCTCGCCGCCACCAACCAGCCGGACGTCCTCGATCGTGCGCTGCTGCGCCCGGGCCGGTTCGATCGGCGCGTCGTGGTGAATCTCCCCGACAAGGTCGGACGCGAAGCGATCCTAA
>CAYTOT010000026.1:0-56133 GCA_964439475.1 uncultured Alcaligenaceae bacterium
GCAGTGTGAGCACTTCTTGTGTCTTGGATCCCGCAAGACCCCAGCCAAAGCCAGAATCCCGCAGGTGCCTACACCAAAAGCACCCACACCTATCGGTTGCAAATTGTTAAAGAACGCGATGCTTCCGAGCCCGGTTCTTGCGATGCGCCGGGAGAAAGCAGCAAAGAGGCGCGATTCTAGGATGCTTTCAGGATCATGTCAACACCTGCTTGCCCTGCCATACATGGCCTGCCTTGGTCTTGCCCAGCGGGCATGCGCTGGATCCCTGGTAAGTGACTCGCCCGGGGCATGAGCCCCGGCGGGGGGTGGACGAACGATGCGTCAGGCGCCGGTGGCAAGGTCGCGCAGCCGCGTGGCGAACGCCTGCGCCGGCGCTGCCATGTCGAAGACCGCGCCGTGCGCCGCACGGATCCGCGCGGTGAGGTCACGCCGATATCCCTCGTCATGCGCCACTTGCGCCGCACGTCGCACGTAGGCGTCCTCGTCCGCGGCCACGAGTTCCGGCAGGCCCATCGCTGCGAGCATCGCCGCGCTCTGCCTCCCGCGCATGAGGGGCCCGGGCAGCGTCACGATGGGAAGGCCGCTCGCGAGGGCGTCGAGGCTCGTGTTGCCGCCCGACCAGTGCAAAGTGTCGAGCATGACGTCGCACACGCCATTGATGCGGAGGAAATCGTCGTGCGCGCATTGCGGCAGCATCCGCAACCGGCCGGCGCCGATGCCCGCCCGCGCCAGCCGCGCCACCAGCCGTCGCGTGATGTCCGGGTCGCGTCCCTCGAACATCACGAGCTGCGCCTGCGGGATCGCGTCGAGGACGCGCGCGAAGAGTGCGTCGTTGCCGGGATGCACCTTGAAGAGCGACTGCGGACACAGGAGGAGCGGAGCACCGTCGGGGAGCCCGAACTGCGCACGCGTCGCTGGCGGCGGCAATCGTGGCATCCCATAGCGCGTACCGATGCCAGGCAGCGTCACGAGACGCTCGGTGTAGTGAGCCTGCGCACCGGGCGGCTCCATCGACGCACAGGAGAAGAACACGTCGATCTCGGGAAGCCCGGTCGTCACCGGATGCCCCCAGCCTGCGCACTGCACCGGGGCGAGCCGCAGCGAGCCGAGGGCGAAGGAGACCGCTCCCATACCGAGTTCGGGATAGACGAGGATGTCGAGATCGTCGCGGCGAACCGCAGGCGCAACGCGCGACGGTCCCCACCATGGCAGATGACGGAAGACGTCGGCGCGATCCGCGATGCGCTGCCCGAGTGCATCCATCCCCGGCAGCAGGTGATACACGTGCACCTCGAACTCGTCGCGCGGCAGGTCGGTGACCCAGCTCTCGAAGTAACGGCCCGCGGTGCCGTCGCGAAAATACGCGGAGACGAAGCCGACCTTGATCCGTTGTGCGGATGGTCGCCGCTCGATCGGAGCGACCCAGTCCGCGGCACGCGCATGGAGAAGGCGGGCGGCCAGCGCGCCGTAGCGCGCCTGGAGCACTCGATCGTCGCACCCCTGGTAGGCGAGCAGGAAGTTCGTCCATCGCAGTTCTTCGATCACACGCTCCGGTGCGAGCGATCGAGCCCTGGAGGGCAGCTCCGCTTCGAGCTGCGCGAGCCCCTGGGCATAGGCGTCGCGCGCCGCGCCGACGGCATCGACGTCTTCGGCGAGCATGGGCAGCAGCAGCGAACGCGCTATCGTCGCGCGCAGCAGCGTGGGATCGCGCCGTTCGGCCTCCGCGAACGCATCGCGCGCAGCCGGCAGGTCATCGCGCTCCGCGACGGCCGCACCGAGCTGGAAGCAGGCGTTCGCGTCGCGCGCGTCGAGCATCGCGGCGCGCGCGAAGGCGTCCACCGCCGCCGGAAGACGGCTCCGGTCCCTCGACACGTTTCCCAGCGCCAGCCAGGCGCGAGGCTGCTTCGGATTGAGTGTCAGGGACCGGCGGAGCGCTTCCTCGGCTCCCGTGTCGTCGCCGACCTCCCGCCGGAACACGCCCAGGTTCGCCCACGCGAGGGCGTAGTCGGGGTCGATCTCGATGGCCCGCTCGGTTGCTGCAATCGCCTCGGCCACCCTGTCCGCGCTGCGCAAGGCATTGCCCAGATTGCTGAACGCCCGGGCATAGCGTGGATCGACGACGGTGGCGCGTTCGAAGGCCTCGACCGCCCGCGCGGGCTGTCCGGCATCGCCAAGGAGGATCCCGAGCTCGTTCCAGAGCCTTGCCTGGCCCGGATCGAGCGTCAGTGCTGCCTCGATGTCGCCGATGGCACGCGGCAGGTCCCCGATCATCTCGCCGGCGCGCGAACGCAGGAGGAGCCCCTTGAGGCGTTGGGCGACCGGAAGTCCGGGCGTGTCGAGCAGTCTGCTCGCGAGCGAGGAGGCTCCCGCACCGTCGCCGGCGTCGAGCCTTGCCTGGACCTGCGCGAGCATGCCGTCGCTCAACTCGCCCTCGCCGTGCCGCCCGCGATCGCTGCGCGATAGGCCGCCTCGAGGTGACGGGCATGCGCCTGCATGTCGGTCAGGGGAGAGGCCGCGACGCCGCGCGCGATGGCCGTCCGGACAGCCGCCGCAAAGGCCGCATCCCGTGCGAGGCGGCACGCCACGTCGACGTAGTCGCGCCCGGTCTGGGCAACGGTATCGAGGACACCGAGGTTGGCGAGGATCGAGTAGCTGGTCCGCTCCCCGTGACGCTTGCCCACCAGGGTGACGACGGGAACGCCCATGTCGAGCGCCTCGATCGTGCCGTTGACGCCGCCGTAGGGCATGGTGTCGAGAACGGCATCGACGACACGATAGCGGGCCTGGTTCTGCGCATCGTCACGCCCTTGCGGCAGGAAGATCGCGCGGCTCGCCTCGATGCCGGCGGCGTCGAGAAGGCGTTCGTAGCTTGCCTTGAGCGCCGGATTGGCCGGTGAGAACGCCAGCACAGCGTGGGGAACCCGTGCGAGCACGTCTTTCCAGAGCCGAAGGCAACGCCGGGAGAGCTTGAGCGGATTGACGAAGGCGCCGATGACGAACGCTGCTTCTGCGATGCCGAGGCCAGGGCGCGTGAAGACCGTGTCCGCCGCCGGCGTGACGTGCCGCCAGGGATAGGCGCAGCCCTCCATCGCCAGCAGTTGCTCGAGCATGAACTCCTGGCTTTCGGGAACATCGGCGAAGCGATCGGTGAGCTTGTAGTCGATCTGCGTCATCCCGAGCGTGCCTGCGCTTGCCACGTGGGTAAGCGCCACACGCGCGGGCTTGCGCGCGAGGATGCCGGGACGCGATCCCTGGGTATGCGTGGACAGGTCGACGATGAGGTCGAGGTCGTCGCTCGCGATCTCGCGGGCGGCGCTGAAGTCGTCCTGGCCCGCGAGCGCGACGAAGCGCGTTGCGACGCCCTCGAAGCGCTGCGTCCAGTCGTCGCGTTCGATCGACGTCGAGTAGAAGAAGACGTCGAAGTGCTCGCGGTCGTGATGCCGGATGGCCTGCCACATCATCTTGCCCATCACGTGATTGCGCAAGTCACCCGAGACGTAGCCGATGCGCAGCCGGCCGGGACGGCGTTGCGCGGATGCGGGAGGCAGCGGCTCGCCGTACACGCGCCGCACGGCGGAATCGTAGGCCTGTGCAAGACGCAGCAGGACCGGCTGTTCGAGGTCGAAGTAGAGCAGGAGGTGGAGGAGCGATTCGAGGCAGTCGGCGAGCTCCTGCGGATCGCGCGCGCGATACGCATCGCGACGCAGGCCGTCGATGTATCGATCGAGGCGCTCGAAGTCGCCGGCATGCTGGCACGCCTCGAGGGCGTACACGGCGAGCGGCAGCGCATCCGGGCAATGGCGCTCGAACTCACGGAAGTTGGCGAGCCAGGCATCGATCTCCCCCGCGGCGAGGAGCACGTCGCCCAGGTGCTTGTAGGCCGGCGCGTGGCGCGCATCCACGGCAAGGACATGGCGAAACGCCGCGATGGCCGCCGCCCGATTGCCCTGCTGCCCGAACAGGACGCCCAGATTGAAGTCGGCATCGATCAGGTCGGGCTTCAGCGTGAGCGCCCGCTGGTACGCGCGCGCCGCACCCTGGAGATCGCCGGCGCGTTGCAGCGTAGCGCCGTGGTCGAAGTGCGCGAGCGCGTCCGCCGGCGAGCGCAGCAGGATGTCGTGGTAGATCGCGAGCGCCGACGCCGTATCTCCCTGCCGTGCGTGCACCCTTCCCCGCATCCGCAGCAGCGCCGGCTCGAACGGCGACAGCCGCAAGCCCTCGTCCGCGTACCGCAGGGCGTCGTCGTGACGGCGCTGCACCAGCGCCAGGTCGGCCGCGGCGAGGCGCGCATCGACGAACGTGGGTTGTGCCGCCAGCGCGGCGGCGAACGACGCGGCGGCCCGCTCGGGATCGTCGTGCGATGCCGCCACTACACCTGCCAGATGCAGCGCAGGCGCGAACTCCGGCTGCTCGGCGAGGATCGCGGCGTAGGCCCCGGCCGCGGCCGGAAGGTCGCCTTCGCGGTGCAGGGCGACCGCGCGATCCCACGCCTGCGCGAGGTCGCCCGAGGTGGACGTCGATCCGACGTCCGCCCCGACCGCGCTGCCCGCATCGAGGAGCGTCGCACCCAATGCCGATGGCGTGTCGAAGCTGCGCGCGACGACCGGGAACCGATGCCGCGGCACCCCCGCTTCCACACCCCACACCTCCCTCGCCGGCCCGGAGAGGAGCATCCTCGCCACGTCAGCGGCCAGACCGGTCCCGTCGACGAGCACGTCGCAATCGCGAGCGGCGATCACCCTGGCGGCATCGGCGTCGGCGGGCAGGGCGATGCCCGCGTACATCGCGGGTGGCAGCGGCATGGAGGCGAGCGCGGCTCGCGTGCCATCCGCATCGCCGCAGCACACCACCACGAGAGCGATGGGGACGTCGCGGATGGCGGCGAGTGCCTCACCGAAGGCACGCCTCGCAGACGCCCACGCAGGGTCGGAAGGCGACGGCAGCACCCAGGCAAGGCGCAAGGCGCGTCCATGGGTGCGACGCGGCCACAGAAGCGACACCGGCGGCCGCGGCAGTGCCGTGGACAGCGCACAGTACGCGTCCGCCAGCCGGCCGGCGAGCGCGGGGTCGCGCGGGTACAGCGCGACGGCAAGCTCACGCAACGCCGCACGATCCTCGAGCCGGAAGGCCCGGCCGCCGAAGCTTTCCGGAAGCGATACGCCCCGCCGCACGAGTGCGGCAGCCAGAACGGCGGGCAGCGTGGGGACCGCCGGCGCGAGCACGTCGACGAGTGCCTGCGCATCCGCGACGGACGCCCGATCGATGGCCTGCGCGAGCGCGCGCGCGATCGACGGCATGGCCGCCAGCGCCGGATCCGCCGCGAACAGGGCGGGCAGCGCGGTGAGCGACGCCCCGTCACCGAGCGCCGCGGCCGCCACGCGTTGCATCGCGCGCGCCCTCGCATCGGCCGGCGCCACGGCGGCCGCCTGTTCCGCGGCGTCGCGCGCGATCGCGTACTCGCCCTCGTGCAGCGCCGCCTCGATCAGCGCGAGACGCGGCGGAAGGAATGCCGCATCGAGGTCGGCAGCTTGCCGCCATGCGCGCAGCGCGTCGGCGGGGCGACCGAGCTGCCACCACACCTCGCCCAGGTGAAAATGGGGAACCGGCGAACCCGGCATCTCGCGGGACGCACGGCGGAAGCAGGGAATCGCATCGACGGGGCGACCCTCGCGCTGATGCGCGCGGCCGCGCTCGACCCAGGTGAAGAATGCGTCGCCGGTCATCGCACGCCTACTTCAACCGCGAGCGGAGCGCGCTCACCAGAGGCCCCGGTGCAAGGCGATAGAGTACCCGGCCGGCTGCGCTGTTGCGGTGACGCGCCGCGGCGCGAGCCAAGCGCGCCAGCAGCGACCGGCTTGCCGGTGCCGGCAGGCGATCGGGGGCAGGCGGCGTCCAGGCAGCGTAGTGCAGCGCATGCCGGACGCGGCCCGTCTCCAGTGGCCTGACCTCTTTCTGCGGGCCGCGCCGTCCCTGCCCGAGCGCATCCTCGTAACGCGCGAACGTCGACGCGAGCATCTCCACGCGCGTGGCATGGCGCACCGCGAGCGCACGCTCGGCGCCACGCCGCACGCCGTCGGGGTCGCCCAGCAGCGCTTCCACGCGGTCGAGCATCGCGGCCTCGTCTCGCCATTCCCGCTCGGTCATCACCCAGCCCGCCCCGCTGGCCCCGACGCGCTCGGCCAGCGTGCCGATCGGCGGTACGAGTGCGGGGCGGCCCGCGCACCACGCCTCGGTGAGGGTATAGCTGAAGGTTTCCGGTCCGGCGGACGGATAGAGCACGAGCGACACGCGATACTGCGCGAACAGATCCGGCAATTCGTCGACGCGGTAGTGGCCGTGGATCGTGAGCACCGCATCGGAGGATTGCCAGGGTCCGTGCTGGAAATCCAGATATCCGATCAGCACGAAGCGGACCCGGGATTGCCGCGCACGCGCGAGCTCGGTGAGGCGTTCGATGCGCCGCGCGCCCTTGTCGGGACCGATGGCGCCCAGGATCGCCACCGTGGGCACGCCGTCCGCGGGCAGCATCACGGCCATGCGCGCCCCGCGGCCGCGCGGCGGAAAGACCTCGGGCGCACCGTGCGGTATCACCACGGCCGGGCAATCGGGGAAGTAGCGGGCGAGCGTGTCCGCCGTCCACTGCGACGGCGCGATGCGGCATGCCGCAGCGCGCATGAGCGCGTGATGCTGCGCGCGCCACGACGCGATGTCGACGCGATCGAACGCGGGCTGCGCCCGCAGACAGCGCGTGCACTCGTCGACATCGACCTGCGCGCCACAGTACATGCCGTCGGGACCGTGGAAGGTGATCGTCGGGCAGGCGATGAAGAGGTCGTGCACCGTATACACGAAGGGCAGCGGGAAATCGGTGAGCGCGGTGACGAGCCCCGCGCGGCATGCCGACACCTGATGCAGATGGACGAGTCCGATGCCGAAGGTCGCGCACATGCCGCCCAGGAAGTCGCGCCACGGCTCGTGCGTACCGCGCTCGAAGTCGTAGACCACGACGTCGCCGTCGGGACGCATCTCCTCCACCCGCCAGCGATCGTCGGCAGGCGTGGCGACGAAATGCCGCCATCCCGATGGCGAATGCGCGACGAGCGTACGCATGTACACATCGGTGCCGCCTCCGTGTGCGTGCGTGACGTGCAGCACGCCACGCCCCGGACTCCCGAATGCAGCGAGCTTCATCCTCGCGGCATCGCGCAGGGCGCGCAACGGGTCGGTCGCGATGAACTCACGGACCATGCCGTCGTAGTGCGGATGGCGCTCGAGCAGGATACCCAGGTTGCGGGCGCAAAGCGCCTCCTTCTCGGCGGTGAACGAACGCGCCCCGGTGTGCACCACGAAGGCGTTGTCGGCGAGCACGTTGCGCCAGCCGCGCCGCGCCGCGCGCACGCACAGGTCGTTCTCCTCGCCGTAGCCGCGGCCGAAGGCCATGTCGAACACGCCGACGTCGTCGAGCACGGCACGCCGCACCAGCATGCAGAAACCCACGCCGGTGGGAATGTCGGGGTAGGTCGGCACCGCCATCGTCGCCATCGCCCGCGCCACGGGCGCGGGGTCGGCGGCCGCCGGCCAGGGGTTGTTCTCGCAGAACTTCGGGAAGGACAGGATCTCGGCGTTGTTGGAGAACGGCGTGACGGTGCCGATCCGCGCATCGGTGGCGAGACAGTGCATCATCGCCTCCAGCCAGCCGGGCGTGACGAGGGTGTCGGAGTTGAGCAGGATCACGTCGGCGCGCGACAGCAGCATCCCGCGGTTCGCCGTGCCGGTGAATCCCAGGTTGGTGTCGTTGCGCAGCAAGGTGACCTGCGGGTGCGCGCGCGCCGTGAGTTCCGCGAAGACCTCCCCGATCGCGGGGTCGGGCGACGCGTCGTCGATCAGCACGAGGCGCACGTCCGGCCGCAGGTTGGCAAGCACGCTCGCCACGCAGGCGCGTACGTCGTCCGGCGCGTTGTATACCGGGACGACGATGTCGATCACGAAGTGCGGGGCCGTGCTCATCGTCCTCGGGCCTTCCGGAGCAGCATGCGCAGCCGCAGCCACGGCAGCCCGGCCCACCAGCGCGCGCTCTGGCGATAGGTGATGATGCGTTCCTGCGCCTCCAGCGCCCGCTCGAGACGTTCACGTTCCGCCGACAGCGCGCCCTCTGCCTGCGCATGCGAAGCGGCGTCGGCGCGCGCGGCATCCCGCTCGGCCAGCGCACTCACGCATTGCTCGCGTGCCGTGGCGAGTTCGCCCTGCGCGCGCTCGTGCTGCACCGCGAGCGCCGCGTTCAGGTCGCGCAGTTGCCGGTCGCGCTCCTCGACCAGGCGCTCCCGCACTGCCACCAGATCCTCGAGATGCTCGACGTGGCGCGCCGCGCGGTCGAGGGAGTCGTCACGCGACTTGAGCAGCGCGTCCAGGCGAAGCACTTCCGCGGCCTGCGCGTCGAGTCGCGCAAGCTCGGTTTCCGATGCATCGGAGAACAGCGACAGTGCGGGCCACGCGGCCGGCAGCGCGGCCTCGTTCCGCGCCGCCACGACCACGAAGTACATCGGTGGCGGAGCCCGCGCGGGATCGACCGAGCCATCGGCGCTCTGCCACGCCTCGTGCCCCGACGGCGCTGCGGCGCCCGCCGCCTCGCTCCAGATCGCCGATCCGAAGTACCGGCGCTGGCTGAACCACCGGCGCGCCGGGAAATCGCCGGCCAGGAGGTCGCCCAGTTCCTCGCGGGTGGGCTCGTGGGTGTGGAACGGATTGCGATAGCTGCGTGCGTCGGAGTACTCGACGGGATTGGGCGCCGAGAGCACGAGGATCCCGTCGGGTGCGAGGACGCGGGCGAGTTCGGCGATCATCCGCGGCTGCAGCGCCGGCGGCAGGTGCTCGATCGTCTCGAACGACACGGCCACGTCGATGCTGGCGTCGGGCAGCGGCAGGGCGGCCGCGGAGGCCGCGACGAAGCGCAGGTGCGGGATGTGCACGTAGGCCGCAGCGGCATGGCGCACGACGTCGCGGGCGACGTCCACGCCGGTGACCTCGCGCGCGCTCGCCGCGAGCAACGCGCTGCCGTAGCCTTCGCCGCACGCGACATCGAGCACGCGACGGCCGGCCGCGAAGCGGCGGGCAAAGGCGTAGCGATGCCAGTGCTCGTGCGCGATCTCGCCCGGCACACCGGGGACGAAGCGCTCGCCGGTGAAGTCGAGTCGCGAGTTCATCCCGGCAGCGCCCCCAGCACGTACACCTCCGCGCAACCCAGCGTGAAGTACTCGCCGGCCCCGGCCGCCGGAGAGAAGACGAGGCGCGAGAACGCCGTGGCCCCGGCGAGCAGCAGTCCGAGCTGGTTGCGGGTCACGATGTTCATGCACGGCCTGGACTTCAGGGTCTCGTCGTAGTGCCACTGGTCGTCGCGCCTTGCCTCGTCGAGCACGAGCCACTTCTGGTTGTGCTCGTGGAACGACGACAGGTTCGCCGACCGGACGTTGATGCACGCACAATCGGCCGCCGCGACCGGACCCGGCAACGTGTAAACCGCCATCGGGCGGACGGCATCCGAGCGATACAGCGCCGCACCGTCCGCCAGATCCTCGACCCTGCTGGCATTCACCACCGCCGCCGGCTCGAGGCGAAGTCGCCCGACGGGCCGGAGCTTGCGCAGGTCGGCGGCGAAGGAGAGCGAGTCCGCCTCGTTGCGCAGGTTGATGCTGTTGAACTGCGGCACCGACGATGCCGAACAGCTGGTGGGCTCGGCCGCGAAGCCGCACATGTCCGCGAGCGCCGTCAGGCTCTCCTCGCTGTGCAGCCAGCGATGACCCGAGAAGCGCATCCCCATGTTGACGGCGTCGGCACCCGTGTCCACCCCGAACTCCGCGTGCATCGCGTCGCTGGCGACCGGTCGGAACGTGCGCCCGTACTCGGCCAGGCGCGGATAGCTCGGCATGAGGATGCGGGCAACGCCGCCGGGACGCAGGACGAGGTTCGCGTTGCACAGGATGTAGGCCTGCTCGCCATGGAAGAAGTGCTCGAGCGTGTCCTCGGCGAACACCCCTTCGGCCTGGCCCTCCCAGGCCCGGGGCCAATGGTCGAGGAGCTCGAACGCGTGCACGCGCGCGTCATGCGGAATGAAGTCGAGATTGACGAAGCCGTCGATCACGTTGGCGCCGCAGCCAAGATGAAGGAACAGCGGGACCGGGCTTGCCGGTGCGTCGTTCGTTCCCCACAGGAAGCGGCCCGCCAGTCCAGGGGCGTGCAGCGCGAGCTCACGAAGACTGAGCGAGGGCCCGGCCTTCGCGGTCTCCTCCGCAGCCGGTGTCGGCACTTCGCGCCGGAACCAGCTCATGCCCGCCCCCGGAGCCGCCCGAGCCAGCGCGACAGGGGATGGGCCGGCGCCACAGGGGCCGCCCCCGTTCCGCCCGCGCTGGACGCGGCGAAAGCGGGGAGCGCAGCCACCCTCGCCGCCCGGCAGGCGGCCGCATAGATCGCGTACCGTTGGTGCGACGGACGCGCCGCCGCAGATGCATCGCGCAACGCCAGTTCTGCGTAGAGCGCCGGTGCCGGCTCGTCGGCGGCACGCGCCGCAGCGGCCATGGCGCGGGCCCGCTGCGCCTTGTCCGCGAGTTCCGGGCCCCGCGCCGGATCCGTCACCCGCATGAGGTGATCGAGCCACTCATCGATTCCGGCCGCCGGATCCACGACCCAGCCGGCCTGTGCCGCAGCCACACGCTCGCCGAGCGCTCCGCGCGCCGGCACGAGCGCCGGGCGTCCGGCTGCAAAGGCCTCGCCCAGTGTGTAGCTGAAGGTCTCCGGCCAGATCGTCGGGAACGCCATCACGTCGATCCGATAGGCATCGCAGAGGTGTTCGACGTCGGCGCGATCGTAGGGACCGTGGACGGTGAGCACGCCATCCTCCGACTGCAAGCGGCACTCACGGTCCGTGAAGCCGATGACGACGATGCGCAGGGGCAGGTTCCGCTCGCGTATGCGCTGCGCCATCGCATCGATGCGTCGGCTGCCCTTCTCCGGGCCGATCGCGCCAAGCACGCCCACATGGCGACGGCCGTCTTGCGGCAGGACGCAAATCGCCGTCGCGGTGCCCGTCTGCGGCGCATCGGGCGCGATCGCGGCGCCGGGTCCATGCGGCATCACCTGCACGGGCGCCTTCGGATAGTACGCAAGAATCGTCTCGGCCGCCCATCGCGATGGCGCCAGCACGCGCCGCGCCCCTTCCATGAAGGCTGCATGTCGCGCCCGCCAGGCCACGATGTCGATCCCGCCCAGTCCCGGCGTCTCGCGCAGGCACGCCTGGCAGGCTGCCGGGTCGGTCGTGGCATTGCAGTAGCGGCCGCCGGCATCGATGAGGTAGATCGACGGGCACGGCAGGTACATGTCGTGGACGGTGTACACATAGTCCACCGCCGCGACGCGCAACGCGCGCAGGAAATCGTCGCCGCTCCCGACGAGGCTGTGCACGTGCACGAGGTCGATGCGCAGCCATGTGCAGATGTCGCGCAGGAACCCGTCGTCGGCCGCCGGCGCCTCGCGCGTCCACTCGTAGACGGCGAAACCGTCATCGCGCGCGTCCTCTAGCGTCCATCGATCGGCGTGGATGCGCAGCGCGTAGTGCCGATGCGTGCCGCGCGTGGTCGCGACGGCATCGCGAATGTAGCGCTCGGTGCCGCCGCCGCGTGCGTGCGCGACGTGCAGGATCCCCGGCAGGTCGCGGCACTCCAGCATCGCGAGGGTGGTGGCCAGAACGGTGCGCAGCGGCGCGATCGGATCGTGGTCGCCGAGGGCGGCGAGCGCCGCGCCGATCGACGCATCGTCGGGCTTCGGCTCGCCCGGGTCGAAGGCGTAGGGGAGATGCTGGGCCACCACGTCGTCGGCGAGAACGCAGCGGTATCCCATGCCGTGCGCGCAGGCCGAAAGCTCCGCCATGGACCCGAGGCGCCCCTGGGCACGGGCAGCATCGAGCACCGCCCGGCGCACGAGGGTGCAGGGGCCGACCACGAGGCCGGCCTCCGGGTGAACGGGAACGGCGACGAGTCCGAACGCTTCCTCCACGAGATCGGGCGCATGCCACCTGCCGGCCGGCGCGAGCCGCTGCATGAGGCCTGAGGCATCGCGATCGACCGTCGACCACGTCCCGACCACGCCGATGCGGGCGTCGCTCGCCAGGCACGCGCGAAGACGGTCGAGCCAGCCGGCGGTCAGGCGGATCCGTGGGTCCACGAGTGCGACATCGCCCGTTCCCTCCGTGGCGGCGATCGCAAGGGCGGCCATCGCGCCGGTGCGATGCGCCCGAAGCCAGACGCAGGGTCCGCCCGCGGTCGCCGCAAGCCGCTTGCGCGCCGCGCCTTGCCGCAACTCGGTCATCGTGTCGTCGACGAGCAGGAGACGGTAGGCTGTCGCCTCGCCGCGCAAGCCCGCGGCGAGCCCCGTGACCTCGCCCTGCGCGCCCGCGAGCGGCACGACCACGTCGACGGTGTCAGGCACGCGTCGCGCCATCGACAGGCATCAGCGCCGGCGCCGGCGGAGGGGCTGTGCACCCTCCCCCGTTGCCTCGCCCTTCGTCATGCGCTGCATCAGGTCCGGTTCCATCGATGGGGCAGGCGCACGAAGCCCATCTCGCGGGAGTCGCCGGTGACGACCAGCGGACGCTCGACGTGATCGAACAGACGCACGCCCTCGGGGTCGAGCGCGTGCGCACGCATGAAGTACTTCCCGGGCAGCAGCGCGATTGCGGGAAGCGAGATCGAGAACGCGAAGCGGTCTGCGGCGAGGCGACGTGGCGCCACGCCATCCATGTCGGTGGACACGCCATAGACCGGCGTGCCGTCGGCGCGCACCACGCCGACGAGCACGACCGGTGCCCGGCCATCCGGCGAATAGACCTCGCCGGCAACGGTGATGTCGTCACCCTGTGCCACGACCTCGCCCGGGAGCAGTTCGAGGGACTGCACCGCATACACTCCGGCGTTCGACGCCGCGCGGGCATCGATGGGCATCTTTGCCTGCGCGGATTTCTCCTCGTGGAAGGCGAGGTAGGCCTGCGTGACCTCCATCGCCGCGCCGTAGCGCTCGACGCGCCCATGGCGCAGCCACAGCGCATGCCGGCAGAGCTTCTGGATGTGATACATGCTGTGCGAGCACAGGAGCAGGGTCCCGCCCTCGGCGAGATACTCCTCGATCCAGGCGATGCACTTCTTCTGGAACGACTCGTCGCCTACGGCGAGGACCTCGTCGGTGATGAGGATATGCGGCCGCAGCGCCGTCGCCACCGCGAAGCCGAGGCGCACCACCATGCCCGACGAATAGTGCTTGATGGGATCGTGGATATGCTCCCCGATATCCGCGAACGCGATGATCTCGTCGCGCTTGGAGGCGATCTCGTCGGGTGCGAGTCCGAGCAACGCCGCCGCGAGATCGATGTTGGCGAGCCCCGTGTACTCGGGATGGAATCCGGACCCGAGTTCGAGCAAGGCACCCACCCGGCCGTTCACCGCAAGCCTTCCCCGCGTGGGCGGCATCACGCCCGCGACGATCTTGAGCAGCGTAGACTTGCCTGCGCCGTTCTCACCGACGATCCCGAGCGACTCCCCGGCCTGGAGCGAGAAGGTCACGTCGTCGAGCGCCCGATAGACGTGCGCGGCGCCATGACCGCGCAGGAGATCCCATACCAGCCGCAGCTGGCCGCCCCGGTTCTCGACCTTGGCGTAGTCCTTCCCCACGTGCTCGAGCATGAGCAGCGACGAGGGCGTGGCGGCGCCCGCGCCGTCGCGGGACGCCGGCGCGCCGGCCATCGTGGGCTGCGGCACGATCATCGGACGGACCCCGGCACTGCGTGTCCCGCAGCCGTCGCCACCCTGGTGCGGCGCCGCGGCTTCAAATGAAGTCCTCGAAGTGCGGGGACAGCCGGCGGAACACCCAGCGGCCTCCGAAGAACAGCGCCAGCGCCACGGCCGCGGCGATGGCGTCGCCCCACTCCAGGGCGAGGCGTCCGTGGATGAGCGCGTCGCGCAACCGACCGACGAGCCAGCTGAAGGGATTGAGCGCGACCCAGGGCCGGAGGGACTCCGGAACCACCTTCAGCGGATAGAGGATCGGGGTGAGATACATGAGGATCATCAGCACTGGCATCAGCACGTGCTCCACGTCGCGCACGAACACCTGGAGCGCGGCGAAGAACAGCGTGATGCCGATCACGCCGATCGCCATCAGGATCCACAGCGGTATCGCGATCAGGAAACCCGACAGGTGCAGGGGCTCGCCGTAGAGAACCAGGGCCGCGATCACCGCGAGGTAGCCCGCGAGCTGGAGGACGAGCGTCGCGCATACCGACGCATAGACGACGAGCTCGTGGGGGAACGCGACCTTGCGGATCAATCCCGCATAGCTGCCGAGGCTCGTCGCGCCGCGCTGGATGCCCTCCTGTGCCGCGAGCCACGGCCAGAGCGCCACCGCCACGAAAGCGAGGAAGCTCTCGTCCCCGAAGCGCTGCGCCTTGAAGATGGTCGTGAAGACGAAGTGATAGACGACGAGCAGCACGAGCGGATGGACGAATGCCCACGCGACGCCGGTGACGCTGCCCAGGTAGCGCGTGAAGAGCTCGCGCCGGAGGAAGTTGGCGAAGAGCGCGCGGTCGCGAGCGCCGCTGGCCGGCGGCGGCACCACGGCATTGCGGAGGGAAGTTGCCGGAGGCATGCCCTTGGACGGACGCTACGCGGGCACGCGGGCCGGGCGCGGAGATCTACTTCGGTGGCGGCGCCACGGGGCGTCCGGGGCCCTGCTCGCGACGCGCCGCGTCGAGATCGACCTTGGGAACGAGTGCATCGATGGCTTCGGTATTGGGAGTGGTCTTGGGGTCGCTGCGGATGGCGGCAAACGCCGCGTCCCGCTTCTGCGACACGAAGCGTTGCCGGAGCTCGGCGAGGATCTTCGCGCGCGCCTCGGAATACGGCTGCACGGTCGCCGGCCGCTTGTCCTCGAGCTTGATGATGTGCCAGCCGAACGAGGATCGCACGGGCGGCGAGATGTCGCCGGGTTTCTGCAGCGCAAAGGCCGCCGTCCAGAAGGCCGGGTCCATCTGCTTCTGGGCGAACCAACCCAGCTCGCCGCCGGCCTCGCCGGAGACGCGATCGTCGGAAACCTCCCGCGCGAGCGTGGCGAAATCGGTTCCTGCTGCGAGTCTGGCGCGTGCCTCCTCCGCCTTGCGCTGCGCCGCTTCCGGCGTGTGCTTGCCCTCCTTGGTGTCGAACAGGATGTGCGCTGCGCGGACCTCGGGCGGATTCGTGTATGCGTCCTTGTTCACGAGATAGAGCTCGCGCGCGCGCGCCTCGTAGCGCGCGACATTCGCATCGAACTCGGCGCCCGCATCGCGTTCGATGACGGCGATCTCCATCGAGGCGAGCAGGCGATCCATCTCGAAGGCGATGCGCGCGGCGTTCTCGGGAGTCTGGTCGATCCTGGCCGCCCGCGCCTGGGCGGCGAGCGATTTCTGCAGGAGCATGCGCGACAGGAGGTCGTGCACGCGACGTGGGTCGTTGGAAAAGGCCTCGCGAATGTCCGGAGGAAGGCGTGACAGTTCCGCGTCGTAGTCGCGGCGCGTCACCTCGGCAAGGCTGTTGGACATCAGGACCGTGTCCTTCGTGTCCTTCGTCTGTGCCGTGTCCTGTGCGAGGGATGGAAGGCAGATGAGTATCCCCGCCACCGGGACCAGCAGGAAGCGCAGGATGGGGATGAATTTGGGCATGAAACCGGGGAACCGAAACAGCGCGGTGCGATCGCGATGATCCACCCGCATGAAGCAAAAGGGGCGAGGATTGCTCCTCGCCCCGGAGTACCGCGCAAGACGCCGGATTACGGCGTGATGCTTCTGGTGAGCTTGTGGTTGAAGTTGCCGCCGTAGTTGGACTGGATGGCAGTTCCACCCGACGTCAGCGTGCCGTTCTCGTACACCACTGCGGCGAAGCCGATCGCCGGCAGGCCGTTGAACGTCGTCGACACGGTGCCGATCGTCTGGCCGGTGCGGGTGTTGAACACCGTCGAACCGGGGCCCACGAGCTGGTGCCGGCCACCGATCGGGGCGAAGGACATCGCGACCCAGCCGTTGACGAAGTCGCTGCTGATCGGAACGAAGTTCGTCGAACCGAAGACCGTCGACTCCGCCGGAAGAGCGCCGCCACCGTAGAGATACGAGATGACGTTGGCTTCCCAGCAGATGTTCGTGGACTTGACAGGCGGCGGCGGCGAGAAGTCCTGCGTCGCCTGCTTGGTCCGCTCCTCACGATCGTAGAGCGTGAGCGTGAGATCGTCGCACGACCGGCCGTTCCAGAAATTCCGCTGGAAGAGCTTCTGCGCCGCGCCTTCGCCCACCGCCACGTATTCGCGCTTGGTCGGGAAGGTGACGACCCAGTCCGTCGCCGACTTGGTTTCCCGGTCGAGCACGAACTCGTTGTACACGTTGTTGTGCATCAGGACCGCGGACACCGGATCGACGGGGTTGCCGCCGGTTGCCGGGTTCGAGTTCCAGCCCGCCGTGATGTACACGCTCGGACCGGAGACGACGACCGAGGTCTTGGGGTTGACGTCGGCGAGCGACGGCTTGATCGAGCCGGCGTTGGTCCACAGGCTGATCGCGGAGAAGCCGTCGAGCGCCGTGGGGTCGTAGCCGAAGTCTTCGCCCTTGAGCACGTTGATGAGGGTCATCGAACCGAACAGTCCGCCAGAGCCGGGAACCGTGTTGGCCGGCGCGGTGGGTTCGACGAGATCGCCAGGCGTGCAAGGCGGAACGCCGTTCTTGTGCGTGGCGGCAACGGCCGTGCTGCCCACGACATCGCCCATCTCGATGATTTCAACGTAGCCTTCGCGCGTGCGGTCCAGCGAATCGCCGCCCGTGTCATCGACATACCCGTAGTTGAGGAAGCCCGTGGGGTGTGCCGAATCGGTCGAGATCGCCGGAACCGTGCAGGACTTGTCCGCCGTGAAGATGCCCGCACCTTCTTCGGTCGGGATGATCGCCGTGGTCCAGACGTCGTACTTCGACAGGTAGAGGTTGAAGTCGAGGACTTCGCGCGAGTTCTTGCCTTCGAGGAAGCGGACCTTGACCGCCTTCGCCGAACCGGTCGAGTTGACGACCGAGAGGAGCGAGTTGTAGGCAGCGTCGGAGCCCACCAGACCCGTGGGTACCGTGCGGACGGTGTAGTACGGGTAGATCAGGACCTGACCCAGCCCGTCCGGATTGACGGACACCGCTTGCGCGACCCCAGTCGCGCCCAGCGCGCCCAGTCCCGCGAGAGCGGCGTACAGCGACTTGTGTTTGAACGTATTCATAGTGGGTGATGACTCCTTTTGATTGCCGTTTGACGTGATCGCTTCAGGACCAACAGCACGCGAATCTTATTACAGCCTACCTTCGATTACAAACAAACGAACCCCGCAAATGTCGCCGGGTGTGGATTTTCCGCAACGTCTCAAACCGGCGACACCCCGTTTTTCATGACTTTTCTGCCTTTTACCGCCCGTAGACGTACCACGCCTGCGCGCCGTCCACGATCCACGATTCCACCACGGGAGTCACGACTCCCTTCATTTTCGGATGGTCGTAGGTCAGCATGAGCTTGACCGTGCAGGCATCACCATCGCAGGTAACGCTGTCCATCCTGATCGAACGGAACGCGTCGTGGCGGGTGTTGGCCTTGTAGCGCGCAAGCGAGGTGGTTTCCCGCGAGCCGGGGCTCATGTACTCGTAGGCCCCGTCGAAATCGCCCTTGATGAGGAGGTCCCAGCGCGCCGTCGCCCGCTGCCTGACCAGCGCCTGCCTGGCCTCGGGGGTCGCCGGCACCGCCGTGGCGCCTGCGGCGGGCTTGTTGCCCTCTCCGCCGGGGACCCCGGCACACGCTGCCAGGCCCGCGAAGACAACTGTCGCCGTAACCCGACATGCATGTCGGGAAACAGCGACGGGAAGCGGGTGAAACAGGTGAAAACCAGAAAACTCGCTGAAAACCATCAATCTGCTGACGCCTTCCACAGTGTGGCAGAACCCTCGGAACACTAACCGGACTTGCTGGCGCGCGCCGCGGTCCGGGCCGGAATATATAGAACGAATGGGGGTGAGTCAATGCTGCGGGGATGACGCTGCCGGTCGCCACGGCCAGCGCAAATCCCCGCAGAACGGCACGTTTACTGGGCCGGCCCGCCGCCCGGCGGCGACTGCCCGGGGGCGCCCGGCGCGCGCGGAAAGACCGATTGCACCGGCGAGCCGGCAGGCGGCGGCAGCAGCGGCGGCGAGGTCAACGGCGCCAGCGCCGGATTGACCGTCGTCTCCGGGAAGATGGGCCCGATGAAGGGCCGAATGATCGGCACGACCGCGTCGAGGTTCTCCATCCGCCGGCGCATCTCGTGGACAACGTCCGCGATGTCGACCTGGCTCTCGACCACGCGGGGCGTGATGAAGAGGACGAGCTCGGTGCGGTTGTTCTTGAGCTGCTGCTGGCCGAAGAGGCCGCCCAGGATCGGAATCCGCGACAGCAGCGGCAGCCCCTCGGAGGTATTCCCGCGGCCCTCGTTGATGAGCCCGCCCATCACCATCGTCTGCCCGCTCGGCACCGCCACGTAGGTCTGGATCGAGCGCGTATTGATCGGAGGCGCGCAGTCGGTGCACGCGGCGTTGCCGGGATCGCTGACCTCGGCCTGCACCTCGAGGGACACGAGGCCGCCGGCATTGATGTGCGGCGTCACCTGCAGCAGCACGCCGGTGTCGATGTACTGCGCGGTCGTCGTCACGGCGTTGGTCGTGCCTCCGACGATCGTGGACTGGTTGATGGGAATCCGCTCGCCGGACTTGATCGTGGCCTTCTGGTTGTCAAGTGCGGCCACCTGCGGATTGGCCACGATCTTGGTGCTGCCATAGGTGTCGAGGAGGTTGAGCGCCGCCTGGATCCCGCCCGGGAAGTTCGAATTGTTGATGATGTAGGTGAAGCCCTTGACCAGCGCCGCGGACGGGGTGTCGCCGGCGGTGGGAAGCTGTGATCCGGGGTTGATGGGATTCTGGATCACGTTGCCGCTGAGAAGCCCCCCGGAGCCGCGCCCGGATGGCGCCCCGCCCTTGAACAGCCACTCGACGCCGAAGTCGAGCTGGTCGGTCAGCGCGATCTGCGCGATGGTCACGTCGATCACCACCTGCCGCTGCGGCACGTCGAGCTTGCGCAGCGCCTGCTCGATGACCGAGAACTCGGCAGGGGTGGCCACGAAGAGCAGCGTATTGGCGTCCTTGTCGGCGACCACCTGCAGGTTGCGCACGATGCCTGAGCCCTGCGAGCCCGCCGTGGCCTGGTTCACCACCGCCTGCGCCGGCGTGGGCGTGGGGTTGGCCACGGGAACCCCGCCCGGCTGCGGCTGGAACTGCGGCGGATTGACGATCGTGCCGGCCGGTGTCCCCGGCGCGAGCGTGGGCGCCGACGATTGCGTCGGCTGCGTCACCCGCCCGGTGAATGCCTGCTGCAGCAACGGACCCAGCCGCTCCGCCCGCGTGTTGTGCAGGTTGTAGACGTAGAACTGCAGCCCTCCTCCCGCGTCGCTGCTGCGATCGAGGCGGTCGATCCACTTCTTCACCTCCTCGAGATACGACGGCTGGGGCGTGACCACCAGCAGTGCGTTCATGCGCTCGATGGGCACGATCTTGAGGATCCCGGTGAGCGGGCTCGTGTTGCGGTCGCCCACGACCTTCTCGAGCTCCTTCATCACGTCCTTGACGTCGGAGTTCTTGAGCGTGAAGACACCCGCCGACATGCCCGCCATCCAGTCGATGTCGAACATGTCGATCGTCTCGATGAGATGCCGCAGCTCGCGCTCGGTACCGGCGAGGATCAGCATGTTGCGCAGTTCGTCGGGCCGCACCGCCTGCGCATCCTTGGCGAAGGGCTCCAGGATGCGCATCATCTCGCGCACGCCGACGTACTTGAGCGGCACGATCTGCACCGAGAAGCCTGGTGGCAGCGCACGCGACGAGTTGCCGAGCTGCGGCGTGACGTTGCCGCGCACCGCCGCGGCCTGCGGCACGATCATGTACATGCCGCCGCTCTTGACCATCGTCGCGCCGTTCATCCGCAGCAGCGTCTCCAGCGTGGCCGGCAGCGCCGACCGCGGGATCCCCGACGACGTGCGCAGCGTGATGGTGCCGCCCACCGCCGGGTCGATCGTGTAGGTCTCGTTCAGCACCTCGCCGAGGATGGTGCGCACCACCTCGCGGAGGTCCGCGCCCTCGAAGTTCAGGACCATCGCGCCGCCGGCGACCGGCGTGACCGCGGCCGGCGGCAGGCCGCCACCCGGCTGCTGGCCGCGCACCACGACGCCGCTGCCCTTGTAGATGTGCGCATTCGACGTCGTGGGTCCGACCCGACTCGTCGCCTCCTGCATCTCCGGCGACAGGGTGGGCGAGCCGGGCGTCATCGTCCGTTCGACGGGGGTGACCTGATACGGCTCCCCGGGCATGCGCGGCGGCGGGGTATTGCACGCGGCGAGCGACACGGCGAGAAGGCTCGCGGTGATGCGCCGGAGCGGGATGTTGTGGCGTGGCGTCATTGTTGTTGTGCGGGCGGGCATGCAGGGTCGGGGGCGCACGCAGCCCGTCGAACCGACCTGCGATTATCGCAATGGAAAGGCGTGTCGTCAGCGACGCGGCATCTGATACCGCTGGTAAACCTCCTGCCAGCGGGGATCGTTCGATCCGAAGTCCCCCTTCGGCACGGGAGGCATCGTAGGCGCCTGGACGGCAGCCGCGGCGGCGGGCTGGGGAACCGGCGAGCCCGGCGGAACGCCGTGGGCGGCAAGCTCCTGGGCTCGGGCCAGCCGGCGGCGCTCGGCGAGCACCTCGGAGACATCCCGCGGCGCCGCCGCGGCCGGCACGGCAGCGGCAGTGATGGGGCCGCGATTGGCGCCCGGCAGCACCGGCTGGATGGTGGTCCGGGGCCCTGCCGCCACCTTGAGCAGGAGCTCCTCGCTCTCGTCGCCCAGCGCCAGACGCACGCGATCGGTCTTGACCTCCGCCACGATCATGCCGTTGAGCGTCTCGCCCTGGCGCACGCGTCGCGACTTGCCGCCGTTGACTTCGCGCAGGAACGCGGTCGCGGTGCCATCGACCATCATGGTGCCCGACAGGGCGAACTGCCCGCGCTGCAACTTGGGCTTGGCGGTCTCCGCGGCGGCCACGGCGGATGGCGCCGGCCGCCGCGTGGGATTGAAGGGGGTGCGCAGGACGATGTCGCTGCCCACCGGCACCACGGCACCCGGCTCATACTCGGGCAGGACTGCCAGCGACATCCCCTGGGGCGCCGGGCTCGCGGGGACCTCCCCGGGCGTGCCAGCGACCGCACGCTCGAAAGCCATCCACGCGGACGCGCCGGTGACGAGCGCGAGCGACGCGAACCAAAGGCCGGCACGGCGAACGCGACGCAAGGTGACGGGCGATGCGGTCATGGAACGTCCTTTCTCACTTCGCGGGGCCGGCAGCGGGCGCGCCCGCACGCACGGGTTCCGGATACGCCAGTGCCGACACGTCCATCTGCACATTGTTCTCGGGCTCCTGCCCCTGGGCCGGCTTGAAGCCGCGGAAGGCATTGAGCGGGCGAACCGACAGATTATCGACGATGAGGTAGGGCATGTGCGTATCGAGTGCCTGCAGGATCTTCGCGAGCGCGGGCGTGGTCGCGAAGAACTGGACATTGACGGTGATCTGCCGGAATGCACCCTCGTCACGCGGCCCCGGGTTCTGGCTCGTGGTGATGCGTCCGCCGTTGTTCTCGATGGCGGTGCGCACGATGTCGGCAAGCTCGGCGCCGGCGAGGTTGGGTGCGGTGTTCTTGAGGTAGAAGCGGCGACCGTCCTTCGCCTTCAGAACATCCAGCGCGCGTCGAAGTTCCGGCGCTTGCGCGGCGACGCGGCGATAGCGTTCGAGACGATCGCTGAGGTCGTCGATGGCGATGCTGTAGTGCCGATGCAGCAGCACGATCGGCCCCAGCACGGCCGCCAGGATCACGACGACCGCGATGACGAGCAGCGCCACCGCCAGGACTCGCTGGCGCTCCGGAGACATCCGCGCGGCGAACGCGGGCGTCATGGACGAGCCTCGCGTCGGATCGTGCCGCCCGGAGGCATGCCGCCTGGCGATGCGGGAACTGCGTTGGATGCGGCGTCGGGCGGCGCGGACGACGGCGCGGGAGGGGTGACCGCCTTGCCGGGGGCGGAGGCACCACCAGGGGCGCCTGACGGGGTCGGGGCGCCGGCGGGTCCCGGCGGCGCGGGCGGCGTGCCCTTGGCGGTCCCGGCGGGTGCGGCGGAGACAGGTCCTGACGCAGCCGGCACGGGTGCAGCGGGCACGGGTGCAGCCGGAACCGAAGCAGTGGCTCCCGACGCAGGTGCGGCGGACCCCGGCAAGGAAGATACGGGTACAGCAGGCACCGTTGCGGCAGGCACCGGCGTCACGGACGGCCTCGCGGCGGGCACGGGCGCTGCAGGCGCGGGCGCCCCGCCCGCCGGTTGCGTGCTCGCCTCGTTCACGGCGACGGTCACCGGCGCAGGCGCGGGACGCTGCCTCAACTGGGCGCCGAGGTCGAATATCTCTCCGGGTCCGGGCTGGATCTTGGTCGTCGGCCCGCGCTGCGCCGCCTGCGCGAACATCTGCGACTCCTCGAAGAGCTGCACGAGCTTGCCGGCATTCGCAGTCTCTCCGCGCAGGTTGATCTCGCGCTGCACGTCCTTGCCCTTCGGCGTGCTCTTGAGTTCGAACTGGGTGAGCCAGGTGTCGTCGGGCAGCAGCCTGCTCACGGTGTCGACTACGGCGAGCGCGCTCGGAAAGGCATACTTGCGCTCGAGAGCGAAGTTGTAGTCGCCGACCTGCTGGTTGACCTGCGCGCGCAGCGTCTCGGACACCGCCGCCCGGCCGCGCGCCTCGTCGGCCTGCTGCCCGAGCGAGATCGCCTGTTCGCGCATCTGCCACAGCGGAATCACGATGACGGCCGCGAGTGCGGCGAGGATCGCGAGA
Source organism: uncultured Alcaligenaceae bacterium (assembly GCA_964439475.1). Taxonomy (GTDB): domain Bacteria; phylum Pseudomonadota; class Gammaproteobacteria; order Burkholderiales; family Casimicrobiaceae; genus VBCG01. The sequence goes on from CAYTOT010000026.1 coordinate 23,018, forward strand.
AGCGGCAGCCAGAATTGCCAGCGGCGAAGCAACGGTCGCGCCGTGCGCGCGTCGGCGGGAAGGAGATTGAGCCGCGACCGCCACGCGGTGGCCGGCGGCTCGGGCACCACCGCGACGACCTCGGCACCCCACGCAGCGACATGACGCAGCACGGGGTCGACCGCGCTGCGCCGCGCCGTCGCGAGATCCACCGTGATCGTTCCGCGGGCGGGGGCACGGTCCACGACGACGGCATCGAAGTACAGCTCCTCGGGCTTGAACGGCGTGTGACGGTCGAGGTCGTACGCCAGCGCCTGGCGCAGATTCTCCTCGAGCGCGGCGGGCAGGACGAGGCGCTTGCGCAGGAGGTCGGCGGGGGCGAGGCTCACCACGACGCGCCGCACACCCGCGTCGCGGCCGCTCCCGGCGAGCGCGGCGCGGCCTTCCGCCGCGTGCGCGCTGGCGTCGGCGCTCACGGGAATCGTGGCGGCCGCGCGCATCACCGGCACGCCCGCTTCCACGGCGGGCTGCCAGAGGGCCGCCTGACCGCCGGCGAAAACCAGCACGGGACGCATCCGCCGGCGCGCCACGGCCGTGCGCGCGGCCTGCGGCAGCAGCGGGTCGAGTTGCCCCCGCCACCACTGCCAGAAGTCGGCAAGACCCAGCCCTCGCGCGGCGCCGCGCAAACGCGCGGCACGCGAAGGCAGGGTCAGTTCACGGTCGGCCATGATCGGGCTTTGCGCCTTACCTCGTCACGTCGGTGGTTGACCCCGGGGCGGCAGTCGCCCCGGCGGCATGGGCAAGCGGCGGCACGTCCACGGTGCTGCCTTCCTGCCACAGGAGGGTGAGGAGCGGACGCCGCCCATCGCCGGAGGGACGGACCACCGCATCGCGGGCGAAGGTTACACCATCGGGTGCGGTCGCGACGGCATGGATGCGCCAGACCGGCACCGCACCCGCCACGTACCCGGCCGCGGGGGGAAACGACGGCGCAGGGAGCTTTGCCGCGAGCGCGTCGGCACGCTGGGCAAGGAAGGCGTCGACCTGCTCCGCAGTGACGTTGGGAATGGCGAGCAACACGTCGCGCGGAGCGAGCGCCGAGTTGATGCCCGGCTGACGTGACTGCACCGTGAGGCTGCCGGCGACCCGCGCATACAGCGACGGGGTGACGCCCAGCACGCGCGCAAGCTCGCTCACCGTCTCGAACGGCGCGTTCGCGGGCTTGTAGGTGAGTCCGGCAGCCCGATAGTCGGCCTCCTCCGCACCGTTGGGACGGCGCAGGTCGTCGGCATCCTTCCAGTCCTGGACGGCCTCGACGATGCGCGCAGCCGTCTCGCGATCGGCGCCGCCGACCTGCTCGAAAAGGCCGCGCAGGAGTGCGTCCGGCGCGCTGTTGAGATCGATGCGGGCGGATTCGTCGACCGCAGCGGCAACGATGGAGACATCGCCTTCCTTCCACGCGTGCGGCTGACCGTCGCTCGTCCACGCCGCGGGAAAGCGCGGCCGCGACAGCTCGAAGGCAGTGCGGTCGACAGCGCCATCGGCCGCCTCGCGTGCCTGCGCCAGCGAGAGCGCGTTCCGCGCCGAGATCGCCTCGCTGCGCATCGAGAACGCGAAGCCGCTCGCGATCACCGTGAGCATGATGGTGAGCCAGAGGACGATCACGAGCGCGATGCCGCGCTGTGGCCGCACGTTGCTCCTCGCGTCGGGACGGCGCGGCATCGTCATGCTCCCACGCACACGGCGCGCACCGCGTCCCATGCACGGCACCCGGCCTCGGGCGCGGCGCGCGGCGCGATCAGGAGCGGCGGCCAGGGATCGCCGGCGCGAGGCACGACCTCGATCTGGATGAGCATCGGCAGGAGCTGCGTGTCCTCCCAGCTTCCGCGCCATGTCGGCGCCGTGTCGGCGGTGCTGTTGTGGTCGCGCCCGTAGTAGGAGACTTCGAAGGACTTGATGTCGTCGGCGAGGACCGAGCGCTCGCTTTCCGTGAACTGCGGCATCGACAGGGCCGAGAGGTCAGGGATCATGCGGTCGAGCACGAGCGCATTGCGCTGCGTTCCGGCGACCGGCGCCATCGACAACCGGTAGTACCACATGCCCCCTACGCCCACGCGTGCCGGCAGCGGCGCCGTGAAGCGAAGCTCGTCGCGGGTGCCGCCGAAGAGCAGGGGGAATTCGAGCATCTTGCGCATGCGTTGCGGATGCTGCGACGTCAGCTGCGTGCGCAGGTACTCGCTCGCGAGGCGCATGCCGGAGGCGGCCTGCGCCTTCGCCTCTCCGGCATCGGTGCTGCGCCCGGCAAGCCGCAAGGCGCCGAATAGCACGCCCGACATGATCGCGAAGAGGCCGATCGCGATCAGCAGCTCGATCATCGTGAACCCGCGCTCCCGCGTCACGTGAGGTTCCTCGGGCCCATGCGCACGGTGGACAGCGCGAGCGTGCGGGGCTTTCCGTCGCCGCCGGTGTAGGTGACCTCGACGCTGATCCGGAAGAGGCGCATCGCGAGCGCCTCGGAGGCGCGCTCGAGGTCGGGATCGGCGTCCGGCGGCGCGTACGACGCGACGGTCGTTGCCCACTGCACCCGGCCATCCTGCGAGCCGCCGCGCTCGCTGCCTTCCTTGAGCGGCTGCACCGCCGCGGCCGCCTCGAGGCGCGATTCGGCGATGGTGAGCGCGCGGCTCCACTCCTCGGCGGCGGCGACGTTGTTGAGCGACGCCGAGAAGAGGTTGAAGAGCGCGGTGGCGACGAGCGCCAGGATCACGAAGGCCACGAGGACCTCGATGAGCGAGAAGCCGCGCATGCCGCCGGCGCCGGTGCGTACGCCTCGGGCGCCGGTGCGCATGCCGCCGGCGGCGGTGCGCACGCGGCGGACACCGGTGCGCATGGCGCGGGAGCCTGTCCGGATCATGATCCCTAGTCGAGGATGGCCACGCGGCCGGTGAGCCAGTCGACGTCGACCTCGTACTTTCGCTCGCCCGAGGTGAGCGTGATGCGCCCGCCGTTGCTGCCGCCGTCGGGGTAGAAGCGGATCGCGCCGACCTTGTCGTCGACGAGATCCTTCTGCGCGGTGAAGAGCTTGAGCTCGACGTTGCGCGGCAGCGGATACTCGCGCGCCTCGCGGTCGACCTTGAAGCGGCGGCCGGCGAGGTCGATCACGAGGAAGGTCTCGCGGCGCTGCGTGAGCGCCTCGCTTCGCGCGAGACGCAGTCCGGACGCGAGCTGGCGCGCCGCCCCCTTCATCTCGGCGTTGGAGGTACCCGTGAACACCGGGATCGCCACCGCCGACACGATGCCCATGATCACCAGCACCACGAGGAGCTCGATCATCGTGAAGCCGCGGCCGTGCGGCCCCCGCCGCAAGATACCGCGAGTCGCCGCGGCACGCGCCTTCGCGGCACGATCGTCGGGCGACGCGCTCCGGCGCCCGGCCACCGGGCCACGGGGCGTGCCTGCCGCGCGGGCGCGCGCCGCGCCAGCGTCAGTTGCTGGTGATGTCCTTGTTGGGGCCATCGCCGCCGTCCTTGCCGTCGGCGCCGTACGACACGATATCGTAGGGCATCTTGGCGCCGGGCGAGGTGTACTTGTACTCGTTGCCCCACGGATCCTTGGGGAGCGTCGCCTTCTTCCAGTACGGGCCGTTCCAGTTGGTGACGCCGGCGGGCGCGGTGATCAGGGCCTGCAGGCCCTCCTGCGTCGTGGGATAGCGCCCGATTTCGAGCTTGAAGAGGTCGAGCGTGCTCGCGATCTGGCTGATCTCGATGGCCGCGGCCTTGCGCTTGGCTTCCTCGCCCTGGCCGATGAAGTTGCCGGCCACGATGCCCATCACGATGCCGATGAGCACGAGCACGACCAGAATCTCGATGAGGGTCATGCCGCGCAGCGCGCGGCGGTTTGCAATGCGGGATTTCATCGTTCGAATGTCCTTCGTTGTCGCCTGTCCCCGACAGGATGCCAGGCCGGGCGGCGGGTCGAATTCCTTGAGACGCCGGATCAGATCACGAGTTCGCTCATGCCCATCACGCCCATCAGGATCGAGAAGACGATCCCGCCGATCAGCACCGCCAGCGACAGGATGAGCGCCGGCTCGAGCACGGCCAGGAAGCGCTTGATGGCGGCCTGCACCTCGCGGTCGTAGATGTCGGCCACCCGGCCCAGCATTTCCTCGAGGCGCCCGGATTCCTCGCCGACCAGCACCATCTGCGTGGCCAGGCGGGGATACAGGCCGGTCTCTGCCAGCGGCCTGCCGAATCCCTTGCCCTCGCGGAGCTTCACGATCACGCCGTCGAGCGCATTGGCGAGGACGGTATTGGACAGCGTTTCCTTGACGATCGCGATGCCCGACAGCAGCGTGACGCCGTTGCCGAGGAGCGTCGCCAGCGTGCGCGAGAAGCGCGCCGTCTCAACCTTGGCGATGAGGTCGCCCACCAGCGGGAGGCGCAGCCATCGCTCGTCGCGCGCGCGGCGCACCCTTGGATCGTTGCCCCGCCGGCGCAGCCACATCGCGACGAGGAACACGCCTCCGGCCACGGCCCACCACCAGTTGCGCATGAACTTGCCCAGCGACACGACCACCAGCGTGGGGAGGGGAAGGGCCTTGCCCGCCTGCGCGAAGGTCGCCTCGAACTGCGGCACCACCCACACGAGGAGTACGGCCACCGACACCACGGCCACGAGCACCAGCAACGACGGATAGATGAGCGCCGACTTGACCGACTCGCGCAGCTCCTTGTTGCGTTCCATCGTGTCGGAGAGGCGCTGCAGGACCACGCCCAGCGCGCCGCCCGCCTCCCCGGCGCGCACGATGTTGATGTAGAAGCGCGAGAAGATCTCGCGCCGGGTGTCGAGCGCCTGCGACAGCGCCTTGCCACCGCGAACGTCGTCGCGGATGCCTTGCAGCAGCGACGCCACCGGAGGCGTGGGCGCGAGCCCGATCAGGATCTCGAGCGCGCGGTCGAGCGGCAGGCCCGCCTGCAGCAGCGTCGCCAACTCGCGGGTGAGCGCCAGGAGCTGGTCGCGGGTGACGGCCCTCGATTCGAACAGGCGCCGGCGCGGCTTTCCCGAGGCTGACGCATGCGCAGCACTGGCGGCGACGGCGCCGGTCGCGTGCGCGATCTGCATGGGCATCAGGCCCTGGTCGCGCAGCCGCTCGACGATCTCGCCTTCACTGGCGGCGTCGAGCTCGCCGACGGCGACTTCACCGGCGGCGCTGACGGCGCGGTAGCGATAGACGGGCACGTGGGAGTTCCTATGCCTCGCGCGTCACGCGCAGCACTTCCTCGAACGTCGTCTGGCCGGCGAGCGCCTTGCGCATGCCGTCCTCGTACATCGACACCATGCCCTCGCGCTGGGCCTGCGCCTTGAGGTCTCCGGACGTGGCGTGCTTCATGACGAGCGCGCGCAACGGATCGGACATGGGCAGCATCTCGAGGATGCACAGCCGTCCGAGGTAACCGGTATTGCCGCAGTGGCTGCAGCCTTTCGCGTGGTAGAGGGTGACGTCGCCGCCGCCCGCGAAGCGCGCCAGCCCGAGCTGCTCCACGACCTCGGGCAGCGCGGTGTACGCCTCCCGGCATTGCGGGCAAAGCTTGCGGACGAGACGCTGCGCGAGGATGCCGATCACCGTGGAAGTGAGCAGGTAGTCGTCCACGCCCATGTCGAGCAGCCGGTTCACCGTGGACGCGGCGTCGTTGGTGTGCACGGTGGACAGCACGAGGTGACCGGTGAGCGCCGACTGGACCGCGATCTGCGCGGTCTCGAGGTCGCGGATCTCGCCGATCATGATCACGTCGGGGTCCTGGCGCACGATCGAGCGCAGGGCATTGGCGAAGGTGAGGTCGATCTGCGGCTTCACCTGGATCTGGTTGATGCCCACCATCTGGTACTCGACCGGGTCCTCCACGGTGAGGATCTTGACGTCCGGCTGGTTCAGGCGGTCGAGCGCGGTGTAGAGCGTGGTCGTCTTGCCCGAACCCGTGGGGCCGGTCACGAGCAGGATGCCGTGCGGCTGCATGAGCACGTCGATGAAGACCTTCAACGTGTCTTCCATGAAGCCCAGCTTGTGGAAGTCGAGCGCGACACCGCCCTTGTCGAGGATGCGCATCACCACGGACTCGCCGTGCATGGTGGGCACCGTGGACACGCGCAGGTCGATCTCCTTGCCCTGCACGCGCAGGCGGATCCGTCCGTCCTGCGGCAGGCGGCGTTCGGCAATGTCGAGGTTGGCCATGATCTTGATGCGCGAGATCACGGCCGCGGCCAGACGCTTGGGCGGAGACTCGACGTCGTGCAGCACGCCGTCGATCCGATAACGCACGCCGAGGCGGTTCTCGAAGGGCTCGACGTGAATGTCGGAGGCGCGCATCTCGAGTGCGTTGGTGATGATGAGGCTCACGAGCCGGATCACCGGCGCCTCGGAGGCGAGGTCCTTCAACTGCTGGACGTCGGCGTCGAAGGCGAGGTCGTCGACCCGCGTCTCGATGTCGCCCACCACCTGGCCCTGCACCTTGCCCGAGCCGTAGAGTCGCTCGAGCGCGGCCTCGAGATCGGACGGGATCGCCACCATCGGACGCACCTCGCGCCCCGTGACCATGCGCACGGCACCGATCGCGTAGTCGTCGGTGGGGTCGGCCATGGCGAGCGTCACCTCGTTGTCGTCTTCCGCGAGCGGCAGCACGCGCGTCTCGCGGAGGAAGCGCGTGGACACCTGTTCCTCGAGAATGGGGAACTCGGGATAGGCGGCGGCGTCGACGAGCGGCAGCGCGAGCTGCGACGCGAGCGCGTCGCTCACGTCGCGCTGCGCCACGACGCCGAGCGTGACGAGCAGCGCCCCGATACGCTCACCGGACTCCTGCTGGAGCCGAAGGGCGCGCTCGAGCGTCGCCGCGTCGAGCTTGCCGCGCTCGACCAGGATCTCGCCGAGCCGCTTGCGTGCCGGGATGTCCACGTCGGAGGTAGTTGATTCTTCAGGCAAAACGGCATTCATTCTATCACGCGAGGAGGGCCGGGAGGCCGTGGAAAACGTTATAAGACAATGCGTTAGGTACCTTGGTTGCATGCATCACGACATTGTGCAACGGGTCGCGAGGCAGCATGCGTCCGCGACGCGCCCGGCACGGTCCGAAAGCGGCCGGCAACGACGTGGCACGCGATGCGCTTGCCAGGGCGCTCGACGTCGGGCAGCCCGGACATCGCCGCGAGAAGCGTGTTGCCTTTCTAGCCGAAGAGCGCGGCGAAGCGCGCCGCCGCCGCCTCGATCGCAGGCGGATCGCCCGCGAACACCGCCGAGATGACGGCGACCGCATCGATGCCGGCGGCGACGAGCACCGGGGCGCTGTCGAGCGTGATGCCGCCGATGCCGACGATGGGCACCCCCAGCGGGCGTGCCGCAGCGACGAGATCCACGCTCGCGCGGGGCGCGTGCGGCTTGACCGTCGAGGGGAACAGGCTGCCGAAGGCGATGTAGTCGGCGCCCGCGGCCACCGCACGCTCGCCGCGGGCAAGCTCGTCGTAGCAGGACACGCCGACGATCGCGCGACCCACGATCGCGCGCACCGCGGCGAGGTCGCCGTCGTCCTCGCCGACGTGCACGCCGTCCGCATCGACCGCGCGTGCGAGCTCTGCGTCGTCGTTGACGATGAACAGCGCGGCGCCTGCGCGGCACGTCGCCGCGAGTGCACGCGCCTGGGCCGCCCGCAGCGCTGGCGAGGCCGTCTTGTTGCGGTACTGGACGGTGCGCGCGCCGCCGCGCACGGCAGCCTCCACCTGCGCGACGAGACGCCCGGTGTCGGGCTCGTCGGGCGTGACGGCGTACAGCCCGCGCAGCCGCGATCGCAACGTCTCAGTGGCTGTCACGGGACTCGGCGGCAGGCGCCGCCGCATCGTCGCCCCGCGCCTGCGCCTCTTCCCGCGCCCAGAAGAGGCGGTCGGGAATGAACTGGCCCATGCCCGGGCGATGCGCCTTGCGCAGCGTCTGCCACGTGTATTCCTGGGCCTCCCGCACCGCTTCGCCGAGGTCGAGGCCGTTGGCAAGCATCGCCGCGATGGCCGACGCCAGCGTGCTGCCCGATCCGTGATACGACCCGGGCAGGCGCGGCCAGCCGTCCGTGCGCAGCACGCCGCTCTTGCCGTACAGGGTGTTCACCACCTGCGGCGTGTTCTCGTGCGTGCCGGTGACGAGCACGTACTCGCAGCCGGTGTCCACCAGTCGCGCGACGCACTGGTCGATCGTGCGGTCGTCGTCGTCCTCGCTCTCGGCGAGCGAGCGAACCTCGATGCTGCTCAGCGTGAGGATGGTGGTCTGCGGCAGCAGCAGCTCGCGCAGGGCGTGTGTCATGTCGTCGTTCGCGGCTTCGTCGCGGCCGGACGCGAGCACGGGGTCGAAGATCAGCGGCACGTCGGGATAGTCGGACACGATCTCCGCGATCGCGGCGATGTTCTCCACGCTCCCCAGCACGCCGATCTTGAAAGCGTCCACCGGCATGTCCTCCAGAATGCGGCGCGCCTGGTCCGCGACCCAATCCGCGTCGATGGGCAACACCCCTTCCACTCCGAGGGAATCCTGCACCGTGATCGCGGTGATCACCGACAGGGGATGGCATCCCATGCTCGCGAGCGTGAGGACGTCCGCCTGCAGGCCTGCGCCGCCCGAGGGGTCGGATGCGGCGAAGGTGAGGACGAGCGACGGTGATCCGGTTTCGTTGTCGGTCATGAGGACTTCGATGGACGCCCGAGCCCTGGCAAGGGAGCCGGCTGCTGCGCCGGGTGTGGATGGATAGCCGGGAACCGCGATGTCACGATGCCGGGACGACGGGCGCGACGCAGTGACCATGGTCAACGGCCGCAACACGTCGGAAGGCTACAATGGCCGAGTTTACCCCATGCCTCACGCCTCACTTTCCAATGAAAAAATACATGTGCCTCATCTGCGGCTGGATCTACGATGAGGAGACGGGTGCACCGGAGGAGGGGATCGCCCCCGGCACGCGCTGGGAGGACGTCCCGCCCAACTGGACCTGTCCGGAATGCGGAGCCCGCAAGGAAGACTTCGAGATGATCGAGCTATGAAGTTCCTGCACACGATGCTGCGCGTGGGCGACCTCGATCGCTCCATCGCGTTCTACTCCGGCGCCCTCGGCATGCAGCTTCATCGCCGGACCGATCGGCCCGAGCACAAGTACACCCTCGCCTTCATGGGGTACGGTGATCCCGCAGGCCCGGAGATCGAGCTCACCTACAACTACGGCGTGGATCGGTACGACCTCGGCACCGCGTTCGGGCACATCGCGCTCGCCGTCGACGACGTGCGGGCGGCATGCGACGTCGTTCGTGAACGCGCGCCGGTGCTGGGCGGCAAGGTGACGCGCGAGCCGGGTGCGGTCAAGGGAGGCACGAGCGTGATCGCCTTCGTCGAGGATCCCGACGGCTACAAGATCGAGTTGATCGAGCGCGGCAGCTGACGCCTGGCGTTCGGCCTGACGGGTGCGCCGAACAGGGGGCTCCGCCGAGGGACGGGATCGCGGATGCCGGCGTGGCGCGGCATCGCAAGGCTGCGCGCCGGGTGGCGCCGCCGTGGATCAGCCCGCGGGTGCGCTCGTGCGCAGGAGTTCGCGCAGGTCGTGCGCGAAAACGTCGGGGCCTTGCCCGTGGCTCGCGTAGAGGCGCAGGCGCCCCTGCGGATCGAAGATGTACACGCCTGCGGAATGATCGACCGTATAGCTGCCGGGCGTCGGTCCGGGCTGCTTCTGGTAGATGATCCTGAACTCCTTGGCCACGCGCTCCGTGGCGGCGGCATCGCCGTACAGGCCGAGGAAGCGCTTGTCGAACGCCGGCACGTAATGCGAGAGGAGTTCCTGCGTGTCGCGCTCCGGGTCCACCGTCACGAAGAGCACCTGCACCCGATCGGCATCGGGCCCGAGCTCCTTCATCGCCGCCGCGAGCGTGGCGAGGGTGGTGGGGCAGACGTCGGGGCACTGCGTGTAGCCGAAGAAGACCGCCACCGCCTTGCCGCGAAAGTCGGCGAGCGTGCGCGTCTTGCCGGTGTGGTCGGTGAGCGTGAACTCACGGCCAAGGCTCGATCCGGTGACGTCCGACAGCTTGAAGGTCGGCCCTTCGCGCGAGCATCCGGGCAGCGCGACGAGAAGCACGGTGGCGAGGATGGCGAGGAGCGCCCGCGATGTCATCACCGCCAGTAGTGATCGACCAGCAGCGCCGCGAACAGCGCAGACAGGTAGACGATGGAGTAGCGGAACGTCGCCCGCGCCAGGTCGTCGCTGTAGCGGAAATGGAGCCGGAGGGCGTAGGCCAGGAAGACGCCACCGAGCACCAGGGCCGCCGCGAGGTAGAGCGGTCCGCTCATGCGGATGGCGAAGGGAAGCAGCGACACGCCGACCAGCACGAGCGTGTACAGGACGATCATGAGCTGCGTGTACCGGCTGCCGTGGGTGACCGGCAGCATCGGCAGGCCCGCCTTCGCGTAGTCCTGGGTGCGATACAGCGCCAGGGCCCAGAAGTGCGGCGGCGTCCACGCGAAGATGATGAGGAAGAGCAGCAGCGACTCGGGTGCGATGTCGTTCGCCACCGCGGCCCAGCCCAGCACCGGCGGCATCGCCCCCGAAGCACCGCCGATCACGATGTTCTGCGGCGTGGCCGGCTTCAGCAGGATCGTGTAGATCACGGCGTAACCCACGAACGTGGCGAGGGTGAGCCACATCGTGAGCGGATTGACGAAGCGGTAGAGCAACCACAATCCCGCCCCGCCGACCATCGCCGCGAACACGAGCGTGGAAAGCGACGTGACCTCGCCGCGCGGCAGCGGACGGGTGCGCGTGCGCTGCATCACGGCGTCGATCTTCTGCTCGACGAGGCAGTTCACCGCGGCCGCGGCACCCGCCACGAGCGCGATGCCCAGGGTGGCCGCGAACACCACGCCCGCCGGAGGCAGTCCGGGAGCCGCGAGGAACATGCCGATGACCGCGCAGAAGACGATCAGCGACACGACTCGCGGCTTGGTCAGCGCAAGGAACTGGCGGAAGCGGTTTTCAGCGAGGGCGAGAGCTGTCATCGATCGGTGATCGGCGGCGCGCCCGGAGACGATCGCGACACCTTCATGGGCCACATGCGCGCCGTTGGAGGAAAAGCACCGCTGGCGCGCTGAACACGGGATTTTACACCGCGGACGAACGGTCGCGTCCCGGGCTACCCGATGCGCGACGCCCGGAGCAGCCGGCCGAGGTCGCGCGCCATCGCCTTGATGTCCGGATCGCGCGGGTACGCGAGTACCTGGTTGCCGAGGGGATCGAGAATGTAGATGCGATCGGGACCCGCCGGGAAGGCGGCCAGGCCCGCCGGCGCGGCCACCACGACGAGGTCGGGATGCTCCGCGGTCACGGCAGCCGATGGCGCGCCCGCCGGCACGAGCCACACGCGCACGACGCGGTCCATCTCGCGGCCCTGGATGGTGCGCGCCTGCCGGGTCGCGTAGAGCGCCTTCTCGCACGGCGCGTCGCACGCGGCGTCGCCGGCCATCACGAGCACCCATTTGCCGCGCAGGTCGGACAGGGCGAACGGCTTGCCGTCGCGCGTTCCATGCACCTGGGGTGCGGGCGCCGTCGGCAGCAGCTGCCCGTAGTTCACCTGCTTGTCCCGCGGCCAGAAGTAGTACGCCGCGTAGGACGCGATGACCGGCGCGACCGTCACGAGCGCAAGCAGGATCAGCGTGCGCCGGTTGCGGCGGGTCATGCCCGCGGCGCCCGGCGTCGCGCCCGATTCCGGAGGCGGGGACTCGCTCATCGCCGCCGCCTGAACGTGAACCACGCCCACAGGGCCGCCGCCATCGCCGCGAAGATGAACCACTGGACCATGTAGATGCGATGCGTGTCGACGCCGACATCCGGCGGCGGACGGTCGCGCAGGAGATCGTCGTCGCCGCCACCTTGCGGCGCCGTCTGCTCCACCACGATGGGCAGCAGGGGCACGCCGAGGAGGTGCTCCGCCCGCGCGATGTCGAAGTTCTGCCACACCGGCCCCTCCCCCGTATCGCGCGCGAGCTCGAGGTACGGGGCGGGCGGCCTGTTCACGCGCCCGGTCACCGTGACGGTGCCGGCGGGAGGCGGCACGTGCGGCAACGCCGCCCGCGACGGACCCGCCGGCACCCAACCGCGGTCGACGAGCACGGTTCGCCGGTCGGTGAGCACGAGCGGCGTCACGACGTCGTAGCCGACGCGCCCGGCGTGCACCTTGTTGTCGAGGAGGATCTGATGCGTCGCATCGAAGCTGCCTGTCAGCGTCACGGGTCGGAATCGCCATGCGGACCAATCGGTGATCGCCGGCAACGGCACCGCAGGTCGAGCCGCGGCGGCATCGAGGGTCGCGCGAAGGGCCATCTTCTGGTGCATGCGATCGCGCTGCCACAACCCGGCGGTCACGAACAGCGTCACCGCCAGGATCGCGGCAAGGGTTGGCACGGGGGCCGGTCGCCGGGAACGCGTTGTGGCGGCGGCGGATGCAGCAGGAGTCGTCATGCCTGGCCGCGCTCGCGCGGCAAATTCTTTACACTGACGACGCCATGAAGATCATCGTCGTCGCCGTACTCATCGCGATCATTGTCGCGCTCTTTTCCGCGCTGGTGTTCCTGTACCGCGATCGCGGCCGCGGCAAGCGCGTGGTGTGGCTGCTCACGATCCGCGTGGCGCTCTCCGTCACGCTGGTCGCGTTCCTGCTCCTCTCGTACTACATGGGCTGGATCGGGCCGCGCGGCCTGCAGTGACGCCGGCCCCCGGGGAGACACGCGCAGCGCGCCCCGCCTGCGGCGGCGGCTACACCATCCAGTACACCAGCACGAAGAGCAGCAGCCAGACCACGTCGACGAAGTGCCAGTACCATGCCGCCGCCTCGAAGGCGAAGTGATGCTCGGCGTCGAAATGACCCTTGAACACGCGGAACAGCATCACGGTCAGCATCGTGGCGCCCACGAACACGTGCAACCCGTGGAAGCCCGTCAGCATGTAGAAGGTGGAGCCGTACACGCCGGTGGAGAGCTTGAGGTTGTATTCGAGGTGAAGGTGGATGTACTCGTAGGCCTGGAAGCCGAGGAAGGTGAAGCCCAGCACGATGGTGAGGAACAGCCACAGCTTGAGGGCGCCGCGATGGCCCGCCTTGAGCGCATGGTGCGCGATCGTGAGCGTCACCCCCGACGAGAGGAGGAGCAGCGTGTTGAGCAGCGGGATGCCCATCGCGCCCATGGGCGTGAACGGCGCGGTCAGGTACGGCCCTTCGGTCGGCCACTGCGCGGAATAGTTCGGCCAGATGAGCTTGGAGCCGATGCCGCCCAGGTCGGGCACCGAGATGTTGCGCACGTAGAAGAGCGCGCCGAAGAACGCGGCGAAGAACATCACCTCGGAGAAGATGAACCAGCTCATGCTCCAGCGGAACGACGTGTCGACCCGCTTGCTGTACAGGCGCCCCTCCGACTCTCCGATCACCGTGCCGAACCAGCCGAACATCATGAAGATCAGCAGTGCGAAGCCGACAGCCACCACCCACGGCCCGGCGGCATACTGGTTGAACCAGAAGGCCGCACCCGATCCCATGAGCAGCAGCGCGACGGCCCCGGTGATCGGCCAGTGCGAAGGCTGCGGAATGTAGTAGGCCGGCGTCGCGCCGGGGGCGGCTGCACTCATGAATCGCTCCTGGTGGTGGTGCCTTGTTCGCGCGGCCGGTTCGCGCCCTGGATGTCGCCGGCAGCGCCCTCCACCTCGAAGAAGGTGTAGGACAGCGTGATGGTGCCGAGGTCCTCGGGGGCCTTGGGATCGATCACGAAGACGACCGGCATCTTGCGCGTCTCGCCAGGCTGCAGCGTCTGCTTGGCGAAGCAGAAGCACTCGAGCTTCTTGAAGTACGGCGCCGCGTGCTGCGGACCGTAGCTCGGAATCGCCTGCCCGGTGATCGCGCGGCCGGTGTTGTTGGTGACCTCGTAGACGACCTGGCGCAACTCGCCCGGATGGATGTCGACGAAGGGCTCGAGGGCGCGGAACGTCCAGTCGAGATGGCGCACGTTGGAGTCGAGTTCGAGCCGGATCGTACGGCTCGTGACGACCTGCGTGTTCTCGACGGTGTCGGCGCGCGCGATCTCGCGCAATCCGGTGACCTTGCAGATCTGCTCGTAGAAGGGCACCAGCAGGAAGCCGAAGCCGAACATGCCCACCGCCACGACGACCAGACGCTTGAGCAGGCGCCGATTGGCGACGCGGGTGTCCTCGCGCCAGTCGCCCGCCGGCGCGTCCACGGGAGAGGTCCTGGCGGCAAGGCGGTCCGGGTCCTGTCCGGCCACGGGGCGATCCGAGGTGCTCACTTGCGCGCCTTCCACAGGTTGCGCCCGATCGCGACACCAAGGAACAGCAGCACGGCGATGCCGAGCACGGTCATGCCGCTCTCGCCGTCGCCCACGTAACGCGCGACCATGATACCGAAGAAGAACAGCACCGCGATCGACGCCAGCACGAGCGCCGTGCGGAGGTTGGCGGCGCGCTGGCGCTCGGCTTGCGTCGGTTGCGCCGGCTTGTCGATCGGCGTTGCCATTCGCATCATCGTCCCGCCGCGGGCGCCTACTTCACCACCGGGGGCGTCTCGAAGCTGTGATACGGGGCCGGCGACGGCAGCGTCCACTCGAGCGTGTGCGCGCCTTCCCACGGTTTGGCCGGCGCCTTGGCCCCGTCGCCCCGGATGCACTTGATGAGCGCCCAGACGAAGATGAGCTGCGACAGGCCGAAACCGAACGCGCCGATCGAGGCCACCATGTTCCAGTCCGCGAACTGCTGGGCATAGTCGGGAATGCGTCGCGGCATGCCGGCGAGGCCCAGGAAGTGCATCGGGAAGAACGTGATGTTGAAGGTGACCATCGCGCACCAGAAGTGCCACTTGCCGAGCTTCTCGTCGTACATCGTCCCGGTCCACTTCGGCAGCCAGTAATACGCGCCCGCGAAGAAGGCGAACAGCGATCCGGCCACCAGCACGTAGTGGAAATGCGCCACCACGTAGTACGTGTCCTGGAGCTGCACGTCGACCGGCACGATCGCCAGCACGAGGCCGGTGAAGCCGCCCAGCGTGAACAGGAACAGGAACCCGACCGCGAAGAGCATGGGCGCCTCGAAGGTCATCGAGCCGCGCCACATCGTGGCGGTCCAGTTGAACACCTTCACTCCGGTGGGCACCGCGATGAGCATCGTCACGTACATGAAGAACAGCAGGCCGGCCGCCGGCATCCCGACGGTGAACATGTGGTGCGCCCACACGAGGAAGGACAGGATGGCGATCGACGCCACCGCGTACACCATCGACGCGTAGCCGAAGAGCGGCTTGCGCGAGAAGGTGGGGATGATCTCCGAGATGATCCCGAACGACGGCAGGATCATGATGTACACCTCGGGGTGGCCGAAGAACCAGAACACGTGCTGGAAGAGCACGGGGTCGCCGCCGCCCGCGGCGTTGAAGAACGACGTGCCGAAGTGGCGGTCGGTCAGGAGCATCGTCACCGCACCGGCGAGCACCGGCATGACCGCGATGAGCAGGTACGCGGTGATGAGCCACGTCCACACGAACATCGGCATCTTCATGAGCGTCATGCCCGGTGCGCGCATGTTGAGGACGGTCGTGATGATGTTGATCGAGCCCATGATCGACGACGCGCCCATGATGTGCACGGCGAAGATCGTGAGGTCCATGCCCATGCCGGTCTGCACCGACAGCGGCGGATAGAGCGTCCAGCCGCCGGACGCCGCGCCGCCGGGCACGAAGAACGAGCCGATCAGCATGATCGCGGCGGGCGGGAGCAGCCAGAAGCTCCAGTTGTTCATGCGCGCGAACGCCATGTCCGGCGCTCCGATCATCATCGGGATCTGCCAGTTCGCGAAGCCGACCGCGGCCGGCATGATCGCGCCGAAGATCATGATGAGGCCGTGCAGCGTGGTGAGCGAGTTGAAGAACTCGGGATGCACCACCTGCAGGCCGGGATGGAACAGTTCCGTGCGGATCGTGAGGGCCAGTACGCCGCCCACGAAGAACATGAACAGCGAGAACAGCAGGTAGAGCGTTCCGATGTCCTTGTGGTTCGTGGTGGTGATCCAGCGCATGATCCCGGTGGGATGATGCGCGTGATCGTCGTGGCCGTGGTCGTGGGCGTGATCGTGCGGAATGCTGCTCATGCTTGACTCCTGAATGGACGACGCGTGCGGCTCGCCCGCCGCGTCACTTCCTCGCCGCCTTGACGGCTGCCGGCAGGACCACGCCGGCCTTGTTGCCCCAGCTGTTGCGGGTGTACGTGATCACCGAGGCGATCTCGACGTCGGACAGGTGCTTCCACGCCACCATCGCGGTGCCCGCCTTGCCGTTGAGCACGATGTCGATCTGCCCCTCGGCCGGGCCGTTGACGATCTTGCTGCCGTCGAGCGGCGGGAACGCCGGCGGCGCACCCTTGCCGGTAGCCTGATGGCAGGCCACGCAGTTGGCCGCGTACACCGTCGCGCCCTTGGCCATGAGCTCGGCCTCGGTCCATTGCTTGTTCGGGTCGTCGGCGGCGGCCGCCATCTTCTGCTTCTGCTCGCCCACCCACTTGGCGTAGTCCTCCTTGGACTTGACCTCGACGACGATCGGCATGAAGCCGTGCTCCTTGCCGCACAGTTCCGCGCACTGGCCGCGATAGGTGCCGACCTTCTCGGCCTTGAACCAGATGTCGCGCACGAAGCCGGGGATGGCGTCCTGCTTCACCCCGAATGCGGGCATCCACCACGCGTGGATCACGTCGTCGGCGGTGATCAGGAGACGGACCCGCTGGTCGACCGGCACCACCATCGGCTCGTCGACCTCGAGCAGGTAGTTCGGACCCTTGGGCTCGCGGCCCTGGATCTGCGCCAGCGGCGTCGCGAGGTTGGAGTAGAAGCCGAACCCGTCCTGCAGGTAGTCGTAGCCCCATTTCCACTGGTAGCCCGTGATCTTGATGGTCAGGTCGGGCGCCGACGTGTCCTTCATCGCCAGGATCGTCTTCGTGGCGGGCCATGCCATGAACAGCAGGATGAGGAAGGGGATGACGGTCCAGACCACCTCGACCGTGGTGTTCTCGTGGAACTGCGCGGCCTGGTGGCCGACCGATTTGCGGTGCTTGTAGATGGAGTAGGACATCACCCCGAAGACACCGATGAAGATGACCACGCAGACCCAGAAGATGTACACGTGGAGATCGAACATCTCCTGGGCGATCGGCGTGACCGGCGGCTGGAGGTTCCAGACCAGCTCCGCGCTCGCCGCTCCCGGCGCGAGAAGCGCTGCGGCGGAGCCCGCCGCAGCCAGCGCACGCATGCCCCGGCGCATCGCGCCCCCCTTCCCCTGTGCTATCGCTGCACTTGCGTTACGAATCATGCTGTCCCCATCGAACGTGCCACTGTCGGCCCTGCGGGCCCGCTAGCGCATCCCCGTCAGGCGGCGCAACTCCCGCGCGATCGCCAGTCGCTCCGGTCCGGGCAGCGCGTGGCCGAACTCCCACGACGCGCCGCCTCCCCGCAAGAACACCCGCGGCGCCCGCCCCTGCCCGGCAGGCTCCACCTCGACGCGCAACCAGTACCGGTTGAACTCGCGTCGCCGCCGCGTCCGGCCCGTGGCCTCGTCGACGACCACGCGATCGCCGATCACCACGACGCGCTGGCAATCGCCGGCATGGCGCTCGAACCACGCGAACGCACAGGCAAGCACGCCGATCTCCAGCGCCGAATACGGCAGTACGACCCAGGCTCCCGCCGCAGCGAACGCCAGCGCGAGCGTGAAACTCGTCGCCGCCAGCGCACCGAACGCGATCCAGCGGTTGCGCCTCCCCAACGAATCGTTGGCGCGCGCGACCACGCAGTACTCGGGATCGGCGGGAGGCGGCGGAAGGACGACGCTGGACACGTTGATGGCGCACCGCCGAAAAGGCTTCGGGACATGCCCGAAACCCTGCGCGGCATCACTGCATAGGGTGCCAAGCGCACAATGCTAGCACGCTTCGCATGGCAAAACCCTGACGAAACCTTCGCCGGAGGACCTTCGCGATCGTTCGGTCGCGTTTTCGCGCCGGTGACGGGCATGGGCGTGTCGCAAATGACACGCTTGCCTGCGCATCGCAGGCCCTCGCGGGATACCCTGACTTGACAAGGAGACGGGATTTCGTGCATTGAGGCGCCGGCGTGGCGCGGCATCACGGCAGGTCCCGCCGCGGACATTCGCTCCTGGCGTCGTCGGCGCCGGACACGCTCACTGCGAGGGACGGGGGAACGAGCCCGAGCACCCGCAGCGCCGCCTTGCCGAAGCGCGGTGCCGCGCCGTGGGCGACGTCGGCCACGCAGGGCGCATGCAGGCGCGTCGCGAGGTCCGCGACGTTGTCGTCGGCACGCGCCATCGCCGGGTCGATGTGGTTGGCGACCCAGCCGGCGAGCGCGAGACCGCGCGCGGCGATCGCCTGCGCGCTCAGCAGCGCGTGATTGAGACAGCCAAGGCGCAGGCCCACCACCAGGAGCACGGGCAGGCGCAGGCGCCGCGCGATGTCGAGCATGTCGGTGTCGGCATCGAGCGGCACCAGCGCACCGCCGGCACCTTCGACCACGACGACGTCGGCAGCCTTGCCGATGCGCACGCAGGCGGCGGCGATCGACGCAAGCGCGATGTGCTCGCCCGCGTCGCGCGCCGCGAGGTGCGGCGCGACCGGCGCGACGAACGCGAAGGGATTGCGGTCGCGCAGCGGCAGGGCGAGACCATCGGCCGAGGCGAGCGCCGCGACGTCGGCGTTCATCGTCTCGCCGGCGTCGATGCCTGCCGCCACCGGCTTCATGCCGGCCACGCGCACGCCGGTCTCGCGCAGGGCGCGGACGAGCGCCGCGGCGACGAGCGTCTTGCCCACCCCGGTGTCGGTGCCGGTGACGAAGATGCCGCGAAGGCGCGGCCGCGCAGTTCCCGGCACCGCCGTTCCCGCTAGGGCGCCCGCGGAGGGCGCGTGAACTTCACGATCGGGTGGCCTTCGGCGGTCCGCCTCGGCTCGCCCTTCCAGGCGTGTCCGTACACGACCTCGAACGTGGCCGGGATGGCGCCGTCGCGGCGCAGGCGCTCCAGCGCGCCCAGCATTCGCTGCCAGCGCGCGCGTCCCATGAGGCCGTGCGGACGCCCCCGCGTGGCATTGGTCGCGCCAAGGTGCTTCAACTCGTGCAGCAGTGCCGGCGGATCGGGATAGGTCATCGTGATGGTCTCCATGTCCATCACCGGATCGGCGAAGCCGGCCCCCACGAGCATGTCGCCCAGGTCGTGCATGTCCACGAAGCGATTGGTGTGGGTGTGGCCGTCGACGCGCAGGAACGCCTGGCGGACCTCGCGCAACGTGTCGGGCCCGAGCGTCGTGAACGTCAGCAGGCCGCCGACCTTGAGCACCCGGCGCCATTCGGCGAACACGCGCGGCACGTCGTTGATCCACTGCAGCGCGAGGTTGCTCCACACGAGGTCGAAGGCGACTCCGCGCAGCGGCAGCGCATTGAGATCGCCGCACACGCACCACGGGACCGCGCCGCCGGCGCGACCGGCGGGCAGCAGGCGCCGGAGCAGCGAGCGTCCGGCGCGCGCCCGCTCGCGGGCGGCGACGACCATCGGCAGCGCAAGGTCGAGCGCCGCGATGCGCGCCGCAGGGTAGCGCGCGGCGAGCTCGGCCGTGGCCTCGCCGGTACCGCAACCGCCGTCGAGCACGACGGCGGGGGCGATCTTCACGTAGTCGAGACGCTGCGCCATGCGCGCGGCGACCTCGCGCTGGAGGGCGGCCGCGCTGTCGTAGGTGGCGGCCGCGCGGCTGAACGCGCGGCGCACCGCCCGCACATCGACCTCGCGCGGGTCAGGCGCGCTGAATGGCGGCGGCGTCGACATCGTCGAGGAATCCCTGCACGGCGGCGACGAACGCGGCCGGATGCGAGAGGAACGGTGCGTGCGCGGCGCCGGCGATGCCGGCGTGACGTGCCTGCGGGATCCGTCCCGCAAGCCACAGCCCGGCCGCAGCCGGCGTGAGCGCGTCGCGCGGCCCGGTAACCACGAGCGTGGGCACCCCGATGCGCGCGGCGTCGGCGCGCAGGTCGGTGTCGCCCAGCACCTCGATCATGGCGGCGAGTGTTTCCCGCGAGGGCATCGGCCGCGCAAGCAGCGAGGCGCGCAGCGCAGCCAGCACGTCGCGACCCACCACGCCGCTCTCGCCGCGCCCTTGCACCTGCAGCGTGAGGAATCGTTGCAGGGTCGCGCGGCCGTCGATGCGCAACTCGTCGCCGAATCGCGCGAGCGTGGCCGGCGCCATCGCGTGCGGCCAGCCGGGGGCGGTCACGAAGCGCGGCGTGGTGCACACGAGCGCGAGGCTCCGCAGGAGACGGGGATGCGCGACGGCCAGCCGCTGCGCGACGATGCCGCCGAGCGACCATCCGAGGACGTGCGCAGGCTCGCCGAAGCGCGTGATGACCGTCGCCACGGCATCGACGAGCGCCGCGAGCGTCGCGGCGCCTCCCGGCCCCGCTGCCGTGCCCGTCGCGGCGTTCACCGCCGCCTCCCCCACCGAATTCCCGTGTCCCGGAAGATCGAGCACGTGCACCTGGTGCATGCGCGCGAGAGGCGAGACGATCGGCGCGAAGAGCCCGCCGTGCAGTGCGAATCCATGCAGGAGCACCAGCGGCGGTCCGTCGCCAGCCGTTTCGACGAAGGGATCGCCCGGCGCCGGCCGGGCTGCGCGCGTGCCCGCCGTGGTCCGCAGGCCCTGGCCTGCCGGTCCCGCACCGTGGCGCGCGCTCACGCCTGCGCTCCCGCTCACACCTGCGCCCCCGCTCACACCTGCGCCCCCGCTCACGCCGCGATCTCCGCGAGCGCCGCGAGGAGCGCATCGACCTCCCCTGCCGCGTGCCCCGCGGAAAGCGAGATGCGCAGTCGCGCCGTCCCCGCCGGGACCGTCGGCGGCCGGATCGCCGGCACCAGGAAGCCGCGTTCCGCGAGCCGCGACGAGAGCGTCATGGCCAACTGGCTGTCGCCGCAGACGAGAGGCTGGATCGCCGTTCGCGATGGCAGCAGCCGCCACGGCAACGCCGCCGCGCCGTCGCGGAAGCGCGTCACGAGCGATGCGAGCTGCGCGCGGCGCGCGTGGTCGTCGCGGATCACCGCGAGCGACGCGCGCAGTGCCTCCGCGAGCAGGGGCGGGGCGGCGGTGGTGTAGATGTAGGGACGTGCCGCCTGCAGGATGGTCTCGATGACGCTGGGGTGTCCGGCGACGAACGCGCCGGCAACACCCGCCGCCTTGCCGAGCGTGCCCATGTACACGATGCGCGGCGAGGCGATGCCGAAGTGCGCGAGGCTGCCGCGGCCACCGCCCAGCACGCCGAAGCCGTGCGCATCGTCGACGACGAGCCACGCGTCGTGCCGCTCGGCGAGCGCGAGCAGCTCCGGCAGCGGTGCCAGGTCGCCGTCCATGCTGAACACCGCGTCGGTGGCCACGATCTTGCATCCACGCGTCACCGCCGACAGGCGCTCGGCTGCCGCGGCCGCGTCGCCGTGCGCGTATCGCACGAGGTCCGCGCGCGCGAGCAGCGCGCCGTCGTTCAGGCAGGCGTGATTGAGCCGGTCCGCCACGATCACGTCACCGCGTCCGGCGAGTGCGGAGAGGATGGCGAGGTTGGCGAGGTAGCCCGAAGACAGCGACAGGGCCCGCGCGCCGTCGCACGGGGCCACCCAGGCCGCGAGTTCGTCCTCGAGGCACTGGTGCGCCCCTGTGTGCCCGCTCACGAGATGCGACGCGCCCGCACCGACACCCCAACGGCGAATCGCCTCGCACGCGGCTGCGGCAATCGCCGGATGTCCCGCGAGTCCCAGGTAGTCGTTGCTGGCAAAGGAAAGGAGCTCGCGGCCGTCGACGCGCACGCGCATCCCGCGAACCGCTTCGATGACGCGACGAACGCGCGACAGCCCCGCCGCACGACGCGCCGCCAGCGCGGTGTCGAGCCCGGCGAGCGGAGCGATCGTCACGTCTCGGCCGACAATCCCAGCCTGCCGAAGAGCGCGCGGTCGGCGTCGACGTCCGGATTGCCGGTCGTGAGGAGGCGATCGCCGTAGAAGATCGAGTTCGCACCGGCAAGGAAGCACAGCGCCTGGATCGCCTCGCCGAGTTCGCGACGACCCGCCGACAGGCGGACCTTGGCCGTGGGCATGGTGATCCGCGCCACCGCCACGGTGCGCACGAACTCGAAGGGATCGAGCGCCGACTCGCCGTCGAACCTGGCGTGCAGCGGCGTGCCTTCTACCTGCACGAGATGGTTGATCGGCACCGACTCCGGATACGGGTCGAGGTTGGCGAGCTGCGCGACGAGCGCGGCACGCTGCTCCCGCGATTCGCCCATGCCGACGATTCCGCCGCAGCATACGTGAAGGCCCGCATCGCGCACGCGGTCGAGCGTGGCGATGCGGTCGGCGTACTCGCGCGTGCCGACGATCTCGCCGTAGAAGTCCGGCGCCGTGTCGAGGTTGTGGTTGTAGTAGTCGAGCCCGGCCTCACGCAGTTGCTCCGCCTGGCCATCCTTCAGCATGCCGAGTGTGGCGCATGCCTCGAGGCCCATCGCCTTCACCTCGCGCACCATCTCGACGACGGTAGCGAGATCGCGCGCCTTGGGGCCGCGCCAGGCGGCGCCCATGCAGAAGCGCGTCGCCCCGGCATCCCTGGCGGCCCGCGCAGCCGCGACCACCTCGGCCACGTCGAGCATCGCCTGGCTGTCGACGCCGGTGTGATGACGCGCCGCCTGCGGACAGTAACCGCAATCCTCGGGACATCCTCCCGTCTTGATCGAGATGAGCGTCGAGAGCTGGATCTGGTTTGCGGCATGGTGCGCGCGGTGCACGGTCTGCGCACGATGCATGAGCTCGGGAAACGGCAGGGCAAACAGCTCGGCAACGGCGGCGACGCTCCACCGGGGCGTCCGCTGCGCGGACGAAGCGCTCTCGGGCGAATGCGGGCGATGGAAGGCGACGGTCTGGTGATCGGTCATGCGGTGGCGGCTCGTTCATCCGGACGATGGCGCACGGGCTACGGCGAGCGCGACACTCGCCGCGGGTGGCCATCGGTCCGCGCACGAGCGCGGTGTCAAAGGGTCGCCGGAGTGTCCGTGAGGGAGGGTTCGATGTCAAATCCTTGGCGCATGAAATTTGACAGGATCGCGGGGCGGATCGCGCCCGCGCCTGCCGCTCCGCCAACCCGCACAGGTCCACGCCGGGCGCTGCTCCACGACGCACTGCCGCAGCTTTGCGCGCTGTGCACCGCGCCCAGCGGGCGCAGCCTCCTGTGCGCGGCGTGCGAACGATCGCTGCCGAGGCTGGGCCCCGCCTGCCCGCTGTGCGCGCTGCCGTCGATCGACGGCGAGGCCTGCACGGCGTGCAGCCTTCGTCCGCCGCCATGGACGCGGGCGCTTGCCGCCTTCGCGTACGCCTATCCGCTCGACAGGCTGCTGCATGCGCTCAAGTATCGCGGTGCGCTCGCCTACGCTCCGGTCTTCGCCGACGCGCTCGCGCGGCAGGTCCGCCTCCTGCCAGAGGCGATCGTGGCCCTGCCGCTATCCACGAGGCGGCAGCGCGAGCGCGGCTACAACCAGGCACTCGAGATCGCCCGGCCGCTGGCGCGCAGTCTCGGCGTCCCCCTCGTCGGCGCGCTCTCGCGGGTCCGCGAGACGCTACCGCTCGCCGTGCTCCCGTGGCGTGAGCGCAGCAGGATCGTGCGGGGCGCCTTCGTAGCCAGTGCGAGGGTCGAGGGGCGAAGCGTTGCGCTCGTCGACGACGTCCTCACCACCGGCGCCACCTTGCGGGCCGCCACGCTCGCCCTGCTGGCGGGCCGCGCCGCGCGTGTCGACGTGTGGGTGGTGGCGCGTACACTGCCGCCGTCCTCCTGAAGCCGTTGCCGCTCCCCCGATGCCTCCTGCCCCGTTCGCCGTCGTGCTGGTCACGCCGGAGATCCCGCCCAATACCGGAAACGTCATCCGGCTCACCGCGAACACGGCCTCCGACCTGCACCTGGTCGAGCCGCTCGGCTTTCGCATGGACGACCGCGAATTGAGGCGCGCGGGACTCGACTATCACGAGTATGCGAGCGTGCGCGTGCATGGCGATTGGGCGGCGTGCCGGACCCACCTGGCGCGCGAGGGGCGCAAGCGGTTCTTCGCGCTGACCACGCGCGGCGGCACCTCGCTCTACGCGGCGTCGTTCGCGCCGGGTGACGTCTTCGTGTTCGGCTGCGAGACGTCCGGCCTGCCGGCCGCGATCGTCGGCGAGTTCGCGGAATCGGCCCGACTCGCCATTCCCATGCGGCCGGGCGTGCGCAGCCTCAACCTGTCCAACGCCGTGGCGGTCACGGTGTACGAGGCGTGGCGGCAGCAGGCATTCGCGCTACCCACCGCCGGAGCGCCGTAGCGCGGGCAGCGAGAACCAATGCCTGGCTGCTCAGTCTTCTGCGCGCGGCTCCCGCCGCAGGAGCTCGGCGACTGCTTCGCGCACCGGCAGCCCTTCGTGCAGCACGCGGTCCACCGCCGTACAGATGGGCATCTCCACACCGTGGCGGGCCGCGAGGCGCCGGGTCGCGCGGGCGGCAGTCACGCCCTCTGCGACGTGGCCAAGACGCGCGAGGATGCCGGGCAGTGCCCGTCCCTCGGCAAGCGCGAGCCCGACGCGGCGATTGCGCGAGAGATCCCCGGTACAGGTGAGCACGAGATCGCCCAGCCCCGCGAGCCCCATCAGCGTCTCGCGCGACCCGCCCATGGCCGCGAGCAGGCGGCCGGTCTCGGCGAGGCCGCGGGTCACGAGCGCCGCCCGCGCGTTGTGGCCGAAGCGGAGGCCATCACTGGCACCGGCGGCAATGGCGAGCACGTTCTTGACCGCCCCGCCGATCTCCACGCCGGCCAGGTCCGCCGACTCGTAGGCGCGCAGCGCATCGCCGCGAAGGAGCGTCGCCACCTGCCTCGCCAGCGCCGGCGAGGTCGCGGCCACCACCAGTGCCGTGGGCATGGCACGCGCCACCTCCTCGGCGAAGCTCGGGCCCGAGATCGCCCCCACCGGCGCCGGCCACGAGGGGCCGATGCACTGGTGCGCCAGCGCAACGCCGTCGGGCAGGTCGTCGGTCGCGACGAAGCCCTTGGATAGCCACACCAGCGGCGCCGTCGCGCCCGCGCTGCGCGCGAGCGTGGCCACCTCGACGAGCCCGGCGGCAGGTACGGCCGCCACGAGGAGATCGCAGGCCGCCGCCGCCGCCAGGTCGGCCGTCACGCCGACGGACGACGGCAGTGCCACACCTGTGAGGTAGCGCTCGTTGCGACGCGCATCGCGCAGCGTCGCCGCATGCGCGGGATCGCGCGCCCACAGCGTCACCTTGGACGGTCGCGCCGCGTGCGCGGCGAGATGTACCGCCATCGCGGTGCCCCAGGCGCCGGCGCCGAGGATCGCGACGTGTTTCACCGCGCGTTCAGAGCCCGAAAACCTGGCTGATTCGGACGAAACCGGCCTGCCCGTCGCGATGACGGACCTTGACCCAGCCCGGCGTGGCGGTGGTCGTCGGGGAGGTGGCCGTCTCCGCGAGGTCGAGCAGCACGTTCTGCTCGGCACGGAAGACGACCGGCGCCGCCTCGTCCGGGCTGGCACGCACGTCGGCGGTCGCCGACCGCACGAGCAGCACGCGCCTGTCGGCGAGCGACTTGCCCGCGAACCAGCCGATGGTGCCGCCCGCGTCGCGCACCTTGGTCCAGCCTTCGACCACGACCAGCACTTCCACCGGAACGTCGCGACCATAGACGAAGAGCGGCCTCGCCTTGGCGGACGGCGCGTCGTAGAGCACGGCGGGCGCCTCGGCGGTCGTGCGGAACTCTGCGGCGATCGCGTCGGCGGACGACAGCACCGCGCCCGCCAGAAGCGGCAGGAAGGCGCGGGCAGCACGCGATCGCGCCGCGGCCCGCGCGGAGCGCAGGATGCGCACGGACGACGACACGGCGGGAAACGACGACACCAAGACGAAGCGGCCTGCGGTCAGTTGGTGACCGGCGGCACCTGCTGCTGCATCTGCGCGAGTTGCTGCTGGTAGAGCATCTCGAAGTTGATGGGGGCGAGGTGAACCGGCGGGAAGCCGGTGCGCGCGATGGCGTCCGCGATCGTCTCGCGCGCATACGGAAAGAGGACGTTCGGACAGGCGATGCCGAGCACCGGCTGCATGTCCGTCGGCGCGACCCCGCGGACGATGAAGATCCCCGCCTGGGACGCCTCGACGAGGAACACGGTCTTGTCGCCTGCAGTCGCCTTTACCGTGATAGTAAGCACACACTCATAAGTGTCAGGCGCAATCTGTTCGGCGCGCGTTCTCAGGCCGATCTCGATCTTCGGCGCCTCGGTGAGCTGGAAGGACTGCGGGGCGCCCGGATTCTCGACCGAGAGGTCCTTGACGTAGATGCGGTCGATGGCGAAGCCCGGCTGGGCAGCGCCTTCGGGGGTGTCCGCGGGCGCGGCGGGGGTGCCGGCGGGAGCGGCGGCAGGTTGATCGGCCATGCTGGAGGTGTCCTGGATGAAATGAGGGTGGAACGGGAAAACCGGCGATTTTACCCTGACAATCCGGGCGGGATGCCCCGCCCGGGCAGGAAAGCCGTAAGGCGCCCGCTACCCCGCTGCGAGCAGTGGCTCGAGCTTGCCCGCGCGATCGAGGGCGACGAGTTCGTCGTAACCGCCCACGTGCACGTCACCCACGTAGATCTGCGGCACCGTGCGCCTGCCAGTCTTCTCCATCATCTCCACCCGCCGTGCCGGGTCGAGGTCGACCCGCACCTTGGCAATCTCGGTCACGCCCTTGGACTTGAGGAAGCTCTCGGCGCGGATGCAGTACGGACATACCGCCGTCGAGTACATCGTGACTTGGGGAGGGGGGGCAGGCGTTGCATTCATGACGAGGGTTCTCGGTTCGTGTCGCGGCGCCAGGCAGGGGGCGCGCAGTCGGAGGGCCGGCGACAGCTTCAGGCGGCATTCGCCTCGTCGACCGGCAGGCCGGCATCCTTCCACGCCTTCAGACCGCCGCGCAGGGAATAGATGCTGGCGAAACCCAGCTTTGAAAGCATGCCTGCGGCGGAAGGCGAGCGCCGGCCAAGCGCGCAATACGCCACCACGGGACGCGAGGTGAGCTTGGCGAGTTCACCTGCACGCTGTCCGAGCTGCGAAAGCGGGATATGCACCGCCCCGGGCAGCTTGCCGCCCTTGAAGTCGGCAGGCTCGCGCACGTCGAGCAGCACCGCATGCTCGTGATTCATGAGCTGGGTGACGTTCAGCGTTCCGACCTCCCTCACGGGCGAGAGCCGCCGCGCGATGAGCGGCCAGATCAGCATCGCGCCGGACACCACCATCGCGACCACCAGGATCCAGTTCTTCTCCAGAAACGCCATGCGCCACAACCTGCGGAAGACAAAGACTAAAATGATAACCGATCCGCCCCCTGGCCGATCCCTCATGCCGGCGAGCGCCTCCGGGCCCGCGCGCGGCGAGTCATCCCGACCGCCGCGTTGCTTAACGCGGCATCCCGAAAGTCGCCGAAACGATGTCCACGCCTGTTGCCGCCGCCCAGTCGCCGTCCACGCCGATGCGTCCCGCCGTGCGTCCGGTCGTCCTCCTGATCCTCGACGGCTTCGGTTGCGCGGAGCCTGCCGCCGACAATGCCATCGCCAACGCCCGCATGCCGCACTACCGCGAGCTGCTGGCAACGTGCCCGCACACCACCATCGATGCCTCCGAGATGCCGGTGGGCCTGCCCGAGGGCCAGATGGGCAACTCCGAGGTCGGCCACCTCAACATCGGCGCCGGGCGCGTGATCTACCAGGACTTCACGCGCATCGACCACGCGATCGCCACGGGCGAGTTCGCGGCCAATCCGGTGCTCGCCACCGCGCTCGCACAGGCCCGCGCCGGCGGCAACGCCGTGCATGTCATGGGATTGCTGTCGCCGGGCGGCGTGCACAGCCACGAGCGGCAACTCGTCGCCATGGTGGACCTCGCCGCCGCCGCCGGTGTGCGCGACATCCGCGTCCACGCCTTTCTCGACGGCCGCGACACGCCGCCGCGCAGCGCCGCCGCTTCGCTCGCCATGATGGATCGCGTGTGCGCGCGGCATCCGGGTGCGCGCATCGCCTCGATCGTGGGCCGTTACTACGCGATGGATCGCGACCAGCGCTGGGATCGCGTCGAAACGGCCTACGACCTGCTCGTCGACGGAAGCGCCGCCTTCCGCGCGACCTCAGCCGTCGCCGGCCTCGAGGCGGCCTACGCGCGGGGGGAGAGCGACGAGTTCGTGAAGGCGACGGCCATCCTGGGGACGGATGGCCGGCCGTCGGCGATGCGCGACGGCGACTGCGTGATCTTCATGAACTTCCGCGCCGACCGGGCGCGCGAGATCACGCGCGCCCTCACCGAAGCGGATTTCGCGGGATTCGCCAGGAAGCGCGTGCCGCGTCTCGGCGGGTATGTATGCCTCACCTCCTACGGCGACGATTTCTCGCGCCTGCCCGTCGCCTTCGGGCCGCAGGCCATAGGCAACAGCTTCGGCGAGTACATCGCGAGCCTCGGGCTCACCCAGCTGCGTATCGCGGAAACCGAGAAGTACGCGCACGTCACCTATTTCTTCAATGGAGGGGTGGAAGCCGTGTATCCGGGCGAGGACCGCATCATGGTGCCGTCGCCCAGGGTCGCTACCTACGACGAGAAGCCGGAGATGAGCGCGCCCGAGGTCACCGACCGGCTGGTCGAGGCGATCCGTTCCGGCCGCTACGACGCGATCGTCTGCAACTACGCCAACGGCGACATGGTGGGACACACCGGCAACTACGAGGCAGCACTCGCGGCCATCGAGACACTGGATCGGTGCATCGGACGGGTGGTCGAGGCGGCCCGCGCAACGGGCGGCGAGGTGCTGATCACGGCCGACCATGGCAACGCCGAGCGCATGCGCGATCACACGACCGGGCAGGCGCACACCGCGCATACCCTCAATCGTGTCCCTTTCGTCTACGTCGGGCGGCCGGCACGACTGCGGGATGGCGGTGCCCTGCAGGACATCGCGCCGACCATGCTGGCGCTCATGGGACTGCCCAAGCCTGCCGAAATGACGGGACGGTCGGTCGTCTCCCTCGCGTAGCGGGGCCGGCCGGGCGGGACGACCGTTCGCTCCAAACGGGACCGGCCACCCTGGGTGAACCGGCGACCGCATCGTTCCCCTTCCGGGGCGCGGGCGATGGGCGGACGTGCCGCGTGGCAAGGAACTTGCGGCGCTGCCATCGGACCAAGCATGGCGACCGGCCGCCCCCTGATGGCCGGGCGGGCGGCAGATCCGCCCCGTGCTTCGGGACAGCTCGGGGCTGGACGTTCGTTCGCCGACGGGCACGTTGCAGGGGCACTCGAGCGGCACGCTCGGCGGTGCCGGCGTATACTTTTTTCAGGGCGATATTTCGCCGCTGCGGGGCCCTCCCCGAGCGGCTTTTGGGGTCTCATGAATTCGGGAGCAAGGCGCATGGCGGGCAACGAACCGGGCAAGCAGGACGGATGGAAGAAGGCGGGCCTGATCGGCCTCGGCACCGTGCTCGGGGTGCTCTTGTCGCTCAATTTCTCGGCCATCGCGCAGCGCGAGGCGAAGACGCCGATTCCCTACGAGGATCTCCAGCTCCTGTCGGCGGTGTTCGGCAAGATCAAGAGCGACTACGTCGAGGCGGTGCCCGACGACAAGCTCATCAAGGAAGCCATCAACGGCATGGTGCGGGGTCTCGATCCGCACTCCGACTTCCTCGACGCCGACGCCTTCAAGGAACTGCAGGTCTCCACGCAGGGCAAGTTCGGCGGGCTCGGCATCGAGGTGGGCGTCGAGGACGGCGTGATCCGGGTGACCTCTCCCATCGAGGACACGCCGGCGTTCCGGGCCGGCATCAAGGCGGGTGACCTCATCGTCAAGATCGACGATACCGCCACGCGGGGAATGCCTCTCACCAAGGCGGTGGAGAAGATGCGCGGCAAGCCCGGCACGCAGATCGTGCTGACGGTGGTGCGCAAGGACGTCGACCAGCCGCTGACCTTCACCATCACGCGCGAGGAAATCAACGTCAAGAGCGTGCGCGCGAAGATGCTCGAGCCGGGCTACGGCTACGTGCGCATCCGCAACTTCCAGGAGCGCACCGGCGAGGACCTCGCCAAGGTGCTCAAGGATTTCTACGCCAAGGGCGACCTCAAGGGCCTCGTGCTCGACGTGCGCAGCGATCCCGGCGGCCTCCTCAACCAGGCGGTGGCGGTGTCGGCGGCGTTCCTGCCCAAGGACGCGCTCGTGGTGTACACCGACGGGCGCACGCCCGATGCGCGCATGCGCCTGTCGGCCACCAAGGAGAACTACTCGCGCCGCGGCGACGACTGGTTCAAGGATGTACCCGCGGCCGTGAAGAAGGTGCCAATGGTGGTGCTCGTCGACGGCGGCACCGCGTCGGCATCGGAGATCGTCGCCGGGGCGCTGCAGGATCACAAGCGCGCCACAGTGATGGGCAACCAGACGTTCGGCAAGGGATCGGTGCAGACCATCCTGCAGCTCGGCAACAACGCGGGCCTGAAGCTCACCACCGCGCGCTACTACACGCCATCGGGCCGCTCGATACAGGCCAAGGGCATCGAGCCAGACATCTACGTCGACGACGGACGCGACTCGCCGAACCGCATCCGCGAGGCCAACCTCGAGCACCATCTGGAGACGAGCAATGCAGCGGCGCGGTCGGCGATCCCGGCCGAGCTGCCGACCAAGCCCGCGGCGACGCCGCCGGCGGCCCCCAAGGGCGAGGTCGCGCCGCCGTTGCCGCGCTTCGAGTTCGGCGCCGACGACGACTTCCAGCTCAAGCAGGCGATGAATCACCTGAAGGGCCTGCCGGTGACCGCCTCGACGCGGGCGATCGCCGCCAATGCCGCGGTGCCGCCGGTCACGGGCAAGCCGTAGGCGACGCCTCCGACCGTCAGCGCGAGACGCCCGGCACCGCCCGGGCGTTTTCGCTTGCGGTGCCATAATCGCCGGATGACGACCTGCAGCGTCGACCTCACCGACGCCGATCTCCTCCGCTACAGCCGGCACATCCTGCTCGACGAGCTCGGCACGCAGGCGCAGGAGAAGTTCGCTTGCGCGCATGCGCTCGTGGTGGGCATGGGAGGGCTCGGCGCGCCCGCCGCGCAGTTCCTCGTGGCGGCCGGCGTGGGGACGGTCACGATCTGCGACGCCGACGACGTCGATCTCACCAACCTCCAGCGGCAGATCCTCTATTCGACGGCCGACGTCGGAGCGCGCAAGGTCGAGGCTGCCGTGCGCCGGCTGCATGCCGTCAATCCCGACGTGCGCATCGAAACGATCGCCCGCCGGGTGGATGCCGCGTCGCTCGCACCGCTCGTGAACGCGGCGGACGTGGTGCTCGATTGCTGCGACAACTTCGCGACGCGGCACGCAGTGAATGCGGCATGCGTTGCCGCGCGAAAGCCGCTGGTCAGCGGTGCCGCAGTGCGCTTCGACGGGCAGGTGGCGGTGTTCGATCCGCGAGACGCATCGTCACCCTGCTACCACTGCCTCTTCGGCGACGGCGACGAGATCGAGGAAACGCGCTGCGCGACGATGGGCGTGTTCGCGCCACTCGTCGGCATCGTCGGCGCGATGCAGGCGGCGCAGGCGCTGCAGATCGTGGGTGAATTCGGCAGCCCCCTGCGCGGACGGCTCCTGCTCGTCGATGCGTTCACGATGCGCGTGCGCGAACTCGCGGTGCCCCGCGATCCGGCCTGCCCCGTGTGCGGGTGAGCGGCCGCGGCGGCGCACCCGGTCAGCCCACGACGCAGGCGGCGACCTCGCCGAGCTGCGCGTCCTTGCGCAGCCGCGCTTCCCACTGGGTGACCGCGCGCGCCCGGACGGCAGCGTCCGCCGACTCGAGGCCGGTGGCGATTCCGTTACCCGCCTCCGCGCATTCGAAGGCGCGGCGCTGCACGGCGCTCACCTGCTGCTGCGCCGCCGCGAGCGTGGCGGCATCGCTGCTGCGCTCGGCGAGCCGCGCGCCGGCGATGCGCAGCGACCAGGTCGCCGCGCGTTGCGCGAGTGCATTGCCGGCCGCGCTGCACGCCTTGCGCAGGTTGTCGGCATCCCGGTCGAGGCCGCGGCAGAGGCTAGCGAGCTGTCGCGCGGGATAGGGGGAGCGCACGAGACCGTAGCTCGCCGCCAGCTCGGCACGCGCCGCGGGATCCACGTCGCCGGGGACGTCGCGCACCGCATCCCACAAGAGGACGGCGGCGCGATTGCTGTAGTCGTCGAAGCGCGGCCGGGTGGCGGCATCCTCGAGATGCGCCACCATGGAAGCAACGTTGTTGCGCTGGCGGGCACGATCGGCGAGGAGCAACGCCGGCAAGCCGTTGTCCGGATCGCGGATCGCCCAGTCGGCGAGGCGGTCCGTGGCGTCGCAGGCGTCCGGCAGCGGCTGCAGCGGGGCGAGGCAGGCCATCGCGAGCGAAGCGAGGAAGAGCTTCTCGTCCGGCACGCGATTGCGTGCTTCCGAAAACGCGCGGACCCGCGCCCAGGGATCGGCATCGTCGAGCGTCCCCTCGATCCAGAGCTCGCGCGGCGTGGACGCGGCCGCCACGCGAGCGCGCAGCGCCTGGTCGAGCGCATCACGATCGGCCTGCCATCGCGACGCCGCGGCCGGTGCAGGATCGGAGATGCGCGCGCCGGCGGCGTCGGTGCGCATCTGCGCGAGCGGGATGGCCGACGCCACGGCGAGCGCCGCGAACACGCCGGCACGAAGGAGGGGAAGCGGTGCGAGGGACGCAGGCGTCATCGGAGGGAATGGCGGGAGAGGGATCGGCGGGCTGCGCGCCGCCATGGCGCGCCCGGACAGGAGGTGCGGTCATTATGCCCCCGGCAGCGCCCCGCCGCGGCCAACGGCGGGCGTCACGCCAGGGCGACCGGGGCGCGTCGAACCTGCGGCACGTGGCGGCCGGCACGCGGCGGCCGGCACGCGGCGGCCGGCACGCGGCGGCCAGCGCGCGTCGGACCTGCTGCACGCGTCGGGCCT
>CAYTOT010000026.1:56233-63969 GCA_964439475.1 uncultured Alcaligenaceae bacterium
GGCGGCCGGCACGCGGCGGCCAGCGCGCGTCGGACCTGCTGCACGCGTCGGGCCTGCGGTGGCCGGCGCGCGTCGGGCCTGCGGCACGGGGCGGCCGAAGCGGAGTCCCCCACGTCGACGCGGGCCGACGCCCGAGCGCTGGCGAGGGCCTCCTCAGCCGAACAGGAACTTGCGCTGGAGCGCCCAGCCGTCCTGCGGAGTGCGCTTGAAGCCGGTCTTGGCAAAGATCTGCCAGCGCCCGAGCACGTAGGCGATGAGCACGGCCGCATCGGCCTGCGCGTCGCCGTGCCAGCCGTTGGCGGCCTGGGCGATGCGCAGCGACTGCCGCAGCGACGCCTCGAGACGGTCGGTCAACTGGTTGATGCGTGCCTGCAGCCGGTCGTCCTCGTTGACGAGCGCCTCCCCGATCAGCACCCGCGTCATCCCCGGATTCTTCTCGGCGAAGGAGAGCAGCATCACCACCATCTGCTCGGCCTGTGCGACGCCGTCCTCGGTCTCGCCGGTGATGCGGTTGATGAAGGAGAAGAGGGTCGTCTCGATGAACTCGATCAGGCCCTCGTACATCTGCGCCTTGCTCGCGAAGTGGCGGTACAACGCCGCCTCCGACACCGCGAGCTTCGCCGCGAGGGCAGCGGTGGTGACCTTCTCGCCGCGCGGATTCTCCAGCATGGCCGCGAGCGTCTGCAGGATCTGCAGACGGCGCTCCCCCGATCGCGCGGCCATCGTCGCCTGACGTGTCGCCGTGAAGGCCCTGGGCCTTCAGGCCGCGCGGGGCGGTGAGCCGTCGGCACGGATCATCGTGCCGACGCCTTCGTCGGTAAGGACCTCGAGGAGCAACGCATGCTCCACGCGGCCGTCGATCACGTGCGAGCTCGCCACGCCGTTCTTCACGGCGTCGAGCGCCGAGCCGATCTTGGGCAGCATGCCGCCGGATATCGTCCCGTCGGCGAACAGGCGATCGATCTCGCTCGCGGTCAATCCCGTGATGAGGTTGCCCGCCTTGTCGAGCACGCCGGAGGTGTTGGTCATCAGCACGAGCTTCTCGGCCTGGAGCGTCTCTGCGAGCTTTCCGGCGACGAGGTCGGCATTGATGTTGTACGCCTCGCCGCCCGCGCCCACGCCGATCGGCGCGACGACGGGAATGAAGTCGCGCGAATCGAGGAGCTGGATGATCTCGGGGTCGATGCGCTCGATCTCGCCCACGAAGCCGATGTCGATCGGCGCGCCTCCGCCCTGCTCGGGCTCGAGCAGCATCTTGCGGGCGTGGATGAACGCGCCGTCCTGTCCGGTGAGTCCCACCGCCTTGCCGCCGTGCTGGTTGATGAGTCCCACGATCTCCTGGTTGAGCTCGCCCAGCACCATCTCCACCACGTTCATCACGCGCTCGTCCGTCACCCGCATGCCCTGGCGGAACTCGCTCTTGATGTCCATCTTCTTGAGGAGGTCGCCGATCTGCGGTCCGCCGCCGTGGACGATCACCGGATTCATGCCCACGAGCTTCAGCATCACCACGTCGCGCGCGAAGCCGGCCTTGAGCGCAGGCTCGGTCATCGCGTTACCGCCGTACTTCACGATGATGGTCTTGTCGTGAAAGCGCCGGATGTACGGCAGCGCCTCGGCGAGGATGTGCGCCTTGAGCGCGGTGCTGACGGCGTCGACGGTCATGATGGACGGGCAGGCAACGAAACAGGATCGGAGCCGGGACCGGCGCCGCAACGGACGGAACGCGCGGATTGTACTCCGATCCGCAGGCGGGTCCCGCCGCGCCTCCGCACTGCAGTGAGCGCCTACCCCTGCCCGCCGCCGACGGCGCGGAGAACGGACGAATTTGGTATCGTCCCCGCATGGCAAGCCCGCTGCCGGATCCCGTACCGCTGCATCTTCTGAAGCGTGTCCTCGTCACCAAGCTTCGTCACCACGGCGACGTGCTGCTCGCCTCGCCCGTCTTCACGGCGCTCGCGCACGCGGCGCCGGGGCTCGAGATCGACGCACTCGTGTACCTCGAGACCGCGCCGATGCTCGCCGGGCATCCCGCGATCGCGCGTGTGCACACCATCGATCGCAACTGGAAGAAGCGCGGCGTCCTCGCGCAGCTCGCCGCCGAGTGGCGGCTGCTGCGCGCATTGCGGGCGCGGGAGTACGACCTCCTCGTGCACCTCACCGAGCATCCGCGCGGCCTCACGCTGGCGCGGCTGCTGCGGCCCCGCTACGCCGTCACCCGCGAACGGGAGAAGCGCGCACGCCTGTGGCGGCGGCACTTCACGCACTTCTACCGCCTGCCTGCGCGTACCGAGCGGCATGTCGTGGAGCAGAACCTCGACGCGCTGCGGCGGATCGGCGTGCAACCGGCCCCCGAGCACCGCCGCCTCGTGCTCGTTCCCGGCGCCACCGCGCAGCGCAAGGTCGACACGCTGCTGGCCGGCAACGACCTCGCCGCGCGCGAGTTCATCCAGGTGCATCCCGGGTCGCGCTGGCTGTTCAAGTGCTGGCCGGCGGAGCGGACCGCCGCGCTGCTCGACCTCGTCGCCGCCGACGGCGGGCGCATCGTGCTGACCGGTGCGCCGGACGATCGCGAGCGCGCGCTCGTGACCGCGGTGCTGGCGGCGATACGCCCCGCCACGCGAGCCCGCGTGACGGACCTGACCGGCCAGCTCACGCTGGAGGAACTCGGGGCACTCACCGCGCGGGCGCGCGCGTTCGTGGGCGTCGATTCGGCGCCGATGCACATCGCCGCCGCGGTGGGCACGCCCGCGGTGGCGCTCTTCGGGCCGTCGAGCGAGATCGCCTGGGGCCCCTGGCGCGTGCCGCATCGCGTGCTCGTCTCCGACCGCCACCCGTGCCGCCCCTGCGGACTCGACGGCTGCGGCGGCGGCAAGGTCTCCGAATGCCTCACCACGCTGCCCGAGGAGCGCGTGCACGAGGCTCTCGCCGCGTTGCTCGAGCCCGCCTGATGCGCCTCGCCGTCATCCGCCAGCGCTACGATCCGGAAGGCGCCGCCGAGCGCTTCCTCGAAGGCGCGCTCGAGGCGCTGCTCGAGCGCAACGTGGCGATCACGCTGTACACGCGCGAGTGGCCGGCCACCAAGCTCAAGCTCATCGAGCCCGCGATCCTCGATCCGTTCTACATCGGACCGCTGTGGCGCGATGCGGGCTTCGCCCGTGCGGTGGCGCACGACGTCGCTGCCACGCGCGCCAACCTCGTGCAAGCGCACGAGCGAGTGCTGACCTGCGACGTCTATCGCCCGGGCGACGGACTTCACGTCACCTGGCTCGAGCAGTCGCGGCGCGACGCCGGCGCGCTGGCGCGCTGGCGCACGGCACTGTCGCCCTGGCATCGCTACACGCTCGCGATGGAGCGCAAGCTCTTCGCGAGCCGCTGGCTGCGCGTCGTGCTATGCCCGTCGCAGATGGTGCGCGACGACATCGAGGCGCGCTTCGGCATTCCGGCGGACCGCCTGCCGGTGCTGCCCAACGCCGTCGACGCGAACCGCTTCTCGCCGGCGGTCGCAGCGCATCGCGAGCGCATCCGCGAGCGCCACCGCATCGCCGCCGATGCGCCCGTCTTCCTGCTCGTGGGGTCCGGCTTTCGCCGCAAGGGAGTAGCGACCGCGCTCGCCGCACTGGCCGGCGTGCCGGCTCCCGCGCATCTGCTGGTGGTGGGCAACGACGACCGGGTCGGCAGCTTCGAGCGCATCGCGCTGGAGCACGGCGTGCGCGATCGCGTGACCTTCGCAGGGTACCAGGCCGACGTCGCACCGTACCACGGCGCCGCCGACGCCTTCGTGCTGCCGGCCGTCTACGATCCGTCCCCCGACGCGACGATGGAAGCGATGGCGAGCGGCCTTCCCGTCGCCGTCACCACGCAGTCCGGCGCCGCGACCCTCGCGAGCGCGCACGACGCAGGCTTCGTCCACGACGCGCGCGACGTTCTCGCCTTCACCACGAGCATGCGCGCACTGCTCGACGTCTCCGCCCGCCAGGCGATGGGCGCGCGGGCGCGCGATGCCGTGCTGCCCTTCTCGCCTTCGGCGATGACCTTGAAACTCGTCCTCATCTACAAGGAGCTTCTGGAGGCGAGCGTGGCACACCGGATGCCGCAGAAGGCGGCGGCCGTGCCGCCGGCTGCGCCGTCCGGCACGCCGCCGCGGGAAGCGCCGCACCTGCACGGCGAGTTCGGGCTCGACTCCGAGACGATCCCGCTGCCTCGATCGCCGGACACGCCGCCGGCGCGCACGCCCGCCACCGATGCCCCCGCCACCGATGCCCCCGCCACCGATGCCCCCGCCACCGATGCCCCCGCCGCCGATGCCCCCTCCGCCGGCGCGCGCGTCGTCGGCGCACCGCCCGCGGACGCGTCGCCGCCGTCTTCGCCCCTGGCGCGACCGGCCAAGCCTTGACGGCCACGACTCCCGCGCCGCCGGCCATGCGGCTTGCCATCGTGCGCCAGCGCTACACGCCCTACGGCGGCGCCGAGCGCTTCATCGAACGCGCGCTCGACGCGCTGGCCGCGAGAGGGGTCGAGCTCACGCTCGTGACGCGGCGCTGGCCCGACGGCGGCGATCCGCGCATCACGCCTCTGGTCGTCGATCCGCCGTACCTCGGGCGCACGATGCGCGCCGCGAGCTTCGCTCGCGCCGCCTGCGCGGCGCTCGCCGGGCTGCCGCGAACGCTGGTCCAGTCGCACGAGCGCATGGACTGCTGCGACATCTATCGCGCCGGCGACGGCGTGCATGCCGTCTGGGTCGACGAGCGTCTGCGCGGCGGCGGCACCAGCGAGCGACTGGCGGTGGCAACGAGCCCGTACCACCGCTACGTGATGGCCGCCGAGCGGCGCATGTTCGCGAGCCCGCGCCTCAAGGCCGTGATCTGCATCTCGCGCATGGTGCAAGGCGAGGTCCACGAACGCTTCGGCCTGCCGCTCGAACGTCTGCCCGTGATCTACAACGCCATCGATCCGGGCGTGTTCAACCCGGGCCTCGCCGAAGGACGCGACGAGACGCGCGCGCGCCTGGGCATTCCCCGCGATTGCTGCGTGTTCCTGCTCGTGGGCTCGGAGTACGCGCGCAAGGGTGTGGGGCGTGCCATCGAGGCGCTGTCGCGCGCGCCGGCCGCCGCGCATCTGCTCGTCGTGGGCCGCGACCGGCACCCCCAGCGCTATGCCGCGCTCGCGCACCGGCTGGGCGTGGCGCCGCGCGTCACGTTCGCCGGCGCCCAGAAGGATCCCCGCCCGTTCTACGGGGCTGCCGACGCCTTCGTGCTGCCTACCCTGTACGACGCGCTCTCCAACGCGGTGCTGGAAGGGCTGGCCTGCGGCCTGCCGGTCATCACGAGCGAGCGGTGCGGCGCCGGCGAACTCGTGCAGGAGTTCGGGGCCGGCTTCGTCACCGGCGCCCGCGACATCGGGGCGATCGCCGACGCCATGCGCGCCCTGCTCGACGCCGGCACGCGCGCCCGGATGGGTGCCCGGGCCGTCGCGGCGATGGCGGACCTCACGCCGCCGGCGATGGCCGCACGGCTCGTGGCGCTCTACGAGCGGCTGCTTCCCGTCGCCAGCGGGGGCGGCCGGGACGCGTGACCGCGACGGGGGCCGGAAGAGGGAACGGGGCCGCGACGCGTATCGGCGTGCGCCCCGGGGAATGCGCATCCGCTGGGCTATACTTCCCCGCGCCATTCGGGAGCGCGCGACGCGCGTTCCTGTCCCGGCCGGCCACCGATAGCCACGGCGCGACCGGCTCCACGCGGCGGCGCCGCTTCCGATGACGGGTCTGTCCCTCTACTCACGACTCCTCCGCTACGTCCGCCCCTATCGCTGGGCGTTCGGCGTCGCGGTGCTCGGCATGGTGATCGTGGCCGCGGGCGACCTCATGCTGGCGTGGCTCGTCATCCCCATCGTGCGCAACTTCGAGGCGCCGGACCCGACCGGCACCCGGTGGCTGCCGCTCACCATCGTCGCGGTGTTCCTCTTGCGCGGCGTCGGCGCGTACATCTCCGAGTTCGGCATGGGCTGGACGGGCTACCGGGTGGTGTTCGACCTCCGGCGCGACCTCATCGACAAGCTGCTGAGGCTTCCCACGCCGTACTACGACACGCACGCGGCCGGCGTGATCCAGTCCAAGATCTCGTTCGACGCGCACCAGCTCGCCTCGGCCGCGTCGGGCGCCATCACCAACGCGATCCGCTCGACGCTCACCATCGTGGTGAGCTTCGGCTACCTCATGTGGCTCAACTGGCGGCTCACGCTGCTCACCTTCCTGGTGGTGCCGATCGTGGGCGTCGTGATCCGCTACTTCAGCCGGCGCTTGCGCCGCATCGCGCGCGACATCCAGGACCGCTCGGGGTCGCTGACCCAGGTGCTCGAGGAGATGATCGCCGGGCATCGCGTGGTGCGCGTATTCGGCGGCGAGAAGTACGAGCGCGAGCGCGCGGTGGGGGCCGCCAACCGGCTGCGCAACGCGATGACCAAGGAGTCGTCCGCCACCGCCGCGAGTTCGCCGCTCACCGTGTTCTTCGCTGCCTGCGCGGTGGGTTCGATCGTG
The DNA here is from genome assembly GCA_964439475.1 of uncultured Alcaligenaceae bacterium. Lineage (GTDB taxonomy): Bacteria > Pseudomonadota > Gammaproteobacteria > Burkholderiales > Casimicrobiaceae > VBCG01. The sequence goes on from CAYTOT010000026.1 coordinate 62,769, forward strand.
TGGATCGCCCTGCAGCAGAACGACGGTGTCAACAAGTTCGACTTCGCGCTCTTCATGTCGTACGTGGTCGCGCTGCTGACGCTGCTCGAGCGCCTGAAGGGCCTGTCCGGGATCAACGCGGCGATCCAGCGCGGGCTCGCCGCGGCGGAGAGCATCTTCGGCCTGCTCGACCACGAGGAGGAGTCCGACACCGGCAACGTCGCCCTCGGCCGCTGCAGCGGCGAGATCCGCTTCGAACGCGTGTCGCTGCGCTACGGCGGCAACGAGCGCGAGGCGCTGTCCGACGTCACGCTCGAGATCGCCCCCGGCGAGACGGTGGCGCTGGTCGGATCCTCCGGCAGCGGCAAGACATCGCTCGTTAACCTCGTGCCGCGCTTCTACGAGCCCACGGCGGGACGTCTCTTCGTCGACGGTCACGACATCACCACGCTCACGCTGGCGAGCCTGCGCGCGCAGATCGCCATGGTGTCGCAGGACGTGCTCCTCTTCAACGACACCGTCGCCGCCAACATCGCCTACGGCGCGATGGCGAGCGCCTCGCGCGAGGAAGTCGAGCGCGCGGCGGTCGCCGCGCATGCGCTCGATTTCATCCGCGCGATGCCCGAGGGCTTCGACACCGTGGTTGGCGAGAACGGCGTGCGCCTCTCGGGCGGACAGCGGCAGCGGATCGCGATCGCCCGTGCGATCCTCAAGAACGCACCGCTGCTGATCCTCGACGAGGCGACGTCCGCCCTCGACTCGGAATCGGAGCGGCAGGTGCAGGCCGCCCTCGATACGCTGATGCGCGGCCGCACCACGATCGTGATCGCGCACCGCCTGTCCACGATCGAGCACGCCAACCGCATCGTGGTGCTGGACGAGGGCCGCATCGTCGAGATGGGCACGCATGCGCAACTCCTGGCCGCCGACGGCGCCTACGCCAAGCTGCATCGCATCCAGTTCTCGCCCGTCGCTGCGGACGCCGACTCGGCCGCTGCGGACGCCGACGCCGATCCCGTCGCCGCCAGGGCGTAGCCCCGTCGGGCAGGTGCATGCCTCGCCGTCGCCGGGTGGCAGGCGCATCGCGGCCGCCCATGCCGACGGATGCATCGCTCCCATCTACCCGGCGGGCGCATCGCGCTCGCACGTCCGGTGGTGCAGGCTAGCCTGAAGTTCCTGCGTTAACCCCCTCGCTTTTGAGTAGATAAGCCTCTTGAATCAA
>CAYTOT010000027.1:0-39470 GCA_964439475.1 uncultured Alcaligenaceae bacterium
CCGCCGATGGCCAGGAATGCTCACGCCTCCGCTACCCGCTCTTTCACGCTAAACAGATAGTCTCGACCACCGCCACTTCGGTTGATGATTGGCGCACCCCGGATCACCGAGTGATTGATCCCGTTGACCATGTCCGCTATCGTTCCAGCGTTGTTGTTATAGGCCTTCGCGATGATGAGCGAGCAAAAGTGACAAACCCCGGACACGCCAATCGAGTTGTCCGCGATAGCAGCGACAATGCCCGCCACGTGAGTGCCATGCCCTCTTGACGAGTTTGGACACGCAGGGTCACCCGATTCGCTGATATTCGTCAGATTGCCCACACACCCGGTATAGAAGGCTTGCGAGAAATGCGAACGGACCTTTCCCGACAAGTCACTGTGAGCAACCTCGATTCCCGAGTCGACCACTGCTACATAGCCCCAGCCTTTCGTGTAGTCCCATCCGCTAGTCGCGAACGGATTCCACGACGGAGACATCACGTTGATGGCTTCGAGTCCCCATTGATACCCTTGCGGCGCTGACCCAGGTCCGGTCGTAGCGACGAAGTAATCGTTGACACGATACGACTGTTGCTCCGTTGTGTTGGCGGATACAGACAGGACGCTTGGGTCTTCCGCGAGCTTCGTTTGTGCCTGCAGGCGCGCGACCGGATCCTTATAGCCCAACACGACATAATGCTGGAGATGGATCTCCGGATGGTCGGGGCTTTCTTTCGCTAGCGTATCCAAATAATCCTGGGATAGACGATTGCTGATCAGCCATTGGCCGCGTGAAGGCGAACCGGTTCGCGTCCAAACGCCAAAATCACGCGGTTGGCGGCCCTCGGCCGCGCCGATTGCGGCGTCGAGCACAACTGCGGGGTTGATCACTTCTTTGCCGGATCGATGGAACTTAACGATCAACTCTGTCGAAAGCAAATCGGGCGGGCCCGCGCTTCCTACAGCGCCGAGTGCTACGTTGCAGACGCACCCGTGCAGGACGAGCAACGCAATGAACCTAAGAACTGTCATATTTCGCCTTCCGAAAAACCAGCGCTAACTTCTGGATGAGAGAGTACGTACAGGCTTCTACACTTGTCATGGGACAGGTCGCGGAATGTGAACGCGTATGCGAGCGCTGGCGCAAGTTGCGGTCGAGTGCTCAATTATGCCATCGTGGCTTGGCACGGCTTCTCGGCACTCCGGCAAAATCGCGGCACCCGCGCAACAGGAACGGGGCGGACGAGCAATACCCCGCCCGCCCCACCCGCATATACGCCATGACTACTTCGGCGCCTCGGCGCTGAAGTCCACGCGCTCGCGCAACTCCTTGCCGGCCTTGAAATGCGGCACGAACTTCTGCGGCACCTGCACCTTCTCGCCCGACTTCGGGTTGCGTCCGGTACGTGGCGGCCGGTAGTTCAGGCCGAAGCTGCCGAACCCGCGGATCTCGATGCGCTCGCCCTTCGCGAGGGACTCGCCCATCGCGTCGAGGATCATCTTGACCGCCAGTTCGGCGTCCTTGGCCACGAGCTGCGGAAACTGCGCCGCGAGGCGGTCGATCAGCTCCGATTTGGTCATTGCGAAGTTCCGTTGCCCGTTGTTGCGATCAGCCGTTCGACTTGGTGTCGGAGAGCTTGGCCTTGAGCAGCGCCCCGAGGTTCGTGGTACCCGTGCTCGCCCCCTGGTTCTCGGCGCTCATCCGCTGCATCGCCTCGCCTTCCTCGGCATTGTCCTTCGCCTTGATGGAGAGGTTGATGCTGCGGTTCTTGCGGTCCACGTTGATGATCATCGCGGTGACCGAGTCGCCTTCCTTGAGGTGCTGCCGCATGTCTTCCACGCGATCGCGCGAGAGCTCGGAAGCCCGCAGGTAGCCCTCGATGTCGTTGCCGAGGCTGACCACGGCCCCCTTGGCGTCGAGCGACTTCACAGTGCCCGCGACGATGCTGCCCTTGTCGTGCATCGCCACGAAGTTGGTGAACGGATCGCCCTCGAGCTGCTTGATGCCGAGCGAGATGCGCTCGCGCTCGACGTCGATGGCGAGCACCACGGCCTCGACCTCCTGGCCCTTCTTGTAGTCGCGCACGGCGGCTTCGCCCGTCGCCGACCACGAGAGGTCGGACAGGTGCACGAGGCCGTCGATGCCGCCCGGCAGGCCGACGAAGACGCCGAAGTCGGTGATGGACTTGATCATGCCCGTCACCCGGTCGCCCTTCTTGTGGTTCATCGAGAATTCGTCCCACGGGTTCGGCATGCATTGCTTCATGCCGAGCGAGATGCGGCGGCGCTCCTCGTCGATCTCGAGGATCATCACTTCGACCTCGTCGCCGAGCTGCACGACCTTGGTGGGATGGATGTTCTTGTTGGTCCAGTCCATCTCGGACACGTGCACGAGGCCCTCGATGCCCGACTCGATCTCCACGAACGCACCGTAGTCGGTGATGTTGGTGACCTTGCCGAACAGGCGCGTGCCCTGCGGATAGCGGCGTCCGAGGCCGACCCAGGGGTCTTCGCCCAGTTGCTTCATGCCGAGCGAGACGCGATTCTTCTCCTGGTCGAACTTCAGGACCTTGGCGGTGACCTCGTCGCCCACGGCGAGCACCTCCGACGGATGCTTGACGCGACGCCAGGCGAGGTCGGTGATGTGCAGCAGGCCGTCGATGCCGCCCAGGTCGACGAAGGCGCCGTAGTCGGTGATGTTCTTGACGATGCCCTTGACGATCGCGCCCTCGGACAGCGTGGACAGGAGCTTCTCGCGGACCTCGCCCTGCGACTCCTCGAGCACCGCGCGGCGGGAGACGACGACGTTGTTGCGCTTGCGGTCGAGCTTGATGACCTTGAAGTCGAGCGCCTTGTTCTCGAACGGCGAGGTGTCCTTGACCGGACGGATGTCGACCAGCGAGCCGGGCAGGAAGGCGCGGATGCCGTTGATCATGACCGTGAGGCCGCCCTTCACCTTGCTGGTGACGAGGCCCTGGACGATGGAGCCCTGCTCCATGGCCGCCTCGAGGTCGTGCCAGGCTTTCAGGCGCTTGGCCTTGTCGCGCGAGAGCTTGGTCTCGCCGTAGCCGTCCTCGAGCGATTCGATGGCGACGGTGACGAAATCGCCGGGCTTGACCTCGATCTCGCCCTTGTCGTTCTTGAATTCGTCGATGTTGATGAACGACTCGGACTTCAAGCCGGCATTGACGACGACGATGTTGAAGTCGACGCGCACCACCTCGGCGGTGATGAGTTCGCCCTGGCGCATCTCCTGGCGCGACAGCGATTCCTCGAAGAGCTTCGCGAAATCTTCCATCGGGGGCGCCACGGGGACGGACGTTGCGGTAACGGGAGTTGCAGTAGCCATGCGGGTTGGTTCCTTTACGTGGTCAAAAACCGCCGGAGGCGAGAACCCTTTTTCTCGTGCCGGCGGGCTCGTGGGTCGATCCCGCGTCGGTGACACCGGCTAAAGCGTCACCACGCGGTCCTTTGGGCGAACGTCGCTCCTTCGCCGCCAGAATCAACCGCTTCGGTCCTGCCGACTCGCCTGCTGGCGGAAGAGCTCCAGCACACGGGCAGTGGCCTCGTCGATCGTAAGGTGGGTGGTATCGAGGAGCACGGCATCGGGAGCCGGAACGAGCGGTGCTGCGGCCCGTTCCGAATCGCGCGCGTCGCGCTCGCGGATATCGCGCAAAAGACTCTCCATCGTAACAGAAAGTCCTTTTGTGATCAACTGCTTATGTCGCCGCCTGGCCCTTTCGGCGGCGGTTGCCGTGAGGAATACCTTGAGCGTGGCATCGGGGAACACGACGGTGCCCATGTCGCGGCCGTCGGCCACGAGGCCGGGGGCCCGGCGGAATGCCCGCTGGCGATCGAGGAGTGCCGCCCGGACCGCGCCATGGACGGCCACCTGCGAGGCGGCCGCCGATACCTCCTCCGCCCGGATCGCCGCGGTCACGTCGGCGCCGTCCAGGGTGACCGCGCCCGGACCGAAGCCGGCGTCGAGGCTCGCGGCGAGGCGCGCGAGCCCTGGCGCGTCGGTGACCGCGATGCCCTCGCGCAGCGCCTTCAGAGCGACCAGCCGATACAGCGCCCCGCTGTCGAGGTAGTGGAAGCCGAGCGCGCCGGCGACGCCCGCCGCAATGGTGCCCTTGCCCGAAGCGGCGGGCCCGTCGACCGTCACGACCGGCACGGAAACGGCGTGCCTGCCCGCGGAAGCGCCGGCTGATTCGATGTCAGCGGCCATCGGTCGCACTCCGCCGCCGGCATCCCCTCTCCCGCGACATGTCGCACAAGAACGGCTTCACGTCAGGAGGAGATACGGGTGAGTGCATCGAAGTACGACGGAAACGTCTTGCGCACGCAGCCGGGGTCGTCGATGGTGACCGGCACGCCCAGGAAGCGCACGAGCGCGAAGCACATCGCCATCCGGTGGTCGTCGTAGGTGGAGATGGTCGCCGCGCGCAGTGTCGCCGCTGGCGCGACGCGCAGCCAGTCTGCTCCTTCTTCCACTTCGGCGCCGACCTTGCGCAGTTCCGTCGCCATGGCGGCGAGCCGATCGGTCTCCTTCACGCGCCACGAACCGATGCCGGTGAGCGTGGTCGGTGCGTCGGCGGCGAGCGCGGTGATGGCGAGCGTCATGGCGGCATCGGGGATCGCGAGGCAATCGATGCTGCCGCCGCGGAACGTTCCGCTCGCCCGCGTCTCGATCCAGTCGGGACCCATGCGCACGTCCGCGCCCTGCCGGGCCAGCACCTGTGCGAAGCCGACGTCGCCCTGGATGGAGTCGCGCCCCACCCCGGTGACGCGCACCGGTCCGCCGCCGAGCAATCCGGCAGCGATGAAGTACGACGCGCCGGACGCATCACCTTCGACGGCGAGCGTGCCCGGACTGTCGTAGCCCGCCGAAGCGGGCACCACCAGCGCATCGCCGGCGGTGGTCACGTCGACGCCGAAGCGGCGCATGAGATGGCGCGTGATGTCCACGTACGGACGCGAGACGAGTTCGCCTTCGACGGTGACCTCGATCCGCTCCCGCAACAGGGGCAACGCCTGCAGGAGGCCGGTCAGGAACTGGCTCGACACGTCGCCGCGGATGCGCACCGGCGCCGCCCGTGGCGTGCCCGGGCCGATCCGCACCGGCGGGTAGCCGTCGTTCGCCTCGTAGCGGACGTCCACGCCGAGGGGACGCATCGCGCCGACGAGGTCGGCGATGGGACGCTCGCGCATGCGCGGCACACCGTCGGCACGGTAGGTGCCGCCCGAGAGCGCGAGCGCCGCGACGAGCGTTCGCATCGACAACCCCGAGAGCCCGAGGTGAAGGTCGGCCTCCTTGACCGGGAACGGGCCGCCGGCGCCATCGATCTCGTAGCGCAGGTCGCCGCGGTCGCGGATCGCGATGCCGAGCGCGCGCAGCGCGGCGAGCATGACTGCGGTGTCGTCGGATTCAAGCAGTCCGGTCAGCGTCGTCGTGCCGCGCGCCAGCGCCGCGAGCAGCAGCAGGCGATTGCTGATGCTCTTCGAGCCGGGCAGCGCGACGCTACCTTCCGCGTGAGGTGACGGCGAGAGCGTCAGTCGGGGTGGAAACGCGTGGGTCATGGCGGAGGCAACAGAGGTGAGCGAGCGCGGGCGACGCGATGCGGCATCGGGTGTCGTGGGATTTACCGGAGGTGTCGTGGGATTTACCGGAGGTGTCGTGGGGTTCGCGGGAGGCGTCGTGCGGCATCACCGGCATCGGCGACCGCTCATCGGGAGTCGTCAACCGCCGTCTGGCGGCGCGCGTCCCAGGCACGACGGGCGGTGCTCGCCTGCTCGAACAGGGCGGCGAGTCCCGCCCCGTCCTTCGCGGCGACGAGCGCCCGGGCCCGTGCGAGCGATCGTGCGTAGGCGTCGATCTCGGCGAGCAGCGCATCGCGGTTCGCCACGGCGATGTCGCGCCACATCTCCGGCGAGCTGCCGGCGATGCGCGTGAAGTCGCGAAAGCCGCTTGCGGCGTGGTCGAAATACGTCGCGGCGTCGGGCCGGCTCGCGAGCTCGGCGACGAGCGCGAAGGCGAGCACGTGCGGCAGGTGCGAGACCGCCGCGAACACGGCGTCGTGCCGGTCCGGTGCGAGCTCGCTCACGCGCGCGCCGCATGCGGCCCAAAGCTCCCGCACCTTTGCAACCGCCGCGCGATCGGTCCCGGCGACGGGCGCCAGGATGACGCTGCGGCCATCGAAGAGCGACGGGAACGCGGCTGCCGCACCGGTGTGCTCGGTCCCGGCGATGGGATGCCCCGGCACGAACGCACGAAAGCGGCCGGCCAGCGCCTGCCGGGCCGCGGCGATCACGTCCTGCTTGGTGCTGCCCGCATCGGTGACGACGGTGCGATCGCCGAGCGCCGGTGCCATCGCGGCAAGGAGCGAGGGAAACTGCGCGACGGGCGCCGCGAGCAACACGACGTCGGCGTCGGCGCACTCGCGAGCCCAGTCCTCGTCGAGCGTACGGATCCGATCGACGATCCCGCGGCTGGCCGCGGTATCGAGATTGGCACGCGTGCGGCCGACCCCGACGATCTCGCCGACGACGCGGGCGCGGCGCAACGCGAGCGCGCAGGAGCCGCCGATGAGACCGACGCCGACGACGACCAGCTTGCCGATCGATGGCCGCGCTGCCGTTGCCTCAGCGCCCAAGGGCCACCTTCAGCGCGCCGAGGAAGCGCTCGTTCTCGGCCGGCAGACCCACGGAGATGCGCAGCCACTCGGGCAGGCCGTAGTTGGTCACCGGACGCACGATCACCCCCTGGCGCAGCAGCGACAGGTTGACGGCGTGCGCGTCGCCGACCTTCGCCAGCACGAAGTTGCCGTGCGAGCGCACGAACGGAACGTGAAGCGCCTCGAAGCCCGAATAGAGCTGCGCGATCCCCTCGCGGTTGATCCGCCGGCTCTCCTCCACGTAAGAGGTGTCGGCGAGCGCCGCGACAGCCGCGACCTGCGCGAGCGAGTTCACGTTGAACGGCTGGCGCACCCGATTCATCACGTCGGCGACCGCCGCGCCGGCAGCCCCGTATCCCACGCGCAACGCGGCGAGTCCGTATGCCTTCGAAAACGTCCGCGACACGAGCAGGTGCGGGAAGCGCGCGAGCCAGCCCACGCTGTCGGCACGATCTGCCGGCTCCAGGTACTCGTTGTAGGCCTCGTCGAGGACCACGAGCACGTCGCGCGGGATCGAGTCGATGAACGCCTCGACGGCGGCGGGCGGGATCCAGGTGCCGGTGGGGTTGTTGGGATTGGCGAGGAATACGATCCGCGTGCGCGGCGTGATGGCGGCGCGCATCGCCGGCAGGTCGTGGCCCAGGTCGCGCGCCGGCACCTCGATGCCCTTGCCGCCGCGGGCGGCGGTAGCGAGCGGATAGACGGCGAAGGCGTGCTGCGCGTAGACGGTCTCGTCGCCCGGCTTCAGGTACGCCATCGTCGCGAGCTCGAGGATGTCGTTGCTGCCGTTGCCGAGGACGATCTGGTCGGGCCGGAGGCACAGGTGCGCGGCGAGCGCCTCCTTGAGCAGGAAGCCATTGCCGTCGGGGTAGCGCGTGATCTCCGCCGCCGCCGCGGCGATGGCGGCCAGCGCCCGCGGGCTCGGGCCGCGCGGATTCTCGTTGGAGGCGAGCTTCACGATGGCCACGGGGTCGAGGCCGAGCTCACGCGCGAGGTCCTCGATCGGCTTGCCGGGAACGTAGGGGGCGATGCGGGCGACGTAGTCGAGCGCGACGGGCGATGCGGTCATGGGGCCTTCTTCAGTCCAGTGCAGCGGGATACGATCCCAGGAGCTTCAAGAGCGGGGCGACCTGAGCGAGCTCGGCGAGCGCCGCTGCGACCGGCGCGTCGTCGCGGTGCCCCACGAGATCGACGAAGAACAGATACTCCCAGCGTCCCGTCCGCGCCGGGCGCGACTCGAGGCGCGACATCGACACGCCGTGACGGGCGAACGGTTCGAGGAGCTTGTGCACGGCGCCGGGGCGGTTGGGGCAGGACATCACGAGCGACGTCACGTCGCGTCCCGAGGCCTTCGGCTGCTGGCGGCCGAGGACCCAGAAGCGGGTCGTGTTGTTGGGCTCGTCCTCGATGTGCGGCACCAGCGTGGCAAGGCCGTAGATCGCGCCGGCGTTCTCTCCGGCAATGGCCGCCGCCGTGGGCTCCGCGGCGGCAAGACGCGCGGCCTCGGCGTTGCTCGCCACCGCGATGCGCGGCACCGCCGGCAGGTGCAGGGCGAGCCAGTGCGCGCACTGCGCGAGCGACTGCCCGTGCGAATACACCCGCGTGATCGAGGCGAGATCCGCCGCCTTGGTGAGCAGATTCTGGTTCACGCGCAGCTTCACCTCGCCGCACACCGTGAGGTCGGTCGCCGCCATGAGATCGAGCGTGCGGCCCACGGCGCCTTCGGTGGAGTTCTCGACGGGCACGACCGCGTAATCGGCCTGGCCGCCCTCGAGCGCGCGAAAGATGTCGTCGAACGACGGATACGGCATCGCCTCGACGAGGGTGCCGAAGTGCCGCGTCACCGCGGCATGGCTGAACGTGCCCGCCGGACCGAGATAGGCCACGCGCAGCGTCTGCTCGAGAGCCCGGCACGCCGACATCACGGCGCGGAAGACGCTGCTCACGGCCTCGTCGGGCAAAGGCCCGGTGTTCGCCTGGTGCAGGCCGCGCAGCACCTGTGCTTCGCGCTCCGGACGATATGCCGCAGCGCTGCCCTTCAGCGCCCCGATGGCCTGGGCATGCCGGGCCCGCTCATTGAGCGCGGCGAGGATCTGGCGGTCGAGCGCATCGATGGCCTGCCGGTGTCCGGCAAGCGCCTCATCTCCCGGCGGCGCGTCGTGGGCCATCGTCTACGGCCCGACGTCGGCGTTGCCTTCGGAATCGAGGCCCGCGAGCTTCTCGTCGTCGGACTCGGCCACTCGCTCGAGGCCGGCGAGCGTCTCGCCCTCGGAGAGGTTGATGAGTGTCACGCCCTGCGTGGACCGGCTCATCGCGCGGATCGAGGCGACCTTCGTGCGAATCAGGACGCCGCCGGTGGAGATCAGCATGACCTCGTCGTCCTCGCGCACCAGCGCAGCTGCGACCACCCTTCCGTTGCGCTCGGACTGCTGGATCGCGATCATGCCCTTCGTGCCACGGCCGTGCCGCGTGTGCTCGACGATGGGCGTGCGCTTGCCGTAGCCGTTCTCGGTGGCGGTAAGCACCGATTGCGCCTCGTCCTCGGCCACCAGCATCGAGATCACGCGCTGGTCGGGCTCGAGCATCATGCCGCGCACGCCGTGGGCATTGCGCCCCATGGGCCGCACGTCGTTCTCGTCGAAGCGCACCGCCTTGCCGCCGGAGCTGAACAGCATCACGTCGTGGGTGCCGTCGGTGAGCGCCACGCCGATGAGCGAATCGCCGCCGGCGAGGTCGACCGCGATGATCCCCGAGGGACGCGGGCGCGAGAACTCGGCGAGCGGGGTCTTCTTCACCGTGCCCATCGCGGTGGCCATGAATACGAACTGGTTCTCGGTGAACTCCCCGACCGGCAGGATCGCGGTGATCTTCTCGCTGTCCACGAGCGGCACGAGGTTGACGATCGGCTTGCCGCGCGATGCGCGCGAGCCTTGCGGAACGCTGTAGACCTTGAGCCAGTACACGCGGCCGCGGTTGCTGAAGCAGAGGATGTAGTCGTGCGTGTTCGCGATGAACATGCGGTCGACGAAGTCGTCCTCCTTGGTGGCCGTGGCCTGCTTGCCGCGTCCGCCGCGCTTCTGCGCCCGGTACTCGTCGACCGGCTGCGCCTTCATGTAGCCGCCGTGCGAGAGCGTGACCACCATGTCCTGTGCGGCGATCAGGTCCTCCATCGACAGGTCCACGCCCTGGGCGACGATCTCGCTCCGGCGCTTGTCGCCGAACTGGTCGCGGATGGCCACGAGTTCGTCACGCACGATCTGCGTCACCCGCTCCGGCCGGGCCAGGATGTCGAGCAGGTCGGTGATGAGGTCCATGACTTCCCGGTACTCGGCGGTGATCTTGTCCTGCTCGAGGCCGGTCAGTCTTTGCAGCCGAAGCTCGAGGATCGCCTGCGCCTGCGCCTCGGAGAGCCGGTAGCCCTGCTCCTTCAGGCCGAACTCCGCAGGCAGCCCGTCGGGACGCGCCGCGTCCGCCGCCGCGCGCGCCAGCATCTCCTCCACGACCGGCGAACGCCACGACCTCGCCATGAGCGCCGCCTTGGCTTCCGGCGGCGTCGCCGAGGCCTTGATGAGCGCGATGATCTCGTCGACGTTCGACAGCGCCACCGCGAGGCCTTCGAGCACGTGACCGCGCTCGCGTGCCTTGCGCAGGTCGAACATCGTCCGCCGCGTGACCACCTCGCGCCGGTGCGCGAGGAAGTGCTCGATGAACTGCTTCAGGTTGAGCAGGCGGGGCTGGCCGTCGACCAGCGCCACCATGTTCATGCCGAAGCTGTCCTGGAGCTGCGTCAGCTTGAAGAGGTTGTTGAGGATGATGTCGGGCACCTCGCCGCGCTTGAGCTCGATCACGAGGCGCATGCCCTTCTTGTCGCTCTCGTTGCGCAGGTCCGCGATGCCGTCGATCTTCTTGTCCTGCACGAGCTCGCCGATGCGCTTCAGCACGGCATCGCCGCCAACCTGGTACGGAAGCTCGTCGACGATGATCGCCTGCTTGCCGCCGCGCTCGAGGTCCTCGACGTGGGTGCGGGCGCGAATCACCACCCGGCCGCGGCCGGTGCGATAGCCCTCGCGGACGCCCTCGAGGCCGTAGACGATGCCGGCGGTGGGGAAGTCGGGCGCCGGGATGATCTCCATCAGTTCGTCGACGGTGATCGCGGGGTTGTCGACGACGGCCACGCAGGCGGCGAGCGTCTCGGTCAGGTTGTGCGGCGGGATGTTGGTGGCCATGCCCACCGCAATGCCGGCCGCGCCGTTGACGAGCAGGTTGGGCAGCCGCGCCGGCAGCACCGCCGGCTCCTCCTCCTTGCCGTCGTAGTTGGGGACGAAGTCGACCGTTTCCTTGTCGATGTCGGCCGTGAGCTCCTCGGAGATCCGCTCCAGGCGGCACTCGGTGTAGCGCATGGCCGCCGCATTGTCGCCATCGACCGAGCCGAAGTTGCCCTGCCCGTCGATCAGGGGATAGCGGAGCGAGAAGCCCTGCGCCATCCGGACCAGCGTGTCGTAGATGGCGGAGTCGCCGTGGGGGTGGTACTTGCCCATCACGTCGCCGACTACCCGCGCGCACTTCACATACGGACGGTTCCAGGCGATGTTGCCCTCGTGCATCGCGTACAGCACCCGGCGGTGGACGGGCTTCAGGCCGTCGCGCACGTCCGGCAGGGCACGTCCCACGATCACGCTCATCGCGTAATCGAGGTAGCTGTGCCGCATCTCGGCCTCGAGGCTGATGGGGAGGGTTTCCTTGGCGAATTGCTCCATGAACGGGCTTTTTATCCGGAAGTGTGGGGTGAATGGGCCTTGCGCACGATACGCCCCGAAAACCGCCAACCTGCCGCGCGTTTCGCGGGTTCGGGCGTCCTCCCGGGGCGTGACCGCGACGGGGGCCGCGGGCCTGTCCCAGGTCCGAGGGGTGCCCGGAGGCCATTGATATCACGGCATTTTATCATGGCGTTGTATCGCCGCGACAGTCCGTTCCATGTCTGCGAGATCCCCGGCAGTTTTATTTTGCGGCGCGAAATCCCGTGTGCTATATTCGTTCGGGAGATATTGCATATCGTGCCTGCGGGAAGCCGCTTCGCACCCAAAACCTCAAGTTCGCAATAATTTGTTCAAAACCAAAGCCAAAGGGGTGAAACAATGACTCGACGTCTCGTCTCCGGAGCGGTTGCTGGGCTGTTCGCCGCAGCGTTCGCCGGCGGTGCGGTCGAAGCGGTTGCGCAAACCAAGGGCTACGTGCCGGGAACGGCACCCTGCTCGCCCGGATACGTCTGCAACGGCTATCCCACGCCCACCGACGGCGTCGTGAAGAGCGGCGCCTACAACAGCACGGCCGGACTGTCCGGCAACCTGTGCTACCGCCAAGGCTACTGGACGCCCGCCAACGCGATCGTGCAGTGCGATCCGGACCTCGTGCCGAAGCCCCCCGCGCCCGCGCCGGCACCGAAGCCTGCTCCGGCACCCGCGCCGGCACCTGCTCCGGCACCGAAGCCCGCGCCCGCACCGGCTCCGCAGGTGCAGAAGATCACGCTGGCGTCCAAGGCGCTGTTCGACTTCGATAAGTACGCGCTCAAGCCCGAAGGCAAGGCTGCGATCGACAGCGAGATCATCGCCAAGCTGCCACAGGTGCAGAAGCTCGAACTCGTCCTCGTCACCGGCCACACCGATCGCATCGGTACGCAGCAGTACAACCAGAAGCTGTCCGAGCGCCGCGCCGATGCCGTCCGCGACTACCTCGTCAGCAAGGGCGTGCCGAAGGACAAGATCGAGACCCTGGGCATGGGCAAGACCCAGCCGCTGCCGGGTGTGGTCTGCAACCAGAAGAACTTCAAGGAGCTCATCGCCTGCCTCGCGCCGAACCGTCGCGTGGAAATCGAAGTCAAGGGCGAGGCAACCGTCCGTCGCTAGAGCCGACTCCTGCAGTCGAGAGCCCCGCCTTGTGCGGGGCTTTTTTTTCACCGGGGGAAGCGCCCTCTTGCCCATGTCCATGCCCCGATCGGTCGACCTGCGCATCGACGCCCGCTGGATCGTGCCAGTCGAACCGGCAGGTGTCCTGGAAGGTGGCGCATTGCTGGTGCACGACGGCCGCATCGTCGCGTTGCTCCCGGCAGGTGAAGCCGACGCGGCCTTCGCTCCGGCCGAGAGGATCTCGTTACCCTCGCATGTGCTCCTCCCCGGGCTGGTGAACGCCCATGCCCACTCGGCGATGAGCCTCATGCGCGGCGTGGCCGACGACGTGGCACTGCAGCCCTGGCTCGAACGTCATATCTGGCCCCGCGAGGGCCGCTTCGTGTCACCCGAGTTCGTGCACGACGGCACGCTGCTGGCGTGCGCGGAGATGCTGCGCGGCGGCATCACCACCTGCAGCGACATGTACTTCTTCCCGGACGCGGCAGCGCGCGCCTACGACGCGGCGGGCATGCGTGCCGTCCTGGGTGCGCCAGTCCTCGACTTCCCGACACCGTATGCGGCCGACGCCGAAGGCTACCTGTCGCGTGGCCTCGCCGCGCGGGATGCCTGGCGCCACAATGCCCTCCTGTCGTTCGCCCTCGCGCCGCATGCACCGTACACGGTGTCGGATGCGAGCTTCACGACCGTTCTCATGTACGCGCGCCAGCTCGACCTGCCGATCGAGACGCATCTCGCCGAGACCGGCGACGAGACGACGCGGGCCCGCGCCGCGACGGGAGGCACGACGCTGGCCCGCCTCGACCGGCTCGGCGTCACCGGACCCTCGTTCATCGGCATCCACTGCGTCCACCTCGACGCCGCGGACATCGCCCTCATGGCCGCGCACGGGTGCCACGCGGTGCATTGCCCGGCGTCGAACATGAAGCTCGCGAGCGGCATCGCGCCGGTCCCGGCACTCCTGGCGGCCGGCGTGAACGTGGCGCTCGGCACCGACGGCGCGGCCTCCAACAACCGGCTCGACCTGCTTGCCGAGATGCGCCTTGCGAGCCTGCTGGCCAAGGTTTCGACCGGCGACGCCGCCGCGGTGGCGGCCGCCACCGCACTGGAGATGGCCACGATCAACGGCGCGCGTGCGCTCGGACTCGATGCGGTCACCGGCTCGCTGCTACCGGGAAAGGACGCCGACATCGTCGCGGTCGACCTGTCGCCGCTGTCCATGCAACCGGTCTTCGACCCCGTCTCGCACCTCGTTCACGTGGCCGATCGCAGCTGTGTCACCGACGTGTGGGTGCGGGGCGCTAGAATCGTGGACGGAGGCAGGCTCGTGACGATCGACGAAGCGACGATCCGCGCGCAGACCCTCCTCTGGCAGCAACGCCTGGCCCCCGCCTCGTGACCAACCACTCGACGTCCCGCATCACCTTCCACGGCGCCAACGCCGATCCGGCCGAACTCGCGAAGTTCTCGGACATCGCGCACCGCTGGTGGGATCCGCACAGCGAGTTCCGGCCGCTGCACGAGATCAATCCACTGCGCCTGCGCTGGATCGTCGACATGGCGGGCGGCCTCGCGGGCAAGCGGGTGCTCGACGTCGGTTGCGGTGGCGGCATCCTAGCCGAGGCCATGGCGCTGGCGGATGCGCAGGTCACGGGCATCGACCTCTCGGAGAAGGCGCTCGGGGTGGCGCGCCTGCACGGCCTCGAATCCGGCGTGGTGGTCGACTACCGGCTGATGGCGGCGGAAGCCTTCGCCGCCGAACACTCCGACAGCTTCGACGTCGTGACCTGCATGGAAATGCTCGAGCACGTTCCCGATCCCGCATCGATCGTCGCCGCCTGCGCCCGAGCGGCGACCCCCGGCGGCACGCTCGTGTTCGCGACGCTCAACCGGAATCCGAAGTCGTACGCCTTTGCCATCCTCGGCGCCGAATACGTCCTGCGCCTGTTGCCGCGCGGCACGCACGACTGGACGAAGTTCGTGCGCCCCGCGGAACTCGCGCGGCATGCGCGCCGCGCCGGGCTCGATCTCCTGGCCACCAACGGAATGACCTACAACCCGCTCACGCGGGTGTATCGCCTCGAGCCCGACACGTCCGTGAACTATCTCGCGGCCTTCCGCAAGCCGGCCCGTGGCGGCTGACCCGGCGCGTCCGCTGCCCGTGGCGGCGGTCCTGTTCGATCTCGACGGCACGCTCGCGGATTCGGCGGGCGACCTGGCGCTCGCCCTCAACATGATCCGCGCTGCGCGCGGACTCGATCCGGTGCCCGACGTCGAGTTGCGGCCCTACGCCTCCTCGGGTGCGCGCGGCCTCCTCCATCGCGGCATGGGCCTCAGTCCCGACGATCCCGAATACGCGGCCCTGCGGGAGGCGTTCCTCGCCAACTACGCGGGCTGCCTTGCCACGCGCACGACGCTCTTCGCAGGAGTGGGTGCGCTGCTCGACGCGATCGAGGCCCGTGGCCTCGCCTGGGGCATCGTGACCAACAAGTACATGCGATTCACGCAGCCCGTTGCGGAAGCGCTGGGGCTCGCACCCCGGGCACGCGTGGTCGTGGCCGGTGACACCACGCCCCACCCCAAGCCGCATCCGGCGCCCCTGCTGCATGCGGCGGAGGCGCTTCGCATCGAGCCTGCCCGGTGCGTCTACGTCGGCGACGACCTGCGCGACATCGAAGCGGGCAACGCAGCGGGCATGGCCACGATCGTCGCCGGCTACGGCTACATGGGCGTGGGGGGTGATGCGCGCCGCTGGCCAGCGACGGGGTGGATCGAGACTCCGCTCGATCTCCTCGACTGGCTGCCCGGCCCGGAGGCATAGGCTCCGGGTCCCCGACGCGAGGCCGTGCACGTCCTCGCCGACCGTCGCGATGCTCAGTTTGCCTCGATGTTCGCCTCGCGCACGAGCTTCGCGTACCGCTCATGCTCGGTTCGCACCAGCGCAGCGAGCTCCTGAGGCGTGGAGGGCGAGATCTCCGCGCCGAGGCTCGCGAGCCGCTGTTTCACTTCCGGATCGGCGAGTGCCTTGTGAATCTCGGCGTTCAGTCTGTCGACGATTGCGGGAGGTGTTCCCTTCGGCGCGATGAACGCGTGCCACACGTTCGCCTCGAAGCCCGGGTAGCCGGACTCCGCGATGGTCGGCACGTCCGGCATCGTCGCCACGCGCTCGGCGCTGAGTGCGGCGAGCACCCTGAGCTTGCCATCCTTCCAGAGCGGGAGCACCTCCACCGCATTCACCGCAACGAGCGGGATCTGGCCGCCGAGGACGTCGGCGATGGCGGGTTTGCCGCCCTTGTAGGGGACGTGCGAAAGCTTGATGCCCGCCCCGTGTGCGAAGAGCTCCACGGCGAGGTGCGGTGTGGAGCCGTTGCCAGGGCTGCCGTAGTTGAGGCTCCCCGGCTTCGCCTTCGAGATCTCCACCAGCTTCGCGAGCGATGTGATTTCCGACTTCGGGTCGGCCGCGATCACCACAGGCAGGCGCGCCACGAGCGTGATCGGCGCCACGTCATTGTTCGGGTCGAACGGCTGCTGCTTGTAGAGGAGCGGGTTCGCCGTGAGGCCGTTGGCCACGAGCATTATCGTGTAACCGTCCGGAGGGCTCTCGATCAGTTGCCTGATGGCGATGTTGCTTGCGGCTCCCGGCTTGTTCTCGATCACGACGGGCTGTCCGAGGCCGACCGCCATCTTCTGGCCGACGGCGCGCGCAACGAGGTCCATGGCGCCGCCGGGAGCGAAGCCCACGAGGACTTTCACGGGCTTGGTGGGGTAGGCTTGGCCCATGGCGGCAGGCGGGGCAGCGATCGCGAGTGCCGCGGCCGACGCGATGGCTGCGGAGCGACCCAACTGCCGAAGGCGTTTCATCATCTCGTTCTCCTCTCGGGACGTTGCGTGAGGTCGGCGCGGGATGCGCCGAATGACAACGACTCAGGGTTATCGTCCGGAGGTTGCCCGGCGGCGGCGCAGCGTGCGGACGCCTACGGCGAGCAGGTTCCGGCATTCAGCAGCAGCCACTCTCGCGGCTGTCCATTGCGTTGCCCGATCACCCGCACCTGCTGCTGCGCCGCGAGCGGCCGCAGCACTGCGCTCACGACGTCCTGCGGCGCGGTCAGCGCAATGCCGTTGGCCTGCATCAGGCGATCGCCCTTGCGCATGGCGAGCATCGCCGAGAATCCGCTGTCGTCGCGCACGCTGAGCGCGCCGCGATCGGCTGCGAGCAGCGACGTCCACGCTTCCGGCTTTGCGATGATGCCCTGGAAGAGCTCGGCGTTGAGCTTCAGCACGGCGCCCTTGAAGCCTGGCGGCGGAGCGCATGCCGGGTTGCGCGCGGGGCGCGCAGCGGCCACCGCGGCTGGCGCGGCGGCTCTGGCGGTCGACGCGGCGCGAAGCTCGATGTGCCGCTCGCGGCCGCCCTCGCGGATGGTGATGCTGTCGGGCTGCACGGCCACGAGCGAGGCTCCCTGGGCGATGTCCTGGCCCACCGCGACGAGGCGCGGGCCGCCCGGCAGTCGGAACAGGGCATAGCCACGCCCGTCGTGCTCGGCCAGCACGCCGAGCAGGCGCGTGTCGCCCGACAGCGTGGCCACCTCTTCGCTGCGGGGCGCTGGCGACGGTGCGGCGCCGGGGCTGCGCCACAGTCCCGAGGCGAGGATCGCCGCCGCCGGGTCATGCGGCGTGGCGGGCGTCACGGTCACGGGCCGCGGGCCGAGCCAGCGCCAGCCCCACCAGGCGACGATCATGGCGAACAGCGCGAGTGCGGCGCCCGTGGCAACGAAGCTCGCAACCGATAGCAACGCGCCGCGCGGATTCATCGGCCGGCCCGCACGCGAATCGCCTGCTGCGCCGGCGTGCGCCGCACCTGCTGCGCCCGCAAGCGCCAGGTCCGCCCCGACCCGTGGGCACCCGGAGGCGCGGGGGACGCCCATGACGCCTCGCTATAATTTGCGTTTACCGCCATCGCGCGCACCGTGAATCCTCGCCTCGACCAACTGTCGCCGTATCCGTTTGATAAGCTGCGCGCGCTGTTCGCGGGCGTGACGCCCAATCCTGCCCGGCACAACATCAGCCTGTCGCTCGGCGAGCCGCGGCATCCCACACCGCGTCTCGTCATCGAGGCGCTCGACGCTGCCGCAGGGGCATTCTCGAATTATCCCACGACGATCGGCCCGCCCGCCCTGCGCGAGGCGATCGCGGGGTGGCTCCAGCGTCGCCACGCGCTGCCGGCGCTGGATCCCGCGACGCAGGTGCTGCCCGTGCTCGGCAGCCGCGAGGCGCTATTCTCGTTCGCGCAGACGGTCCTCGACGGCTCGCAGCCCGGGGCGACGGTGGTGGTCCCCAATCCCTTCTACCAGATCTACGAAGGCGCTGCGCTGCTCGCCGGTGCCCGGATCCATTGCGTGAACGCGCTTCCGCAGAACGGCTTCGTGCACGACTTCGGGAGCGTGCCGGACGAGGTCTGGACGCGGACACAACTCCTCTACGTGTGTTCCCCCGACAACCCGACGGGGCGCGCGCTCGGTCTCGACGAATGGCGGCAACTCTTCGCCCTGTCCGACCGGCATGGCTTCGTGATCGCCTCCGACGAGTGCTACTCGGAGATCTACTTCGACGAGGCCCGCCCGCCGCTCGGTGCGCTCGCGGCAGCGCAGGCCGACGGACGCACCGGATATCCGCGCATCGTGGTCTTCGGCAGCCTCTCCAAGCGCTCCAATGCCCCGGGACTGCGCTCGGGCTACGTCGCCGGAGATGCCGCACTGCTTCGGACCTTCCTCCTCTACCGCACGTATCACGGCAGCGCGATGTCCGGTCCGATCGCCGCCGCCAGCGTCGCGGCCTGGAACGACGAGGCGCACGTGCGCGCCAACCGCGCCGAGTATGCCGCCAAGTTCGCGGCGTTGCAGCCGCGCGTGGCGGCCGTCCTGCCGTGTGCGATGCCGCAGGCGGCGTTCTACCTCTGGGCCCGCACGCCGATCGACGACACGGAGTTCGCGCGCGGCCTCTACGCCGAGGAGAACGTGACGGTGCTGCCGGGGAGCTACGTCGCCCGCGAGGCGAACGGCGTCAATCCGGGACATCGGCACGTGCGGCTCGCGTTCGTGGCCACGCAGGACGAGTGCGCCGAGGCGGTGGAAAGGCTCGTCGCGTTCACGCGCCGGATCGGTCCGGACACCGCAGCAGCCTGATGCGACGCAGGTCGATGCGCCGAAGGACGATGGTCGATGCGCCCGGAGGACGGCCGCGGCGCGGGTGACCGGGACCACGACGTCCCGCGCCGCGGCTGTTGCATCGCACCCTTTCCGCCCGCACCTTCCGGGTCAGGCGATGGGCTTCCTCTATAATTGCCCCTTTCGCCCGCTGCCGCCGAATCACGAATCCATGTCCGATCCTGCTGCCATCATCGATGCCGCGTGGGAAACGCGCACCACGCTGTCCCCCGGCGCCGCCCCTGCCGAAGTGCGCAATGCCGTCGACACGGTCATCGCCGGGCTCGATGCGGGACGCCTGCGCGTGGCCGAGAAGCGCGACGGCGAGTGGATCACGCACCAATGGATCAAGAAGGCGGTGCTGCTGTCCTTCCGCCTCGCCGACAACGCCGGCATCGGGCTTTCGGGCCCGCAGGTCCCGTTTCGCTTCTACGACAAGGTGCCCACCAAGTTCGCGCAGTACAGCGACAGCGAGTTCGCGGCCGCTGGCGTGCGCGTGGTGCCGCCGGCGGTCGCGCGACGGGGCGCGTACATCGCGCGCAACGTCGTGCTCATGCCTTCCTACGTGAACATCGGGGCATACGTCGACGAGGGCGCGATGGTCGACACCTGGGCCACCGTGGGATCGTGCGCGCAGATCGGCAGGAACGTCCACCTGTCGGGCGGCGTCGGCATCGGCGGCGTGCTCGAGCCGCTGCAGGCCAACCCCACCATCATCGAGGACAACTGCTTCATCGGCGCGCGCTCCGAGGTCGTCGAGGGCGTCATCGTCGAGGAGAACTCGGTGCTCGGCATGGGCGTGTTCCTCGGCCAGAGCACCCGCATCTACGACCGCGCGAGCGGCAGCATCACCTATGGCCGGGTACCGGCGGGTTCGGTCGTCGTGGCCGGCAGCCTGCCGTCGGGGAAGGATGGCTGCCAACTCTACTGTGCGGTGATCGTCAAGCAGGTGGATGCAAGGACGCGCAGCAAGACGAGCATCAACGAACTCCTGCGCGCCTGACGCCTGCGATGTCCGTTCACATCAAGTCCGCCGAAGAGATCGAGGGCATGCGCGTCGCGGGTCGCCTCGCCTCCGAGCTCCTCGACTACCTCACGCCGCACGTGAAGCCGGGCGCCACCACCGGCGAGATCAACGACCTCGCGCATCGCTACATGGTGGACGTTCAGCACACGATCCCCGCCACGCTGAACTACGCGCCGCCGGGCCACTCGCCCTATCCCGCGTCGCTGTGCACGTCGATCAATCACGTGGTGTGCCACGGGATCCCTGGCGACAAGAAGCTCAAGGATGGCGACATCGTCAACGTCGACGTCACCGTCATCAAGAACGGCTTCCACGGCGACACGAGCCGCATGTTCACGGTGGGCAAGGCGTCGATCCAGGCGCGGCGCCTGTCCGAGGTCACCTACGAGGCGATGTGGCGCGGTATCCGCGTGGTGCGCCCCGGGGCGCACCTGGGCGACATCGGCGCCACCATCCAGCGCTTTGCCGAGGGCCACGGCTTCTCGGTGGTCCGTGAGTTCTGCGGCCACGGCATCGGCCGCCAGTTCCACGAGGAGCCGCAGGTCCTGCACTACGGGCGCGGCGGCACCGGTCTCAAGCTGCAGCCGGGCATGATCTTCACCATCGAGCCCATGATCAATGCCGGCCGGGCGGGGATTCGCTGCCTCGCCGACGGCTGGACGATCGTCACTGCCGACCACTCGCTGTCCGCGCAGTGGGAGCACACCGTGCTCGTGACGCCTGACGGCTACGAGGTGCTCACGGTCTCGGCGGACACCCCCGCGCCCCCCGCACTCGCGGCCTGAACATCGTGGCCATGGCGCCGTCGACGAACGACGCGCCCGCCGCTACGCTTGCGGAGGTCGGCCCGGACATCGCCGCGCTGCGCGCGACGCTGCGCGCGCGGCGACAGGCGCTGCGCGACGCGTTCTACGCCGATCCCGATACGGCGCGCCTGTTGCGCGAGCATGCAGCGATCGTCGACGAGACGATCCGCCGCGTATGGCAAGAATGCGCCATGCCCGACCGGATCGCCGCGGTGGCCGTCGGCGGCTACGGCCGCGGCCAGCTCTATCCGCACTCGGACGTGGACGTCCTCGTGCTCGTTCCCGATGGCATCGCCCCGCCCGCGGCGTCGATCGAGCGCTTCTTCGCCGCGCTCTGGGACATCGGCATCGAGCTCTCGCACGCAGTGCGCACCATCGCCGAGTGCGAGGTGGAGATGGACAACGACGTCGCGACCTGCACCAGTCTGCTCGAGAACCGCCTCGTGGCCGGCGCGCGGGCACTGCTGCGGCAGTTCCGTCGCCGGTTCGAGGCCCGGCTCGACGTCCGCGCATTCTGCGACGCGAAGGTCCTCGAGCAGCAGCAGCGGCACCTCAAGTACCAGGACGCGATCTACAACCTCGAGCCCAACGTCAAGGAGGGTCCCGGCGGCCTGCGCGACCTGTCGTCCGTGCTGTGGATCGCGCGCGCGGCGGGCTTCGGCAGCACGTGGCGCGAGCTCGCCCGCAACGGCCTCATGACGCAGGGCGAGGCGCGCGCGGTCACGCGCCAGGAGCGGCTCATCGGCGGGTTGCGCATCCGCCTGCACTATCTTCTCGGCCGCCGCGAGGATCGCCTGGTCTTCGATGCGCAGAGCGCGCTGGCGGCGGAGCTCGGCTTCACCGACACGCGGACGCGGCGCGCGAGCGAGGAACTCATGCAGCGGTACTACCGCGCCGCCAAGCTGGTGCTGCAGATCAACACGATCCTGCTGTCCAACCTGCACGCACGCCTGCATCCCGCCGCCACCACGCCGGTTCCGATCGACGCCGACTTCCAGCGCGTCGACGAGCTCCTCGACATCCGAGAGGACGATCTGTTCGCCCGCCGCCCCGCGGCGATGCTGGACGCCTTCCTCATGCTGCAGGTGCGCCGCGAGCTGCAGGGGATGACGGCGCGTACCGTGCGCGCCATCTGGGCCGAGCGACACCGCATCGACAGCGCGTTCCGTGCCGATCCCGCGAACCGCGCGCGCTTCATCGCGATGTTCCGCACCGAGCGCGGCCTCCTCCACGGCCTGCGCCGCATGAACCTGTATGGATTGCTGGGACAGTACCTGCCGGTGTTCGGGCGCATCGTCGGGCAGATGCAGCACGACCTCTTCCACGTGTATACCGTGGACGAGCACATCCTGATGGTGATCCGCAACCTGCGGCGCTTCACGGAACCGCAGCATGCGCACGAGTATCCGCTGTGCTCGCGCCTCATCGCCGACTTCGAGCGGCGCTGGGTGCTGTACGTGGCGGGGCTGTTCCACGACATCGCCAAGGGCCGCGGCGGCGACCACTCCACCCTCGGCGCGCGCGACGCCCGTCGCTTCTGCCGCGAGCACGACCTGGAGCCTGAGGATGGCGAGCTCGTCGAGTGGCTCGTCCTCCAGCATCTCGTGATGTCGTCGACGGCGCAGAAGCAGGACCTCTCCAATCCGGAGGTGATCCGCGCCTTCGCGGCCAGGGTCGGCACCGAGCGAAAGCTCGCGGCCCTGTACCTGCTCACCGTCGCCGACATCCGCGGCACCAGCCCCAAGGTGTGGAACAACTGGAAGGGCAAGCTCCTCGAGGACCTGTATCACGCGACGCGTGCGGTGATCGCGGGCGACGCTCCCGAGCGCACCGTGCTCGACAGCATCGATGCGCGGCGCGCCGAGGCCCGGCGTCTCCTGCGCCTCCATGCGGTCCCCGAGCGCGCGGAGTCGGTGCTCTGGCGGCACCTCGACACGCCCTATTTCCAGCGGCACTCGGCAGAAGAGATCGCCTGGCACGCGCGTCACCTGTACTGGCGCATCGACGGCGCCGCCCCGGTCGTCAAGGCACGCCTGGTGCGCGACGGCGCCGGCATGCAGGTGCTCGTCTACACCCGCGACGAGAAGGACCTCTTCGCCCGCCTCTGCGGCTTCTTCGGGCGCGCGGGGCTGTCGATCTACGAGGCCAGGATCCACACGACGCGCTCGGGGTTCGCCCTCGACACCTTCACGCTCAACGACCCGGCGACCCAAGGCATCTCGTATCGTGAGACGGCCTCACTCGTGGAGACGGAGCTCACGCGGCAGCTGACCGGGCGCATGCCGCTCGAACGTCCGTCCAGCGGACGCGCGTCGCGGCGCGTGAAGCACTTCCCGCTCACGCCGCAGATCCAGATCTTCCCCGACGACAAGGGGACGCACTACATCCTGGAGGTCGTTGCCGGCGACCGGCCGGGACTGCTCGCGAACATCGCGTATACGCTGGCGCAGGCGAACGTGAGCGTGGTGAGCGCCAAGATCAACACGCTCGGCGACCGCGCGGAGGACGTGTTCCTCGTCGAGGGCGCGCGGCTGCACGACGAGCAGGCGATGCTGCGGCTGGAGACGGCGCTGTACGAGGTGCTGCGGATGTAGCGTGGCGGCGTCCTGTGTCGGGCCCGACCGCGGTGGCGGCATCGGGCGGGCACCGCATCATCACTCCTCCGGCCCGGCGTGGTCCGGAAAGAGCACGTCGGTGAAGCCGAACCGGCGCATGTCGCGGATCCGCTGGGGGTAGAGGATCCCGTCGAGGTGGTCGCACTCGTGCTGCACGACACGGGCATGGAAGCCGTCGACCTCCCGCCGGATCGGCTTTCCCGACGGGTCGAAACCCTCGTAGCGCAAGCGCCTGAAGCGCGGCACCACGCCACGAAAGCCCGGCACCGAGAGGCAGCCCTCCCAGCCGTCTTCCTCCTCGTCGGTGAGGGGCGTGAGCACCGGATTCACGAGCTCCGTGTACGGCACCGGCTCGGCGTCCGGATAGCGGGGGCTGTACTCCATGCCGAAGATCACGACCCGGAGCGGCACCCCGATCTGCGGCGCCGCGAGACCCGCGCCGTCGGCCGCCTGCATGGTGTCGCGCATGTCGGCCAGCAGCTGGTTGAGTTCGGGCGTGCGGAACTGCTCCACCTCACGCGAGCGTTCGAGCAGCCGCGGGTCGCCCATGCGCAGGATGTCGCGAATCATCGTGCCCCCTCCGGTTCCGGTGGCCTCTCGGGCCGATCGCCGGGCCACGCGCCGGAGCCGCCCGGTCCGGCGGGACTCATAGCGCCGGGGCGATGTGATCGAGAAGCGTGCGGACCTTGTCCATGGCGGTCTCCAGCACCTGGGAGATCCCCTCCATCGAGATCTGCCGCGCGCTATCGCCACGGCCGGCCGCGTGGTTCACCACCACGCAGATCGCGGCATACGGCAGGCCCGCTTCGCGCGCCAGCGCGGCCTCCGGCATCCCGGTCATCCCGACGAGGGTCGCGCCGTCCCGGGCGAGGCGGTCGATCTCCGCCGCCGTTTCGAGGCGGGGGCCGTTCACGGCGCCGTAGACGCCTCCGTCCCGGAGCGACAGCCCGGCCGCCGCCGCGGCGGACAGGCACTTCACACGCAACTCAGGGCTGTAGGGGTGGGTGAAGTCGACGTGCCCCACCTTGCCCTCGCCACCGTCGAAATACGTCATCTCCCGCCCCGACGTGTAATCGACGAGCTGGTGCGGCAGCACGAGATCGCCGGGGGAACAGTCGCAGATCCCCCCCACCGAGGCCACCGCGACGATGCTCCTGGCGCCCTTCTCCTTGAGCGCCCAGATGTTGGCGCGGTAGTTCACCCGATGCGGGGGAATCGTGTGCCCGTGGCCGTGGCGGGCGAGAAAGACGGCGTCGCCGCCCGCCACCTGGCCGAAGAGCAGGGTCGACGACGGGTCGCCGTACGGGGTCCGCACGACCTCCCGATGGGCCACCGCGAGTGTCGACAGGCGGGTGAGACCGCTACCGCCAATTATCGCCAGCATGAAACTTGCTTTCCTTTCCGTTGCGCCTTCGGGCGCGCCGGCCGGCGAAGGCCGGCGCGGCGTGGATCCGCCCCCAATTTCATGACATCATCATGCCGAGCACGGACATTCCCCTGCTGTAGTTCGACTCGATTCTAACGGTCTCCGCGCCCGCCGCGCGGGTGCCGGCGATCGAGCCCGATCCCACATTGGCGCCCGGACGAAGCCTCGTCCGGGGCGCGAGGATGCGCATGTACCTGGACCGCCTCTTCAAGCTGATGGCCGAAAAACAGGCCTCGGACCTGTTCATCTCCTGCGGCGCGCCGATCAACCTCAAGGTCAACGGCGTGGTGCATCCGGTATCGGCGCACCCGATGGACATGGAGACGGTGCGGCGGATCGCCTACGAGGTCATGACCAAGGAGCAGGCCCGCGAGTTCGAGAACACCCTGGAGATGAACCTGTCCCACCTCGACCGGTCGGTGGGGAACTTCCGCATCAACATCTTCCGCCAGCGGGGAACGATCTCGCTCGTCATCCGCTACGTGCGCAGCAACGTCCCGCCGTTCGGGGATCTCAACCTGCCGGGCGTGCTGCTCGAACTCGTGTCCGGCAAGCGCGGCCTCGTGCTCGTCGCGGGGGCCACGGGCTCGGGCAAGTCGACCACGCTCGCGGCGATGATCGACCATCGCAACTCGACGCGCTCCGGACACATCCTCACCATCGAGGATCCGATCGAATACCTGTTCGAACACAAGCAGAGCATCGTGAACCAGCGCGAGATCGGCGTGGACACCACGAGCTACGCGAACGCGCTCCAGAACGCGCTGCGCGAGGCGCCCGACCTCATCATGGTGGGCGAAGTGCGCGACAAGGAGACGATGCAGTCGGCGCTCCTGCACACGCTGACCGGGCACCTGTGTCTCACCACGATCCACGCCAACAACAGCTACCACGCGCTGTCGCGAATCATCAACCTGTTTCCGCACGATGCACGCTCGGCCGTGCTGTCGGACCTCTCGATCGGCCTCCGGGCCATCATATGCCAGCGCCTCGTCCGCAACCGCGACGGTGCGGTGCAGCCTGCGGTGGAGATCCTGCTCAACACCGCGCTCATCGCCGAACTCATCAAGAACGGAGAGTTCACGCAGATCAAGGAGGCGATGGAGCAGTCGCTCTATCCGGGGTCGCAGACCTTCGAGCAGTCGCTGTGCCGCCTGTACCTCGACGGTGTCATCACCTACGACGAGGCGATGACGGGGTCCGACTCGCCGACCAACCTCGCCTGGCTCATCAATCAGAGCAGCCCCACATCGCGCATCGACGCCATGGAATCCGGCGCGCGCGGCGAGCACGTCAAGCCCGCTGCCGACTTCGCGTCGATGACCATCAATCCGGAGCTGCTCGACCGCGCGCACTGACGCGCGATTGCCGCTGCGCGCGGCATCGGTGGCTCGCCGCCGGCCAGAAGGTGCCCTGCGGTAACATCGGCGGATGCCGCTGGTATCCGACCCCACGCTCGAGCTCGCCCGCGAGCTCATCGCCCTGCGCTCCCTCACGCCCGACGACGGCGGCTGCCAGGCACTGCTTCGCGCCCGCCTCGCCCCCCTCGGCTTCGCCTTCGAGACGCTCTCCGCCAATGGCGTGACCAACCTCTGGGCCCGCCGCGGCACGCACGGTCCGCTCGTGTGCTTCGCCGGCCACACCGACGTCGTTCCCACCGGCCCGCTCGCCGCGTGGCATTCGGATCCCTTCGTGCCGACCGAGCGCGACGGCTGGCTCCACGGCCGCGGCGCGGCCGACATGAAGGCATCGCTCGCCGCATTCGTCGTGGCCATCGAAGCGTTCGTCGCGCGCCATCCCGCGGCGCCGGGATCGATCGCGCTGCTCGTCACCTCCGACGAAGAGGGCCCCGCAACCGACGGCACGGTCAAGGTGGTCGAGCGGCTCGCCGCACGCGGCGAGCGCATCGACTACTGCGTGATCGGCGAACCGTCGTCCACCGAGACGCTCGGCGACATGATCAAGAACGGCCGCCGCGGAACGCTCTCGGGAGCTCTCGTCGTCCACGGCGTGCAGGGACACATCGCCTATCCGCACCTCGCCCGCAATCCCATCCACCTCGCGGCGCCGGCGCTCGCCGAACTCGCCGCCACCCGCTGGGACGACGGCAACGAATACTTTCCGCCCACGTCGTTCCAGTGCTCCAACATCCATGCGGGCACCGGCGCCACCAACGTGATCCCCGGCTCGCTCGAGGTCCTGTTCAATTTCCGCCATTCGCCGCAGAGCACGCGCGAGTCGCTGGTGCAGCGCATGGAGGCGATCCTGCGCAGGCACGATCTCGATTTCACGCTCGACTGGACCGGCTGGGGCAAGCCCTTCATCACGCCGCGCGGTCGCCTCGTCGACGTCGCGGGCGCCGCCATCCGCGAGGTCACCGGCCGCACGCCGGAGCTCTCGTGCACGGGAGGCACCTCCGATGGGCGCTTCCTCTGCGACGTCTGCGACGAACTCGTCGAGCTCGGCCCGGTGAACGCGTCCATTCACAAGATCGACGAGCGCGTGCGCATCGCCGACCTCGCCCCGCTCGCCCGCATCTACGAGGGCATCCTCGGGCGGCTGCTCGCGGGCGAGGCATGATCCCGTCCGCCGAGCTCATCACGCTGCGCGACTGGCTGCGCTATGCGGTATCCCGCTTCGGCGAGGGCAAGCTCGCCTCCGGCCATGGCAGCACGGAGGCCTACGACGAGGTCGCCTACCTTCTGCTGCACGCGCTCCACCTGCCGCTCGATCGCCTCGAACCCTTCCTCGACGCCCGCCTCGCGCAGGACGAGCGCGAGCGCCTGGGCGAGCTCTTCGCGCGCCGCATCGACGATCGAATTCCTTCCGCCTACCTCACGCGCGAGGCGTGGCTGGGCGACTTCCGCTTCTACGTCGACGAGCGCGTGATCATTCCACGCTCGTACATCGCCGAGCTCCTCCCGGGTGCACTCGAGCCCTTCGTGGGGCCCGCCGACGGCATCGCCACCGCGCTCGACATGTGCACGGGCTCCGGCTGCCTCGCGATCCTCCTCGCGCACGCCTACGAGCGCGCCGACGTCGACGCCGTGGACATCTCCTCCGACGCGCTCGCCGTGGCCCAGCGCAACGTGAGCGACTACGGCCTCGCCGCCCGCATCAATCTCATCCGCTCCGACCTGTTCGAGAACCTCCCCGAGAAGACCTACGACCTCATCATCTGCAATCCGCCGTACGTCGACGCACGCGCGATGAGCGCGCTGCCGGCCGAGTATCGGCACGAACCCGCCCTCGCACTGGCGGGCGGTGACGACGGGCTCGACGCCGTGCGCGTCCTCGTCAAGGAAGCACCGCGCTTTCTCAACCATGCGGCGTCGCTGGTCGTGGAGATCGGCCACAACCGGGCCGCCGTCGAAGCCGCGTTTCCGCGCCTTGCCGTCACGTGGCTCGCCACCGCGGAGAAGGAGGACGGCGTATTCGTGGTGAGCCGCGAGGAACTCGTCGCCGGGCGGTGAACGATCGCGGACCCGCATTCTCGACGAATAGGAAGACCATGACCTCACCCGTTGCCCGCCCCGGCGGCGCGATCCTCGTCGCCAACCTCCTCGCCCAGGGCGTGGACGTGGCCTTCGGCGTTCCCGGCGAGAGCTACCTCGCGGTCCTCGACGCGTTCGCCGATGTTCCCGAGCGCCTCCGCTTCATCGTGTGCCGCCAGGAAGGCGGCGCCGCGTACATGGCCGAAGCGTACGGCAAGCTCACCGGAAGGCCCGGCGTCGCTTTCGTCACGCGCGGCCCCGGCGCCACGAATGCCGGCATCGGCGTGCATACCGCCATGCAGGATTCGACGCCGATGGTGCTCTTCGTCGGACAGGTCGGTGGCGACATGGTCGACCGCGAGGCGTTCCAGGAGGTCGACTATCGCCGCATGTACGGCAGCGTCGCGAAGTGGGCGGCGCAGATCGATCGCGCGGAGCGCATCCCGGAGTACGTCGCGCACGCGTTTCGCATCGCGATGTCCGGGCGACCGGGCCCGGTCGTCCTGGCGCTGCCGGAAGACATGCTGACGTCCACCGCGCAGGTGGCCGACGCGCCGCGCGTCGACGCGGTGGAGACTGCGCCGCTGCCCGCCGACGTCTCCGCGGCGCACGCGTGGCTTGCCGCGGCGGAGCGGCCCCTGGTGATCGCCGGCGGCAGCCGCTGGACGCCCACGGCGCGCGCGGCGCTGGCGCGCATCGCGCAGGCGGGCGACCTTCCCGTGGCCTGCGCCTTCCGCCGCCAGGACCTGTTCGACAATCGCGATCCGCACTATGCCGGTGACGTTGGCATCGGGATCGATCCGGCGCTGGCGAAGCGCGTGCGCGAGGCCGACGTGCTGCTCGTGATCGGCGAGCGCCTGGGCGAGATGACCACCGGCGGCTACACCCTGCTCGATGTGCCGGTGCCGAAGCAGCGCCTGATCCACGTGCATCCGTCGCCCGACGAACTCGGGCGCGTGTACCAGCCGGCGCTCGCCGTCGCCTCCACTCCGGAAGCCTTTCTCGCCGGCCTCGATGCCCTGCCGCCGCTGGGGCGACCGGCATGGAAGGCGCGCCTCGCCGGAATGGCCGACGAGCGCGCGGCATGGCGAGCCGCACGCGCCGTTCCGGGCGACGTCGACCTCTGGCAGGTGGCGCTGTGGCTCGACGAGCGTCTTCCCGCCAGCGCCATCGTGACCAATGGCGCCGGCAACTACACCACGTGGATGCACCGCCTCTACCGCTACCGCGCGCAGGGCTCTCAGCTCGCGCCCTACTCGGGGGCGATGGGCTACGGCGTGCCGGCGGCGGTGGCGGCCAAGGCCGTGCATCCCGATCGCACCGTGGTCTCGTGGAACGGCGACGGCTGCTTCCTCATGAACGGCCAGGAACTCGCCACGGCCGTGCAATACGGATTGGGCGTGGTGTTCGTGGTCATCGACAACGGCATGTACGGGACCATCCGCATGCATCAGGAGCGCCATTACCCGGCGCGCGTGTCGGGAACGTCGCTGCGCAATCCGGACTTCGCGGCCCTCGCCCGCGCCTACGGGGCACACGGCGAAACAGTGGCGCGCACCGCGCAGTTCGCGCCGGCCTTCGAGAGCGCCCTCGGCGCCGCGCAGGCCGGCACGCCCGCGCTGCTGCACGTCAAGGTGGACCCGCAGGCGCTCACCATGGGCGCCACGCTCGATGCACTGCGCGCACAGGGCGAGGCCGACCGCGCGAAGCGCTGAGGGTAGGCCGCGGTCAGGTCGACCGCGCGAAGCGTCGAGGACGGGCCGCGGCCAGGTCGAACGCGCTACGCCGCCGGCAGGCGGACCGCCGCGCGTCAGCCGCGCATCGGTGCCGCTTCGCGCAATGCGCGTCCGAGGACGATGCGCCAGATGCCGCCATACATCAGCGTGATGCCGACGAGGATGCCGACGAATGCGAACGAACTGTCGGGCCAGCCGATCGCGATGAGGATCGCGATCACGATCGACAGCAGGCCGTCGAAGAGCACCCAGCCCCAGCCCTTGCGCGGCTTGATGCGGAAGGCGAGCATGACCGAGGACAGGCCGTGCGCGA
Source organism: uncultured Alcaligenaceae bacterium (assembly GCA_964439475.1). Taxonomy (GTDB): domain Bacteria; phylum Pseudomonadota; class Gammaproteobacteria; order Burkholderiales; family Casimicrobiaceae; genus VBCG01. Next base: position 30,176 of record CAYTOT010000027.1, read on the forward strand.
AGACGAAGGCACCGATCATGAGCGCGATCGACGCTACCCCGGCGACGGGACGCACGAGCAGGAAGATGCCGAGCAGCAGCGTGAGGATGCCGAGCAGGATCTTCAGGCGGAACCCTTCCTTCGCCCGGTCGTGGATCGCGTAGACGATCTCCACGACCCCCGAGAACACGAGGAGCCACGCGAAGAGCAGGTTGAACGCGATCGCCGCGATCACCGGCTGGGCGACGGCGAGGATGCCGGCGACGATCAGCAGCACGCCCCACACGATGGACCAGCCTCCGGCGCTGCGTACGGCGGGATTGGCGGATTCGACCATGACGACGATCTCCCTGTTGTTGTACCGCGTGACCGCTGCATCCTAGTCGCCTTGCGGTGGCGTGGCAATGCGGGCGCGACCCGAAGCGCGCGCTGCAGCCGCGTCCTTGACCCGCTGGCAACGCGCGACGATGTCGACCAGCACGCTGCCCGACCAGCCGAAGGTGAACAGCCCCGACATCGCGATGATCGGCGCCAGCATCTCCCACTCCTGCGACAGGACGAAGTTCCCGTAGCCCACCGTCGTGTAGGTGTTGCCGGCGAAGAAGCCTGCTGCCCGCCAGCTCGAGACGAGACCGCCGTAGACGAGCGAGCCCGCCCACACCGTCGTCTCGAAGAGATGGAGACAAAGCAGCAGCACCACCGAGAGCGCCATCACGACATCGGCGCGCCACCCCTGCGGGCGCACCATGATCGCGCGCATGCGGCGATCCACGATGGCGCCCACCACCCGCACGCCCGCCGCGTGGATGAGGATGATCAGGATCAGCATCGAGCCGCCGAAGGCGATGTCCGCTGCCGGTATGATCTGCGCGAGGTGCTGCAGGAGCGGCAGGTTCTCGATGTCGCCGGGAATGGCCGCGAGTTCCGACACATCGTTGGCCAGGCGCTGTGCGAGCGGCGACGAAGCGGGTGCCTGCGCGGCGGCGGGCGCGATGAGGCTGGCGTGGATCATGGGGAAGGTCCTCGTTCCGGAAGGAAAACGGCGGAGCGGCCGCCAGGGCGGTGCCGCGTGCCGCGGGGCGGCTCAAGCGGCGGGAAGGGCGCGACGCACGATCGCGGCGGCTCCCGGCATCGCGCGGGCGCCGAAGGCGCCGCCCGCGAAGGTCTGCTGTGCGAGGCGCGATGCGCAGAACGCATCGGCGACCACCGGCGGCGCGAAGCGGACGAGCAGCGCCCCCTGAACCGCGAGCGCGATGCGCTGCGCCACGGCGCGCCCGTCGGCCTCGTCGTGGCGGCCGGGTGCAAGATCGCCGAGCAGCGCATCGGCGAACGCGTCCAGCGTCGCGTTGCCGCCACGCGATGTCGCGAGCTCGTCGGCGAGCGCCTCGACACAGGAGGGCTCGCGCGCGATCGCGCGCAGCACGTCGAGGCACATCACGTTTCCCGACCCCTCCCAGATGGAGTTGAGCGGCATCTGCCGGTACAGCCTCGCCAAGGGCGCTTCCTCGACGTATCCGTTGCCGCCCAGCACCTCCATCGCCTCGGCCGCCATGGCCGGACCGCGCTTGCAGATCCAGTACTTGGCGGCAGGCGTGAGGAGGCGGCGCAGGCCGTGCGCGAATGCGTCGTCGGCGTCGAAGCTGCGCGCGAGCCGCAACGCCAGCACGGTGGCTGCTTCCGACTCCAGCGCGAGATCCGCAAGCACGGCCTGCATGAGCGCATGCTCGTCGAGCGCCCGCCCGAACGCCTGCCGGTGACGGGCGTGGTGCAGTGCCTGTGCGAGCGCGCCGCGCATGAGGCCCGCCGTGCCGAGGGCACAGTCGAGACGGCACAGGTTGCCCATCGCGAGGATGGTGGCGATGCCGCGGCCCTCGTCGCCGATGAGTTCCGCGTGCGCGCGATCGAACTCGACCTCGGAGCTCGCGTTCGAACGGTCGCCGAGCTTGTCCTTGAGGCGCAGCAGGCGGATCGCATTGACGGTGCCGTCCGGGCGGAAGCGCGGGAGGAGGAAACACGACAGGCCGCGAGGAGCCTGGGCGAGGACGAGGAAGGCGTCGCTCATCGGCGCCGAGAAGAACCACTTGTGGCCGGTGAGCGCGTAGCTGCGGCCGGCGACGGGATCGGCGCGCGTGGTGTTGGCGCGGACATCGGAACCGCCCTGCTTCTCCGTCATGCCCATGCCGACGGTCACGCCGGACTTCGCCGGGGACGGCAGGAAACGCGGATCGTAACGGCAGGCGAGCACGCGCGGCAGCCACGTCGCCGCGAGGTCCGGGTCGGTGCGCAGCACCGGCACGCAGGCGAACGTCATGGTGGTCGGACACAGCGCGCCGCCCTCGACCTGCGCCATCATCATGAAGCGCGCGGCCCGGGCGACCTGCGCGCCGGGTGCGGGGCGCGCCCACGGTCCTGCCGACACACCGTGCCGGGCGAGATAGTCCATGAGCTCGTGATAGGCCGGATGGAACTCGACCTGGTCGAGCCTGCGGCCGTTGCCATCGAACGGCAGGAAGCGCGGCGGATAGCGGTTGGCGAGCTCGGCTCGCGTGCGCATCGCCTGCGATCCGATTTCCGCGCCGCATGCGACGAGCGCCCCATGAGCGTCGGCCGCGCCCTCGCGGACGACCGCATCCTGGAGGGCGATGTCGGCCTCGAACGGATTGTCGCCGGCCAGCGGAGGAACCTGGTTGCAGAGGTCAGTGGCAGCGTTCATGGACCGTCACATTGCCCGCGCCCCCCGATCGTCCAAGGGCGCGCGGGCGCCTTCCCATGCAGAGTCTAGCGCCTGCGCGCCGGATGCACACCGCGCGCCACGCACCGGCCGCGCGCCGAACGCCGTAGGCCCTTGGTCGCATTCCCATCGCTGGGGCCCCGGAGCAAACTGTCGCATGCGCAGCATGCGGCCGGCAGTCCGATGCGGCTGCCGGTCGCGCCGCCTTTCACCGGAGTCGCCTTCCATGACCGCTTCGTCCCTTCGCCGCCTGCTCTCGATCTCCGCCGCACTGATGCTCCTCGCGCCATGGCCGGCCGCCGCCCAGGAGGCTGCCGTCACGCCGCCGCCCGATCCGTGGCCGCGTGTGGTGGACCTCGCCGCGGGCCAGGCGCTCGTCTATCAGCCGCAGATCAACTCCTGGGAGAACAACGAACTCACCTTTCGCGCCGCGCTGGCCTACAAGGTCGACGGCTCGAAGGAGCAGGCCTTCGGCGTGATCGTGGCCACCACACGCACGCAGGTGGATCGGGTCCTGCGGACCGTGGTGTTCGAGGACCTCAAGGTGTCGAAGATCGACTTTCCCACCCTGCCCGACCACGGCGCAAGCCTCGCCCCCGACCTCACGAAGCAGTTCGCCGCCAAGGTGCGCACGATCGGCCTCGACAAGCTCGAGGCGTCGCTTGCCGCCAGCGGCGTCACGCCGAAGACGGTCGAGGTCCTGAACGCGCCGCCGCGGGTGATCGTGAGCAACTCGCCCGCGATCCTCGTCCCGATCGACGGCTCGCCCGTGATCAAGCCCGTGCCGTCCGCGCCGCGCTTCTCGCGCGTGATCAACACGCGCGCGCTCATCCTGCAGGGCGGGGTCGAGCAGAGCTTCTACATGCACGTGTACGACGGCTGGCTCACCGCGAGCACGCTGGCGGGGCCGTGGACGCAGTCGTACCGCCAGCCGCTCGGCATGGACGACGTGGCGAGCCAGCTCGCCAAGTCCAATACCGTCGACCTCCTGACCGGCGGCCCGAAGGCGAATCCGAAGCCCTCGCTCGCCAACGGCGTGCCGACGATCTACACCAGCGAGACGCCCGCCGAGCTCATCGTGTTCAAGGGAGCGCCGGACTTCGTGCCGATCGTCGGCACAGGCCTCCTGTGGGCATCGAACACCACGAGCGACGTGCTGATCGACACGACCAGCAACAGCTACTACCTGCTGCTCGCCGGACGCTGGTTCCGCGGACCCGGGCTCTCCGGCCCCTTCACGTTCGTGGCGAGCAATGCCCTCCCGGCCGACTTCGCGAAGATCCCGCCGAGTTCGCTCGCCGGCGCCGTGCTGCCCACGGTCGCGGGCACGCCGCAGGCGCGGGCGGCGGTGATCGAGAATTCGATTCCGCAGACCGCCACCGTCCCGCTCACGGGCGGCCCCACCTTCACGCCGAACTTCGACGGTGCGCCGAAGTTCGTGCCCGTGACCGGAACCGCGTTGCACTACGCGGTGAACTCGGAGGTGCCCATCATCCAGGCGGGGCCCGGCGCCTATTACGCGGTGACGGCCGGCGTGTGGTTCACGGCAACCGGCATCACCGGCCCGTGGACCGTCGCGACCTCCGTCCCCGCCGCGATCTACGCCATCCCGCCTTCCTCGCCGATTCACTACGTGACCTACGTGCGCATCTACGGCACGACGCCCGGATACGTGTACGTCGGCTACACCCCCGGCTACCTCGGCACGGTCGTGTCGCCCGACGGCACGGTCGTCTACGGCACCGGCTACCCGTACACGCCATGGGTCGGCTCCGTGTGGTATCCGCCGCCGTACACGTACTCGGTGGCCGCGGCGCCGGTCTACAACCCCTACGTGGGCTTCACCTTCGGCTTCGCGATGGGTCTCGCGACGGCCGCGTGGACCGAGCCCTACTGGGGGGGTGCGTACTACCACCCGGGCTACTGGGGCGGTTACCCCTGCTGCGCGTCGGCCAGCGCCAACGTCTATGGCCACTGGGGCGCCGCGACGTACTCGGGCACGCGTACGTGGTACGGCGGCGGCGGCGTGGCCGGCACCACTGCCAGCGGCAGCTACTACAACAGCCGCACCGGCGCCTCGGGCAGCTACAACGCGGGCCGTCAGTACAACGCGTGGACCGGCAATGCCACGCGCGGCTACGACCGCACCGTGAACACGCCGGCCGGCGGCTCCGGGAACGTGGCGCGCGCGAGCAACTACAACACCTACACGGGCCAGCGCAGCACGGCGAACAGCGTCTCGGGGACCGGCGCGGGCGGCAGCTCCTACCAGCGCAGCGGCGCGACGACCGCCGGGCCCGAGGGTTACGCCCACGCCGGTGAAGGCTCGACCTACAACGCGCGCACGGGCAAGACGAACACCTGGGACACGGCGAGCATGGGCAACAACCACTACGCCGACGTCAATGGCAACGTGTATCGCAACACCGGCAGCGGCTGGCAGCAGCACTCGTCCTCCGGATGGGGAAGCGCAGGCGGCGACACCTCGTGGGCGGATCGCGAATCGCAGGCGCGCGCCGGTGGTGGTTGGGGCGGCGATCACGATTTCAGCGGCGGCGGCTTCGGCGATCGCTTTGGCGGCGGCGGGTACGGCGATCGCTTTGGCGGCGGCGGAGGATTCGGAGGCGGATTCGGCGGCCGCTTCGGCGGCGGCGGGTTCCGGGGAGGCGGCTTCCGCCGCTGACGCGGCGACTCGCTGCGAGGGTGCTTCTGGCATACTCCGCGGTCACCGCGCCGGGATTCCTTCCCGCGCGGCGACCGCGCCATGAACCACACCGCCACCATGGAACGTCTGGGCCGCTACCAGATCCGCGAGATCATCGGGGAAGGTGCGATGGCCTGCGTCTACAAGGCCTTCGACCCCGAGATCAACCGCGCGCTGGCGATCAAGCTCCTGAAGGCGCAGCTGCGCCTCGACGGCGAGTACCGCAACCGCTTCCTGCGCGAGGCGAAGGGCGCCGGCGTGCTGTCGCACCCGAACATCGTGACGGTGTTCGACGTGGGCGAGGACCAGGGCCACCCGTACATCGCGATGGAGCTCGTCGAGGGAGGAACGCTCGGCGACGAGATCAAGAGCAAGAAATCCCTCACCACCCGCGACATCGTCGAGATCGGCATCCAGCTGACGCGCGCCCTCGACTACGCGCACAAGAAGGGCATCATCCATCGCGACGTGAAGCCCGGCAACATCATGCGGGTGTCGGACAGCAACACGATCAAGGTCGCCGACTTCGGCATCTGCCGCATCGACGGCAGCGAGGCCAGCGACGCGACGCAGCAGACGCAGATCGGCAACGTGCTCGGCACGCCGCACTACATGTCGCCCGAGCAGGTGATCGGCGAGAAGGTCGACTCCCGCTCCGACCTCTTCTCCGCCGGCGTCGTGCTCTACCAGCTTCTCACCGGTCACCTCCCGTTCGAGGGCGACACGCTCATCAGCGTCGCCTACAAGATCACCAAGACCGACCCCCCGTCGCTCGACAAGGTGCGCGCCGATCTGCCGCTGTCGCTGCGGCGCGTCATCGAGCGGGCGCTGAAGAAGCAGCCCGACAAGCGCTTCCAGACGGGCGAGGAGTTCGCGCAGGCGCTGGTCGGCGTGCAACGCGAACTCGCCGAGGAAGAGGCCAAGAAGGGCCGCACGCGCGGCGGCATCCCGCTGGCGCTGCGCTGGGCGCTGACCATGGCGGCGGTGGTGGCGATCACGATGACGCTCACCGCGACGATCCTCTACAAGCAGCAGTACGCGGCCATGATGGACCAGGTGAAGGACTACGGCGGCTCGCTGGCCAAGTTCACCGCCACGCAGAACGCCGTGCCCCTGCTCGCCGAGGACTGGGCGGCGATGGACGTCTTCATCCAGGAGACGCTCGGCCGCCAGCAGAACTTCTCGTACATGAACGTGGTGGACTACCAGGACGTCGTGCGGGCGTCCAACGTCGCCGCCCAGGTGAATCAGAAGTACGTCGCTCCGCAGGCGACCCCGGTGTCGTCCAAGGACCCGCAGGTCACCGTGCAGAGCCAGACCATGGCCGACGGGCGGCAGGTGCTTGACTTCGCCGCTCCCGTGCTGTTCCAGGGCAAGACGATCGGCAACGTCCACCTCGGCATCTACGAGGCGCCGCTGACCGCCGTCGCGAACCTCGTGCTCGTGCTCCTCGCCATCCTGACCGCGGTGACGGTGGCCGCGGTGGCCGGCGGCACCTACCTGCTCGCCCAGCGGCTGGCGCAGCCGATCCGCGTGCTCAAGAACTCGCTCACCGAACTTGCCAACGGCCGCCTCGACTACCGCATCGCGGAGTCGCGCAAGGATGAGTTCGGCGAGCTCTTCGCCGAGTTCGACAGGACGGCCGCCGCGCTCGAGAAGCGATACGAGGACGGCGCGACGCTCGCACCGGGCGTTCCTGCCGGTGCGACGCACGTGACCGACTCGCACTGACCGGCAACGCCCGGCCATGTCGCGCCCGACTCCGGCAGCACGCCCTTGCCTGACGGTACGCGGGTGCCTGCAGCGCGTGGCACCCCGATGGGCGGCACCCCTCGCCGTCCTGCTGTTCGCGGCAGGTTGCGCGACGCCGCCTCCCGCCCCCGCGCCCTCGCCGCCTCCCGCGCCGGCACCGGTCGCGGCCGACGAGGGCCCGGTCATTGCCCGCAGCAGCGACTACGTCATCGTGTCGGTGCGATCCGGTGACACGCTCGACACGCTCGCCCGGCGTTACCTTGGCGACGCCGGCAAGGCGTGGTGGATCGCCCAGTTCAACAACGTCACCGCCGTGCGCCCCGGCCAGATCGTGGTCGTGCCGCTGCGCCAGCGCAATCCCCTGGGCGTGATGGCGACGGGCTACCAGACCGTGCCCATCCTCTGCTATCACCGCTTCGGCACGCGCCCGTCCAAGCTCAACGTCACGCCTCAGGCCTTCGAGCAGCAGATGGACTTTCTCGCGCGCAGCGGCTACTCGGTGATCAGCTTCGAGCGCCTCGAGCGGTTCCTCGCGGGGAAGGAGGCGTTGCCGGCGAAGTCCGTGGTCATCACCATCGACGACGGCTATCGCTCCACCTTCGAGATCGCCTACCCCGTGCTCAGGAAGCATGGCTTTCCGGCCACCGTGTTCCTCTACACGGACTTCGTGGGCGCCTCAGACGCCATGACGTGGGCACAGATGAAGGAGATGATGAGCTCCGACCTGATCACGATCCAGCCGCATTCGAAGTCGCACGCGAACCTCACGCAGCGCCTGCCCGGCGAGAACGAGGCGCGCTATCGCGAACGCATCCGCCGGGAGGTGCAGGCGCCGCTCGGCGTGCTCAAGGACCGCCTGAGCGAACGCACCTTCACCTATGCGTATCCCTACGGCGACGTGAACGAGTACGTGGTGGACCTGCTCGAGAAGGACGGCGTTGCGCAGGGCGTTACCGTCACGCCCGGCGGCAATCCGTTCTACGCGTATCCGTACATGCTCCGGCGCAGCATGATCTTCGGCAACGAGGACCTGGACGCTTTCAAGTCCAAGCTCGTGACGTTCGTGCGCATGCCGCGCTCCTGATGGTCCGGATCCCGCGCACGGTCATCGCCGCGCTGGTGTCGGCACTGGTGGCCGGCGGTTGCGCGCAGGCTCCGATGACGGAGTCCTCGCCGGATTCGTCCGGCACGCCGCCCCAGGCGTCGATGCGTCCTGCGCCGTTGCCGAGCCGCACGGTATCGGAGGCGATGCGGCAGCACCGGCGCCTTGCCGATGGTGCCCGCCAGTCGGGCGACCTCGCCACCGCCCAGATCCAGCTCGAGATCCTCCAGACGCTCGCGCCCGGCGACGCGACGATCGGCCGTGACCTCGCCAGCGTGCGCGCCGCCATCGCGGCGGAAGCGCGGGAGCAATACCACACGGGCCACAGCGCGCTGGCCGCGGGCGACCTCGACCGCGCACAGGCGGCGATGCTGCGCGTGCTTGCCGTGGATCCCGAGCAGGCCGACGCCGCCAAGGCGTTGCGCGAGATCGAACGGCGCCGGGTGACCCGGATCCAGGCCGATCGTGCCGCCAAGGTTCGCTCCGCCGAGGAGGCCAGCGTGGCGCGCAACGCCACACGGAGTATGGCCCCCCCGGTCGCCACGGCCGCGGCCGACGCCAACGACGCCTTCGACGTGGATCAGGCGATCGAGATGCTGCGCGCGGGAGACGCGAGCGGCGGCTTGCGCGACCTGAAGGCCTACGTCGCGGCCAATCCGGGCAATCGCGCCGCCCGCCAGCGCATCGGCGCGGCCGTGGCCGAGCGCGCCCGCGACCTCGAGGACCAGGGGCGCGCCGAGCAGGCGCTCGCGCTCTACGAGCAGGCGAGCACGCTGCGCGGCGACAACGCGGGCCCGTGGGTCGCGCGCCTGCCGCCGCTGCGCAAGAAGATCTCGCAGGAGTACTTCGAGCGGGGCACGCGCGCCTTCCGCACGAACGTCGGGCAGGCGATCGGCTACCTGGAGACGAGCCTCCGCTTCGACCCCGCCAACACGCAGGCGGCGATCAAGCTCAAGGAAGCGAAGATGGCGCGCGAGAAGCTCGAGAAGATCAAGTAGGCCGCGACGGCGGCGTCCACCATCCCCGC
>CAYTOT010000027.1:39570-62738 GCA_964439475.1 uncultured Alcaligenaceae bacterium
CCCAAGGCATTCGCCCCCTTTGGGGGAGGCGAGCGAAGCTCGCGTCGGGGGGAGCCAGGAATGCCGCCGGGCCGCCCCAAGGCATTCGCCCCCTTTGGGGGAGGCGAGCGAAGCTCGCGTCGGGGGGAGCTATTTGGCGCCGAACTTCTCGGCGAGCTTCTTGCGCAGGTCGATGGCGCGTTCCCGCTCCAGCTTGGCCTTCTGGTTGCCGGGATCGAGCGCAAGGACGCGATCCCACTTGTTGATGGCCTCGTCGAGGTTCTGTCGCTGGAAGGCCTGCGCGGCCTCCCGCTCGTAGCGCCGCACGAGCGTGGTCCGGGTCGCATCGCGCTGCGCGGCGGCATCCCGATTCGCGGGATCGCGCAGCGCGGCCTCGCGATAGGCGTCGTAGGCGCCTTCGAGGTTGCCCGCCTTCTGGTAGTCGGCCGCCTGATGCATGAGCGCGAGCGACGCGCTGCGCGGCGTGCTGGTCTCGGGCGTCGCCGCCTTGGCCGCCTCGTCGTTGGCCTCCGGCGGCGGCGGTGGTGCCGGCCGCGCCGTGACGGCAGGCTGCCGGCCGGGAATCTTGATCACCTGTCCCGCCGCGAGCTTGCTCGGGTTGGTGATGTCGTTGTACTTGGCAAGGATGTGAAAGCGGAAGCGGTCCCCCAGGTACTGCTGGGCGAGCTTGGACAGCGAATCGTCGCGCTGCACCGTATAGCGGAAGTAGACGGAACCAAGCTCCTTCTGCGGGTCCGCCTTGATCTGGTCCATGAGCTTCCTGGCGAGATCGTTGGACGGTTCGAGCTTCAATGCCTCCTCGAGCGTCTTCTGCGCCGCGGCCTCGTCGCCATTCTGCAGTTGCGCGATCGACTCGATGGTGAGCTTCTGTGCCTGCGCCTTGGCCTGCGCGGGGGTGAGTTCGGGAACCGGGGGCGGTGCCGGCTTCGGCGCCTCGACGACCGGGGGTGGCGCCGGGGCGGGGGCCGGCGCGGGCGCGGGAGTCGGCTCGGGCGGCGGCGGTGTCGCACAGCCGGCGATGGCCAGCGCCGCCAGGGTCGCGCAAATGGCAAGCCGCTGGCGGGCAGTTCGAGCGGCAGGTCGCGCGTCGATGCTCATGAACGGGTCGATGATTGGCAAACGCTACCTCATGCTACCCGGGCGCCGACGGCTCGGGAAAGGCGAATATTGCACATGGTTTCCGTGGAAATTCAACCGTCCGGGGACGCCGCGGCGGGACCGCCACGCCAAACGGCCGCGCGTGCCGGACATTCCATCGGCAACCGCTGCCGGGGCAGCCCGGCGTGCCTCATGCCGACGCCGGACGGCAGAACACGGCCAGTGCCGAGAAGTTGTCCTGCTCGCGGCCTCCGCGGCTGACGACGTCGGCGACCATGGTTTCGAGCCACTCCGCCGGCGTCGCCGCGCGGGCGAGCGCGGCCACCATGGTGGTCTCGTCGACGTACTCCCAGAAACCGTCGGTGCAGAGCAGGAAGGCATCCCCGACCGCCAGCGGGAACGGCGTGTCGTGCAGGGTCACCGGCACGTCGGCCTCGTGTCCCAGGGCCGCGAATAGCTTGCTGCGCTCGAGCGACTCGCGCACGGCGTTCTGGGCGAGATAGCCGGCGTCGACGAGCTTCTGCACCACGCTGTGATCCTTGGTCTGCGCGACGATCGCGCCGCTGCGGAAGCAATAGAGCCGGGTGTCGCCCACGTGCCCCCACACGGCCGTGTCGTGGGCCGTGTCGACCGCGAGCACCGTGGCCGTCGCGCGCATGGCGGCGAGTTCGTCGCGCGTCTGTTGCTGCGCGAGGACGGCACGGTGGGCGGCGTGCAACGCCTCGTCGATCGCACGGCCGCTGCAGGTCGCACCCTCGCGCAATGCCTGCAGGGCCACCCGCACGGAAAGACGCGACGCCACGTCGCCACCGCCGTGCCCACCGGCGCCGTCACTCACGATCGCGAAGCAACAGCCGCCGCCGGTCCAGAAGCCGCAGGCGTCCTCGTTGCGCTGCCGGCCGCCCGGATTGGAGAGCACCGAGATCTCGAGCTGCATGTCGCGCGTTCCCTCGCCGGCCGCTGCTACGGGCCGTCCGGATTCTGCGGCGTGGCCCGGGTCCGCGCCTGGTACGCGGCCAGGAACTCCTTGCCGAAGAGAAAGTGGAAGTCGGTCTCGGCCTCGCGCGAGATGTCCGCGTAGAGCGACTCATACTGGCTCCACAGGCGGGCCTTCTGGTTCATCGGCATGAACGAGGCGGAGGACGTCTCCTTCAGACGCGTCTCGAGTTGTGCCGGGTTGAAGCGCGAGAGAACCGCCTCGAGCGCCGCGCGCATGCCGGCGACGAAGCCTTCCTGGTGCGAGCGCAGGCTCTCGCGGGCGTCGGCGAGGCTGCGCTGTGCGCTCATGAAGCCCGGCGCCGGCGGCTGGAGCAGATGCGCAACGGCCACGTCCACTCCCGGCGCGAACTTGAGCGGATTGTTGTCGCTCGCCACGATGACGGTGGCGTCGGCGCGCACCTCCCGCTTGGCGTTGGCGCGTGCGGCGAGAAGGTCGAGAAGGCCCCGCATGGTCTCGCGCATCACGGCACCCAGGTCCTCCATGAACCGGGGCGTGAGGCCGCCGGGGACGTCGAGCTCCGGAACCCCGGCGCCACGCAGGAGCGCCATCAGGAGTTCCCGGTCGGCGGCGGACATGGGCGGGGTGTCCGCCGGCGCGGGCATGGCAGGCGCCACGGGGGCGGTCGCCGGACCCGCAGCCGCCGGCGCCTGTGGCGCGGGGGCAACGGCAATGGGCGCAGGCACGATGACCGACGAGATGCGATTCGCGGAGACCGGCGCGCCGTCTTCCGACCAGGAGAGCATCGTGCCTTCGCGCAGGATCGTCGTGGTGTCGTCAGCGGCGATCGCCTGGCCCGGCCCCTCGACCAGGAGCACGTAACCGGCGATGCGAAGCTCGTCGCCCGACGTCAGCAAGCGATCGTGCCCCTTGCCCACGGCGGCGCCGTTGACGATCACGGGAACCGTGCTGCCCTGATCGCGCAGCGTGAACCGGCCACCCGCGTGCGCGATGATCGCGTGCGTGCGCGAGATGATCCGGTCCGGGTCCGGCAGGATCAGCGTGGACTCCGGCGAGCGGCCGATGGTGCCGCCTTCCTCGCGGAACTCGGCACGGATCGTCTGCCCGACCGGCGTGTCCTTGTAAGTGATGACGGTAATCGTGAGCATTGCGGGCCCTGGCGTGAGACGCCGGAGAATGGCGTGCGCCCCGCACGCTCGTCAAGCCCGGTCTGGCAGAATGCGCGTCGTCGCCCGCGGGCCCCGACGACTTCCTCGCATCCATGGAGCATCACCACACAGCCGGCCCGCCGCAACGCACGTTCGGGGAATTCGCCCGCGAGGCCGGTCAGGGCGTCTCCTCGGCCTTCGTGCTGGTGGCGATGATGCTGCCCCTGGGCCTCATCGCCTTCGCCCCGGTCGGCAGCTATGCGGTCGAGGCCGGTTTGCGCGCCGCCTTCGCCGCAGCGATCTTCGGCACGCTCACCGCGTTCGTGCTGAGCGGCGCACTGCTGCCCAACGAGGTGCCGCGGGCATCGTCGGTGTTCCTCTTCGCGGCCTTCGTCCTGCGCCTGGCGGGCGACGGCGAACTCCGGGCGTCACCGACGCACGGGGTCGTGGAGATCCTGTTCCTGGCCGCACTGTGCCTTCTGGTCACCGGCGTGATCCAGATCCTGTTCGGGGTGCTGCGCCTCGGCAACCTTGCCCGCTTCGTGCCCTACCCCGTGGTGGCGGGGCTCATGACCGGCCTCGCCATCTCGCTCGTGATCTACGAGCTGCCGGAGGTGCTCGGCACCCACGGGGCCGTCGAGGGCGAAGGATCCGAGGGCGGCGGGCATGGCGGCATCAACGGGTGGACGCTGCTCGTGGGGCTGGTCACGATCGTCACCTTCGTGGTCGTGCGGCGTCGCTGGCCGCAATCGCCCTCGAAGCTCATCGGTCTCGCCGCGGGCACGGCGGTCGCCACCCTGGTGACGATGCTCCTCCACGGTGACGTCGGACCGCGGGTGCCCTCGCTCGGCAGGCTGCCCGTGCCGGACGCCCTGCTGCCGCTGTTCTCTCGCGACGGCGTGGCGCTGGCGATGACCTACGGCTACGACCTCCTCGTGACCTCGCTCGCGATTGCGGTCGTCGGCTCACTCGACAGCCTCCTTGCTGCCGTCGGCGAGGCCGACGGGCCCCTCGACACCGCGCACCATCCCAACCGGCTCCTGATCGCGCTCGGCTGCGGCAATCTCGTCTCCTCGCTGTTCGGCGCGGTGCCGGTCGCGTACTCCTCGCACCACGCCATCACCACGCATCACGCCGGCGGGTTCAAGCTCGTGTCGAGCATCGCCACGACGCTGACGCTGGTGCTCCTGCTGCTGTACGGCGGGCCGCTGCTGCATCTCATACCGATCGCGGCGCTCTCGGCGATGATGCTCGTGATCGCGGCCGGCCTCATCGACCGCTGGGCCGGGTCCACCATCGACCGGCTGCGCCGGGGCCAGTACGACAGCGAGCTCATCGTCAACATCACGCTGGTGGTGCTGGTCGCCGTCGTGACGATCGTGTTCGGTCTGGTGGTGGCGGTGATCACGGGCCTCATCCTGTCGATGGGGCTCTTTCTCGCGGTGATGAACCGGTCGCTCATCCGCGCGGTGCAGACAGGCGCCACGCGCGGTTCGCGCCGCGTCTATCCGCCGGAGCAGGCGAGCTACCTGCGCGTGGAGGGTCACCGCATCAAGCTCGTCGAGCTCGACGGGGCGATCTTCTTCGGGACGGCCGATCGCCTGGGCTCCGAGGTGCAGAAGGCCGCGCAGGGCGCCGAGTACCTCATCGTCGACCTGCGCCGGGTCACGATGATCGACGCTTCCGGCGCCCTCATGCTGAACAAGCTCCACCGCATGCTGCGCGAGCAGGGCGTGACGATGCTGCTCGCGCACATCGCCCCGACGAGCCGCCTGGGCCGCGCGCTCCAGGGAGCCGGGGTGTTCGTGCAGCGGCATCACGGCGAATGGTTCGAGGACGCCGACCGCGCGCTCGAGTACGCCGAGCGCAAGGTGCTCGGCGAGGCACGCATGACCGCCGACGACAAGGAGCTCGAGATCCAGGACTTCGCACTCCTCAAGGGCCTCTCCCCCGAGGAGCTGCGCTTCATGAAGCCCTTCCTGGACCGCCAGCTCTTCCCGGCGCACGCCGCCCTGTATCGCGACGGCCAGCAGGGCGACCGGCTCTACCTCCTCGCGCGCGGGGCAGTCAGCATCGTCGCCGAGGACCCCGAGACCAAGGGCAAGCCGCGGCGCGTGGTGACGCTCGCGCCAGGCGTCATCTTCGGCGAATCGGCGATGATCGAGGGCGGAATCCGCTCGGCGACGGCGATCGCGGAGACGGAGGTCGTCACCTACAGCCTGTCGCGCGCGAACCTCGGGGCCATCCATGCGCGCGATCCGGACCTGTCGCGGCGCCTCGTGCTCAACATGGTGGGCCACATGTCCGCACTGCTGCGGATGACGACGACGCTGCTGCGCGACGCCAGCGAGGCGGTGGACTGAATGCCCCGGCCGTTGCAGCCGGAACGCTACTGCCTGTCGGGCTGCTGTCCCGTCGAGTAGGCGCGCCGGAACTCGCGCTCGAAGACCGCCCAGAAGTCGCCATGGGCATCGCGCGCGGTGTCCTCGTAGGTCTCGAGCAGCAGATCCCACTGCTTGGCCTTGCGGTTGGCCGGCAGGAAGCGATCGAGCGCGCCGTTACCGAGCCGCTCGTCGAAGGTATCGGGGCGAAAGCGTGCGAGCAGGGTCTGCAGCGCTGCGTGGATGCCCGCCGCGAGACCGCGATCGTGCGCGCGAAGGTCGTCGTAGGCGTCGGTCACGGCCCGCACGGGCGCCATGAGGTCCGCGCGTTCGGGCGCCAGCAGGTGGCGCAGCGCCACGTCCACGTCCCACGCGGCCTTGAGGGGATTGACCGCGCGCGGGCCGATGATCGTCATCTCGGCGTGGATGTTGCTTTTGGCCTGCGAGCGGAGGCGCAGCATGTCGACCGTGCACGCGGTCATCTCGCGCAGGAGGCGCCCGATCTCCTCCATGGTCGCGGCATCCAGGCCGCGCGGGAGACCCGCTTCCGGGATGCCGAGTCCCTTGAGGAAGGCGTGCTGCAAATCGCCTCCGTGCGCGTCGCCGCTGCCACCGGAGGGAGCGGGCGATGCGGCGTCGGGGCGGGATTCGGGCGTGGACATCGGCGTGCTGGGCGACGGTACCGCGAAGAACCGTCGTGAAGTTGCGGGAGGATACCCGAACGCGCCGGCTTTCCGCCATCGGCATCGGCGCCACGCGGGCGCGGCGGGCGGCGTTTTCGGTCGTCGGGGCCCCCCGCGCCCGGGCGATGGTCACGGGCGATCCGTGCGACAGCCTGTGCACGAGGGTTTTCCCCGGCACCGCAACCGCCCACCTGAACCTGCGAGGCGCGATGCTTCGTCCGGCCCCTCGCCCCGGGTTATGATCGACGCGCGGGAAGCGCGACGACATCCATGTGCCTGCAGGTCGGCGGCGCGCGGACGTGGCGCCTGCAGGTGGCGCGTCCTGCGCGCCGCGTCGGAGTGATCCTTCGCTTTGCCCCATGCCGTCGCAGGCGCGACGCGGATGCGCGCCGCCGCGAACCATTCAACCCTCGTCCGAATCCCTCATGACTTTCACCGATACCACGTTCTGGATCGCGCTCCTGCAGATCATCGGCGTCAACATCGTGCTCTCCGGCGACAACGCGGTGGTGATCGCGCTGGCGGCGCGTTCGTTGCCTCCCAAGCAGCAGAAGCAGGCGGTGCTGTGGGGCAGCGGCGCGGCGGTGGTCATGCGGATCATCCTCACCATCGTCGCCGTCGAGCTCCTGCGCCTGCCCTGGCTCAAGCTCGTGGGCGCTGCGCTCCTCCTCTGGATCGGCATCCAGCTGCTGCTCCCGGAGGGAGACGAAGGTGAGGGCCGGCAGAACGACAACACGGGCATGATCGCCGCCATCCGCACGATCCTGATCGCCGACCTCGTGATGAGCCTCGACAACGTGATCGCCGTCGCCGCCGCGGCCAAGGGTGATCTCACGCTCCTCGTGGTCGGCCTGCTGATCAGCATCCCGCTCGTGATCTTCGGCAGCACCCTGCTCATGAAAGTGATGGAGCGATGGCCGGTCATCATCACGATCGGCGGCGGCCTGCTGGGCTGGGTGGCCGGCGAGATGGCCATCAGCGATCCTGCGGTCAAGGCGTGGGTCGACGGCCACGCCGCCTGGCTACACTACGCCGGGCCGGCGCTCGGCGCGGCCTTCGTGATCGCCGTCGGCAAATGGCTCGCGCGGCGGGCCGAACTCGCGGAGCACGCGAAACCGGTCGACCTTGCGCAAGGCAACGACAGCGCGCAACCATGATCACCAGGGCGGCAGCGCGCCGCCAGACCTTGCCAGGAGGCATCTCACCATGAAGGTACGCGCAGCCATCCTCGGGGCCATGGGCCTGCCCCGCCCCTACGCCCATTCGCGGCCCCTCGCCGTCCAGGACATCGAGCTCGCGGGCCCCGGGCCTGGCGAAGTGCTGGTGCGCATCCGGGCCGCGGGGCTGTGCCACTCCGACCTGTCGGTCATCAACGGCGACCGGCCGCGACCGATGCCGATGGCGCTCGGTCACGAGGCTGCGGGCGAGGTCGAGGCACTCGGCGACGGCGTGACAGATCTCGTGCCAGGCGATCACGTGGTGCTCGTGTTCGTGCCGAGCTGCGGCCATTGCGTGCCCTGCTCCGAGGGCCGTCCGGCGCTGTGCGAACCTGGGGCGCAGGCCAACGGCGCCGGAACGCTGCTCTCCGGTGCACGTCGCATCACGCGCCACGGCGAGACCGTGCACCATCACCTCGGATGCTCGGCCTTCGCGGAGTACGCGACGGTGTCGCGACGCTCGCTCGTGAAGGTGGACCGCGACCTGCCGTTCACGCACGCTGCGCTCTTCGGCTGCGCCGTGCTGACCGGGGTCGGCGCGGTCGTCAACACGGCGCAGGTGCGCGCCGGCGCCTCGACGGCCATCGTCGGACTGGGAGGTGTCGGGCTCGCGGCGTTGCTCGGCGCCCGCGCCGCGGGCGCCCGGCACGTCGTGGCCGTGGACCTCTCGGCCGCCAAGCTCGACCTCGCCCTTTCGCTGGGCGCCACGCACGCCTTCGATGCGAACGCTCCCGATTGCGTGGACGCGATCCGTGAGGCCACCGGGGGCGGCGTGGACTACGCCTTCGAGCTTGCCGGGTCGGTCAAGGCGCTCGAGACCGCCTACCGCATCACGCGCCGCGGCGGCACGACGGTGACCGCCGGCCTGCCTCCGCCATCGGCACAATTCGCGCTGCCGGCGGTAAGCCTCGTCGCGGAGGAGCGTACCGTGAAGGGCAGCTACGTCGGCACCTGCGTCCCGGCGCGCGACATTCCGCGCTACGTGGACCTGTTCGCCCAGGGGCGTCTGCCGGTGGACAGGCTCCTGAGCGGCACGCTTTCGATCGACGGCATCAACGATGCCTTCGATCGCCTGCACGACGGCACGGCGGTGCGGCAGGTCATCCTGTTCGATTGACGCGAACGATGCCGGGTGACGCCGTCGGCACTCAGATCATGAGCTTTTTCAGCGTCTCGGGGTTCTTCACGATTGCCTTCTGCCGCTGCGCCGGGGCGTTGTAGAGCGCAGCCGGAGGATTCGTCTCGAGGCGGGACAGCACCGCCGGTTCGTTGCACTTGGCATCGAAGGCGACGCCCACCTCGTCGCCGTTGACCGCGCCCACGGCGAAGCACGCCTGCCCCAGCTTGGCGTTGAGCGACTTCAGGATCCCCGCAGCCACCACGTCGCCCGCGGGTCCGCTGCCGGCTACCTGCAGGTCGAAGACGTGCGCCGACGGCACCGCGACCGTGAGCACCGTGGGCATGCCCACGAGCTCGCGGCGCAGCAGGTCGTCGCCGAAGGCAGTAGGCAGGCCGCTGACCTTGACGACGACGCGCCGCCCCGTGGGCTGCACGTGCCAGAGGAAAAGATCGCGCGAGAACTCGTTGGCGATGCGCGTGCCGATCGCCTGATACGCCTGTTCCTCGCTGGCCCAGCTCCCCTGCCCCGTGGGCAGCTTGGTGTTGTAGTAGATCTCCTCGCCGGTGGCGCGGTCGATGGCCTTGATGGTCCAGCCGTTCAGTGCGTACTTGGTGACGGTGAGGCCCGATGCCTCGAGCTTCATCGACAGCCGCTTGATCGTCGCCTCGCCCTCGACGATGAAGTCCGGCCCTCCCGCGGGGTCGCCCTGGCGGGCGCCGTCCTCCGACCACGTGCGGAAGCCGAACGACTTGATGCGCTCCTTCAGGATGTTCTCGGCAGCCGCCGACGGGCGCGGCGGCGCATCGGGGCGGTCCGCGTCGCGCGTGGTGACGCGCACCGCCACGCGCGGATCGCCGCTGGCGCGGATGAAGTCGATGCGCTCGCTGCGCGACATCTCGTTGAGCGACTTCTGCACGGCCCTGACGTTGACGACGGCATCGGTGGTGAGTGATGCCAGACCGTCCTTGCCCGTTTCCGGAGCGCTCTCGCGAACGACGGCGGTGACGTAGTCGCCGCTCTTCGACAGCAGCTGCGTGCGGAGGACGTCGTAGTTCTTCGCAACCGAGCGCTTGTCGACGAGGAGGTTGACGGCCTTCTCCACGAGCTGGCTGCGCGAGTCGGCGCGCAGGTCCGCCTGCAGGAGCGACCTGTCGGCCTGGTAGCGCGCGTCGTGAGGATCCGCGAAGCCCACCGCAGAGATGACGAGGGCGCCGGGTCCCGGCGTGGGCGCGGGCGCCGCCGCGGACCCGCTCGCCGCGGGCACTGCGGGCGCCGCGCCGCTGCCAGACTGCGGCGGGGAGGCCGCGGCTGGGGCGGCCGGGGTGCCCGGGTCGGATCCCGTGGTGGCGGCCGATGCCGCGCCGGCCGGTGTCGGCGCACTGGAAGCGATCGAAGTGCCGGGAGCGGCCGAAGTGCCGGACGGGACTGCGGCAGCGCCGGTGCCCGGCGCGGCTCCGGTGCCTCCGGCCGCGACGGCCGCTGACGCCGCGCCGCCGCCGGGGGATGACGCGGATCCCGCGCCGGCAGCCGCCACCTGGGCGGGCGCAGGGCCCGCGTCGCGCCCACCGCGCGCGAGCCACAGCGAGACCCCGATCGCGACCGCCACGACGGCGCCGACGACGGCGATCGCGGCCTTCTGCGAATGCCTGGGCGCCGCCGGCCCGCTGTTCACGCCGGCCAGTCCCGCCGGACGATGCGATGCCGGCCCCGCCGTCGGCGTGGCGACGGGTGCCGCCGCTGCGGCCGGCCGCGGCACGACGGTCGTTTCGCCGCTGCCGCCGGCGGGTGCCACCACCACTGCTTCGCGCAATGCATCGGAGAACGCCTGCGCCGTGGCGAAGCGGTCCTCCGGCTTCTTGGCGAGCGCGCGGCGCACCACCGAATCGAGCGCACCCGGAACCTGTGCATTGAAGCGCGACGGCGGGAGCGGATCCTCCTCGAGGACCTTGCGCATCGTGATCGTCGCGCTCCCGGTGAACGGGCGTTCGCCGGTGAGGAACTGGTAGAGCATCACGCCGACCGAGAAGAGATCGGAGCGGCCGTCGACCGGCAAGCCCAGGATCTGCTCCGGCGACATGTACGCCGGCGTCCCGAGGACGGTCCCCACCTGCGTCAGCTCCGACGACTCGACGTGGGCGATGCCGAAATCGGCGACCTTCGCCGTGCCGTCGGGCTGGACGAACACGTTCGCCGGCTTGACGTCGCGGTGCACGACGCCGAGCTTGTGCGAGTAACCGAGCGCGGCCAGGATCTCGGTGACGATGCGCACGACGTCGGCGAGCGCGAAGCGCTCGTTCGCCTCGAAGTAGCTCTTGAGCTCCCGCCCCTTCACGAGCTCCATCGCGATGTACGAGACGCCGCCGTCTTCGCCGAAGTCGTAGATGGAGACGATGTTGGGATGCGTGAGCTTGCCTGCCGCCTGCGCCTCACGGCGGAAGCGCGCGAGGATCTCGGCCGCGTGCGCGCCCTGCAGCGCCTCCTGGCGGATCGTCTTGAGAGCGACGGAGCGCTCGATCAGCGGGTCGTAGGCCTCATAGACCACGCCCATCGCGCCGCGGCCCAGTTCGCCGCGGATCTCGTACTTGCCCAGCTTGGTGATGTCGGCCATGGATCCGCTTCGAATCGCCTGCACGTGCGTGGGGCCGGACACGCCGGCCCCACGAGATCATGGGGCCGCGCCGTTCGCGCGGCACCTGCGTCACTTGTACTTGTTGTCGATCTCCCACACGGACTTCTGCACGAGCCGCTGGACCATCGTGTCGAGACCGGCCCCGCCCTGCTGCGATTCGCGCGCGCCGAGCGCGCCGCTCGACGTGGCGCCAACCTCCATCTTCTCCTCGGTGTAGCCCTGCGCGAGTTGCTCGGTGGTCTCGGCGTCGATGATCTTGTAGCGCATCCCGATCACCCAGACGCTGGTCGCCTCGCCGCTGTGCACGGAGCCGAGCGCGGTGCCGCCCACGGCACCGGCGGCGGCACCGCCCCGCGAGCCCGAGAAGGCCCCGAGCAGTCCCGCCATCTGCCCAAGCGTGCCGCCGTCGAAGCTCTTCTGCGCGGAGGCCACCTGCTCCGTCTTCAGGATGTCGAACTTGACGACGTACTTCGTCGTCTTGACCTTGCCCATACCGAGGTACTTGCGGGCCGCCTGCGGATCACCGAGGTTGTAGGCGAGCTCGAACTCGCGCATGACCGGCCCCAGGTTGCTGCGTTCGAGGACCTTGAAGTTGGCGTTGGCGAGTTCGAGCTCGCCATAGTCGGCGATGTTGTTGGCGGTGAACTTCTGCAGGAAGGTGGCGTTGTTGCTCTTGACCTCCCCGGGGATCACGATGACCTGCGGTCCCGGCTTGTTCTTGTTGGTGTAGTCGACCGACTGGTACATGGTCTTGTCGGCGTTCTGGTTCGCCTGCTGCGAGGTGGTGCCACCGGCGGTCGGGGACGCGCTCTGGAACTTGGGTTGCGCGATGGCGAGCGACGCGGCGGCGGCGAGTGCGATCGCAACGGTGGTCGGGACGAAGCGGATGGTGGACGAAGACATGTGATTCTCCTGCGGACGATATGCCATGAGCGTTGTTGCGAACCGTTACCGGGGCGTTACTTCTTCTTGCCGGAGGGCGGAAAGCCCGCGTTGCGGCAGTAGTCCCCGTAGAGCCGCGCCACCACCTCGTCGGCCTGCTCGTTGACGAGGGTGAGCGCCATCTGCGACACGTTGGCGCCGGCGTAGGATGCGGCGTCGGCGCCGACGTCGGATACGATCTTCCCGTTGCTTTGCGTGAGGGTGAAGCCCATCGACACCGTGACCTCGTTCACCCGGATCAGGTTGTTCATCCGCGCATCGGAGGTGATGAGGCCGCGCAGGATGAAGCTCGCGCCGAGGCGTCGGGCGGCGGAGAGCGCGGCATCGGGATCGTTCCTGAAATACGCGTCGATCTCGGCCTGCTTGATCTGCGCCCGGATCTCCTCCGGAGTATAGGTGCGCAAGCCGAGCGAGCGCAGGCGGGCGTTGATCGCCTGGAAGTGTGGTCCGTAGTTCTTCTGCTCGGCCAGGATGTAGCCGTCGGACTGCCGCTCGCCGATGATCACCATGATCTTCTTGCCCTTGAACTCGGCCCGGCACGGCGTCGACAATTCGTAGGCGATACGATCCTCGCGCGCGGCCTGCGCGGCACGATCGGCCTCCTGCGACGGATCAGGGTTGGAGAACTTGAAGCCCTGCCCGAGGGCGGTCGCCGTGGCGAGTCCCAGGAACAGGCACCACGAGGCAACGAAAGCGCGCACTGCCAAGGCCCGCTCCATGATCAAATGACGGCCGGCATCGGCCGCTGGAAAATGCGCAAGATTATGCCAACGGGCCCCGAAAATCCACCTGAAAACTCGCCGCCCCGATCGTGAACGCACCACCGCCGTCACCCGCTCCCGATTCGCCTCCGGTTCCGGCCGTGGCGATGACGCATGACCAGCAGCGCACGCTCGTCGCGACGGGCCTCGGACTGTTCATGATCTTCCTCGACGCGCTGATCGTGAACGTGGGGCTGCCGGCGATCCAGGCCGATTTCGGCGTTGGCGAGGCGGGCCTGCAGTGGGTGGTTGCAGCCTACAGTCTGGGCATGGCTGTATTCATCATGACGGCGGCGACGCTGGCCGACGTGCACGGACGCCGCAAGCTCTACGTGTGGGGAGTGTCGGTATTCACCCTGGCGTCCATCGCCTGCGGCCTCGCGCCGTCGCTCGACGTGCTCAACGTCTCGCGGGGGATCCAGGGCGCCGCGGCGGCCACCGTCAACGTTACCTCGCTGGCGCTGGTCAGCGCGGCGTTCCCGGATCCCAGGCAGAAGGCGCGCGCCATCGGCATCTGGGCCGCGATCGCCGGCGTGTCGAATGCGATCGGCCCCACGCTGGGCGGCTTCCTGGTCGAGGCGGTGGGCTGGCGCGCCATCTTCTGGGTCAACGGGCCGGTCGGCGTCATCGTGATCGCACTCACGCTCCTGTACGTTGCAGAATCGCGCGACGGGCGCCCGCGCAGGCTCGACCTGCCCGGCCAGGCGCTCTTCATGATTGGCGTCGGTGCGTTCGCCTACGCCGTGATCGAGGGTCCGCACGCGGGATGGAGGTCGGCGCCGATCCTCGCCTGCTTCGCCACCGCTGCCGCGGCCACCGTCGCCTTCATCGCCTTCGAGCGGCGCGCTTCGGATCCGATGATGGACCTCACCCTGTTCCGCGACAGCGAGTACTCGGTGGCGATCGCCACCGTCTGCGTCGTGCTCTTCACGCTGTACGGGATGCTGCTCATGACCACGCAGTACCTGCAGAACGTGCGCGGTTTCACACCGGTCCAGACGGGCCTGCTCCTGCTGCCGTTCAGCGTGGCGATGCTCGTCGGCTCGCCGCTCGCCGGGCGCCTGGTCGGACGTTTCGGCACCGTTCCGCCGGTGCGTACCGGGCTCGTGGTGATGATCGGGGGCCTCGTCGCGCTCATGGTCGCCATGGGCGGACATCCCGCACTCGTGGCGCTGGCGCTCGCCGTCACCGGTTTCGGATTCGCGTTGTGCCTCACTCCCATCACCACGCTCGCCATGACCAGCGTGGAGCCGCAGCGCGCGGGGATGGCGTCCGGCATCATGAGCGCGCAGCGCGCGATCGGGTCCACGCTGGGCTTCGCCGTCATGGGCACGATTCTCTCGGCATGGCTCGTCGGCACGCTCGACCAGGCGCTGGCTCCCGTGATCGCGTCGCCGGCGGAGCGCGCGGCGGTTGCGCGCACCATCATCGCCGACGCCACCCCGCGTGCCCACGTGGCAGCCATCGCCCCTGCGAAGCCGGTGCGGCACCCCGATGCCGCGACAGCGACGGCCATCCGCGGCGCGGCGGAGGACGACTTCATCGACGGCATCCGCGTAGCGCTGACGCTGGCGATCGCGCTGCTCGCTCTCGTCCTGGCGCTCGGCGTGTTCGCGTTTCCGCGCGGCCCCGGCGGCGCGCTCGCCGGCGCGCGGCGCGAGGCGGCAGCGGAGGCCGAACCCTAACCGGGCCCGGAGCGCGCGGCGAGTCCAAACTCGCGCGCCAGGATCTCGTACGATCGATGACGCGGCGCCGCGTCGTAGGTCCAGGTCACGATCGCCAGTTCGTTGAGGTCGAGTCCGGCGGCGATGTCGCGCAGCCGCGCCGCCACCTCCTTCCCCGTGCCCACGATGGCCTTCGTGCGAAGGCGATCGACGATCTCCTGCTCGTGTGGCGCGTAGCGCTGTACCGCGGCTTCCGCCGGCGACAGGAGCGCATGCCGGAGCCCCTGCTCGAAGCCCACGCGCCAATGCTCGCGGCTGTGCAGCAGGTAACGCGCCTCGGCTTCGGTGTCGGCCGCGAGTGCCCACACGCAAATGGTCGCCTGCGGCAGCGGATGACGCGGACTCGGCCGGTACAGGCGCCGATACAGCTCGAGCGCCTCGGGAGCACCCCGGCCGTCGCTGAAGAAATAGGCGAAGGCGTACGGCAGGCCGAAGTGCGCAGCGAGTTGCGCACCGTAGTCCGAGCTGCCGAGAATCCACACGTCAGGCTGCGTGGGCCCCAGCGGATGCGCGCGGATCGCACGGAACGGATGACCCTCCGGGAGCGGCGTGCCACCGATCCAGCACAGGAGATCACGGACCTGCTGCGGAAACTCGTCGGCGGCGTTCGCATGCGGATTGAGCGCGTAGGCGGTCAGCCGATCGGACCCCGGCGCGCGGCCGAGGCCGAGGTCGATGCGCCCGGGCGCGATCGCCTCGAGCACGCGAAACTGCTCGGCGACCTTGAGCGCCGCGTAGTGAGGCAGCATCACGCCGGCACTGCCGACGCGGATGCCCGTCGTGGTCGCTGCGATCGCCGCGACGAGAACCTCCGGCGCAGTGCCCACGATGCTGTCGCTGTTGTGATGCTCGGAGACCCAGTAGCGGTGGTAGCCAAGCGCATCGCAATGCCGGGCGAGTGCGAGCGTCTCGCGGATGGCGGCGTCCTGGCCGCGGTCGCGCGCGGCCGTGGACTGGTCGAGGACCGACAGGCGTATGGGTTGCGCGGCCATGGCCGGTGGATGATAGCGTGCCCTCGCCCGCCGGCCGGTTTCCCGGTGCGACCACCGGGCCGCGCGCACGGCCCATCACGCCCGACCCACCGGCTCCCTGGCGGCGCCTGCCGAACGCGCCGTCTATCGTGCGCTGTGCTACGCTGTCCAGCGCATGAACGATGCCACGGTCATCGCCACTCCGCGTGCCGCGCCCCGTGTCAGCGGAACGCTCGCCCGCTACCTCGAATCATTTGCCGCGTGCTCGCGCGTTCCTTTCCGCGTCGTGTTCGTGGACGGAGCGGAGTTTCGAAGCGGCGACGCCGAGCCGGCGTTCACCTTGCGCTTCCTCACGAGGCGCGCCCAGCTGACACCTGCGCTGTTCGGGCACGTCGCGCTCCTCGAAGCCTATTTCGACGGCGCGCTCGACGTCGAGGGCGACCTCGCCATGGCGTTCCGGGCTGCGATGGACGCTTCGTCCGACGCAAGCGGCCTCTCCCTCGTCCGCCTTCGCAACGCGTGGCACGAGTTCCGCCACTCGAATGCGTCGATTGCCCGGGCGAAGGCCAACGCGGAGTACCACTACGACCTGCCTCGTGACTTCTATCGCCTGTGGCTCGACCGCGAGGCGATGATGTACACCTGCGGCTATTGGCGCGAAGGCGTCACCACCGTGGAGGAGGCGCAACTCGCCAAGATCGACCACGTCTGCGGCAAGGTGGCACTGGCTCCGGGCGAGACGTTCGTCGACGTCGGCTGCGGCTTCGGCGGCCTCCTCTTCCGTGCGCTCGACAGGTTCGGCGCCCTGGGCACCGGCATCAACACCGCCTCGAGGCAACTCGCCGACCTGCGGGCGGAGGTCGCGCGCCGGGGCCTGTCCGACCGCATCAGGCTCGTCGAATGCGATTTCCGGCAGATTCCGGGGCAATACGACAAGCTGCTGTCCATCGGCTCCCTGGAGCACGCGGGGCGCGATCAGCTTGCGGCAGTGGTCAAGGGCCATGCCGACGCGATGAAGCCGGGTGCGCTCGGCGTGATCCATTTCATCGGGCACGTCGGCCGCTTCGATACCGAGTTCTACGTCCGAAAGCACATCTTCCCGGGCGGCTGGATCCCGAGCCTCGCGGAGGGCATCGAGGCCATGGAGCGCTGCGGACTCGAGGTGATCGACGTCGAGAACCTGCGCCGCCACTACGCGCTCACGCTCGATGCGTGGGCCACGCGCTTCGATGCGAACTGGGACGCGATCCAGGTGCAGGATCCCTCGCGTTTCGACGAGCACTTCCGCCGCAAGTGGCGCACCTACCTTTGGTCCTGCGCGGAGATGTTCCGCTCGCCCAGAGGGCACACCCACCTGTTCCAGGTGCTCGTCTGCAAGGGCAACGTCGGCAGCAGCTATCCCATGAGCCGCGCGTTCCTGTACAGGCACCACGCCCCGCCGCCATGGTGACGGCGCATGCCGACAAGCGCGCGGCGCTGGCGGCCGCGCTCGCCGGGCACGCCGGCACCGGCATCGGGCTCGCGAAGGCCACCTCCAACCTGTTCCGCGAACGCGCACCCAGGCGCACCCCGCGCGTCGATCTCTCGTCCTTCGACGACGTGATCGCCGTCGACGCGCCCGGCGGCACGGTGGAGGCCGAAGGCATGGCCACGTTCCTCGATGTCGCCGATGCCACGCTCGCCCACGGCGTCATGCCGGCCGTGGTGCCCCAGCTGAAATCGATCACCCTGGGTGGCGCCGTGGCCGGCGTGGGCATCGAGGCCACTTCGTTCCGTCACGGCCTCGTGCACGATAACATCACGAGCATGGACGTGCTGACGGGCGACGGCCGCATCGTCACCTGCACGGCGGAAGGCGAGCACCGCGACCTCTTCGACGGCTTCGCCAACTCCTATGGCACGCTCGGCTACGCGCTGCGCCTCACGATGCGCACGCTGCCGGTGAAGCGGCACGTGCACGTGCAGCACCGCAGGTTCGACGATGCCGCTTCCTTCTTCGCGGCGATCGGCGACGCGATCGGCGACCCGACGATAGACTTCCTCGATGGCGTGGTCTTCGACCGCGGCCTGCATGTGCTATGCGCCGGGCGGTTCGCCGACGACGCGCCCTACGCGAGCGACTACAGCTTCGAGCAGATCTACTGGCGGTCGCTTCGCGAGCGTGACGAGGACTACCTCTCCACGCGCGACTACCTCTGGCGCTGGGACACCGACTGGTTCTGGTGCTCGCGCAACCTGGGCGCGCAGCGCCCGATGCTGCGCCGCCTGCTCGGACGGGACCGGCTCAACTCGATCTTCTACCAGAAGGTCATGCGCTGGAACACGCGCTGGAAACTCGGCGCCACGCTGGAGCGCCTGCGCGGGCTGCACGCCGAGTCGGTCATCCAGGACGTGGACATTCCGATCGCCAACGCCGCGGCGTACCTCGCCTTCATGCACGACGAGGTCGGCGTGCTGCCGATCTGGATCTGTCCCATCGCTCCCGCGAGGCCCGGCGCGCGCCATCCCCTCTATCCGATCCGCGGGGACACCGCGTACGTCAACTTCGGCTTCTGGGACCGCGTGCGCTCCCGCGAGGCGCGTCCGCCGGGCGAGATCAACCGCCGGATCGAGCGCAAGGTGGCAGCACTCGGCGGCATCAAGTCGCTGTACTCGGACTCGTACTTCACCGAGGACGAGTTCTGGCGGATCTACAGCCGGCCGGCGTATGCGAAGCTCAAGTCGCGCTACGACCCGGGAGGAGCGCTGCCCGACCTGTACGAAAAGTGCGTGCTGCGCCGTTGACGTCCGCGAAGCCCTACCGCCGGCTCGCCCGCCGCGAGCTCCCCGCCGACACTCGCGTCCTCGCACGCTGGCTGATCGGCAAGACGCTCGTGCGCGACACGCCGGAGGGACGCACGGCGGGCACCATCGTCGAAACCGAAGCCTACGTGCCGGGCGACGCCGCAGGGCACGCGTACATCGGCCGCACGCAGCGCAACAACTCGCTCTTCCTTCGCCGCGGCCACGCCTACGTGTACTTCATCTACGGCATGCATTTCGCCCTCAACGTATCGGGCGAGCGCGCCGGCGTCGGCGGCGGCGCATTGCTGCGGGCGCTGGAGCCCGTGGAAGGGCTGGCGCTCATGCATGCCCGCCGCGGGGTGCAGCGGGTCACGGATCTCGCCCGCGGCCCGGGGCGCCTCGCGCAGGCGATGGCGATCGATCGCGTGCTCGACGGCACCGACTTGTGCGTGGGCAGCAGCGGCCTGTGGCTCGCCGACGCGGTGCGGCCGGTGCGAGCCATCGGCACTTCCGCGCGCATCGGCATCAGCAAGGAAGTGGAGCGGCCGCTGCGCTTCTACGAGCGAGGCAACCCGCACGTCAGCGGGTCGCGCAAGCTGCGCGAGTGACCGCGCCGGTGTCCGCCGCGTCCGCATCCGCCGCGTCCGTGTCCGCAGCGCCCGCGTCCGCCCCGCCCGCGTCCGCAGCGCCGGCAGGCCACAGCGCCGAGCCGGCGGCCGCACCCGATGCCTGCGGCGGCGCGCCGCCCCGGGGCACGGCGAGACACCGGAGGCCCTGGTGTCGCCTCAGGCCATGGCGAACGCGGCGTCGAGCGCGTCGATCCAGCGCCGCTTGGCGTCCTCCCCGGCGAAGCTCGCAGTGAAGCTGTTGCGGGCGAGCGCGTAGGCGTCGCGCACGCCGAGAGGAAGGGCCGCGAAGACCTCGGTGTAGTTGGCATTGAGATAGCCGCCGAAATACGCCGGGTCGTCGGAGTTGACCGTGGCGCGAATGCCGGCATCGAGCAGCGCCTTCAGCGGATGGCGCGCAAGATCCGGGAACACGCGAAGCTTCACATTGGACAGCGGACACACGGTCAGGGGCACGCCCGAGGCCGCGAGCCGCGCGACGAGCGCCGGATCCTCGAGGCAGCGCACGCCATGGTCGATGCGCTCCGCGTGCAGGACGTCGAGCGCAGCGGAGATGTACGCCGGCGGCCCCTCCTCGCCCGCGTGCGCGACGCGGCGCAGGCCGAGCTCGCCGCAGCGTGCGAACACGCGGGCGAACTTCTCCGGGGGATTGCCCCGCTCGCCGCTGTCGAGGCCGACGCCGATGAAGTGCTCGCGCAGCGGCAGCGCCTCCTCGAGCGTGACGAAGGCGTCGTCCTCGGACAGATGGCGCAGGAAGCAGAGGATGAGCGACGCCTCGATGCCGTGCACCTGCGCCGCCTGCCGGCAGGCACGCGCGAGTCCGCGCACCACCGTCGCGAGGGGCACGCCGCGCGCGGTGTGCGTCTGCGGGTCGAAGAAGAGCTCGGCATGGACGACGTTGTCGGCGGCCGCGCGATCGAAGTACGCCATCGCCATGGCGTGGAAGTCATCCTCCTTCAGGAGAACGCTCGCGCCGGCGTAGTAGATGTCGAGGAAGCTCTGCAGGTCGGTGAACTGGTACGCGGCGGCCAGCGCCGCCACGTCCGCATAGGGGAGCGTCACCCCGTTGCGACGCGCAAGCTCGAAGATGAGGCCGGGCTCCAGCGTGCCTTCGATGTGCACGTGGAGCTCGGCCTTGGGCATCGCCCGCAGGAGCGCCGGCAACCGGTGGTGCGCGATTGCATCGAGGTCGACCCGCGGCCCCGCCGTCATGGCCCGGCGGACTCCCCTGCGTCGGCGGCTGCGCCGAACACGAGCGCATTGAGCCTTCGCACGAACGCCGCCGGGTCGGGAAGCTGCGCCCCTTCGGCGAGCAGCGCCTCGTCGAAGAGCACGCTCGCCCAGTCGCCGATCCTGTCGTCGGGTTCGCCCTCGATGCGCTTCACCAGCGCATGGCGCGGGTTGATCTCGAGGATGGGCACCACGGTGGGCGCCTTCTGCCCGGCGGCCTTGAGCAACCGTTCGAGATTGCCGGAGAGTTCACCCTCGCCCACCACGAGGCAGGCCGGAGAATCGGTCAGGCGATGCGTGACGCGCACTTCCCTGACCCGCTCGCCCAGTGCGCTCGCCAGCCGCCCGGTGAGCGGCTTCAGCGCCGTGGCTTCCTCCTCCTGGGCGGCCTTCTCCTCGGCGTCGGAAAGCGAGGACAGGTCGAGCGCGCCCTTGGCCACCGAGCGCAACGGCTTGCCGTCGAACTCGGTGAGCGAGCCCGCGACCCACTCGTCGATGCGGTCGGAGAGGATCAGCACCTCGATGCCCTTCTTGCGGAAGAACTCGAGGTGGGGACTGCCGGCCGCCGCGGCGTAGGTCTCGCCCGTCACGTAGTAGATCGCCTCCTGCTTGTCCTTCATGCGCGACACGTAGTCGGCGAGGCCCACGTCCTGCGTGTCGGTCGCATTGTGGGTGGAGGCGAAGCGCGCGAGCTTCGCCAGCCGGTCGCGATTGGCCATGTCGTCGACGAAGCCCTCCTTCAGCACGGTGCCGAAGGTGGACCAGAAGGTCGCGTACTTCTCCTTATCGTCCGCGGCGAGCGTATCGAGGAGATCCAGGACCCGTTTCGTGAGGCCGCTGCGGATCGTCTCGACGTCGCGCGATTCCTGCAGGATCTCGCGCGACACGTTGAGCGGAAGGTCGGCGCTGTCGACCACGCCACGCACGAAGCGCAGGTACGGCGGCACGAGTTCACCGGCGTCGTCCATGATGAACACGCGCCGCACGTAGAGCTTCACGCCGTGGCGGTGCTCGCGGTCCCACAGGTCGAACGGGGCGACCGAAGGAACGTAGAGGAGCAGCGTGTACTCCGAACGGCCCTCGATGCGGGCGTGCAGGTGGGCAAGCGGGGTCGAGCCGTCGTGCGCGACGTGGCGATAGAACTCGTCGTATTGTTCGGCGGTGATGTCCTGCCGGGGACGCGCCCACAGCGCGCTCGCCTGGTTGACGGTCTCGTCCTCGTCGGTCGCCTTGTAGCCCTTCGCCTCCTCGTCCCAGACCTCCTTGCGCATCACGATGGGAACCGCGATGTGGTCGGAGTACTTGCGGATGAGCGCCGCCAGGCGATAGCGCGACAGGAAATCGTCCTGCCCCTCGCGCAGGTGCAGCGTGATGGCGGTGCCCCGCTCGGGACGGTCGACGCGCTCGATGCTGTACTCGCCCTCGCCGGCGGACTCCCAGCGGACGCCCTCGTTCGACGGCGATCCGGCCCGCCGGGTCACCAGCACCACCCGGTCGGCCACGATGAACGACGAGTAGAAGCCCACCCCGAACTGGCCGATCAGCCGTGCGTCCTTGGCCTCGTCGCCCGAGAGCTGGGCGAAGAACTCGCGGGTGCCCGACTTGGCGATCGTGCCGATGTTGGCCACCACCTCGTCGAAGGACATGCCGATGCCGTTGTCGCTCACGGTGATCGTGCGGGCCTCGCGGTCGTAGGCCACCACGATGCGCAGGTCCGGCTCGCGCTCGTAGTACTCGGGGTGCTTCAGCGCCTCGAACTTGAGCTTGTCCACCGCGTCGGCGGCGTTGCTGACGAGCTCGCGGAGGAAGATCTCCGGGTGGCTGTACAGCGAGTGGATCATGAGGTGGAGCAGTTGCTTCACCTCGGCCTGGAAGCCGCGAGTCTCGGGGGCGGGAGCGGCGGTCGCCACGTCAGGGGTCGGGTCGGTCATGTCGAAGCGTATCGTCGGGAGGCGTACAGGAATGCAGGCGAAGCTGCGGATTATGCCCACAATTGGGGCGGGCGGCGGCCGCGTCAAGGCCCGGTGCGCGAGCAACCGGCGCCGTGGATCGAGTGTCCGGAGCGGACGGCCGGCGTCGCGCCGGCGTATTGGAGGACAATGACGGCTCCGGAGGAATCACCCGGCATGCACGTCGCATGCCGCCCTCGCCTCGCCCGCGGAGCCCGACATGCCCGACCTCTTCGACAATCCGATGGGACTCGACGGCTTCGAGTTCGTCGAGTTCGCCTCGCCCACGCCCGGGGTTCTCGAGGATACGTTCACCGCGCTGGGCTTCTCGAGGGTGGCCCGGCACCGGTCGAAGGACGTGTCGCTGTTCCGCCAGGGCGAGATCAATTTCATCGTCAACAACGAGCCGGCGAGCGTAGCGTCGTACTTCGCCGCCGAGCACGGGCCGTCGGCCTGCGGCATGGCGTTTCGCGTGCGCGATTCCCACAAGGCGTACCAGCGTGCGCTCGCCCTCGGTGCGCAGCCCGTCGACCTGCCGCCGGGACCGATGGAACTCAAGCTGCCCGCGATCAAGGGCATCGGTGGCGCCCCGCTCTATCTCATCGACCGCTACGGCGATGGCTCGTCGATCTACGACATCGACTTCCGTTTCGAGGACGCGGATCGCCATCCGCGCGGACACGGGCTGCGGCTCATCGATCACCTCACCCACAACGTCTATCGCGGCCGCATGGCGTACTGGGCGAGCTTCTACGAGCGCATCTTCAACTTCCGCGAGCTACGTTACTTCGACATCAAGGGCGAGTACACGGGGCTGACCTCCAAGGCGATGACCGCGCCCGACGGCAAGATCCGCATCCCGCTCAACGAGGAAGCCTCGAAGAGCACCGGACAGATCGAGGAGTTCCTGATGCAGTTCAACGGCGAGGGCATCCAGCACATCGCGC
>CAYTOT010000028.1:0-62692 GCA_964439475.1 uncultured Alcaligenaceae bacterium
CTTGATTTCTTGGCTCCCCGACCTGGGCTCGAACCAGGGACCTGCGGATTAACAGTCCGTCGCTCTACCGACTGAGCTATCGGGGAATTGAAGGGAAGGAAGGGAAAGATCCGGGAGGAAAGACGAGACCCGTCTTCCAGCCAGCACCAGTCGCAACCAGCCCAACATTATAACGAGGAGAGCAGGCGAGGGTCAACGAACGCTTTCCAGCCCCTTATCGCCCACGAACCCGAGGCCGCTGCCATCAGTTCCGCAGCCCTACATCTTCGCGCGCGCCGCCCGCAAGACCGCCTCGCTGACGCCTTCGTAGATGTCCGTGACCACCGTGTCCTTCTGCTCGGACAGGCGCGCGTGCTCGATGTGATTGCTGGCCGGCGCGATCACGGTGATGCGCGCATTGACCGCGCGCACCGCCCCGATGATCGCGAGCTTCTGCGCCGTGGAGCCGTCTGCCAGCACCAGCACGCGCGCGTCCTCGGCGTGCGCCGCGCGCAGCACTTCGGCGCGCGCCGGATCGCCGTAGACCGTCTCGACGCCGGCTGCGCGTATCGAGTCGAGCGCCTCGTCGTCGTCGCTCACGACGACGATGGGAACGCCGCTGCGCAAGGCACGCCCGATGATGCGGCGCGCGATGTCACCGCTCCCGGCGACGATGAGCGGCCGTGCCGGCGAGGCTTGCGTCTCGACGGCCGTCGACGGCAGCTCGCGCGGCTCCGACGTCATGCCTCGCTCGAAGAGCGGCAGCAGGCGGAAGAGGACCGGATTGAGCGCGATCGAGAAAATGCCTGCGGCTACCAGCGCGTCGAGCGCGTCATCGGGGAGGATGCGCATGCTGCCGCCGAGCGCCGCCAGCACGAACGAGAACTCGCCGATCTGCGCGAGGCCGACCGCCACGGTCGTACCCGTGGGCCACTCGCCGCGTATCAGCATGACGAGTCCGAGTGCCACCAGCGGCTTCACGATCAGCACCACGACGAGCGCCCCGAGCACGATCAACGGATGCTGCACGACGAAGCCGGGATCGAACAACATGCCCACGGAGACGAAGAACAGCGCCGAGAACACGTCCCGGAACGGAGTCATGTAGATCGTGGCCTGCGGACCGAACCGCGACTGGCCCACGACGAGCCCGCCGAAGAAGGCGCCGAGGGCAACGGACACCTGAAAGACCTCCGCGGCGAGCACGGCGATGCCGAGCGCGAGGACGAACACGAGGAGCGTGAACAGCTCTTCGGAACGCGTACGCGCCATACGTTCGAGGAGCTTGCCGACGAGATTCGTGCCCACGAACCACACGATGACCGCGAAGAGGACCGCCTTGCCGAGGGCAATGGCGAGGGGCAGGCCGAGCGATGCAAGATTCGCGGATTCCGAGGCGAGCACCGGCAGCAGCACCAGCGCGAGAACGGTGAACATGTCCTCCACGATCAGCCAGCCCACCGCGACATGGCCAGCCCGCGTGGCGAGCCTTCCGCGATCGACCAGCATGCGCATGAGCACGACGGTGCTCGCGACCGAGAGCGCGAGGCCGAACACGACGCCGGCCTGATTGGTCCACCCGAACGCGCGGGCGAGCGCCCAGCCGGCCACGGTGGCGATCGCGCTCTGCACGATGGCGCCGGGAACGGCGATGCGCCACACCCGCAGGAGTTCCTGGGGATGGAAGTGCATGCCCACGCCGAACATGAGCAGCACCACGCCGATCTCGGCCATCTGTGTGGCGAGGTGAGGATCGGCGATCGCTCCGAGGGTGTGCGGGCCCACGACGACACCCGCGAGCATGTACCCGACCAGCGTCGACAGTCCCAGCCGCTGGGTGATCCAGCCGAGCACGAGGGCCGCCGCGAGTCCGCCGGCAAGGGTCGAGAGCGCGGCGATGTCGTGCATGGCCGTAGTCTAATCGGGCGGAGACTTCGTGACGCAAGCTCGCGGGCGCCGCACAGCAGACGACCGGCCGCGGTGTTGCGGGAGTGCCACCCGATGCCGTGCCACCCCGGCCACGGCCACGTCATCCACGTCATCCACCCGTAGGACCAAGGTCCGATACCTTCGGATGGATTGCCCGACGCATACTGCTGGCACAGGTGTGAAGGCAGTCGCTGCCACCCCCGCCGGTTCGTCAGGGCGGCCCATACGAAACCGAAGAGGAGATCGAATGAAGACGTCCCGTCTCATCGCGGCAGTCGCCGCCTGCGGCCTGCTGGTGGCCTGCGGCAAGGCCGCGGAAGAAGCCAAGGCGCCGGCAGACGCCGCAGCGGCCAAGGCCTCGGCAGACGCGGCGGCCAAGGCGGCGCAGGAAAAGGACGCGCAGGTCAAGGAAGCGGTGGCGATCGCCACCGACGCCTACGTCTACGGCTACTCGCTGGTGACGACCGATGTAACGCGCGTGCAGATGACCAACACCGACAAGATCGAGGGGCTGCGCGGTCCGATCGGGGAGTTCATCAACGTCAAGCGCTATCCGCCGGCCGACTATCGCGGCGTATCGGCGCCGAACGCGGACACGCTCTACTCCGCCGCGTGGATCGACCTGGCCGAGCCTCAGGTGTTCAGCCACCCCGACATGGGCAAGCGCTACTTCCTGTTCCCCATGTACGACCTGTGGATGTCGATCGTCCAGAGCCCGGGGGCACGCACCACCGGCGGCAAGGCGGGCAACTTCCTGCTCACCGGTCCCGGATGGAAGGGTGAGGTGCCCAAGGGCATGACGCACTACGAGTTCGGCTCGCGCTACATGCTGATCCTCGGCCGCACCTACGCGAATGGCACCGACGCCGACTACAAGGCCGTCAACGCGCTGCAGGCGCAGTACAAGGTCACGCCGCTGTCGGCCTGGGGCAAGCCTTTCACGCCGAAGGCGCCGCCGGTGGATCCGAACCCGGGGATTTCGATGACCGACAAGCCGCAGGCGGTGATCCTGGCGATGGGCACCGAAGGCTACTTCAACTGGCTCGCCAAGGTCATGTGCAAGAACGCGCCCGCCTACGCCGCCGACGCGCCGATGCTCGCGAAGATGGCCAAGATCGGCATCGAGCCGTGCAAGCCCTTCGAGATGTCCAAGCTCGATCCGGCGGTGCAGGCGGCGCTGAAGAACCTGCCGCAGGCGGCGCTCGACAAGATCGGCGACAACCAGAAGAGCCTCGGCGAGGTGCGCGACGGCTGGCAGATCACCAAGGGGCTCGGGCAGTACGGCACCGACTACACGAAGCGCGCGGTCGTCGCCGCGTTCGGATGGCCCGCCAACCTGCAGGAGGATGCGGTCTATCCCTACACGACGGTCGATGCGAAGGGCGAAACGCTGACGGGTGCGAACAAGTACACGATCACCTTCGCCAAGGGCCAGCTTCCACCTACGAACGGCTTCTGGTCGTTCACCATGTACATGATCGACCAGGGCTGGTGGTTCGTGCCGAACAAGCTGAACAAGTTCACGGTGAGCCCCCGTGACCACCTGAAGGCCAACGCGGACGGCTCGACCACGCTGTACTTCCAGAAGGACTCGCCCGGCAAGGACAAGGAGTCCAACTGGCTGCCCGCCCCTGCCGGCGAGTTCATCCCGATGCTGCGCATGTACTGGCCGAAGGAGAAGGCGCCGTCGATCCTCGACGGCACGTGGACGCCACCGCGCATCGAGAAGGTGAACTAGGCGATGCAGCGCCGTGGCAGGCATCCGGTTCGCCACGGATCCCTGCCACGGGTCGCGCTCCTCCCGGGCGTCGCGCCACAGGGGCTGTCATTGCCGCAGGGCGCGAAAGCCCGATCTCCAGCTCCCGCTGCTGTTCTCCTGATATTGGGGCCCTGCACGCGCAGGGCTTCGCCGATGGTGTAGCATCGCGGCGCGAATCATGGAGACCCTGCAGCGCGAACCCACCATCGTCGAACAGGCGTACCGCGCCATCCTCGACGCCATCTGCGACGGCCAGCTCGAGCCCGGCGAACGGGTGACGCAGGAGAGCCTGGCCGCGAAGCTCAACGTTTCGCGCCAGCCGATCGGCCAGGCGCTGCTCCTGCTCAAGCAGCAGAAGTTCCTCATCGATGCCGGGCGGCGAGGCCTCATGGTCGCGCCGCTCGACCACGAGTTCATGCGCTGGATCTACGAGTTGCGGCTCGGGATCGAGCCGATGGCCGCCTCGCTGGCGGCGCAGCGCGCCACTCCGGATTCGGTGCGCGTCTTCGAGGGCATCCTCGCCGAAGGGCGCGGCGCCGCCCAGCGCAACGCCATTCCCGAGCTAATCCGTGCGGACATGCGCTTCCATACGTACCTGTACGAGCAGTCCGGCAACGGGCTCTTCGTGGACGTGATGGGCGGGCTGTGGAATCACCTGCGCCGCGCGATGCGCGAGGTGCTGACGCATCGCGAGTACCGCAAGGCGATCTGGCAGGAGCATTCGCAGATCGTGCGCGCGATCAGCGAGCACGACCAGAAGGCCGCGGCGGCGCTGGTGCGCGGCCATCTCACGCATGCGGCCGTCAGCGTGCAGGTGGCGCTGCCCGCGCCGGCGCCGGACGAGAGCTGAGCAGCGTGCAGGCAGCGCTGCCGGCGCCCATCTCAGCGCCGGGCGGCGCCTGAGCCGCCGCCAGCGCGTGACGAAACCCGCCGCTGCCCTCCGCCGCGGCCGCGTCGCTGTCGTCCCGCTACGGTGCCGTTACCGTCCCACGCCGGCCAGCACGTTCGCCTTCAGGAAGCGCTCCACCACGAGCATGAACGCGATCGAGGGGATGAGCAGCAGCAGCGCCGTGATCGAGGCGATCTGATAGTTGCCGCCCATGCTCGCGTTGAACATGAGCAGCGGCAACGTCGTCACGTCGGGCACGCCCACGAAGTACGTGCCCGTGAACTCGTCGAGCGACTCCAGGAACACGAAGATCGCGCTCGCGATCAGGCCGGGCGCGGCGAGCGGCAAGGTCACCGTGCGAAAGCATGTCCACGGCGACGCCCCCATGTTGCGCGCGGCCTCCTCGAGCGACGCGTCGATGGCCGCGAAGGCCGCCGACGCGATCCACACTGCCAGCACCAGCCCGTGCGAGGCGTGCACCAGCACCACGCCCAGCACCGTGCCGTTGAGGCCGATCTCGTAGAACACGCGGGCGACGTTCACGTACACGGGCAGGTTGGGCACCGCCTGCGGGAGCAGGAACGCGAGCAGGATGAGCCCCCGCCAGCGCAGCTTCAGCCTGGCAAGCGCATACCCGGCAGGGATCGCCACCGCGAGGCTCAGCACCACGGTGAGCACCGCGATCCAGACGCTCGTGCCGAGCGACGCCACCGCACCGCCCCGGGGACTGAACACGCGGCCCCAGAACGAGACGCCGAACTCCTGAGGGAAGCGGTTGGGGAAGTACCACTTCTCCGCGAACGCCCAGAGGAACAGGTTGGCGATCGGCCCGAAGATCGCGAACGCGAGGAGGCCGATCACGATGGCGATCGCGATCATGTCGCGCCAGCGTCGTCCGGTGCGGATCGTCACGACGCCTCCCGCGCCTGCGCGGCCGCGGCGTGCCGCAGGTACAGCCACGCCGCACCCGCCGCCACCACCAGCGACATGAGGCACAGCGCGTTGGCGACGTGGTAATCCGACAGCGTGCTGATGCGGTAGGCGATGTCCACGGTGACCATCGTCGGCGAGTTGGGGTTGATCATCATCGGCACCGACAGCACCGAGAGCATCGTCACGAACGACAGCACGAGGCCCACGAGCAGGGTGCCGCGCACCTGCGGCAGCACGATGTCCCACAGCACGCGCAGACGCTTCGCCCCCAGATTGCGCGCGGCCTCGACGTGCTGCGTCTCGATCGCCGCCATCGCACCCGCGAGCAGCAGCGTGACGAAAGGCGCCTGCTTCCAGACGAAGGCGATAACGATGCCGCGCCAGTCGAGCAGGCTCTGCGCCTGCAGCGGCTCGATGAGGCCGGAGCCGATCAGGGCATGATTGAGCATGCCGTTCTTGGCGAGGAACGTGCGCATGATCTGGCCCGTGACGATGAACGGGATGAACAGCGGCCAGCGATAGAGCCAGCGCAGGATCGCCACCGCCCGCGGGTTCTCGCCCAGCGTGAGGTAGCCTGCGATGGCGATGCTCACCACGCCGATGAGGAGCGTCGACAGTGCGACGATCGCCACGGTGAACAGCAGATCGGTGCGGTAGAGCTCCCACGCCTTGGCGAAGTGCTCGAAGGTGAAGCCGCCGCCCTTCGCCTGGAACGCGAGCACCGCCGAGAGGATGAGGGGAAGAACGAAGAATGTCGCGATGACGGCGAGCGCCGGCGCGACCAGCGCGTAGGCCCGCCAGCGTGCGAAACGGCGCCGCGCAAGGCTGCGCGGCGCCGTGATCGAACCTTCCGCCACCGACTACTTCAGCACCACGCGCTCGTAACCTTCCACGATGTCGGTGAAGTAATTCGACAGCGGGAACGGGCGGCCATTCTTCGCGAGTTCGGCCGGGGTGATGTCGGTGAAGAGCTTGTTCCACTCCGCCGGCGTCAGGTTCTTCTGCACGTACTGCGGATCGATGCCGGGATACCAGTTGAACTGCTTCACGATGCCGTCGGCCTGCACCTGCGGGCTCTCTGCGAAGTCGATGAACTTCTTGGCGAGCGCCGCGTTCGCGGCCTTGGCCGGAATCACGTAGTACATGGGCTGGCCGGGCAGTCCGGGCGACGGGAGCACGAGCTTCGTCTTGGGGTTGAGCTTGCCGTCGGCCACCCATGTGTAGAACATGTCGACCCACACCGGCCCCATCGCGATCTCGCCGCGATTGAGCATGTCGAGCGTGCCCGCATTGCCGGGCGTCATGACCACGTTCTGGTTGAAGTCCTTGAGGCCCGTGAGCGACTTGTCGATCGCCGCCTTGTCACCGGCGGAGTACGGACCCTTCTCGAGCTTGTCGCCGAGACCGCTGTTGGCGCCCACCCAGCCCATGACGAAGCCCACGCCCGACATGCCGCCCTTCACACCGTTGTAACCGAACTGCTTGGGGTTCTTCTTGACCCATTCGGCGAGCTCGGCATACGACTTCGGCGGGTTCTTCACGAGATCGGGGTTGTAGGCGAACGCGATCTGGCTGTGGAACATCGGCAGCACGTAGCCGTCGACGTTGGCGCCAAGCGCGTTCTTCGCGGTATCGCGCGAGACGAGCTTGCCGGCCGCGATGTCGTTGCGGTACGGCATCAGCAGCTTGTCGTGGACCATGGTGGCGGCGCCGCGCTGGTGCACCACGGCGACGTCGGTGTCCCAGGATGCGGAACCGGCCTTCTCCTGGGCCGAGAGCTTCTCGTAGATCTTCTGCGAGCCGGCATCGCCCGGCCCGGTGCCCACCGCGCGCACCTTCACGCCGGGATTCATCGCCTCGAACTTGGGACCGAGATAGTTGTTGACGTAGTCGACCATGTTCTGGTCGCCTGCGCTGACGACGTTGAGCGTGGTTTGCGCGCCGGCGGCGCCTGTCACGGCCAGTGCGAGCGCCGCGGCGCCAATGGAGAACAAGCTTCGAACGTGCATGATGAACCTCCTCAGGAAACACTTGGCCGGGAACCGCGATCCGGAAACAGGAGCAGGGCCTCGCGCGGCACGACGACCGTGGTGGCGGTGCCCTCGGCGAGGCGATCCGGCGCCTCGACCCACACGTCGGCGCCGCCCGTGCTCACGCGGTAGCGATAGCCATGGCCGACGTAGAACGATTGTGCGACGGTGCCGGAGAGCACGAGCGCGTCGGCCGGCGCGTCGGTCGCGCGGTCCGCGAGACGCGCGTCATGGCTGCGGAAGTGCGCGCGAAGGCGATCCGCCTCCGGTGTGCCCGCCACCGCCATCGCGAGCGTTGCGCCGGCGCCACGGGCGAGGTCGAGGGCATTGTCAGCGCCCATGAATCCCGCCACGAAGGCCGAGCCCGGACGGTGGAACACGTCCTCGGGCGAGCCCAGCTGCGCGATGCGCCCGGCATCCATGACCGCGATGCGATCAGCCAGCGTGAGCGCCTCCTCGCGATCGTGGGTGACGTACACCGCCGTGATGCCGATGCGCTTCTGCAGCGCACGCAGCTCGTGCCGCAGCTCGAGACGCACCTTGTAGTCGAGGTTGCTCATCGGCTCGTCGAGGAGCAAAAGATGCGGATCGATCGCCAGCGCGCGGCCGAGCGCCACGCGCTGGCGCTGTCCGCCGGAGAGCTGCGTGACGGGGCGCGCGCCGAAGCCCTCGAGCTGCAGGAGCTTGAGCATCTCGTCGACGCGTGTGGCGATCGCTGGGCCCTTCCGGCCGCGCATGCGCAGGCCATAGCCGATGTTTTCCGCGACGCTCATGTGCGGCCACAGGGCGTAGGACTGGAACATCATCGCCGTCTCGCGCTTCTCGGGCGGCAGGTGCGTGATGTCGCGGCCGTCGACGCGGATGCTGCCTTCCTGCGGAATGACGAAGCCGGCGATGGAGCGCAGCAGCGTGGTCTTGCCGCAGCCGGAGCTGCCGAGGAGCGCGACCATCTCGCCGCGCGCGACATCGATGCTCACGCGCTCGAGCACGCGGGTGCTGCCGTAGGACACGGTGACGTCTTCGATGGTGAGATAGGACATGACCAGACGCGATCCCGAAGGCGCCCGTGTCCTGCGCAACGGGACGGGACGGGGCGAGGCGAGGTGGCGCGCCGGCAGTGTGCCCCGAATTTGTGACGGTTG
The DNA here is from genome assembly GCA_964439475.1 of uncultured Alcaligenaceae bacterium. Classification (GTDB taxonomy): domain Bacteria; phylum Pseudomonadota; class Gammaproteobacteria; order Burkholderiales; family Casimicrobiaceae; genus VBCG01. The sequence goes on from CAYTOT010000028.1 coordinate 8,662, forward strand.
CATGTTGCACCGCGGCAAGGGCATCCCGGCCGACGGCGACGATCGCGCGCAAGCGTGGTAGCGTGCCGATGATGCGTACCGCCTGGGGCGTGTGCCTACGGCTTGGGGCGTGTGCCTACGGCTTGCGGGCGTGTGCCTACGGCTTGCGGGCGGCAGGTGCGGCGGGCATGCCGCGCGGCTCGGGTGTCGTGCCCGGCTCGGGTGTCGTGCCCGGCTCAGGCGTGGCATGCGGCTCGGGCGTGGTGTGAGGCTCGGGCGTGGCATGCGGCGCGCGAGTGGCGCCGGGTTGCACTGCTGCGTGCACGTCAGCGGCCACGCGCGCGTCCCCGCCCGCGTCGCCGCGCAGATGTGGCGCGGCCAGGCGCAGGTAGTGGAACATCGACCACAGCGTGAGCACGGCGGCCACCCACAACGCGATGGTGCCCAGCAGCGGCGTCGACACGCCGGGGATCACCGGCTCCCACAACAGGAGCGCGATGATCGCGGTCATCTGCGCGGCCGTCTTGACCTTGCCCACGAATGCCACCGCCACGTTCTTGCGCCGCCCGAGTTGCGCCATCCACTCGCGGAGCGCGGAAATGGCGATCTCGCGGCCGATGATGATGATCGCCAGATACGCCTCGGCACGTCCCAGTTGCACGAGGAGGATGAGCGCGGCCGCCACCATGAGCTTGTCGGCCACGGGATCGAGGAACGCACCGAACGCGCTCGTCTCTCCCATGCGCCGGGCGAGGAACCCGTCGAGCCAGTCGGTGATCGCGGCGACCGCGAAGATCGTCATCGCCGTCCAGTTCTTCATCTCCGGACGCAGCCACGTGTCGGGCAGGTAATAGACCGCCACGAACACCGGGATCATGATGATCCGCAGCCAGGTCAGCGCAATGGGGAGGTTGAAGGGCATCGGCGGCACGCGCCTTTGAGCACCCGGGCGAGATGAACGCACGGGACCCACGCGGTGGGGCGATTCTACCGCGTGCCGTGCCACGCCCGGCCGCGGCTGCCCACCCCGCCACGCCGCGCCCCACCTCGCCACGCCGCGCCCCACCTCGCCACGCCGCGACTCCCCACCGCGCGACGCCACGGCACCCTTCAGCCGGCGGCTGCCACCATCTCGTTGGGCGTGCGGCCCAGGTTGCCGTAGCGCACGAAGACGTCGCGCAGCAGCGCGGGATCGGCCAGGGGCCGCGGCTCGCGCATCTGCAGCCAGATGCGGAGCAGGAGGCGCTTACGCTCGCTCTCCGGATGATCCACGAACGCGGTGCGCGCATGCAGGATCGTGTCGTTGGACAGGAGCTGCACGTCGCCCGGCCGAAAGTCCATCTCGAGGACGTGCTCGGGTCGCGCCGCCGCGGCGTCGATGAAGTCGAGCGCCTCGGTGACCGCAGCGGGAATCGCTTCACCGCGCCGTCGCCAGGCGGCCTCGATGAAGCCGCGGTTGTAACGGCAAGCCCACAGGCCGTCGCATTCGCTGAAGACGGGCATCGGCGGCCCGATCGGCGCCTCGCCCTCGCCGTGCTCGTCGCGGCGATCCCACGGAAAGCCGGCACGCAGCAGCGGCAGGAGGTCGGGACGCTCCCGCAGCACGGCATTGAGCACGGATACCGAGCTCGCGATGCGCGAAACACCGCCCTCCTTCGCCTGCCGCAGGCACAGGAGGCCCACGACATCGGTGAGATCGATGTGGAACTTCGACTCGCTCGCGGTGGCATAGCCGCGAGCGAGCGGATCCCTGCGTGGTCCCTTGTCGGTGATGTGCACCACGACCTCGCGCTGCGCGTTCTGCGTCACGGGCACGCCGAGGTGCTGGCAGAAGGCGAAGTACGCGAGTTCGGCCTCGGTCACGCCCAGCTCCTCGATCGGAAAGCCACGCACGAGGACGAAGCCACGCCCGTCGCGCAGCGCGTGACGGACTTCGCGCAGGAGCGGTGCGCAACGCGAGAGCGGGAACGATGCGGGCGTGATGGCCGCAAGCGGCGTCCTCGCGCGGCCGATCCGGTGCAGCGCATCGACGATCTCGTCGCGCTGTCCCGCGTCCAGCGACACGACCCATCCCCGGTCGCGCACCATGTCGGGGCCGAGCCAGGCGGAGGGATGAACGATGGGACGGGGCACGAGCGGCATGGGGGCAGGCATCGGGGCAGGATGGAGTCGTCGGAGAAGATCGTGAGGCTACAGGTCGTCGCGCAGGCAGGCCTTGGCGTGACCGGGCGCGATCTCCCGCAGCGCGGGGACGGCATCGGCGCATGCCGCGATGGCGTGCGGGCAGCGGGAACGGAAGGCGCAGCCGGAAGGTGGCGCGAGCGGGCTCGGCAGGTCCCCCGCGAGCACGCCCTGCGGCCGCGCGACGCCAGGCGTGCGCGCCGGCACGGCGGCCAGCAGGGCTCGCGTGTAGGGATGCTGGGGCCGGCGATACAGCGACTGCGCAGGCCCGATTTCCACGATCCGTCCGAGATACATCACGGCCACGCGATCGGAAAGGTAGCGGACCACGGCGAGGTCGTGCGAGACGAAGAGCAGCGTGAGCCCGAACCGCGCACGCAGATCGCGGAGGAGCGCGAGGATCTGCGCCTGGATCGATACGTCGAGCGCGGACACCGGCTCGTCAGCCACGACGAACTGCGGCTCCAGCGCGAGCGCGCGGGCGATGCCGATGCGCTGCCGCTGGCCGCCGGAGAACTCGTGCGGATAGCGGCGCGCATGCTGGGGCGCGAGGCCCACGGTGGCGAGCAGGTCGTCCACCCGCGCGCGACGCGACTTCGCGTCGGCGCCGATGCCGTGGATCGCCAGCGGCTCGGCCAGCGCGTCGCCGACCGTCTGGCGCGGGTCGAGTGCGGAGTACGGATCCTGGAAGACGATCTGCATGCGCCTGCGGTACGGCTGCAGCGCATGCCGCGAGAGCGTGGTGATGTCGGTGCCGTCGAAGGCGACGGTCCCCGCCGTCACCGGCGCGAGGCGAAGGAGCGCGAGCCCGAGCGTGGACTTGCCCGAGCCCGACTCGCCCACGAGCCCGAGCACCTCGCCGCGGCGGATGTCGAGCGTCACGTCGCTCACCGCACGCAGCACGGCGCGCTGCGCCCTCCCCGCACGGCGTGCGACCCCGAAGTGGACCGACAGGCCGCGTGCGGCGACGAGCGTAGGTGCCGACGTGTCCCCTTCGCGCGCCGCCGGACCGGCGCCACCCGCTTGGGAGGCGCCGCCCTCGCGCGTTCCCGTGGCGCCGCTCATGCCGTCCATGCCGGCAGCTCGGCGGCGCGCACGCAGCGCACCCAATGCGCCGCGCCCATCGACGCCAGCGGCGGCTCCTGCGCGGTGCAGCGTTCACGTTGCGCGAACCGGCAGCGCGGATGGAAGCTGCAGCCGCGCGGCAGGCGGCGCGGATCGGGCACGTTGCCGGGGATCGGCTCCAGCGTCTCGCCGCTGTCGTCGTCGAGGCTCGGGGCCGAGCGCAGCAGGCCGCGCATGTAGGGATGCGCCGGTTGCGTGAGCGCGACCGCCACGTCGGCACGCTCGACGATCTTGCCCGCGTACATCACGGCGACGCGGTCGGCGATGCTCGCGACCACGCCGAGGTCGTGCGTCACGAAGAGCACCGCCATGCCGAGTTCGCGCTGGAGACGGGCGATGAGGTCGAGGATCTGCGCCTGGATCGTCACGTCGAGGGCGGTGGTCGGCTCGTCGGCGATCAGCAGGCGCGGCCGGCAGGAGAGCGCCGTGGCGATCATCACGCGCTGGCGCATGCCGCCCGAGAGCTGGTGCGGATAGTCTCCGGCGCGGCGCGCGGCATCGGGAATGCCGACGAGATTCAGCATGGCCGCGGCCTCGTCGCGCGCCGCCCGCACCGACGTCCCCTGGTGCAGGCGGATCGCCTCCGCGACCTGGTCGCCGATGCGCATGACGGGATTGAGCGAGGTCATCGGCTCCTGGAAGATCATCGCGATATCGCTGCCGCGCAAGGCGCGGCGTGCTGCCGTGGAAAGACCCAGGAGATCGACCACGGCACCGTCGCGTCCGCGCCAGCGGATCTCGCCGGCGACGATGCGGCCGGGCGGCATGGGCACGAGTCCCATCACCGCGAGCCCGGTCACCGACTTGCCGGAGCCCGATTCGCCGACCAGCGCGACCGTCTCGCCGGGATGCACGACGAGATCGACCTCGCGTACCGCCGGCACGTCCCCGTGCCGCGAGCGGAACGCGACCGACAGTCCGCGCACCTCGAGCAGGGGCTCGTCAGGCGACACCGTACCCGCCGTCCACCGCGATGTCGGCGCCGTTGAGGTAGCTGCCCTCGTCGGAGCAGAGCAGCAGGACCGTTCCGGCGACGTCTTCGGCGACACCGATGCGCCGGACGGGCACCATGGCGGTGACCGACTCGCGGGCGCCGGGCTGCGCGAGCGTCCCGGCATTGCGCGGTGTGTCGATGTAGCCCGGCGCCACGTTGTTGACGGTGACGCCGTCGGCCGCAACCTGCGTTGCGAGGTTGCGCATCCACGATGCCTGCGCCGCCTTCGTCCCAGCGTAGACCAGCATCTCCTTGTGCGGCTTGACCTGCTGCACGCTGCCGATCGCCACCACGCGGCCCCAGCCGCGCGCCTGCATCGGCGGCACCAGGCGTTGCAGCAGAACGAGCGTCGCCCGCAGATTGACGTCGATCTGGCGCGTGAACTCCTCCGGCGTGATCTCGGTCCACGGGCGCTTGAACTGCACCGATGCGCATAGCACGAGGATGTCGATCTGCCCGAGCGCCTCCGCGGCGCGGTCGGCCAACGCGTCGGCCAGCCCGGGCAGCCCGATGTCGAGCGAGAACACCGGCACCGCCTCACCCGCGCCGCCGGGAAGGTCTTGCGCGATGCGGCGAAGCTCCGCCTCCGGCTCGAGTCCGTGCAACGCCACCCGCGCGCCCGCGGCCGCGAGGGCACGCGTCACCGCCCAGCCGATCCCGGCCGAGCTGCCGGTGACGAGGGCGTTGCGTCCCGTGAGGTCGAACGGCGGGCGTCGTGTCATGCGCGGGTGTCCGGTGTCAGCGCTTCGTCGGTGGATGCCCGAGTGCCGTGAATGCGCTACAGCTTGCGATAGCGGGCATACACCGCCTCGACATCGGCGCCCGGCGCCGCGAAGTCGGCCCGCGCCCGATCCTCGATCGCGGCATGCTCCTCCGCCTTGCGCAGCACCTCCACGACACGCTCCTGCGGAATCACGAGCACGCCGTCGATGTCCGCGAACATGAAGTCCCCCGGACGCACCACCACCGTGGCGGACAGCGCGCCGCGAAGCTGGATCGGCAACTGCCAGCGGTAGTAGCCCCAGCGCTTGACCGCTTCCACCGGGGAGAAGTAGCGGCAGAAGAGCGGGAAGTCCATCGCCAGCACGTGGCGCGAGTCGCGGGTGCCGCCGTCGATGACGGCCCCGACCACGCCCTTGGCGCGTCCCAGCACGGCGTTCATCTCGCCATAGTGCGCCACCCGCGTGTCATAGCCGCAGTCGCGAACGTCGACGCAGGGGTAGCGCATCTCGCCGAAGAGCTTGATGCGCCGCTCGCGCAGGCCCTCGTCGCCCACCGGGTCGTTGATCCCCTGGATCGTGAAGGCGGGGCCGGCGATGACCATGTCGGGACGCAGCGGACGGATATCGGTGGCGAGCGCCTGATAGGGCAGGCCCATCTCGTCCAGGATGTCATAGACGAGCCCCGTGTAGAGCCTCCGGTAGCGATCGATGGTCTCGATCACGTCCGGCGCGGATTGGAGGATGGCGGTCATGGTCAGGCCCTGGCGAGCCACACGTCGGCGAGTTGCCAGGCGCCGCCGATGTCGAGCTTCAGATTCTGCACGCGGCGGTTCGCCACGAGCTTGGTTTCGCGGAAGAAGAGGAAGGCGTAGTAGTCGTTCTCCAGCAGCAGTCGCTGCGCGCGCGAGTACAGCACCTTGCGCTTCGCGCGATCGGTCTCGCGGCGCGCGAGGTCCACGGCCGAGAAGATCTCCTCGTTCTTGAAGCCCGCCCAGTTCTGCGAGGCGTGGGGTCCGAAGAACGGCCCGAACACGTGGTCGGGATCGGCCCGCGGCACGTTGATGCGGCCCATCGCGACCTCGTACTGGTACCCCAGCACCTTGGGCACGAACGCCTGGCGTTCGAGCACCTCGATCCTCATGTTGACGCCCACGTTGCGCAACTGTGCCTGGATGAATTGCGCGATCTGGGTATCGGGATCGCGCTGAATGATGCTCATCGCGGCAGGGAAGTTCGGGCCCACGCCAGCCTCGGCGAGGAGCTGCTTCGCGCGCGCCGGATCGTACTTGGGGATCTTGAGGCTCGGGTCGAAGGCCCAGTCCGCCGGGGCGATCAGCGTCGGCGTGACCTGCCCGAAGCCGCGCGTCACCGCCTTCATCATGCCTTCGCGATCGATGGCGGCGTTGAACGCCTGGCGCAGCTTGTGATTGTTGAACGGCGGCTTCGTCACGTTGAAGGCCACCCACTGCGAGATGCCGACCGGGTTGTTGACGAGCACCAGCGCCTTGTTGGCCAGCACCTCCTCGAAGTCCTTGGGCGTGATGGTGTCGGTGAGCAGCACGTTGCCCGACTTGACTTCGACCATCTTCACCGCGGTGTTGGTGATGAAGCGCAGGTAGATGCCGTCGAGGTAGGGCAAGGGCTTCCGGTCCGCACCCATGCGCCAGTACTTCTCGTTGCGCACCATCTTCACGCCAGTGCCGGCGATCCACTCGACGAACTTGAACGGCCCCGTTCCCACGGGATTGCGGCCGAAGTCGGCGCCGAACTTCCTGATCGCGGCGGGCGAGCACATCATGCCGGCCTCCACCGCCAGGCTCGCCAGCGCCGCCCCCGACGTGGCCTTGAGGTTGACACGGATCGTGGCGGGATCGATGACGTCGACCGACGCGATGTCGGCGAGATCGTTGCGGCGCGGCGCATTGGTGGCAGGGTCGATCGTGCGCCGCAGGTTGAAGGCCGCCGCCTCCGCGTCGAAGGGCGTGCCGTCGTGGAACACCACGCCGGAGCGCAGCTTGAAGGTGATCGCGGTAGCGTCGCCGTTCCACGTCCACGATTCGGCGAGCGCCGGCTCGAGATCGCCCTTGCTGGTGAAGCGCAGGAGGCCCTCGTAGAGGCTGAGCAGCGAGTAGCGGTCCGAGGTGGGCGCGTCGCCCATGATCGGATCGAGGCTCTTCGGCTGGACGTCGACGGAGCAGTTGAGGATGCCGCCGCGGACGGGGACGTCGGCGGCGAAGGCCGCTGGCGGAAGCGTGAGCGCGGCACCGGCGACGGCGCCGGCCTTGAGCACCGTGCGGCGCCCGTGGGAGTGCGAGTGCATGCGGGAGATCCTCCGTTGCGGCCGCGGCGAATCCGCGGTTCTGAGGTTTAAGATATCAGATAAGTTATCGAGCTGCCAAGCCCGACCTTCCGCCCGGCCGCGCATCGTTGGCAATTCCGCCGCACGAAGGGAACGTTGGCTCAGCGGCCCGTCGCCAGTCAGGTCTTGGCAAGCTCAAACTTATAATATATCTTGACGCTGACGCCCCGCCCTGACGATGCCGATGGCCAGTGCCCGACCCCTCCGTAGCGCCGCTCGCGGCCGCCTGTCCGATGCGATCACCGAGCACCTCACGCAGCGCATCGCGACCCGGGTGCTGCGACCGGGTGACGAGCTGCCATCGGAGGCCGAGCTCGCGGCGCAGTTCAAGGTGAGCAAGCCCGTGGTGCGCGAGGCGCTGGGCTCGCTCGCCTCGCTCGGCATCGTGGACATCCGGCAAGGGCGTCCGACGACGGTCCAGCCGCTTTCGTCGGCGCCGCTCGATCACTTCTTCGGGGTCGCGATCCGCTGGTCCGAGAACGGCCTGTCCGAGGCGCTGGAGTTGCGCCGCGCGCTCGAGACCGAGACTGCCGCGCTCGCGGCCATGCGCGCGTCCGCGCCCTTCGTCGACCACCTGGGCGAACTCGTGGAGAAGATGCGCGCGCACCTGTTCGATCTCGACGAATGGCTCGAGGCCGACTACGCATTCCACATGGCCCTCGTGCGCAGCACCGGCAACTCGCTCATGCAGTTCCTGACCGAGGCGCTGTCCGATGTCATGCGCCAGTCGATCCGCCTCCTCGGCAGCCAGATGGACATCCGCGACCCCGCGGCAACGCTCGCCCGCCACGAGGCGATCTACATGGCCGTGCGCAAGCACGACCCCAGCGCGGCGCGCACCGCGATGCAGACGCACTTCGACGCCACGCAATCCACCGTATCCGCGATCTCGCGCGACGAGTCGCGCCGCGGCCGATAGCGCCAGGGCTCCGGCGACGATGGGCCGCTTCCTGCTCTCCCGCCTGTCGCAGGTCGCCGTGGTGGTGGCGCTGGTGTGCATCACCATCTTCGTGCTCACGAATCTCCTGCCGGGCGACCCTACCGTCACCATCCTCGGCGAGCAGGCCACGGCGGAGCAGCGCGCGCAGGCCCGTGCCGACTACGGCCTCGACCTCCCCGCTCCCGTACGATTCTTCCGCTGGCTGGGGCATGCCGCGACCGGCGACCTCGGCCGGTCGCTGCGCAGCAACGAGCCGGTCGTGCGCATGCTGGCTGACCGCATCCCCGTCACGCTCGAACTCACGTTCCTGTCGATCCTGATCGCCGCGCTGATCGGCTTGCCGGCCGGCATCGTCGCCGCGCGCCTTCGCGGCACGCCGCTCGACGTGGCCGTGAGCCTCGTGGCGATGACGAGTGTCGCCATCCCCTACTTCTGGATGGGCGTGCTGCTCATCATGCTGTTCGCGCTGAAGCTCGCGTGGCTCCCGCCGTCGGGCTACGTGCCGTTCCTGTCCGATCCGATCGGCAACCTGAAGCTCATGATCCTGCCGGCGCTCACCATCGGCACCGCCTTCGCCGCGCTCATCATGCGGCAGACCCGTGCGTCGCTGCTGCAGGTCCTCTCGCAGGACTACATCCGATCGGCGCGCGCCAAGGGCCTGTCCGAGCCCGCGGTGCTGCTGCGCCACGGCCTGCGCAATGCGCTGATTCCGGTGGTCACGGTGATCGGCCTGCAGATCGGCGCGCTGCTCGGCGGCGCGGTCGTGACCGAGACGGTGTTCTCGCTGCCCGGGCTCGGCCGCATGATGGTCGACGGCATCTTCCAGCGCGACTTCCCGGTGATCCAGGGCGCGATCCTGTTCATCGTGCTCGCCGTGATCGTGGTGAATCTCCTGACCGATGCGCTGTACGCGTGGCTCGATCCGCGGGTGTCGGCGTGACGCGATGACCGCTGCCAGCGACGTTCTCCGCGACGGTGCTGTCGACGGGCCGCCGCCATCGCGGCCGTGGGCGATCTTCCTGCGTCGCGTGGCCACGAGCTGGCAGGGGATCTTCGGCCTCTCCGTGCTCGCCGTGACGCTGCTGGTCGCGATCTTCGCGCCCTGGCTCGCACCCCACTCGCCCATCGATCCCGACATGGAGCTGATCCTGGCGTCGCCGTCCGCGTCACACTGGTTCGGCACCGACGAGATCGGCCGCGACGTGGCGAGCCGGGTGATCTACGGCGCCCGCGTGTCGCTGCAGATCGTCGTCGCGGCGGTGGGACTCGCCCTGCTGGCCGGTTCATCCATCGGACTCCTCTCGGGCTGGCTCGGCGGCAGGTGGGACACGGCGATCATGCGCTGCATGGATGCCCTCCTCGCCTTCCCGTTCCTCGTGCTGGCGCTCGCCATCATTGCCGTCCTCGGCCCCGACCTCACCAATGCGATGCTCGCCATCGCCATCACCAAGACGCCCGGCTTCGCGCGCCTCGTGCGCAGCGAGGTGCTCACGCTCAAGAACGTCGACTACGTGCGCGCGCTGGTGGCCGTGGGCGCGTCGGACACGCGGATCCTCGCCCGACACGTGTGGCCGAACGTCGCCGGCAACGTGATCGTGTACGGGTCGCTCGCCGCGTCGCAGGCGCTGGTGACCGAGTCGGCGCTGTCGTTCCTGGGCTTGGGCGCGCAGCCGCCGACACCGAGCTGGGGCTCGATGATCGCCACCGGCATGGACTACGCGGCGTCGTGGTGGTGCTCGTTCTTCCCGGGGCTCGCCATCTTCCTCGTGGTGCTCGCTTTCAACCTGCTGGGAGACGCCTGCCGCGACGCGCTGGATGCGCGGCTCGGCGAGCACTGATCACAGGCATGACCGGAGATCCATGAAGATCGTCGACCTGCGCGTGCGTTGCGTGGCCATCCCCACCAACGCACAGCTCCGCCACAACACCGGCGTGCATCCGGGCTACTTCATGCGCACGATCCTGGAGCTCGTCACCGACGAGGGCATCGTCGGATTGGGCGAGGTCGGCGGCGGCGACCAGCGTGGCGCGTTGCTGAAAGTCGCGCCACGCGTGGTCGGGCTCGACCCCTTCGCGCTGGAGGTGATGAAGCAGAAGGTCCTGCGCAGCGTGTACTACCTGTCGAACGCGCGCCTGTACGCTGCCATCGAGATGGCCTGCCTCGACATCCAGGGTAAGGTGCTCGGGCGTCCGGTATCGGACCTGCTCGGCGGCCGGGTGCGCGACAGCGTGCCGTTCATCGCCTATCTCTTCTGGCGCTACGACCGGCCGGGCGGCGGTGACGACGCGTATCCCGAGGACATGGCCGGGCTCTGCGTCGAGCTTCACGAGACGCTCGGCGTGAAGGCGATGAAGCTCAAGGCCGGCGTGCTCGCGCCCATGGTCGAGGCACGCGTCATGGAGCTCTGCCGCGAGCGCCTGCCCGAAGGCTTCGGCCTGCGCATCGATCCCAACGGCGTGTGGTCGGTGGCCACGGCCGTCCAGATCGGGCGGCGGCTCGAGCCCCTGAACCTCGAATACTTCGAGGATCCGTCGTGGGGACTCGAAGGCAATGCCGCGGTGCGCAAGCAGGTGCGGATTCCCATCGCCACCAACATGTACCCCGCGCGCTTCGACGACCTCGGACCCGCGATCCGCATGGGTGCGGTGGACATCGTGCTCACCGACCTCCACTACTGGGAAGGGCCGCGCGGCGTGAAGGACCTGACGGCGGTGTGCCGCACCTTCAACATGGGAGTGGCGATGCACAGCGGCTGCGAGTTCGGCGTGGAGCTCGCAGCGATGCTGCACACGGCGGCATCGATCCCGGAGATGACGTTCGCGGGCGATGCGCACTACCACTACCTCACCGACGACATCATCGTGGGCGGCAAGATGGCCTACGTCGACGGCGCCATCGCCGTGCCGACGGCCCCGGGCTTGGGCGTGACGCTCGATCCGGAGAAGATGGACAAGTACGAGCGGTACTACGAGAAGATGGGCGACTACTACGCGCGCTTCCACGCCGATCCGCGACGGCCGGAGTGGTATCCGACGGTCGGGGGGATGTAGGGTCTCCGCAAGCCTTCATCGTGGTGGGGTGCCGGAGGTAGCGCTCACCGAAAACCTTCGTGGTGGTGGAGCGCCGGTGGTGACGCTCTCTGAAAATCTTCGTGGTGGTGGAGCGCCGGTGGTGACGCTCTCCGCGGGCAGGTGCCCGCTGCGTGCGCCCCCACCGTCGCTTGGACACGATCTCGTGATGCGTCGCAAAGGGCGACAATCGGCAGGCCACCTGAGCCGCTTCGGATGCGACCGAGGCGCCTATCGCCTGCCCCTCGATTCTTCGATCCTCGGGCGAATCCCGTCTGACGCTGTTGTCTTTCGCCGCGCACAATCACCGATGCGTCGAGGCGATGGTGGGGGCGCACGCAGCGGGCACCTGCCCGCGGAGAGCGTCACCACCAGCGCCCAACCACCGCAACTGCATTCAAAGCCCCGCACCTCGCCGATGTGTCGCAGCGGCCGCGAGCCTCAGTGCAGCTCCCCGAAGATCCGCTCCGCCAGCGCCCGCGATATCCCCGGCACCCGGGCAATGTCCTCGACACTCGCCGCCTGCACGCCCTTGACCCCGCCGAAGTGCGCCAGCAGCGCCTTGCGCCGCGTGGCCCCGATCCCCGCGATCTCCTGCAGTGAGCTCGTGGTCCGCGCCTTCGCGCGCCGCGCGCGGTGCCCCTGGATCGCGAAGCGGTGCGCCTCGTCACGCACCTGCTGCAGGAGATGCAGGCCCGGATGGTCCGACGGCAGGTTGAGGACCGCCTCGCGGTCCGGGAACACGATGTCCTCCAGCCCCGCCTTGCGCTCCGGCCCCTTGGCGATGCCGATGAGCGGCACCCCATGCAGCCCCTGCTCCTCGAGCACGCTCGCCGCCACGGACACCTGGCCCTTGCCGCCGTCGATCACCAGCAGGTCGGGGGCCGGGTACTCCCCCGCGACGATGCGCGCACAGCGCCGCGTGAGCGCCTCGCGCATCGCCGCGTAGTCGTCGCCGGCCTGCGCCGGGGTGACGTTGAAGCGCCGGTACTCCGACGACTGCATCGCGAGCCTGTCGAAGATCACGCACGACGCGACTGCCGCCTCGCCCATCGTGTGCGAGACGTCGAAGCATTCGATGCGCTGCGCGGTCGGCGGCAACCCCAGCGCCTCCTGCAACGCGGCGAGGCGGTCCTCCTGCGTGGCCTTCTGCGCGAGCTTCTGCCGGATGGCGAGGGTGGCGTTCTGCTGCGCCATCGCCAGCCACACGCGGCGCTCGCCGCCCGGGTTGTCGACGATCTCCACCTTCTGCCCCGCCTGCGCCGACAGCACCTCGGCCAGCGCCTCGTCATCGAGCAGATCCGGCACGACGATGGTCGGCGGCACCGGCCGCTCGACGTAGTGCTGCGTGAGGAAGGCCGGCACGATCTCGCCGCTTCCCTCGAGTTCGGCGGCGTCGGCATGCCGCGGGAAGAACGTGCGGTCTCCGACGTGGCGTCCGCCACGAATCATCACCACGTTCACGGCGAAGAGGCCGCGCTCGAAGGCGGCGGCCACCACGTCGATATCGCCGGCGGTGGCGCTCTCCACGAACTGCCGCGACTGCAGCGTCTGCAGGCGCGCGATCTTATCGCGGATCCGGGCGGCGCGCTCGAACTCGAGCTTGCCGGCGGCCTCCTCCATCTGCGCCTGCAGACGCGCCAGCACCTCCTGCCCCTTGCCGCGCAGGAACAGCGCGGCGCCCTCGACGTCCTCGCGGTACTCGGCCTCGCCGATGCGTCCCACGCAGGGCGCCGTGCAGCGCTCGATCTGGTGCAGCATGCACGGCCGCGAGCGGTTGGCGAACACGGTGTTCTCGCAGGTGCGCAGGAGGAAGACCTTCTGCAGCGTGGCGATGCCGTCGCGCACCGCGCCGGCGCTGGGGAACGGCCCGAAGTAGCGGTTCCGCCGGTCGAGCGCACCGCGGTGGAAGCGCAGTTGCGGATACGGGTCGTTGGAGATGCACACGTAGGGGTAGCTCTTGTCGTCGCGAAAGAGGATGTTGTAGCGCGGCTCGTGTGCCTTGATGTAGTTGTTCTCCAGAAGCAAAGCCTCGCCCTCGGAGCGCGTGACCGTCGTCTCCACGCGCGCGACGTGCGACACCATCGCGGCGATCCGGTACTCGTGCCCCGTCTTCTGGAAGTAGCTGGAGACGCGCTTCTTGAGGTCGCGCGCCTTGCCGACATAGAGGACGTTCCCTTCGGCGTCGAACATCCGGTACACGCCGGGGCGATGCGGCAGCGACTTCAGGAGCTCGGACGCGTCGAAGCTGCGCTTCGGCGGCTCTTCCGACGCCGGTGGACTCGTGACCTTGGACAGACGGGGAACCTTCATCGGAATCGGGGAGCGGAAGCCGGGATTCAGGGATCGGATGCGGCGGAGTCTACGCTCGCGCCGCATGCGGCAGCGAAAGGCGGCCCCGGGAATCTCGTGCACGAGGGGCGGTGCGGCAAGGAATGGCGACGGCGCCGGACGTTCGCAACGATCGAGGCCTCCGCCGGGGATACCCCGTGCCGGGGACGGCCCGCCCGTCGGTCGCGCCGTCCGCGCGGACGGGACGTTCACCAAACGAGATAGAATCACGCCTCGCGATTTCAAGCTCCAGCGCAAGGCGGGGTACGGTGATGCGCGACGCGCGATGCCCGGTCGTTGCCCAGCGCCCCGTCGCAGCCTGACGCACGGCATCGGTTGCCATGCGCCTCACCGCGACCGCCGCGGCTCCCGATTTCCAATCCCCTACCCCTCGCTCCCTGCGCCTGCATGCTCGAACTAAGGTCGCACAAGCCGGCCCGCGCCACCCGCAAGCCGCCGCTGCTGTTCGTGCACGGCGGCTACTGCGATGCGTGGTGCTGGGACCGTTTCTTCCTCCGCTGGTTCGCCGAACACGGCCACGCGGCACATGCGGTGTCGCTGCGCGGGCACGGTACGAGCAGCGGTGCCGAGACGCTCTTCCTCGCGGGACTCGACGACTACGTCGCCGACGTCGAGGAAGTGTCGGCGCACATCGAGGCGCCGCCGGTGCTGATCGGCCACTCGATGGGCGCGGCGGTGATCGAACGCATGATGGCCACGCGGCCGGTGCGCGCGGCGGGCTTGCTCGCTCCCGTGCCGCCCAGCGGACTCGTTCCGGTCGCCGCCCGGCTCGCCACGTCGCACTTCGCGTTCGGCCCGCACATGCTCGGCCTCGATCCCGCGCGGTTGTCCGCCGACGTGCTCTCCGCCCTGCGGCCCTTCTATTTCAGCGACGACGTCGATCCCGCCGTACTTGCTGACGCCACACGCCATCTCAACGCGGAATCCACGCGCGCACTGTTCGACCTCTCGCTTCGCCTGCACTGGGCAGAGCCGCAGGCCAACTCGCCGGCGTTCGTTCTCGGGGCAGAGGGTGACCGCATCGCCACGCCGGCCGACGTGCGGGCGACCGCCCGCCACCACGGCGTTCCTGCGACGATCGTACCCGGCATGGCGCACATGCTCATGCTGGAGCCAGGGTGGCAGGACGTGGCGGCGCACCTCGCTTCCTGGATCGAGTCGCTCGAATGACTCCATTGCCGGCGGAGATGCGCTCGCCCGGCCCGGCGACCCCGTGCCGTCCGGCTCAGGGACCGCGGGCGCCTGCCCCTGGCCATCCTGCCCCGCGCGTCACGACGCCTCGCGTACCGCGGCGTCGATCCTCTCCTTCACGCGAAGCATGCTCTCCTGGCTCACCGTCACGAGGCCGCCTTGCGGCTGGTCCATGTCGCGGATGAAGGTGAGCACGAAGGCTATCAGCGTGGCGAAGATGACCGTGGAGACGTAACGGCGCCGGCCCGAGAGCCCGCAGTTGTAGGCGATGAAGCCGATCGCGCCGGCGGACACCACGAAGAGCAGGTTGAGCACGGCCTCGGGCACGTGGTTCTCGAGGGCGACGCGCCGCTTCTCGTTGACGTCGATCATGTCGTTGATCGCCTGGATGAACAGCGTGCTCGTCGACACCGGGCCGCCGCCCTGCCCCTGCAGCACCGCGGCACGCGCCCAGATCTCCCGCTCGAGGTGCTCGGTCCGGGCACCCAGCCCGGCAAGGCGCGCCGGATCCTCATCGCCCTCGTGGGCCTCCACGCGCATCGCGACGTAGTCGCGCAGGAGCTGCCCCAACTCGCGCCGATAGGGCTCCGGCGCGAGCTGCGAGCGCCAGTAGACCTTCGAGATCGCGTTCGACTCCTCGAGCACGAGCGACTTGCGCAGGTCGTAGCGGCTCACCGCCATCGCGAAGGTGAAACCCAGGAGGAGCGCGAGCAGTCCCAGCAGCGCCGATTGCAGGCCCGTCACGTGCGAACGATGGCCGTCGTCGTCGGCGACACGATGGCGCAATCCCAGCCGGAATCCCGCCTCGATCACCACGAGGTAGATCGCTACCGCAGCGAAGAAGAGGGCGAGCTCGAGGGCGCCGAACATCGCGAGTGGAAAGCGGTGCGAGCGCGAGGGCTCACGCCCTCCGGCGGCGCACGAACTCGACGAACGCCGGCGCCGCAAGCGGCTTGCTGGCCCAGAATCCCTGAAAGAAGTGGCAGCCGCGCGCTTCGAGGAACGCGAGCTGCTCGCGGGTGCCCACGCCCTCGGCCACCACGCGCAGGCCCAGCCCGCGCGCGAGGCCGATGATGGCTTCGGTGATCGCCGCATCCTGAGGGTCGGATTCGAGGTCGGCGATGAAGGAGATGTCGATCTTGAGCGTGTCGATCGGGAAGCGCTTGAGGTGGGTGAGCGAGGAGTACCCGGTGCCGAAGTCGTCGATCGCCACCGAGAACCCCTCGTCGCGAAGCTGGTGCAGCACCTTGCGGATGGCATCGAGGTCGTGCAGCAGGCTCGTCTCGGTCACCTCGAGCTCGATCCACGATGGCTCGCAGGCCTCCTCGCGGACGATGGCGCAGACGCGCTGCGCGAGGTCCTCGCGATAGAACTGGCGGGCGGAGAGGTTCACCGACACGGTGAGCGCCAGGCCGTCGCGACGCCACGCCGCGCACTGCCTGGCCGCCGAGCGCAGCACCCATTCGCCAAGGCTGTGGATGAGGCCCGACTCCTCGGCCAGCGGAATGAACACCTGCGGCGGCACGTTGCCGTGCTCCTCGTCGCTCCAGCGCAGCAGCGCCTCGGCGCCGACGATCGAACGGTCCTCGATGCGCACCACCGGCTGATAGTGGAGGTGAAGGGCATTCTCGGCAAGCGCGGCGCGCAGGGCCGTCTCGAGCGAGTGCTGGCGCAGGCGGTGCTCGGCCAGATTCTCGTCGATGTACTGGTAGGTGTTGCGCCCGAGGTCCTTCGACCGGTACATCGCCACGTCGGCGTGCTTCAGGAGCTCCTCCGGATCGTCGGAGTCGTCCGGATACACGGCGATGCCGATCGACGAGGTCACGAAGATCTCGTGCTCCTCGATCTCGAAGGGCCGCGCGATCGCGTCGAGGAGCTTCTGCGCGATGGGGCCCAGCACCGAGCGGTCGTCGAAGTCCTCCACGATCACCATGAACTCGTCGCCGCCGAGGCGCGCGAGCAGGTCGGTCTCGCGCAGCGCCGCCGACAGCTCGGCGCTGACCTTCTTCAGGAGCTCGTCGCCGATGCGGTGGCCGAGCGTGTCGTTGACGTTCTTGAAGCGGTCGAGGTCGATGAACATCACGCCCACCCGGTGGCCGCTCCGCCGCGCCTGCGCGATCGCCTGCGACAGCCGCTCCTGCAGCAGCAACCGGTTGGGCAGGCCCGTGAGCGCATCGCGCGTGGCGAGGTACTGCAGCCGCTCCTCGGCCCTGACGCGCGACGACACGTCCTGCACGAACGACAGGATGGAGACGATGCGGCCCTCGTCGTCGAGGAGCGCCGAGTGGTACCACTCGCACCAGATCGTCTGGCCGTCGTGGCGATGGTTGCGGGTGACGCCCATCGCGCGCGGCTCCTGCCCGTCCATGAGGCGCGCCACGAGCCCCGTGAACTCGCTCCGGTCGTCGTCGTGAACGATCCGGCTCGCGGCAAGCGGGACCCCGAGAACCTCGTCGCTGCGCCACCCGAAGATGTTCTCCGCCTGCGGCGACCAGCGCACCAGCCGGAAGTCGCGATCCCACTCGAGCACGGCGAGCGGCGTGTTGTTGATGTGACTCGACAGCATCCAGTTCACGCGCTTGAGCTCTTCCTCGTTGCGCTTCTGGTCGTGGATGTCGGCGTGCATGGCGTAGATTCCGACCACGTTGCCTTCGGCGTCGCGGTGCGGCGCGTAGTGCACCGACTCCCAGCGCTGGCAGCCGTCCGGCTGCACGAGTTCCTCCTCGGTGGTGACGGTCTCGCCCTGCAACACACGGTCGAGGGTCGGCCCGAGCTGGGCCGCGCGCTCGCTGCCGAGAACCTCCGCGAAGGTGCGTCCCGTGAGCTCCTTGCGGCTCTCGCCCAGCCACTCCTCGTTGTGGCGGTTGAGGAAGCGATAGCGGTAGTCGCGGTCGATGTACGACACGCGCGCCGGCACGTTGTCCATGATGAGACGCATCTGCGCCTCGGAGTCGCGCAGCGCCTCCTGCGCCTGCTTCAGGCCATGGATGTCGTTCATCAGCACGAATGCGCCGTACACGTCGCCCGCCGACGAGGCGTCGGGCACCACGCGGATGGTCATCCAGCGCCGGACACCGTTGGCGCCCTGCACCAGGCGGTCGAAGGCCGTCGACTCGCCTTCCATCGCGCGGGTCAGCATCGCCTGCGCGCTCTGGTAGATGCCGTGTCCCACCACGTCGCGCAGGCGCATCACCGACACCTGCTCGGGCGTCAGGCCGAAGAAGAGAAGGAACGTGCGGTTGACGTAGTGGCAGTGCTCGTCGCGATCGATGTAGGCCACCGGCGCCGGGACACCGTCCATGATCGCGCGAAGCTGCCCCTCGCGCGCGGCGAGTGCGTCCTGCGCCTGCTTCAAGTCGGTGATGTCGTGCCCGACGACGTACTCCCCCTTGACGGTACCGTCGAAGTTGACGTCCGGGACGCAGCGAACGCGGATCCAGCGCTCGCGGCCGGAGGCGTCGCGCACGGCACGCTCGTAGGTGACGGCATCCGTCGAAAAGGCCCGGTTGCGGCCCGGCTCGAGCATGTCCGCCGCCTCGGGCGAGGAGACCTCGTCGGCCGTCTTGCCGAGCACGTCGCCGCGATCGAGACCCACGAGGCGGAGGAATGCCTCGTTGACGAACTCGTAGCGCTGATCGGCCGACAGGTACACGATCGGCTCGGGAATGTTGTCGTTGAACAGACGCAACTGCTCCTCGCGCGCCGCGAGCGCCTGTTCGGTGAGCTTGAGGTCGTGGATGTCGTACTCGGTGCAGTACAGGCCGCGCACCGAGCCGGACACGTCGAGGTCGGGCGCGATGCGCCCGTGCAGCCAGCGCCGCGAACCGTGCATCGTATTGCCGATGCGCTCGTACTCCACGTGCTCGCCACCTGCCGCGCGCTTCAGGACCGGGCGCAGGAACGAGGCGACGTCGGGCGTCATCACCTCGAACGGTGACTTGCCGTAGATCTCGTCCTGCGGCTTGCACACCGAGTTGGCGAACGCCTGGTTGACGAAGGTGTAGCGCAGGTTGCGGTCGAGGTAGGCGATCGGCCCGGGGATGTTGTCGGCGAACAGCCGCATCCGCGTTTCCTGCGCCTTGAGCGCGTCGCGGATGCGGATGTCCTCCTCGATGTCGGTCATCACTGCGAAGGCGCCGCCCACGCGCCCGCCCGATTCGCGGTCGGGGAAGAGCGTGATGCGCGTCCAGCGCGCGTCGCCTTCGAGCTGCGGCTCACGCCGTTCGTAGGTGACGGTCGCCCCCGCCAGCGCGCGCGCAACGTAGCCCTGCATCTCGGCGAAGGCGTCCCCGGGCAGGACGTCGCGCAGCGCGTGGCCGATCACGTCGTCGGAGGGCACGCCGATCCAGCCGCCGAACGGCTTGTTGGCGAAGCGTATCCGAAGTTGCCGGTCGAAGTAGAGGATCGGCAGTCCGACGCTGTCGGTCACGAGGCGCAGGCGATGCTCGCGCTGACCGGCCTCGAGTTCCAGGCGCTTGACGTGATCGATATCGGCAAAGGTGACGAGGAAGCCGCGGACCTGTCCCTGCGCACTGCGGTCGGGGTAGTAGTCGACCCGGATCCACATCGGCGGGCGTCCGGAGGTGACGAGCTGGCGCTCGTACCCGGTGCGCTCCCCCGCCAGCGCCGCCTCGATGTAGGCCCGGAAGATCTGGAAGATGTCGCGGCCGACGACCTCGATGATCTCGCGGCCCACGACCTCGTGCTCGGACCGGCCCAGCCACTCGAGGAACGCCCGGTTGGCGAAGCGGTAGCGCTGGTTGCGGTCGACGTAGGCGATCGGCACGCCGAGCGCGTTGAGCTTGCGCTGCGACAGCGCGAGCAGGGACTCGCGCTCGAACGGGTCGCCGACCGTGGGTGCCGGAAGATCCAGTCGATGCGCGGAGCGGGTGAGGGCCATGTCGTGTGGGGTGCGCGCCCGCCGGGTGCGCGAGCGGAGTCGGCTCCCGGCGCCGATCCGTGGCGCTAAAGCAAGGATCAGGCCTGTGGGCCACAGCCATCCCGCTGCGGGCCGCTCCGGCCCGCACCGCGCCGCAGGCCGCAGCGGTGCCCACGCGCCGGGTGCCGCCAGCATGACGAACGGTAACGATTCGCGGCACCATCGAACCGGCGACGGCATCCGGCGAAGATGATCGACGATCCCCTCGCGGCCCACCACCTCCGGAAGCGTGAGCGCCCGCACCGCTCCTGACGTATTACGATTGCATCCCGGCCGCACCGGCGCTTCGCCCGATGTCCCGGTCGCCCACTCCGTTCCGAGGCCCCATGAAACGACTCGCCCTCCTCGCCCTGCTCGTCGCGTGCTGCGCTTCCGCTGGCGCCCAGGAGCTCACCCTGTTCGAGGACGACGACTTTCGCGGCGCGCGCTTCAACGCCAGTTCGTCGCTCGACGATCTCGCGCGCGTCGGCTTCAACGACCGTGCCTCGTCGGTGATCGTGCGCAGCGGCGCGTGGCAGCTCTGCGCCGATTCGCACTTCCGGGGCGCCTGCATCACGCTGCAGCCCGGGCAGTATCCTTCGCTGGGCGCGATGGGGCTCAACGATGCCGTCTCCTCGATCCGCGAAGTCGGTTCGGGCAGCGGTGGCGGCTGGGCAGGCGGCGGACCGCGTCCGCCCCCCGGTCCGGGTCCAGGCTCCGGCGGTGGCGGTTGGGGTGGCGGGTCGGTCGTCATGTTCGAATCGCCGGGCCTTTCCGGCCGCTCCTTCACCGTGAGCGGCCCCATGCCGGACCTGGGCGGAACGGGCTTCAACGACCGCGCGCGCTCGGCGATGATCAACGGGGGCACGTGGCAGTTCTGCGCCGACGCCAACTATCAAAGCACCTGCGAGGTCCTGCACGCGGGTCGCTGGGACGACCTGGGCGGCGTCACCGGCCGCGTAAGCTCGGTACGGCCCTTCGATCCCAACGCCGGTGGCGCCGGCGGGCCACCGCCGGGTCCCGGCGGCAACTGGGGCGGTGGCGGTGGCGGGTGGGGCAACGCAACGCGCGCGGTGCTCTACGAGCGCGAGAACTTCGGCGGCCGATCCTTCACCGTGAACTCGAACATGCTGAACAACCTCGCCGACTCCGGCTTCAACGACCGTGCCTCGTCGCTGCGCGTGGAGCGCGGCTACTGGATCTTCTGCACCGACGCCGACTTCCGCGGCGAGTGTCGAACCTTCGGGCCCGGCGACTATCCGCAGCTCGGCTGGTTCTCGAACCAGATATCGTCGGGGCGGCGCATCAGCAACGACTACCCCTACAACGCGCCGCCCATGTGGCGGTAGGGGAGCCGTCATGCCGCTCGTCGACGACATCGCAGGGCTGCGCCGCGTGCTCGCGCAAGCACGCACCATCGCCGTGGTCGGACTGTCCGCCCACTGGCACCGCCCCAGCTACTTCGCGGCGCAGTACATGCAGGGCAAGGGCTACCGGGTGATCCCCGTGAATCCGGCGTACGAGGAGGTCCTGGGCGAACGCTGCTTTCCCGACCTCGGAGTCATCGGCGAGCCGGTGGACATCGTGGACTGCTTCCGCAAGCCGCAGGACATCGTTCCCATCGCCCGCGACGCCGTGGCGATCGGCGCCAGGGTGCTGTGGATGCAACTCGGGATCCGCAACGAGGAGGCGGCACGGATTGCGCTGGACGCAGGCATGGACGTGGTGATGGACCGCTGCGTGAAGATCGAGCACGCGCGCATCCTGGGCGGTCTCAACTGGGCCGGCGTGAACACCGGCGTGATCTCCGCGCGCCGCCCCGAGCCGCTTCGATAGCGCAACCTGCGCCACCATTCGCAGCCCTGCGCCACCGCTCATCGTCTCGCACGCCTCCGCCAACCTGCCGCGCAACCACCCGTCCTATTCCACCGCACGCGCCCGCCCGTCTATTCCAACGCACGCGCCCACCCCCATGCCCGATCATCGCTTCGGTTTCGACACGCTCTGCCTGCACGCCGGCCAGATTCCCGACGCCGCCACCGGATCGCGGGCGCTGCCGATCTACCAGACCACCTCCTACGTGTTCGACAGCGCCGAGCACGCGGCGAACCTCTTCAACCTGTCGACGTTCGGCAACGTCTACTCGCGCATCTCCAATCCCACCGTGGCGGCGCTCGAGGAGCGGGTCGCGGCGCTCGAAGGCGGCCGCGCCGCGCTCGCCACCGCGAGCGGCATGGCGGCCCAGATGGTGGCGCTGCTGACCCTCTGCCAGAAGGGCGATCACATCGTGGCCGCGCGCACGCTCTACGGCGGCACCTACACGCAGCTCGCTGTCACGTTCGCGCAGTTCGGCATCGACGCCAGCTTCGTCGACGGCGACGACCCTGGAGAGTTCGCCGCCGCCATCCGCGACAGCACCAAGGCGGTGTACGTGGAGACGATCGGCAATCCGCAGCTCAACGTGGTCGACCTCGAAGCGATCGCCGCGGTCGCCCACGCGGCGGGGGTCCCGCTCGTCGTGGACAACACGCTCGCCTCGCCGTACCTGTGCCGGCCCTTCGAGCACGGCGCCGACATCGTGATCCACTCGGTCACGAAATACCTCGGCGGGCACGGCACCACGATGGGCGGGATCGTGGTGGAATCGGGGCGGTTCCCGTGGAACAACGGGCGCTTCCCGCAGATGACCGAACCCTCGCGCGGCTACCACGGGGTGATCTTCTACGAGACCTTCGGCGACTTCGGCTTCACGATGAAGGCGCGCATGGAGGTGATGCGCACGCTCGGACCCACGCTGTCGCCGCACTCGGCGTTCCTGCTGCTGCAGGGCATCGAGACGCTGCACCTGCGCATGCCGCGGCACAGCGAGTCCGCACTCGCGGTCGCGCGGCACCTCGCGGCGCATCCCGCCGTGGAGTGGGTCCAGTATCCGGGGCTGCCCGGCAACCGCTATCACGCGCTCGCCCGGCGTTACCTGCCGCGCGGCGCCGGCGGCATCCTCACCTTCGGCGTCCGGGGCGGCGCGAAGGCGGGCGAGAAATTCATCGAGAGCGTGCAGTTCCTCTCGCACCTTGCCAACGTGGGCGACGCCAAGTCGCTCGTCATCCACCCGGCATCGACCACGCACCGCCAGCTCTCCGAGGATGAACAGATCGCGGCAGGCGTGGCCCCCTCGATGATTCGCCTTTCGATCGGGCTCGAGGCGCTGGACGATATCATCTGGGATCTGGACCAGGCGCTCGCCCGCTCGCAGTAGCAGCGCGGCCCGCGCCGTCCGCCACGTTGCCCACATCATGCGCTACACCGCCATCGCCTGGCCGCTCGCGGCCCTCCTCGTCGCCGTCCTCTTCGTGGCGCAGGACCTCGTCTTCCAGATTCTCGGCATCGCTAACCTCGCCGGCCACGCGGCGTTCCGCATCGTCGCCTGGACGCTCGCCGCGAGTGCGATCGTGCTCCTCCTCCTGCCCGCGCGCCGCGCGGCGTATGCCATCGGCTTCCTCGTCTGCGCGGGACTCATCGCGTGGGCGCTGTACTTGCAGTACGTGATGGAGCTCGAGCCCTGCCCGCTGTGCATGTTCCAGCGCGTGGCGGTGATCGCCACCGGTGTCGTCTTCCTCGTGGCCGCGCTCCATGGCCCGGGCCGGGGGGGCGCCACTTTCTATGCGGTGCTCACGCTCATCACCGCCGGCATCGGCGCGGGGATCGCCGCCTGGCACGTGTGGATCCAGGTGCAGCCCAAGGGCTCGGTCGCCGCCTGCGGCATGGGACTCGACTACATGCTCGACACGATGCCGTTCACCGACGTGATCGCGCGCGTGCTCAAGGGCAGCGGCGAGTGCGCCGAGCAGGGGTGGATGCTCCTGGGGCTCGCCATCCCGGCGTGGACCTTCGTGTTCTTCATCGCGATGATTGTGGCCGCGGTGGCGCTGGTACGGCGGGATTAGGGCACTCCGAAACGCGATGGCAATCTCGATCTCGGGACGGGCACTTTCACGCATGTCGGCGCACGGCGTGAATGTCTACCCGCTCGAGGCTTTTGGCATTCTCCTTGGAGCCAAGGACACAGGAGACGGCGGCGCGGACATTCTGGCCGCACTTCCGGTCGGGAAGACCGAGCGATGGCACGAACCCGATGGTCGTCTTGCCGGTATCGGACGAGCACTCGCCTCCGCCAGAGCGTTGTTCGACTCTTGGGAGCCTCGCCGCATGCGGATTGCATGGAATCGAGTTTGGGGAATTCTTGACTACGGCAACCGCCATGAAACAGAACTTCCCCGGCTTGGATTTCAAGTGCCCCAGGTGCCCCAATCCTAATCACGCGTCCAGCCGGCGCCACGGGCACCGTCGTTCCTGCTTGTGACCGTCGATCGCGGCGGGGCCAGCCAACTTCGCTCCTCAGGATCTCGATCGCCGCCTTCCGCGTATCATGAACGAAGCGAGTTCGGTGAGAGGTGAACCATGGTTTCGGCAGTAGTCCACAGTGACCCCGACATTCTTGGCGGTACTCCCGTGTTTATCGGCACGAGAGTCCCGGTGAAGAACCTGTTCGACTATCTCGAGGCGGGTGACTCGCTCAACGATTTCTTGCGATCGTTCCCTTCGGTGACACGCGAGCAAGCCGTTGCCGCACTCGAGCGGGCTCGCGAGACGTTGGTCGGCGATGCGCATCCTGCTTGATGAGTCACTACCTATCGAACTGCGAACGGAGATAGTGGGTCACACTGTTCGCTACGTGCGCGAGATGGGGTGGTCGGGTCTGAGGAACGGCGAACTGCTCGCTCGAGCTGCGGCACAGTTCGATGTCGTGGTCACCGCCGATCGGAACATCGAGCATCAACAAAACCTCAACACGCTGCCGGTTTCGGTGACGGTTCTAGTGGCGCGGAGCAATCGAATAGAACAGCTCCGACCGCTGCTTCCTCGCCTGCTCGAAGCCTTGTCCTCCCTGCAGCCTCGTACCGTCGTACATGTCGAGGCATCATGAATCACTCGCCTTCAGGCACCTGGAGCAGGTGGACTCGGCCTGGCTTCGCGGAATGGCGGCAGATCATGCCTGATCTCGTCCCACGCAGCACGCGAATCGACATAGGTGCGGAACTGCGGACGCATGCCGGGATCGGCGTCGAGCGCGCCCATTCGAATCGCTACTTCGGCGCCATCCGTATCGCCCCATCCAGCCGGATCACCTCGCCGTTGAGCATCGGGTTGCGCACGATCTCGCCGACGAGCGAAGCGAACTCCGGCGGGCGCCCGGCGCGCGGCGGGAAGGGGATCATCTTGCCGAGCGCCTCCTGTGCCTCCTTCGGCAGCGACGCGATCATCGGCGTCTCGAAGACACCGGGCGCGATGGTGACGACACGGATGCCGAAGCGCGCGAGCTCACGGGCAATCGGCAGCGTCATGCCGACGATGCCGGCCTTCGACGCCGAATACGCGGCCTGGCCGATCTGTCCATCGTAGGCGGCGATCGACGCCGTGCTCACGATCACGCCACGTTCGCCGTCCGCGTTGGGCGTGCCGGCCGCCATCCTCTCCGCAGCGAGGCGAATGAGGTTGAACATCCCCACGAGGTTGATGGAGATCGTGCGCGCGAAGCTCGCCAGCGCGTGCGGCGCCTCCTTGCCGAGCACCTTCTCGCCGTGCACGATGCCGGCGCAGCCCACGAGGCCCTGCAGGCCCCCGAAGCTGTCGACCGCCATCGCCACCGCGGCGCGGGCGCTCGCCTCGTCGGCGACGTCGGTGCGCACGAAGCGCGCATCGGCACCGAGCTCCATCGCCAGCGCGGCGCCCTCCTCTTCCTTGAGGTCGGCGATCACCACCTTGCCGCCGTGCGCCACGACGTACCGCGAGGTCGCAGCCCCCAATCCCGACGCCCCACCGGTCACCACGAACGTGCTGCCTGCGATCTCCATGCTGCCTCCGAATGCGAATGCGCCTACCGCGCAGGCGGCGTCTGCACCACCTTCATCGCGGTGGCGATGAGCCCGGCCATGTCGGCCACGTTGGCCGGCATGATCAGCGTGTTGTTGGTCCGCGCGAGGTGCGCGAATGCGTTGATGTAGTGCTCGGCCACGCGCAGGTTCACGGCCTCGATGCCGCCCGGCGACTGGATCGCCTCGGCGATCACGCGGATGGCCTTGGCGTTGGCCTCGGCGTTGACCAGCGTCGCCTGCGCCTCGCCCTGCGCGACGTTGATCTCCGACTGCTTCTCGCCCTCGGACTTGGCGATCGCCGCCTCGCGCGCGCCGATCGCGACGTTGATCGCCTGCTGCCGGCTGCCCTCCGACGTGGCGATCACCGCGCGCTTCTCGCGCTCGGCGGTGATCTGCGCCTGCATGGCGCGCAGGATCTCCGCCGGCGGGGTCAGGTCCTTGATTTCGTAGCGCAGCACTTTCACACCCCAGCTCGCGGCGGCCTCGTCGAGCGCCGACACCACGAGCGCATTGATCTGGTCGCGCTCCTCGAACGTCTTGTCGAGCTCCATGCGGCCGATCACGCTGCGCAGAGTGGTCTGCGCGAGCTGGGTGATGGCGAGGACGTAGTTCGAGGAACCGTAGGACGCGAGCTTGGGGTCGGTCACCTGGAAGTACAGGATCCCGTCGACCTGGAGCTGGGTGTTGTCGCGAGTGATGCAGATCTGGCTCGGGACGTCGAGCGGGATCTCGCGCAGATCGTGGCGGTAGGCGATGCGGTCGACGAAGGGGATCACGAAGTTGAGGCCCGGCTCCAGCACGGCAAAGAAGCGACCCAGGCGCTCGACGACCCAGGCGTGCTGCTGCGGCACCACGCGGATCGCCTTGACGACGACGATCAGCGCAACGATGAAAAGTGCGGCGGTCACCACCGCCGAGCCGGTCCACATGGCGTTCAAGGCCTCCCCAAGGATACGGATGAGTGACGCACGGTGTTACGCGCGGCGGTCGGTCAGGACCAGCGTGGAGCCGCGCGTGCCTGCGATGTACATGGTTTCGGCGCGCGCCACGCCCGGCGCGAGTTCGGCGTCCCATTGCGTGCCGCGGTAGCTCACGCGCGCCGTGCGATCGTCCTTCCAGCTCAGCACGCGCACCGACTGGCCCACGTCGAGCGGAGGATCGGAGGGCACGACGCGGCGCAGGCGCCAGCGATGCGCAATCATGGTGAGGACCACCGCGAGCACGCCGGCCACGCTGAGTTGCACGGGCAGCGATGCCCCGACGAGCGCCGTGATGCCGCCGATGGCGAACGCGATGCCCACCGCGAGGAGGTAGAACGTCCCCAACATCAGCTCGATCGCGATCGTCACCGCGGCGAGGATCCACCAGAGCCAATAGCCTTCCATCGTCCTCCAGATGAGCGCGAACGGCATGCATCCCTAGGATACGGCACTTTGGATCGCGACGGCCGCACCCATCTACACCGGGTGCGGCACAGCGCACCACGAAGGGCGGCCCCCACGGGCGCCTTTCACGCGCTATAATCGACGGCTATTTATCGTTTTGAATCAGCGCGTTGGGGGAATCCCCACCGCTAACCGGCCCCTCGGGGCGCGTTCGTCCAACCACCGATCCCGCATCATGCCGATCTACGAATACCGCTGCACGCAGTGCGGCCACAAGCTCGAGGCGCTGCAGAAGTTCAGCGACGCCCCGCTCACCACCTGTCCGGCCTGCGCGAAGGAGACGCTCTCCAAGCTCGTCTCCGCCGCCGGCTTCCAGCTCAAGGGAAGCGGCTGGTACCAGACGGACTTCCGCGGTGGCGGCAAGCCCGCGGAGAAAGCCGACGCCGCCAAGGACGGCGCGAAGGCCGATGCCGCAGCCGGCGGCGCGAAGGCCGACACTGTCGCGGGCTCTTCGACGTCGGCCGGGGCCTCTGCCGGAAATGCCACCGCCGGTTCCGGCAGCGACAAGGGTGCAGCGGCACCGTCTTCCACCGCCCCCGCCGCTCCTGCCGCCCCGTAGGCGCGCGCCACGATGAAGCGCTACCTCGTCGCCGGCCTCCTGGTCTGGGTGCCTCTGGGCATCACGATCTGGGTGCTGCACTTCATGGTGACGACGCTCGACCAGACGCTGCTGCTCTTCCCGGAGAGCGCGCAGCCCGATCGCCTGCTCGGCATGCACATCCCGGGCCTCGGCGTGGTGCTGAGCTTCATCATCCTGCTCCTCACCGGCGTGGTCGCCGCCAATTTCCTCGGCGCGCGGCTGATCCTGCTGTGGGAGGCGCTCCTCGGCCGCATCCCGGTGGTGAAGTCGATCTACTCGTCGGTGAAGCAGGTGAGCGACACGCTGCTCTCCGACTCGGGGCACGCCTTCCGGAAGGCGCTCCTGGTGCAGTGGCCGCACGAGGACTCGTGGACCATCGCCTTCCTCACCGGCGTGCCCGCCCCGGCGGTGATGGCGCATCTGTCCGAGGAGCACGTGAGCGTCTACGTGCCCACGACGCCGAATCCGACCGGCGGCTACTTCGTGATCGTCCCCCGCTCGCGCGTACGCGACCTCGACATGACGGTCGACGAGGCCCTGAAATACGTGATCTCGATGGGCGTGGTCGCCCCGCGCGGCAACGTCGTGCCTCCTCCCGGCCGCGCGGCGGCCGCGGCGCGGCCCGTCGCGCTCGCCAACGCGCCGGACGACTCACGAAATTGACCGGGTCGTGGGTGTCACGGCGCGCGAGCCAGCGCCGGTCCACCGGCGGCCCGCCCCAAACGCAGACATCGCCGCGGCGTGCACGGCAACGCGCGCCGCATCGCACGAATCCTTCTGGAGCAACACGTGAAACGAACCGACTACTGCGGCCGCATCGACCGCCGCTTCCTCGACCAGACCGTCACGCTGACGGGCTGGGTCCACCGACGACGTGACCACGGTGGCGTCATCTTCATCGACCTGCGCGATCGCGAGGGGCTCGTGCAGGTGGTGTGCGACCCCGACCGCGCCGAGACCTTCGCCAGGGCCGAATCGCTGCGCAACGAGTACTGCATCGAGATCACGGGACGCGTGCGGCCGCGCCCCGCCGGCACGGTGAACACGTCGCTCGTCTCCGGCGAGGTGGAGGTGCTGGCGCACGAGCTCGCGATCCTCAATGCGTCGGTGACGCCGCCCTTCCAGCTCGACGACGAGAACCTCTCGGAGACGGTCCGCCTCGAGCACCGCGTGATCGACCTGCGTCGGCCGCAGATGCAGCGCAACCTCATGCTGCGCTACCGCACCGCGATGGCCGCACGGCGCTACCTCGATGCGCAGGGCTTCATCGACATCGAGACGCCCATGCTCTACAAGAGCACCCCGGAAGGCGCACGCGAGTTCCTGGTGCCCTCGCGCGTCCACCACGGCCAGTTCTACGCGCTGCCGCAATCGCCGCAGCTCTTCAAGCAGATGCTGATGGTGGCCGGGTTCGACCGCTACTACCAGATCACCAAGTGCTTCCGCGACGAGGACCTGCGCGCCGACCGCCAGCCCGAGTTCACGCAGATCGACATCGAGACGTCGTTCCTCTCCGAGCTCGAGATCCGGGAGATGATGGAGGGCCTCGTGCGGACGATGTGGAAAGAGGCGATGGGCGTCGACCTGCCCGATCCCTTCCCCATCATGACCTACGCCGAGGCAATGGCGAAGTACGGCAGCGACAAGCCCGACCTGCGCGTCTCGCTCGAGCTGACCGAGTTGACCGACCTCATGAAGGCGGTCGACTTCAAGGTCTTCCGCGCCGCCGCGGATCTTCCCAACGGCCGCGTGGCAGCGCTGCGCGTTCCCAACGGCGGCACGCTGACCCGCAAGGAGATCGACGACTACGCCGCGTTCGTGAAGATCTACGGCGCCGGCGGGCTCGCCTACATCAAGGTGAACGACGTCACCAAGGCCAGCGAGGAAGGGTTGCAGTCGCCCGTGGTCAAGTTCCTGCCCGAGCCGGTGCTGCGCGAGATCCTGACGCGCACCGGCGCCGCGAACGGCGACGTCATCTTCTTCGGCGCCGACAAGGAGAAGGTCGTCAACGACGCGCTCGGCGCGCTGCGCGCCAGGGTCGGCCATGACCGCGGTTTCGCCACCAGCGGCTGGCAGCCGCTGTGGGTCGTCGACTTCCCGATGTTCGAGTACGACGACGAGAAGAAGACCTGGGCGGCGCGCCATCATCCCTTCACGGCGCCCAAGGACGGCCACGAGGACCACTTCTCGTCCGACCCGGCCAGCGCCATCGCCAAGGCCTACGACGTGGTGATGAACGGGTGGGAGATCGGCGGCGGCTCGGTGCGGATCCACCGTCCCGAGGTGCAGCAGAAGGTCTTCGCCGCGCTCGGCATCTCCACAGAGGACCAGCGGAAGAAGTTCGGCTTCCTGCTCGACGCGCTGCAGTACGGCGCGCCACCGCACGGCGGCATCGCCTTCGGCCTCGACCGCATCGTCACGCTGATGTGCGGCGCCGAGTCGATTCGCGACGTGATCGCCTTCCCCAAGACGCAGCGCGGGCAGGACCTGCTCGTCGACGCGCCCACATCGGTGACCGAGCAGCAGCTGCGCGACCTCCACATCCGCGTGCGGACCTCCGACTCGGTGAAGGTCGCCTAGCGCGCGCCGGACCGCCGTGCAGTACACTGGGGCGCATGCGGTCGATGCGCCCCTTTGCCGTTCTGCTCGCCGTGCTGTGCGCGGCGGTCTTCCTGCATGCGCCGACCGCGTTCGCGCTCGCCGAAGCGGAGATCCGCGTCGACGCGCTGCCCAAGGAGGCACGCGCGGTGCTGGCGCAGATCCACGCCGGAGGTCCGTTCCGCTACGAGCGTGACGGCGTGACGTTCGGCAATCGCGAGCGGCTGCTGCCGGCGCAGCCCCGCGGCTACTACCACGAGTACACCGTCCCCACGCCCGGCGCCCGCAACCGCGGCGCGCGACGCATCGTGTGTGGGGGCCCCAAGACCGCGCCGGCCGCATGCTGGTACACGACCGACCACTACCAGTCCTTTGCGAGGATCCGCGAATGAAGGCACCCGATCTCGCGAACGTGGAAGACGCAGGGGTGCGCGCCTGGACGGGTGCCACCGATTCGCTGAAGGCGGCGGCCGAGCATGCGCACTTGCGGTTTGCGGCGTGCGACCTCTCGCACGCCCAGGACCGCGCCGCGCTCTTCGCCGAGATCGACCGCAAACTGGCGTTGCCCGAGCACTTCGGCCACAACTGGGATGCGCTCGCCGACGTGCTCGAGGACCGCGACTGGCTCGGCAAGACCGGCCGCGTGATCGTCATCAAGGGGGTCGCGGCTTACCGCAAGGATCATCCCACCGACTGGGCGACGTTCGAGGACATCCTGGCCGAAGCCGCGGAGTTCTGGAAGGAGCTCCATGTGCCGTTCTGGGTGTTCAAGACGTAGCCCGGCGAAGCCCGCTCCGCGGACGCCCACCCCTTCCGCAGGCAACCCCCGCGCGGCGCGGCGGCAACGTGCCCCGACCCGGACTGGCGCGATCGCGTAACCCCTTTGCTCCGACCCGTGCGTTACAAGATACCGATATCGACGCTCGTGCTCGTCTACACGCCAGGACTCGAGGTGCTGCTGATCGAGCGCGCCGACTTCCCGGGTCACTGGCAGTCGGTGACCGGCAGCCAGGAGCCGGGCGAGACGCTCGTCGAGACCGCACGCCGCGAACTCGCCGAGGAGACAGGCATCGACGCGATGCGTTACGGCGACGTCGTCGACTGGAAGACGAGCAACGCTTTCGAGATCTTCAGGCAATGGGCATACCGCTTTCCACCCGGAACCACGCACAACACCGAGCACGTCTTCGGACTCGAGGTCCCGTCGCGTGTGCCGGTGACGCTGGCGCCGCAGGAGCACCTGCAGCACGTGTGGTTGCCCTGGCGCGACGCCGCGGCCCGCTGCTTCTCGTGGACCAATCGCGCGGCGATCGAAGCGCTTCCGGCTCGCGCCGGCAGGGCACCGCCGACGCATCGTGCATGACACCCTCGTCGCAACCCGCCAGCACCAATCCCGCCATGACCGTCCCGAAGCCCTCGCGTCCCGTCATCGCCACCACCATGACACGCCTTGCGCACCACGCCACCGCCCTCACAGCCATGACACGCCTTGCGCACATCGCCACCGCCCTCGCCACCATGACCGTCCTTGCCACGTCCGCCCACGCCGCCGAGCCGCCCCCCAACGTGCCGATCGTCACGGTATCCGCTTCGGCCACGACCAGCATCGCCAACGATCGCATGCACGCGTGGCTGCGCGCCGAAGCCGACAACGCCGATCCGGTGAAAGCGGCCGCCGAGGTCAACGGCAGGATTGCCCGGGCCATCGCCCGCATCAAGGGCGCGCCGGGCGTGGAGGTGAAGACGTCGGGCTATTCCTCGTACCAGGTCACGGAGAAGAACCAGCCGTCGCGCTGGCGCGTGACGCAGTCGATCACGCTCGAAGGCGCCGACTTCGGCACCATGGCCGCCCTCGTGACGAAGCTGCAGGCCGACGACATGCTGCTGCTCTCCGGCATGAGCTTCGACGTGAGCCGCGACGCGCGGCGCAAGGCCGAAGATGCCCTCACCGACCAGGCCATCAAGTCGTGGCAGGCGCGCGCGCAGAACGCTGCACGCGCGCTCGGTTTCGACGCCTGGCGCACCGGCCGCATCAACGTCATGACCTCCGAGCCCAATCGGCCGATGCCGATGATGCGGATGGCGGCGGCACCGATGGCGGCCGCGGCGCCGCCGGTGAACGTGGAGGGCGGCAACACCGAGGTGAGCGTCACGGTTTCCGGTGAGGCGGTGCTCGAAGGGGCCAAGGCGCGATAGCGGGATGGCTCGTTCCCGGCGGTGCTCGCAGCACGCCGGCATGGCGTGCGATCCGCCCTTGGCGCGGTTGGCGACGTTCCTTGCGCGCCGAGATCGTTTGGAAACACCGCGACCCTTTGCTAGCATCTCGCCGGATCGTGGCCATGGGTGGCCAGCGTTTCCTGCGGAGGCTGCATGGGACTGGAGATAGGCGGCGTGATGGGCATCCTGGTGGCGGCCGTCATCGGCCTGGTCGTCGGGGTGATCGCGAAGGTGCTCATGCCCGGCCCCGATCCGGGTGGGTGGTTCATGACCATCGTCCTCGGCATCGTCGGATCGTGGGTGGGAAGCCTCCTGTTCGGGCTGGTGGGGATCCGCGGCGGGCTCGTGATGAGTCTCGTTGCGGCGGTCGTGGGAGCGATGCTGCTGCTGCTCGTCTACCGGCTGATCCGCAAGCGGACGTAGTCAGCCGCAGTCAGCCCCGCCCCGAAGCACGCGCGGGCGCCGCGAACCAACGGTCCTTCGGCACGATCTTCGGCGTCTCGGGGTCGGCCTCGTAGTTCGGCGACATGATCTGCACCCCGTGCTCGTTGAACACATCCTGCACGTTCGCGTGCAGGTGGCTGATCACCTCGGCACGCGGTCGCGTCTCCGCCGGGATCGCCTGGCATACGAGGTGATATCCGACGTAGAAGTCGGACAATGCGGTCTGGTACACGTGGGGCGGCGGATCGTTCAGGACGCCCGGAGTCTGCCGCGCCGCCTCCAGGAGCATGGCGTGCACCTGTCGCCATGGCACGTCGTAGCCGATGGTCACGTCGATGTCCACGAGGAAGCCATCGCCCCGCACGGCCCGGGAGTAGTTGAGCGTCACCGCCCCGAGGACCAGCGCGCTCGGCAGCGTGAGCTCCACCCCCATGCCCGTGCGTATGCGCGTGGCGAACATCGTGAGCTCGACCACGGTCCCCTGGTGCTCGCCGACCTGGACGTACTCGCCGGGACGCAGCGTTCGCGTGTACATCAGGATGAGACCCGCCGCGCCCTGCGCGATGACGCTCGATGCGCCGAGCGAGACCATGAGACCGATGAGCACCGACATGCCCTTGAAGGCATCGGTATTCGATCCCGGGAGATACGGATATGCCATCACGAGGGCGAAGGCCCAGATCACGATGGTCACGAGACGACGCGTGGGTCGCGCCGTATCGGCGTCGAGCCAGCCCACCTCGACCTGGCCCGATTGCACGCGCCTCAGGAACGCGTCACTCGCCCGCGCCACCGCCCGGGCGATGAGGAAGATCACCAGCGCGATCGCGAGGCCAGGTATCGCATGGGCGATTCCTTCGAGAATGCGCTGCCCGGCGCCGATCAGGAAGGCATTGAGCCGCTCCCCCCACGGCCGCGTGAAGGGAAAGCGCGTGAGCACGTAGCCGAGCCATTCGTACACGACCAGTAACGCGAGCAGCCAGAACACGACGTTGACGCCGCGGCGCGCCCACTGGCGGACGTGATCGCCGGGCACCACCTCCACGCCGCCCAGGCGCATCGAGTCGACGCGTCGGGCGGTCGCTTCCTGCATGCGGTGTCCCAGCGCCCTGCGGGCCCGAACGAGTATCCAGAGCAGGAAAACCCCGATGGCGGTCGCCACGAGCGCAAGTCCGGCCGCGACGAGCAACGCATGCACGTCGCGCGCCTCGCGCGTTTCCGCGATCACCCGGTCGAGGGCCTTGGCCGCTTGCCTGCCCACGTCCATCGGCGATTCCCCGGCGACGGCATCCACGTCGCCGGGCGCCACGACGAAAGCGAACACGTTGCCCACGCGCACGATCGCGCCCTGCGGCGCCGGCTCGACGCTCGTGGTGACCGCCCCGGGACGATCGAGAACCTCCAGGATCCGCTCCCGGGCGATGGCTGCCCGTTCCATGGGCTCCACACCGAGAAACGTCGAGCGAAAGACGAACACCGTGCGATTGAAGATCACCAGCGGTGCGGTCGCGTCCCTGCGTGCGGGCGCCGCCTCGGCGGCTGCGGGTGCCGTGCCCACGTCCGCCTGCGCTCCTCCCGCATCCGCTTGCGTCGCGGGTGCAACCATGGGCGCTTGCGCACGCGGAGCTGCAGGCACCAGTACGCCACTCGCCGCCAGCACGACGACCGCCACGAGCAATCGGTTTCGAAGCTGCATTCGGGGGCTCCAGTTGTGACGGGTTTGCGTGCAAGGGATCTCCCGCGGGAAACCGGTCTCCACAGCTCGGGGCACCGCCCGGCGTCGGTTCAGTGCGTCCTGCCTGAGTCGCCGCTCCGCGTGGATACGTCCTCTTGCGAGCGTTGCCACTTCACGTATGGAAACGCAACGGCCGCGCTCAGCAGGAGATAGAGAAGCAGCGCCGCGCCAAAGCGTTCCTCGGGAAAATTCGACGTCATGAGCGCGAAGGCAATGCCCGGATGCCTGCCGGCGGTAGACAGCGCCAGCACGGACGCGTGATGGCGATCCGGCCCCCCGAGCAAGTGGCCCACGAGGAGCCCCACGATCAGGAACGCGACGATCGCGAGCACCGTCCCTTGTCCGATGGTGGACCACAGTGCCCGCCAGGTCACCGCGAGCAGGACCGCCACTCCGAGCAGCAGCAGGCCGTTGGCGATCCAGTTCACCGGAGCGGCGATCGCCGCGGCAAATCCCGGAACGAGCCGCGACAGGAGCAGGCCTGCCGCAAGCGGAAGCACGACGAGCACGATCACGATCCTGGCGATGATCGCCGGAGCCGCCGTGAGCGGGCGCTCGAACACGTAATGCAGAAGCACGACCGCAAGCGGCGTGACGACGATCGAGACCAGCGCCAGCACGAGGATCAAGCCGAGGCCGTAGGAGGTGTGCGCGGCGGCCTTCGTTTCGCGCCTGAGAAGGAGCGGAGGTATCGGGGAGATGGCGAGCGCCACCAGCAGGACCT
Organism: uncultured Alcaligenaceae bacterium; assembly: GCA_964439475.1. Lineage (GTDB taxonomy): Bacteria > Pseudomonadota > Gammaproteobacteria > Burkholderiales > Casimicrobiaceae > VBCG01. The sequence goes on from CAYTOT010000028.1 coordinate 44,168, forward strand.
CGGTGACATGAGGCAAGTCCAGCCACTTGACCAGCAGAACCGCGAGCACCGGCATGACCACCATGACGGCGAGGAAGGAGCGCGCGAGCAGGCCCGGATGCCGGAGCACGTAGAGGACATCCGCGAGCGTGGCCCTGAGCCCATAGCCGAGCACCGTCGCGAATATGGCGATCTGGAAGACGAGCGTGAGGATCGACTTGGGGTCCATCGCTACGTCTCCAGAGCCCGCCGGATCGCCGCGAGCAGGCTCTCCATTCCGAAGGGCTTGCGCAGCAGGCACACCGCACCCGCGGCGCTCGCGGCCCGGTCGAGCGCGGCGTCGTCGCTCGCGGTAATGAAGATCAGGGGAACCCGAAGCTGCGCAGCGCGAAGACGGGCTTCGACGTCGAAACCCGATATCCCGGACAGGTGCACGTCGAGCACCACGACGTCGGGCACGTGGCCGGCGAGCGAGTGCAGGAACTCCTCGCCGCTGGCGAACTCGTCCACCTCGCAGTCGGCAAGACGCAGCGCACGGCGCAGCATGGTGCGCACGGGCTTCTCGTCGTCGACGACGGCGATGCGCGGCAGGATACCGGTCATGCCGCAAGCCTAATCCCGGGCAGGATCGGCGGGCACTATGCTTTCGTTAAGTCGCGCCTTCCGTTCATCGGCGCTCGCGCGGCATGCGCGACATGCCGCCATCGCTTCCCGGCGCAGCGCCGGGCATGCCCGTGGCGAGCCGCGCCGCCATGTGCATGAGCTCCGCTATCGTGCGTGCCTGCATGCGCTCCATGATCCGTGCCCGGTGGAACTTGATGGTCTGCTCGACGACACCGAGATCGCCCGCAATCTGCTTGTTGAGCTTGCCTTGGGCAAGCGCTGCCAGCACCTCGCGTTCGCGTTCCGTGAGGGAGCCGAAGCGCTGCGCGAGCTCCGCAACCTCTTCCCGGGACGCCCGGACGACCTCGTGATCGCGCAACGCCTTGCGCACCGCACCGATCAGGGCATCCGAGGACACGGGCTTGGTGAGAAAGTCCGCGGCTCCGGCTTTCATGGCCCGCACCGACATCGGGATATCGCCGTGCCCGGTGACGAATACGATCGGCATCGTGCGACCTGCCTCGGCAAGCCGACCTTGCAGGTCGAGGCCGTCGATGCCCGGCATGGTCACGTCGAGCACGAGGCAGCCATCGGAGGAGGCAGGCGACGAGAGGAACGCTTCGGCGGAGGGGAACGTTTCCACGGCGAAGCCCTCCGCCTTCAGGACACGGGATAGCGCCCGAAGGACCGCCGGGTCGTCGTCAACCAGGTACACGATCTGCAATGCCTGCCTCCGGTTCGGTGGCGATGACGGCGGGAAGCGAAAGGCAGAAGGTCGCCCCTCCCTCGGCATTGTTCGTCGCGACGAGCATGCCCTTGTGGGAGGCGGCAATCGCGCTGCAGATCGCGAGGCCGACGCCGAGCCCGTGCTCCTTGGTGGTCCAGAACGGTTCGAACACGCGCGCGAGGTTCTCCTCGGCGATCCCGTTCCCGTGGTCCGAAACGCACACTGTCACGTGGGGATCGTCGAACGCGGTGCGGATCCCGATCGTGCGCGCCCCGGGTGCGACGCCTGCCATCGCGTCGGCCGCATTGAGCACGAGATTCAGCAGCACCTGCTGCACCTGCACGCGGTTGCCCATCACCGCGGGCAGGTTCTCCGCCAGGCTCACGGTGGGGGTCACCTGCCGCAGCACGAGCTCCGCATGCAGCAGGCCGACCGTCTCCCGCACGAGATCGCCGAGATCGAGGCGGGTGAACTCGACGTCGCCGCGGCGATACAGGTCGCCGAGCCGGCGGATCACCTGGGCGGCGCGGTGGTCCTCCGTCACGATGTCGTCGAGGATCTCCGTAAGGTCTTCCGTCGAGGCGCGCCCGCGCGCCACCAGCTTGCGTGCCGTCTCCGCATTGCCGAGGATCGCGGTCAGCGGCTGGTTGAGCTGATGGGCAATGGCCGCCGAGAGCTGCCCCATCGTGGAGATGCGGGACAGGCGGCGCAGTGTCGTGCGGTCTGCCTCCGCCTGCAATTCGGCCTCCTTGCGGCCGGTGATGTCCATGCGAACACCCGTGAGCGACGCGCCCGTCCCTCCGCCGGCCGGTCGACCTCTTGCGGCGAACCAGCGGACGCGGCCGCCCTCGCCGACCGTGCGATACTCGATGTCGAGCCCCGCGTCGTTGGCCAGGGCCGCGCGCACGGCGGCATCGACCCGCGCGCGATCGGCCGGATGCACGACGTCGAGGCCGCCGGCCAGCGCCTGCGCGATCGCATCGTCCTCGCCTCGCCCGCGGTGACCGCCGTGCACGGGCACGGTATCGTGATCGCCGGCGTTCCAGGCGAACGGGGAGAGCCGCGCGGCGTCGACCGCAAGTCCCATCTGCCGCTGGCTGTCGGCAAGCGCCGCAGCCACCCGGCGACGTGCCCGCCGCTCGACCAGGAGGGCGACGATGAGTCCCGCCTGGATCAGCAGCGCCGCGATCGCGACCAGCACCTGCGTGCGGTGCGTCTCCCAGATCGAAGGAACACGATAGTGAATGATCGCGTCCGCCGGAACGAGGCGGGCGGGAATGGCCCAGCGGTCGACCTGGCGCCAGTCGAGCTGTACCGGATCGTGCGTCGACGCGGGAAGGCGCAGCGACGAGGGAGGGCTTCCGCTCAGGATCCGGTCGAGGATGCCGCGCGCCGTGCGCCCCATCGCCTCGAAGGAGGCCATGCGGCCGCCCACCACACCGATGCCCATCTGGGTCGCGAACGGGGTGTACACGGGCGCGGTGGCGACACTCACCATGAGCTGCACCGAATCCCTGGGCGTGGTCACCGTGCCCGCGCCGTCGGCGAAGTATCCCGGCGTGAGCACGACGCTGTGGCGCGGCAACTGCGCGAGACGGCGCACGACCTCGTCCTGCGCCAGCGCCGCGAGATACTCCACGGGGACGACGACCCCCATGCCGGCGATGACCCGCCGTATCTGCGCTTCCTGATCCCTGTCCCATGGCGCGGCACCCGTCACTACGATCAGGCGTTCGATGGAGGGATGCAGCCGGAGGGCAAGGCGGAGCGTGCCTTCGAAGTCGTAGACCGCCGGTATCCCCACGACGTCGGCGGGCAGCGGAGAACCCATGGAGTCCAGGATGCCCCGCTCCACTCCGACGTGCACGACGGGCACCTTCGGAAACATCTCCTCCCGGTGACGAAGGAGGAAGGCGAGCGCCTCACCCCCGGCAGCGACGATGGCGTCGGGCCGGCGCGCGGCGTATTTCCGGCGCAGATACGCCGCGGTATCCGTCTCGAAGGTCTGTCCGGAGAACTGCGGCGCGTCGAGGAACTCGGAAAAGGTCCTGACATCACGGTATGGCGCGTCGGGGCTCCGGGCGTTGAGTGCGCGGTCGACGTCGATATTCGCCTGCAGCAAGCGGCTATTGGAGTACACGACCAGGACCGTTGCCGGCGAGGGTCCTTCTGCAGCGAGCGAGATGCTCGACATCACGGCCAGCAGGGCCGCCAGGATCACAAGCAAGCCTCCACCGCGTCGCGCCCACCGCGCAGCGGGCAAGCGCGACGCCCACGCCGGAGCATCGGCGCGGGATCGACACCCAACCGTCTCGCTCACGCGAGCTGACGACTGACCGCCTCGATCGGGGTGCGCTGTCTCGGACATCCCTTCCCGTCACCCGCGTGATTTAACCAAAGGCTAGTTCCCATCGCGTCGGACGCGAAGCACCATGCCGGGACGTCGCTGCCACGCACCAGCGCGATGGCAGCACACCCGGCACATCCTCAGGAGGCAACCATGGCTGGCACCAAGCCCAACATCATACTCATCGTCGGCGACGACGTCGGCTACGGCGACCTCGGTGCCTACGGCGGCGGCGAGGGCCGCGGCATGCCGACGCCCAACCTCGACCGCATGGCGGATGAAGGGATGACGCTCTACTCCTTCTACGCCCAGCCGAGCTGCACGCCGGGGCGTGCGGCGATGATCACGGGCCGCATCCCCAACCGCAGCGGCATGACCACCGTGGCATTCCAGGGCCAGGGCGGCGGACTCCCGGCCGCCGAGTGGACGCTGGCGTCGGTGCTGAAGACCGGCGGCTACAACACGTTCTTCTGCGGGAAGTGGCACTTGGGCGAGTCCGACTACGCGATGCCGATCGCGCACGGCTTCGACGAGATGAAGTACTGCGGCCTCTATCACCTCAACGCCTACACCTACGCCGATCCGACCTGGTTCCCGGACATGGCGCCGGAGCTGCGCGACATGTTCAGGAAGGTGACCACCGGCTCGCTCTCGGGCAAGGCCGGCGGCAAGGTCACCGAGGATTTCAAGATCAACGGCCAGTACGTCGACACGCCGAATGCCAAGACCAAGGAGTACCCCAACGGCGTCGTCGGCATTCCGTTCTTCGACGGTTATATCGGCGATGCCGCACTCGACTACCTCGACAAGGCCGCGAAATCCAAGACGCCGTTCTTCATGTGCGTCAACTTCATGCACATGCACCAGCCGAGCATGCCGCATCCCGACTTCATCCACAAGTCGCTGTCGAAGACGAAGTTCGCAGACTCGATGGTCGAACTGGATGCGCGCGTCGGCGCCATCATGGACAAGGTGCGCAAGCTCGGCCTCGACAAGGACACGCTCGTGGTCTTCACCACGGACAACGGCGCCTGGCAGGATGTCTACCCCGACGCCGGCTACACGCCGTTCCGCGGCACCAAGGGCACGGTCCGCGAGGGGGGCAACCGCGTTCCTGCTCTCGCGTGGATGCCTGGCAGGATCAAGGCCGGCAGCAGGAACCACGACATCGTCGGCGGCCTCGACCTGATGGCGACCTTCGCGTCGGTGGCGGGCGTGGCGCTGCCGAAGAAGGACCGCGAGGGCAAGCCGATCGTCTTCGACAGCTACGACATGTCGCCCATGCTGTTCGGCACCGGCAAATGCGAGCGCAACGAGTGGTTCTACTTCACCGAGAACGAGCTCACCCCGGGCGCGGTGCGCGTAGGCAACTACAAGGCCTGCTTCAACCTGCGCGGCGACAACGGCCAGCCGACCGGCGGCCTCGCGGTGGACGCCAACCTCGGGTGGAAGGGGCCGGAAAAGTACGTGGCCACGGTGCCGCAGATCTTCGACCTGTGGCAGGACCCGCAGGAGCGCTACGACATCTTCATGAACAACTACACCGAGCGCACCTGGTCGCTCGTCACCATCAATGCGGCGGTGAACAAGCTCATGCAGACGTACAGGAAGAACCCCCCGCGCAAGCTCCAGAGCGAGGGCTACTCCGGGCCGATCACCCTGAGCCAGTACGAGCGCTTCAAATACGTACGCGACATGTTGCAGGACCAGGGATTCACCGTCACCTTGCCGACCGGGAACTAGCCACCGTACGCGTTGCTTGCGCCACAGGGGCGACCGCACGGTCCGGTCGCCCCTACCCGGGCCGCCTTGCCGCGGTGGGCGCGGTCGAGCGATCCGCGAGAGTCCACGACGCGGCGTCCAGGCATGGCCGGCGCGACGCCGGAGCGGCTCCGATCGACGGACGAAGCATGGAAACCTTCCTGCACGCCAGCGCGTCGTACCTCACGCTGATCCTCGAAGCCCTGGCGCTCCTCGCCATCGCGATCGGTACCGTCGAGGCGGTCATCGACGTCGTGCGGCTCCAGTTCCGCAGCGTCGTCGGCGAGGCGCAGAGGAGCCGCGTGTGGCTGCGTTTCGCACGCTGGCTCGTGGCAGGGCTCACCTTCCAGCTCGGGGCCGACATCGTGCACACCACCATCGCCCCGGGCTGGGACGAGATCGGCCGGGTCGCCGCCATCGCGGCGATCCGGACCTTCCTCACCTTCTTCCTCGATCGTGACATCGCCGCGGAGTACGAGCGAACCGCGGCAGAAAAGGAGCAAGGCAAGCGATGACGCCTTCGCCGCAGTCCCCGCATGCAGGCCGAGGCTGGATCGGCGACGACATCTCGACCGAGCTGTCGGCCCGCCGGACCGGCATGTCGTTCCAGCGAACCCGCCTGAGCGCCGACCGCACGCTGATGTCGGTGATACGGACCGCGCTGTCGCTGATCGGGTTCGGCTTCACGATCTTCCAGGTGTTCCGCAAGGCCTACGACGCCGACCTCATCGGTAACAGCCGGTCCGCCTCGCTCTTCGGCGAGGCACTGGTGCTGCTCGGCAGCGCGATGCTGCTGCTCGGCATCGTCTACCACATCCGTTTCATGCTCGAGCTGCGGCGCAATCGCGACGCCATGCATCGCGAGGGCCTCATTCATGCAGAGAGCGAGTATCCCTACTCCATGACACTCCTTACGGCCATCCTCCTGCTCGCGCTGGGGGTGGTCGCGATCGCTAGCATGGTGTTCGACATCGGCCCGCTGGGGTAGGCGCGCCGGGTGGGACGCCGGGCGGGACGCCGGGCGCAGCACCGGGCGGGGCATCGGGAAACCGGCCGCCTACGCCGCCTACGCATCCTACGCCACCGACGTCAGCTTCGGCACCAGCCGCAGCCCCGCGTGCTCGCGTGCCCAGCCACGCGCGAGCGTGGCGAGCTCCGGTGCCGGCAACGGCCGGCTCAGGAAGAACCCCTGGCACTCGTCGCATTCGTGCGTGCGCAGGAAATCGAGCTGCTCGCGCGTCTCCACGCCCTCCGCCACCACGCGGATGCGCAGGCTCCGCGCCATCGCGATGACCGCACGCGTGATCGCCGCGTCGTCGGCGTCGTGCGGCAGGTCCTTGATGAACGAACGGTCGATCTTCACGCTGTCGATCGGGAAGCGTTTGAGGTAACCCAGCGACGAGTAGCCGGTGCCGAAGTCGTCGATGGACACCGCGATGCCGAGCTCGCGCAGGCGCGACAGCGTCGTCACCGCGCGCTCGGGGCTTTGCATCACCATGCTCTCGGTGATCTCGAGCTCGAGGCCATCGGGCGGGAGCGCCGCTTCGGCGAGCGCGTCGCCGACGTCGACGATGAGCGCGTCGTCCACGAACTGGCGTGCCGACAGGTTGACCGCCACGCGCATGCCCGCGAGCCCGTCGGCTCGCCACTGCGCCGCCTGCGCGCAGGCCGAGCGCAGCACCCAGCGGCCGATCGGCACGATGAGCCCGGTTTCCTCGGCGAGCGGAATGAACTGGTTGGGCGCCACCGTGCCGAGGTCGGGGTGGTTCCAGCGCAGGAGCGCCTCGACCGCCACCATGCGGCCGGTGACGATGTCCACGCGCGGCTGGTAGTGCAGCGCGAACTCGCGGCGCGTGAGCGCGTGCCGCAGGGCCGATTCGAGCGCCAGTCGCTCGAAGGCCTGTCCGTTCTGCTGCGCGGCGTAGAACTGGAACGTGTTCTTGCCGCGATCCTTGGCGAGGTACATCGCGATGTCGGCGTTCTTGAGCAGCGCCGGCGGATCCTGGCCGTCGACCGGATAGGTCGAGATGCCGACGGAGCCCGTCACGTGGAACTCGCGCCCCGACAGCATGTAGGGGCGGCCGATCGCCGCGAGGATGTTCTGCGCGATGGCCGTCAGCTCGCGCGCATCCCCGCAGTCCTCCACGAGCACCACGAACTCGTCACCACCGAGGCGCGCGACCGTGTCGCTCTCGCGCAAGTGATGGCGCAAGCGCCGTCCGACCTCCTGCAGGAGCCGGTCGCCGGCCTCGTGCCCCAGGCTGTCGTTGATGTTCTTGAAGCGGTCGAGGTCGATGATGAACAGCGCGAACTGCTTGCTGCGGCGCTGCGCGAGCGAGAACGCGCGCTGCAGCGTGTGCATGAACATCGTCCGGTTGGGCAGCCCCGTGAGCTCGTCGAAGTGCGCGAGCCGCCGGATCCGTTCCTCGGCGCGGCGTGATTGCGTCACGTCGCGGGCGATGCCGCGGTACCCGGTGAACGTACCGTCGGCGTCGAACACCGGCTCGCCGGAGAAGCTCAGGTAGCGCCATTCCCCGTCGCGGTCGCGCACGGTGAGCGTGAGGTCGCGGAACGGCTGTCGCGCCGCCGTAAGCGAGCGGTAGCGCCCGAGGTCCGCCTCGGACATCGGGATCGGCCCCTGGGTGCCGGTGCGGCCACGCAGCTGCGCGATGCCGGGCCAGTCGCGCTCGGGATCCGTGCCGGAGACCTCCGTGAAGCGCAGGTCGGCATCCTGCTCCCAGTACCAATCCGACGACAGCGCGAGCAGGCTGCGAAAGCGCGACTCGCTGTGGCGCAGGCGCGCCTCTGCTTCCTTGCGCTCCGTGATGTCCTCGTTGATTCCCGTGAGCCGGAGGGCACGTCCGTCCGCGTCCCGCTCGATGACGCGGCCGCGACAGCGCACCCAGCGCCACGTGCCGTCGTTGGCGCGCACGCGATGCTCGTAGTTGTACTCGGACTTGCGTCCGGTCACCGCCTCCACGTATTCGCGCAGGATTCCCTCGCGCTCGTCCTCGTGGGTGAGTGCGAGCAGCGACTCGAAATCGGTGTGCGTGGGTTGGGGCTCGCCTCCCAGCATCTCGTTCCACCGCTCGGACAGGTAGACGCTGCCCGAGGTGTGGACTTCGACGAAGGCGAGGTTGGAGCCGAAGAGCGCGGCGCTGATGCGCACCTCGCGCGCGCGTGCGGCGCTGGTGCGCTCGCTCACCCGCTCCTCGAGCTGTCTCCGCTCGTCCTGCAGCGCGCGGTAGAGCTCGGTCATTTCCGCCGAGGCGAGGTCCTGCGAGCGTTCCAGGAGGTACCGGTCCTGATCGGCCTCCTGGTAAGCGCAACTCACCCGCTCGAGGACCGCGGTCCACTGCGAGGCCGACGGCGGTTGCGTCCGGTCGATCTCCAGGCGTGCGAGCTGACGCAGGAGGAGCGAGTGCAATCGCGTCATGTGCCTGTCCTCATGGACCGACGGCAGGCCCGCATCTCAGGCCGCCTCGTCGAAGAGGGTCACGGTCATGGTCTGGTTGTGCAGGTCGCAGGCGTCGACGCGATGACGGCGCCCTATCTCTCCATAGGCGTAGAAGCCCACCTGGACCGCGTGGCGCGGCAGCGCATCGCGAACGCTCTCGATCTCCTCCTCCGTGCGCTCGCCCAGCACGAGACGGCGTCCGACGCACGACACCGCGATGGCGAGCGGCCGGGCGGCGTCGCCGAACACCTCGGCCGCACGCGCGCCGGCGAGGCCGGCGCTCTGGATGAGGTGCTCGGTGCGCGTGCGCATGAGGCGAGCGCGGTAGCCTTCCGGCACGCTGCCCGCGAAGGTGAGGGACTGATCGCTCGCGTTCATGCCGAGGATCGTGCGCACGATGGGCGGGCCGGCGTCCAGGGGCTCGCGAACGGCCAGGGGAAAGAGAAGTGCGGTGGCCGGCAGCCCCGCGGCCCGCTCACCGAGGTACGCGCGATACAGCGACAGCGCCGGCTTGCCGTCGAGTTCATAGAGAACGTTCCCGGCGGCGCGGGTGATCGTGCGCTCGGGGCCGAAGGCGGACCACCCTGCATGGCAACCATGGCCCAGCAGGAGCCGTTCGCCGTACAAGCCAACGGCGACGGCATGCCCGGCCACCGGACCCTCCGCGCCGAGAACCCACGTCGCCGCGAATCGATCGCCGTCGGCCGCGAGACCGCCCGTGACGGTGACATCGGGCGGCAGCGTGCTGTTGATTCCTGCCGCGAGCCGGCTGCCGTCGGTGCCGAGGCCGTCGCACAGCAGGAAGACCGCACGCAGGTCGGAAGCACCGAGATCCTTGCCCAGTTCACGACCCGCGGCGAAGGCGTCGCCGCCCGCGAGCGGCCGCACGACCTTGCGCAGGCGCACGGAGTCGAAGCGCGCGATGGCGAGCACGAGACTTTCGTCGTGCACGCGAGTCGCGGCGATTTCGCCCGCGGTAGAGCAGCCCATGCTGACGCTGCGCGGTAGCCGACGCGAGAGTTCCGCGAGCGCTTCCCGCGTGCGCGGCGTCGCCCGGCCGCCGAACGCCACCACGAGCGTATTCGGCGAATCGAGCAGTACGGGCCACGGCGCGGACCAGCCCGCTCCATCGTGCCACGTCATCGTCTGCAGACGCATGCTCGTTGTTCGATACAAATCGTGAGATCTATCGTGCATACACCCGTTGGCGTATGCGTGTTCGACATGCGAGCAATAAGCGAGCCCTGCGCCGCAGGCGCGCTCGCGTCAAACGACGAACGGCGTTTGCATCAAGCGACGGACGGCGTCTGAATCAACGGGACGAACGGCGTTTGCACCTTGGAGGCAGGTGCGGCGAGGTGGGAGCACAAAGCAACAAGGGGCGCCACCGTCGGCGCCCCTTGCAGGGATCGAGCCGGCGCGTCGCGCCGGCGTCTTCGGTCCTACTCCGCGATGCCGATCGGCGGCACTTCCGGCGCGGCCGTTGCCGCCGCCTTGCCGTTTGCAGCATCTTCCTCCGCGGCCGCCTTCATCGACAGCCGCACGCGGCCCTTTTCGTCGGCCTCGATGACCTTCACGCGCACGATCTGGCCTTCCTTCACGTAGTCCGAGACCTGATTCACGCGCTCCTTGGCGATCTGCGAGATGTGCAGGAGGCCGTCCTTGCCGGGCAGCAGTTGCACGATGGCGCCGAAGTCGAGCAGGCGCAGCACCGGACCCTCGTAGATCTTGCCGACCTCGACTTCCGCCGTAATCGCCTCGATGCGCTTGCGCGCGGTCTCGCAGGCCTCGGCGTTCACCGACGCGATGGTCACCGTGCCGTCGTCCTTGATGTCGATCGTGCAGCCCGTCTCCTCGGTGAGCGCACGGATCACCGCGCCGCCCTTGCCGATCACGTCGCGGATCTTCTCGGGATTGATCTTGAAGCTGAACATGCGCGGCGCATGCGCCGAGATCTCGGTGCGCGCGTGCGGCAGGGCCTGCTGCATGATGCCCAGGATGTGCATGCGGCCTTCGCGCGCCTGCGACAGCGCCACCGCCATGATCTCCTTGGTGATGCCCTGGATCTTGATGTCCATCTGCAGCGCCGTGACGCCGCGGTCGGTGCCGGCGACCTTGAAGTCCATGTCGCCCAGGTGGTCCTCGTCACCGAGGATGTCGGTCAGGACGGCGAAGCGGTTGCCTTCCTTGATGAGGCCCATCGCGATGCCGGCGACGTGGGCCTTGGTGGGCACGCCCGCATCCATGAGCGAGAGCGACGCGCCGCATACCGACGCCATCGACGACGACCCGTTCGACTCGGTGATCTCGGAGACGACCCGCATCGAGTAGGCGAACTCCTCGCCCGTGGGCAGCACTGCGGCCACCGCCCGCTTGGCGAGGCGGCCGTGGCCGATTTCGCGTCGCTTCGGCGAGCCCACGCGCCCCGTCTCGCCGGTGGCGTACGGGGGCATGTTGTAGTGGAACATGAAGCGGTCGCGATACTCGCCCTGCAGCGCGTCGATGATCTGCTCGTCGCGCGCGGTGCCGAGGGTGGAGACCACGAGCGCCTGCGTCTCGCCGCGCGTGAAGAGCGCCGAGCCGTGCGTGCGCGGAAGCACGCCGGTGCGCACGCTGATCGGGCGCACCGTGCGCGTGTCGCGGCCGTCGATCCGCGCCTCGCCGGCCAGGATCTGCCGGCGCACGACCTGCGCTTCCATCTCGAAGACATGGTTGTCGACCGCGCGCGCGTAGTCGGGCGATGCGTCGGCCGGCACGCACTCGGCCCTGGCCTTGGCGTACACCTCCTTCAGGCGCTGCTGGCGGGCCTGCTTCTGGCGAAGCTGGTAAGCCGCGCGGATGTCGCCTTCGACCGCCGCCGTGACCTTGGCGATCATGTCCTCGTCCTTGGCCGGCGGCTGCCAGTCCCACTCGGGCTTGCCGGCCTCTTCCACCAGGGAATGGATGAGATCGATCACGGCCTGCTGCTGCTGGTGGCCGAACACCACCGCGCCGAGCATCACTTCCTCGGGCAGTTCGTGCGCCTCGGATTCGACCATCAGCACGGCGGCCTCGGTGCCGGCGACCACGAGGTCGAGTTGCGAGGTGGCGAGTTCGGTCTTGCTCGGATTGAGCACGTACTGGCCGTTGAGATAGCCCACGCGCGCCGCGCCGATCGGGCCGGCGAACGGAATGCCGGAGAGCGCGACGGCGGCGGAGGCGCCGATCAGCGCGGGGATGTCGGGATCGATCTCGGTATCGATCGACATCACCGTCGCCACGATCTGCACGTCGTTGTAGAAGCCGTCCGGAAAGAGCGGGCGCAGCGGACGGTCGATGAGACGCGAGGTCAGCGTCTCCTTCTCCGAGGGACGCCCCTCGCGCCGGAAGAAGCCGCCCGGGATCTTGCCTGCGGCGTAGGTCTTTTCCTGGTAGTCGACGGTCAGCGGGAAGAAGTCCTGGCCGGCCCTGGGCGACTTCGCGGCGACACAGGTCACGAGCACCACCGAGTCGCCGAGGCTCGCCATGACGGCGCCTCCGGCCTGGCGTGCGATCTCGCCGGTTTCGAGGGTCAGCGTGTGGGCGCCGAACTGGACGGATTTCTTGATGGCATCAGGCATGTTGAAGTCCCATGAACGACGATGGCCGCGCTCCGGTGCGAAGCGCGGCCATCGCGGGAAAGCGTGGAAACGACATCGCCCGCATGGAACGCGGGCGATGTCGGGAAACTACTTGCGCAGGCCGAGCTTGTCGATCAGCGAGCGGTATGAGTCGGTGTTGCGCGACTTGAGGTAATCGAGCAGCTTGCGGCGGCGCGATACCATGCGCAGCAGGCCACGGCGCGAATGGTGGTCCTTCACGTTCGTCTTGAAATGGTCGGTGAGCCCGTTGATGCGGGCGGTGAGCAGCGCGACCTGGACTTCGGGGGAGCCCGTATCGCCCTTGCCACGCTGGTTGTCGGCGATCACCTTCGCCTTGTCGCTAGCCGTCACGGCCATGGTGTGTCCCTCGTCTCTCGGCTTGTCTGGTTGCGATTTCGCAAAGTCTTAAATTATAAGCTGAAAAGCACGTCATCGGCAAGGCAAAGGCAAGCCGTGTGTGCCGGGTGTACCCGCGGGGCATTCCCCTAGGCGAGGACGCCGCGGCCGGGCAATACGCGCGTCGGCTGGGCGACACCGGCGGTGATCGCCGCCAGACCCAGCAGACGCTCGCCGGAGAACACGGCATGCTCACCGTCCCGGTGGCCCGCAGCGGGCACCGGCTGGCCGTGCAGGAAGCGCCGCGCCTGCCCGGCGTCGACATTCACGCGCGGCATGCCCTCCAGGAGGACGGCCGGGGGGCGCAGGCAGGCCACGCGCGCCGCCTCGTCCATGGCTTCGAGGACCTCGAGCGACACCGCATCGTCGAGGCGGAAGCCGCCCGTCGCCGTGCGGCGGAGGGTGGCGAGATGCGCGCCGCAGCCCAGCGCACGGCCGATGTCCTCGGCCAGTACCCTGACGTACGTCCCCTTGCTGCAGGCGACCGTGACGGTCGCCTCCGGCGGGCGCCAGCCCGTGCACGCGAGCGCGTGCACCACGATCCTCCGGGGCTCGCGCGCGACCTCGGCGCCGGCGCGTGCCAGGCGATACAATGGCTGCCCGTCGACCTTGAGCGCCGAGTGCATCGGCGGCACCTGCATCTGCTCGCCGGTGAAGCGCGCGAGCACGACATCGAGGTCGGCGCGGGAGAAAGCGACCGGCGCCGTCGCGACGATGCTCCCTTCGGCGTCGCCGGTCGTCGTGGTGGCGCCAAAGCGGATCGTGGCGAGGTATGCCTTCGGTGCGTCGAGCAGCCGCTGCGCGAAGCGCGTCGCTTCGCCGAAGCACAGCGGCAGGAGGCCCGAGGCGAGCGGATCGAGCGTTCCGGTGTGCCCCGCCCGGTTCGCGCGCAGCAGCCACTTCGCCTTCTGCAGTGCCGCGTTGGATGTGATGCCCGGCGGCTTGTCGAGCAGCAGCACGCCATCGATGTCGCGGCGGACGATCTTCGGCGGTTCGGCACGCATGGGAGATCCGGTGGAAGGCGGCGGCGCGCGCGCCGTCGTGGGCGGCTCCGCGCGGGTTCGGCGCGCTATTGCGCGAGCTTCTTGTCGGCCGCCACCGCGTCGTCGATGAGCTGCGAGAGCTTCATCCCGGCCTCGATGGAATCGTCGTACGCAAAGTGCAGTTGCGGGACCGAATACAGGTCGAGACGATGCGAGAGCTGGCTGCGCAGGAACCCGGCGGTTCGCGCCAGTGCAGCCACGGCCTCTTCGCCATGCGCGCGGCCCGCGAGGTGCGTGAAATGCACCGTCGCGTGCGACAGGTCGGACGAGACGTCGACGCGCGTGACCGTCACCGGCCCCACGCGCGGATCCTTGACTTCGTTGCGCAGGAGGTCGGCGATCTCCTTCTGGATCTGGTCGCCGACCCGTTGCGCGCGCTGCGAATGCTTCTTCATCGTGATGCTAGAGCGTCCGGCTCACCTCGACGATCTCGAAGACCTCGATCTGGTCGCCCTTCTGGATGTCGTTGTAGTTCCGCAGCGAGAGGCCGCATTCGAAGCCGGCCTTGACCTCGCGCACGTCGTCCTTGAAGCGCTTGAGCGAATCGAGCTCGCCCTCGTGCACGACCACGTTGTCGCGCAGCAGGCGCACCTTCGCGCCGCGGCGCACGAGGCCCTCGAGCACGTAGCAGCCCGCCACGGTCCCGACCTTGGAGATGCGATACACCTCACGCACGTCGACCAGCCCGAGCTGGTTCTCCTTGCGCTCCGGCGCCAGCATCCCGGACAGCGCAGCCTTCACGTCATCCACCGCGTCATAGATGATGTTGTAGTAGCGGATCTGCACACCGGAGGTCTCCGCGAGCTTGCGCGCCTGCGCGTCGGCCCGCGTGTTGAAGCCGATGACCACGGCCTTCGACGCCAGCGCGAGATTGATGTCGGACTCGGTGATGCCGCCCACGCCCGCGTGCACGATGTTGACCTTGACCTCGTCGGTGGACAGCTTGGTCAGCGCCTGCGAAAGACCCTCGTAGCTGCCCTGCACGTCGGCCTTGACGATCAGCGCGAGCGTCTTGACCTCGTTCTCGCCCACCTCGCCGAACATGTTCTCGAGCTTGGTCGCCTGCTGCTTGGCGAGCTTCACGTCGCGGAACTTGCCCTGGCGGAAGAGGGCGATCTCGCGCGCCTTGCGCTCGTCGCCCAGCACCATCACGTCCTCGCCCGCGAGCGGCACGTCGGACAGGCCCTGGATCTCGACCGGGATGGCCGGACCCGCCTCGGTGATCGCCTTGCCGTTCTCGTCGTTCATCGCGCGCACACGGCCGAATACCGCGCCTGCGAGCACGATGTCACCGCGCTTCAGCGTTCCCGACTGCACGAGGACCGTCGCGACCGGGCCGCGGCCCTTGTCGAGGCGCGCCTCGATGACGATGCCCTTGGCCGGCGCATCCTTCGGCGCCTTGAGCTCGAGCACCTCGGCCTGCAGCAACAGGCCGTCGAGCAGGCGATCGATGCCCTCGCCCGTGCGCGCCGACACCGGCAGGAACTGCACGTCGCCGCCGTACTCCTCGGGCAGGACGCTCTCGGCCACGAGCTCCTGCTTGACGCGGTCCGGATTGGCTTCCGGCTTGTCGATCTTGTTGATCGCGACCACGAGCGGCACGTTGGCCGCCTTGGCGTGCGCGATCGCTTCCTTGGTCTGCGGCATCACGCCGTCGTCGGCCGCCACCACGAGCACGACCATGTCGGTGACCTTGGCGCCGCGCGCACGCATCGCGGTGAACGCCTCGTGGCCCGGCGTATCGAGGAACGTGATCACACCCTTCGCCGTCTCCACGTGATACGCGCCGATGTGCTGCGTGATGCCGCCGGCCTCGCCACTGGCCACCCGCGTGCGACGGATGGTGTCGAGCAGCGACGTCTTGCCGTGGTCGACGTGCCCCATCACCGTCACCACCGGCGGACGCGGCAGGAGCTCGGCCTGGTGCTCACCGTGCGCTTCGGCGAGCAGCGCGTCGGGGTCGTCGAGCTTCGCCGCCACGGCCTTGTGCCCCATCTCCTCGACGACGATCATCGCCGTCTCCTGGTCGAGGTTCTGGTTGATCGTCACCATGCTGCCGAGCTTCATCATCGCCTTGATGACCTCGGTGGCCTTGACCGACATCTTGTGGGCGAGCTCGGCCACGGTGATCGTTTCCGGCACCGTCACCTCGCGCACGACCGGGCCGGCGATGCTCGCCGCGTCGCCGCCCTCGTCGTCGCGATGGCGCCCGCCCATCTTCGGACCGCGCCAGCCCGGCGTGGCCGCCGCACCCCCGGTATCGCCGCGCAACTTGAGTGCGCGCCTGCGGGCGGCCTCTTCCTGGAACACCTGTCCCGGTGCCTTCTTGGTGGTGCGGTCGGCACGCTTCTCGCCGGGCTTGGCGGCCGGGCGATGCAGCGTGCCTTCCTTCTTGGCCGTGAGGGTTGCGGCCGCAGGCTTCGCTTCCGCGGCCTTGGCCGCGGCCTCCGCCGCCGCCTTCGCTGCAGCCTCCTCGGCTTCCTTGCGGCTCCTGCGTGCAGCCTCGCGCTCCTGCTTCTCGCGAAGTTCCTGCTGCTGGCGCTGGAACAGCGCGTTCGTCTTGCGCTGCTCCTCCTCGCGCGCCGCGATCTCCTGCGGAGTGAGGTGCGAGGGGATCGCCGGCGCGACGGGCGCCGCCGGCGCTACGGGGTCTGTCGCCGGGGCGGCCTCTGCCACCGGTTCCGGTTCCGGCTCCGGTTCCGGCGCCACCTCGACGATCGGCTCGGGCTCGGGAACAGGCACAGGCTCCGGAGCGACCGCGATCTCAGGCTCGAGCACCGGCTCCAGCGGCTCGACGACCTCCTCGACAGCGGGCACCGACGGCGCGACCTCGTCCTCGCGGCGGACGAGCACGCGCTTCTTGCGCACTTCGACCTGGATCGTGCGCGCCTTGCCCGACGAGCCGGCGGCCTTGATCTCCGACGTCTGCTTGCGCGTCAGCGTGATGCGCTTCTTCGGCTCGGCCGCAGCGCCGTGCTGCTTGCGCAGGTAGTCGAGCAGGCGCGTCTTGTCCTGCTCGGTGAGCGAGTCGCCGGCGGCCTTGGCGGAAACGCCGGCGGCAGCGAGCTGCTCGATGAGCGCGCCCGCGGGCATCTTGAGCTCGGTTGCGAATTGTTCGATCGTCGTTTGCGGCATGCGTTTCGTCTCCTGCCGGGTGCTGCCGGCGCGTTGCGTGATGCGCCGTTATTTCGTCGCTGCGGCCGGCGTGGCCGCCGCGGTCTCGGGCTCGAACCAGTGCGCCCGCGCCTTCATGATGAGATCCACCGCGCGCTCGTCGGCGAGCCCGGTCATCTCCGTCAACTCGTCGGTGGCGAGATCGGCCAGCGCATCGCGGGTGGTGATGCCGTTGGCCGCAAGCTTGCTCGCCACGTCCGTGTCCATCCCCTCGAGCGAAAGGAGCGCCTCCTCGACGTTCTCCACCGACTCCTCGCGCACGATGGCCTCGGTCAGGAGGGCGTTGCGCGCGCGGCTGCGCAGCTCGTTCACGGTGTCCTCGTCGAACGACTCGATCTCCAGCATCTCGTTGATCGGCACGTAGGCCACTTCCTCGAGCGAAGTGAAACCCTCGACGATGAGGATATCGGCCACCTCCTCGTCGACGTCGAGCTTCTGCATGAAGAGCTCGCGCAGGCGTCCGGTCTCGCTCTCCTGCTTCTGTTGCGACTCCTCCACGCTCATGAGGTTGAGCTGCCACCCCGTGAGCTCGGAGGCGAGACGCACGTTCTGCCCGCTGCGGCCGATGGCGATCGCGAGGTTCTCCTCGTCGACCACGACGTCCATCGCGTGCTTGTCCTCGTCGACCAGGATGCTCTGCACCTCGGCCGGGGCCAGGGCGTTGATCACGAACTTGGCCGGATCCTCCGAGTAGAGGATGATGTCCACACGCTCGCCGGCGAGCTCGTTGGTCACCGCGGTGACGCGCGAGCCGCGCATGCCGATGCACGTTCCCTGCGGGTCGAGCCGCGGATCGTTCGACTTGACCGCGATCTTGGCGCGGATGCCCGGGTCGCGGGCGGCAGCCTTGATCTCGATGAGGCCTTCCTCGATCTCCGGCACCTCGAGCTCGAACAGCCGCATCAGGAACTCCGGCGACACGCGCGAGAGGATGAGCTGCGGGCCCTTGGCGGTGCGGTCGATCTTCATCACGTAGGCACGCATGCGGTCCCCCACGCGCAGCATCTCCTTCTGGATGAGCTGGTCGCGCGGGATCACGCCCTCGATGCGGCCCGATTCGACGATCACGTTGCCGCGCTCGATGCGCTTCACCGTCCCGGTCAGCAGGTTGTCCTCGCGCTCGAGGAAGTCGTTCAGGATCTGCTCGCGCTCGGCGTCGCGGATCTTCTGCAGGATGACCTGCTTGGCGGCCTGGGCGCCGATGCGGCCGAACTCGATCGGCTCGAGCGGCTCCTCGACGACGTCGCCGAGCTTGAGTTCGGGGTCACGCTCGATCGCGTCGGTGATGGCGAGCTGGTGCGCGGGCTCCTCGTGCTCCTCGTCGGGGACCACGGTCCAGCGCCGGAACGAGTCGTAGTCGCCCGTCTCGCGGTCGATCGACACGCGGGCGTCGATCTCCTGGTTGGGGAAGCGCTTCT
>CAYTOT010000029.1:0-9029 GCA_964439475.1 uncultured Alcaligenaceae bacterium
GCCTTGCCGGCGCCGACCATGGTATGCAGCTCGTCGATGAAGACGATGGTGCGTCCCTCGTCGGCGGCGATGTCCTTCAGCACGGCCTTGAGGCGCTCCTCGAACTCGCCGCGGTACTTGGCCCCGGCGAGAAGGGCCGCCATGTCGAGCGAGAGCACGCGCTTGTTCTTGAGCGACTCGGGCACCTCGCCGTTGACGATGCGCTGCGCGAGGCCTTCGACGATGGCGGTCTTGCCGACACCAGGCTCGCCGATCAGCACCGGATTGTTCTTGCTGCGACGTTGCAGGATCTGGATCGTGCGCCGGATCTCGTCGTCGCGGCCGATGACGGGATCGAGCTTGCCCTCGCGGGCGCGCGCCGTGAGGTCGATGGTGTACTTGGAAAGCGCCTCGCGCTGCCCCTCGGCCTCCTGGGAATCGACGCCGCCGCCGCCGCGCACGAGCGCGATGGCGTCTTCGAGCGGCTGCTTCGTGAGGCCGAGCTCCTTCAGCGTGCGGCCGGTGTCGCCCTTGTCTTGCAGGAGTGCCAGCAGGAAGAGCTCGCTCGAAATGAACTGGTCGCCGCGCTTGACGGCTTCCTTGTCGGTGAGGTTCAGGAGGTTGTTGAGGTCGCGCGAGAGGCTGATCTCGCCGCCGGTGCCCTCCACCTTGGGCAGCCGGTCGATCGACTGCTTCAGCGCCGACTGCAGGCGCGGCAGCGGCACGCCGGCGCGGGCGAGGAGCGAGGCGGTGCCGCCGTCCTGCTGCGCGAGCAGGGCCGCCAGGAGGTGCTGCGGCTCGATGAAGCCGTTGTCGTTGCCGAGCGCGAGGCTCTGGGCGTCGTTGAGTGCCTGCTGGAACTTGGTGGTGAGCTTGTCGAAACGCATGGTGCGTCCTCGTGATGATCGATTTGCTCTCTTAGATTGGGAAATGACCCCACGCTTTCAATAGGAATTCGCCGCGCCGGCGAGGCCTTCGTGGGTCCGGGCGGCACCGGAGGCCCATGCTACGATCGTCGGGCATGCCTTTCCTGCTCGCCCCCTGATGCCCACGCCTGGACCCTCCGCGGACCCTCCGCCGCCGCGTCGCGACGCGACGTGGCTCGAGGTGGTGCCGGTGGTGCTGTCGAGCTTCTTCGGCATCCGCAAGGGCAAGTCGATGCGCCGCGACGTGGTGTCGATCCGGCCGCACCAGGTCATCGTGGTGGGGATCCTGGCCGCGGCACTGCTCGTCGCCTGCCTGGTGCTGCTCGTGCGCTTCATCATCCGCAGCGCGGGGGCCTGACGCTTGCGTCGGCGCCCTGGCTCCCCGCGACGACGGCCACCGCCTCGGCAACGGCGGCGATCTCGCGGTCCGTCGTGAGGATGTCCGGGCACAGGCGAAGGAAGCGTCCGCGTGCGTCGGCCACGACGCCGCGGCTCGCCAGGGCGTCGCACCACTCGCGGGCCCGCGGCGACATCACGGTGACGAAGGCGCCGCGATCCGTGGTCCCGCCCTTCGCCTGCACGCCGGCGGACGCGAGGAGCGAGACCAGGCGTTGCTGCGACGCCAGCGAGTGCTCCCGCACCCGCGCAATGCCGAGCGCTGCCAGCAGGCGTTGTCCGGCCCGCGCCTGGTAGACGGGCAGCACCGGCGGGGTGGACTCGAGGAATGCGTCTCCCCCCTCCCGCAGCACGGGAGGATCGGGCCGCTCGTAGGCGAAGGTGTCGCGCTTGGCGAACCAGCCGATGTCGAGCGTGCGCAGCGTCCCGTCGAGGTGCCGCGGGGCGATGTAGAGGAAGCACGCGCCGGGACCACCGCGCAGATACTTGTACGAGCCGCCCACGGCGAAGTCGATCTCCGGGGCCGTCACGTCGACGGGGAACACACCGAGCGAGTGATACACGTCGAGGAGCACGCGCCCACCCGCGCCGTGTGCGGCGGCGACGACATCGGGCACTCCCGGGAGACGCTGGCCCGTGCCGAACATCACCTCGGAGACGACCACGAGGTCGACGCGATCGCCGATGGCTGCGAGCACGCGTTGCACCCGGAACTCGCCGTCGGCATCGGGCTCGACGAGCGCGAGCTCGATGCGGCCCCGCCGCGCGTACTCACGCAGGATCACGTCGAGCGAATCGAACTCGCCGCGCGTGGCCACCACGCGCGGCACGCGGTCGAATGTGTTGAGGATGGCGCGCAGGCCCTGTCCTGCGCTGGTCTTGGGCACGACGCAGTCGGCACGCGCGGCACCGAGCAGCGAGGCGATGCGCGCGCGGAACGCGGCCATCTCGTCCATCCACGGCCCCCAAGCGGCGTCGAGACGCGAGTACCACGCCTCCAGTCCCTCGCGCACGTCGTCGGCCGTGGCATCGAGCGGGCGCCCGAGCGAATGGTTGGCGACGTAGATGCGCCCCGCATCCGCTTCGAGTGCGCGCGAGAATAGCGGCGCCACCTGCGCCTGCAATGCCGCCTCGGTTAGCGGACCGGGTCCGAGCGCGGCCACCGCCGCCTCGATGCTGGCCGCGGCCGAGTCGTGCGAGGTCATGGTCGCCTCGATACGCCCTGGCCGTGGCGGTGCGCCACGACCCGGCGCCCTGGGCGCCGCGGGGCCGATTCGCCCTCCGGGCGTGTCGTCGGCTTCACGCGCCAGCACCCCCGATCACCGTGCGCACGTCGATGAGCTCGGGGAAAAAGACCCGATCGAGAGCACGCTTCAAGTACGTCACCCCCGAGGATCCGCCCGTGCCAGGCTTGTAGCCGATGATGCGCTCGACCGTCTTCATGTGACGGAAGCGCCAGAGCTGGAAGCTCTCTTCCATGTCGACGAGCTTCTCGCACATGTCGTAGGCATCCCACCATTGCTCGGGCGCGTCGTAGATGGTCTTGAACACGGCCACGAGGTCGGGGTTGCGCTCGTAGGGCTGCGTGAAGTCGCGGTCGAGGCAGACGTGCGGCACCGGCAGGCCGCGGCGCGCGAGATGACGCAGGAACTCGTCGTACAGTGACGGCGCGCGCAGCAGGCCGGTCAGCCACTCGAACGTCGGCGCGTCGTGGCGGAAGACCTCGATGGTGCCGGCGTGCTTGCTGCCGAGCAGGAACTCGATCGCGCGATACTGCGCCGACTGGAATCCCGACGAGTTGCCGAGCGACGGACGAAAGGCGTCGTACTCCGAGGGGGTGAGCGTTTCCAGCACCGCCCACTGCTCGAAGAGCTGCTTCTGGATGAGCTTGACGCGCGCGAGGATCTTGAAGCACGCCTCCAGGCGGTCGGCGCGCACGTGCGCCACCGCGGCACCGAGCTCGTGGATCATGAGCTTCATCCACAGCTCCGACACCTGGTGCTGGATGATGAAGAGCATCTCGTCGTGCCGGGGCGGATGGTCGGTGGAGCCTGACAGCGGCGATTGCGCCGAAAGCAGGCGATCGAGCCGCAGGTAGCCGCCGTAGGTCAGCCGATTGGCGAGATCGGTGACGATGCCGGGTTCGAGGTCGTGCTTGCCCAAGGTGTCCTCGCACGGGTGCGCGGAAGCGAAAGTCGTCGCGGCTGCGCGGGCGGCCCGACGACGGCCTGCGCCCGCGCAAGCGGAGCCGAGTATACGCGCGAGGTTTGCTACCATCGCCCTCCATGCTCGTGCGCCACGGACTCATCGCGATCGCCTGCGCGCTCCTGCTCGCGGCGTGCAACGAGACGACCACCCGCCCGCGCAAGGTCGCGCTCGAGGAATGCCGCCTGCCGCGCGTGGCCACCGCGGTGCAGTGCACGACCATCGAAGTTCCCGAGGACCGCAGCAAGCCCGACGGACGCCGCGTCCGGATCTTCGCCGCGGTCCTTCCCGCGAATACCGCCTCGCCGAAGCCCGATCCTCTCGTGATCCTCGCCGGCGGGCCCGGACAGGCGGCCTCCAACCTCGGTGCCTTCGCCGACCGGCTGAACGACCTGCGCCGCACCCGCGACGTGGTGCTCGTCGACCAGCGCGGCACCGGCCGCTCGTCGCCGCTCACCTGCGACGCCTTCAAGCCGGTCGAGGACGACGTCTTCGAAACCGACCCGCTCCCGCGCGCCCGCGCCTGCGTCGACGAGCTGAAGGCGCAGGGCGTCGACCCCGCGCAATACACGACCACGGCGTGGATCGCCGACCTCGAGGCGATGCGCGAGGCGCTGGGTTACGAGCGCTGGAACCTGTGGGGAGGCAGCTACGGCACCCGCGTCGCGCAGGAGTACGTGCGGCGGCACCCCACCCGCGTGCGCACGATGATCCTCGACGGCGTCGCGCCGCCGGGAATGATCATCCTCCTCGACCTGTGGGTCACCCGCGCGGCCGCGTTCGCGGCAATGACGGCCGCCTGCCAGGCGAGCGCGTCGTGCAGCAAGGCGCATCCCGACCTCGCCGCCACGCTGCAGGCGATCGAGGCATCGCTCGGGCCGCAGGGACGCGACGTGGAGATCGTCGATCCGGCCACGGGCGCAAGGCGCACGGTGCGCGCCACCTTCGATCTCGTCCTCGCAACGCTGCAGCCGCTCACCTACGCGCCGGAGACGACGGTGATGCTGCCGGAGCTCCTCGCGATGGCCGCGCGCGGCGACATCGCGCCGCTGCTTGCCGCCTTTCCCTCGCCATCGCCGACCAAGCCCGAGGCGATGAACGCCGCCCTGCTCTTCTCGGTCACCTGCACGGAGGATGCGCCGCGCGTGACGGCCGCCGCCGCCGGGAAACTCCTCGCGCCGCTGCCGACGCGAACGCTCGCCGAGCGCACCCTCGCGGTGTGCGCCGTGTGGCCCCGCGGCTACGCGCCGCCGGACTTCGCCACGCCTCTTTCGAGCGACGTGCCCGCACTGCTCTTCTCCGGCGGCATGGATCCGGTCACGCCGCCGGCCTACGGAACCGAGGTCGCTCGCGGCTTGCCGAACAGCCGCCACGTCGTTGCGCCCGGCTACGGCCACATCGTCTCGGTGCATGCCTGCGGACCGCGGCTGCTCGCGACCTTCGTCGACGACGCCGGGAGCGCACGCCTCGCCTCGAGCTGCGTGGCGCACTTCGAGAAGAGCACGCCTCCGCCGCTGTGGTCGAACCCCCTCGTGCCGCAGCCATGATCCGCGTCGAGAACGTATCGAAGTCCTTCGGCAGGAAGCGCGAGGTACGCGCGGTGCGCGACGTCTCGTTCGCCGCCCCCGACGGCGCGATCACCGGCCTGCTGGGCCCCAACGGCGCGGGCAAGACGACGTTGCTGCGCATCCTGGGCACGCTGGTGGCGCCCGATGCCGGTCGCGCGACGATCGACCATCTCGATGCGACCGCAGACCGCTACGCGGTGCGCGAACGGATCGGCGTCCTTTCCGACGCTCGCGGCCTCTATCCGCGGCTCACCGCGCGCGAGAACATCCGCTACTACGGTGCCCTGCACGGACTCGCCGGCAAGGGGCTCGCGACGCGCATCGACCAGCTCGTCGACACCCTCGGCCTGGGCGACATCGCCGATCGCCGCACCGAAGGGTTCTCGCAGGGGGAAAAGATGAAGGTGGCGATCGCCCGGGCGCTGGTGCACGACCCGCACACCGTGCTCCTCGACGAGCCCACCAACGGCCTCGACATCATGAGCGTGCGCGCGCTGCGCGACCAGCTTCGCGGCCTGCGCGCGGCGGGCAAGTGCCTCCTCTTCTCGTCGCACGTGATGCAGGAGGTCGCCGCACTGTGCGATCGCGTGGTGATCCTCACCGCAGGCAAGGTGATCGCCGAGGGCACCGCGGGTGACATCCTCTCGTGGAGCGGCGCCGCCACGCTCGAGGATGCCTTCGTCACGCTGATCGGCAGCGGCGAGGGGCTGGCCGCATGACGGTGTGCGCGAAGGAACTGGCGTTCCGGCACGAGCGCCCGATACCGGCGAAGACGCGATGGGCGGGCAGGGCCGTCCCCGTGCGCAGATCGATGCCCCGGCACGCAGCGCACTGGGACACCCGATGAGCGCCCCCGGCCGCATCGCCGCCATCGCCGGCAAGGAGGTGCGCGACACGGTGCGGGACCGGCGCACGCTGCTCGTGCTGCTCGTGACCGCGGTCGCCGCGGGGCCGGTATTCCTCTTTCTCATCTTCAACCTGATCGCGCGCCAGGCCGATCGCGCACGCGCGATCGAGGTGCCGGCGGTGAACATCGCGCAGGCGCCCGCGCTCGCCGACTTCCTCCACCGCAATCAGGTGACGCTCGTCGATGCGCCTGCCGACTACGAGGCGAAGCTGCGCGCCGGCGCGATCGACGTGGCGATCGTCGTCGATCCCGACTTCGCGAGCGAGGTGAGCGCCGGGCGTCAGGGCGTGATCCGCGTGGTGGCGGACCGCTCGCGCGATCGCGCGCGCACGCCGGTGGCACAGGTCGAATCGCTGCTGCGTGGCTACAACCGGCTGTGGGGCGGGCAGCGCCTGCTGCTGCGCGGAGTGGCCGCGACCGTGGGCGATCCGCTTCGCATCGAGGAGGTGGACCTCGCCACGCCGCAGCAGTCGGGGGCGCTGGTGCTCTTCCTCGTCGCGTACTACGCCCTGCTCGGCTCGTTCATGGGCGGCATGGCCGTCGCCCTCGACATCACGGCGGGCGAGCGCGAGCGGCAGTCGCTCGAGCCGCTGCTCATGACGCCCGCACGCCCGCTCGAGATCGTCCTCGGCAAGTGGATCGCCGCGTCGCTCGTGAACGCGCTGGTCGTGGTCGTGACGCTCGCGGGCTTCTACCTGACGCTCGCCTACGCGCCGCTTCCTGCCGTCGGCGTGCCCTTCCTCTTCGGATCACTCGAGTTCGGGCGCTTCCTCGTGGTGCTGCTGCCGCTGGTACTGCTCATGCCCGCCGTGCTGCTGTACGTCGGCAACCGGGGGCGCACGTTCAAGGAGGCGCAGGCGAACGTGTCGCTGCTCATGTTCGTCGCCTCCATCGTCCCGGCGGTGCAGATCTTCACCCAGCAGCGCGAACCGGCGTGGCTGCCTGCCGTGCCGGTGAGCGGCCAGTACTCGCTGCTGCGCCACGTGCTGCGCGGCGAGACGATCGCGCCGGCCGAGATGGCGCTTTCCTACGTCGTGCCGGTGATCCTGATCGTGCTCGCCCTGGGGGCGATGGCGCGCCTGCTGGCGCGGGAGTCCGCGCTCGCGGCCAAGTAGCCGGCAGTCGAGCCGCCGTCACGCGGGAAGGGCCGCCCCGACCGCGTGACCGCCCCCTCGGGGGAGGCGAGCGAAGCGAGCTTCGGGGGGCCTTCTCACGCGGGAAGGGCCGCCCCGACCGCGTGACCGCCCCCTCGGGGGGAGGCGAGCGGAGCGAGCTTCGGGGGTGCCTTCTCACGCGGGAAGGGCCGCCCCGACCGCGTGACCGCCCCCTCGGGGGGAGGCGAGCGAAGCGCGCTTCGGGGGGTCTTCTCACCCGTTCAAGCGAACCGGCGCCAGATACAGTTGCCGGTAGGACTCGAAGGGAAGGCTGTCGGCGGCTTCGATGCGGCGCTGTTCGTCCAGTGACTCGGCGGCCAGTCGCGCGAAGCGCTCGCCAAGGTCAGAGGAATACGGCAGGTCGAGGATGGCGTCCTTGTGTGTCAGTGCCTGCGCGAGGACGAATCGAAGGTAGGAGTTGCCGTGGTCGCGCGCCATCGCCTGGAGGACGCGTGCCGACGGCGTCGCCGCGGGATCCCCCAGCCTGCCGACGGCGCTCGCGAGTGCATCGCGATGCCTGCTGCCGCCATTCGCGCTGTCCAGCAGTCCGGCGATCGGCGCGCACTCGTCAAGGATCTCGTGGCTCCACGCGACGAGCGTGACCTCATCGGACGCGCGCACGAGGCGCAATCCGGGCTCGCGTCCGCGCGCGGCGACGCGCTGCGTATTGGTGCGGATGGCGGCGAGTTCCTGCGGCGTGTCGGGCGGGCTTTCGCGCACCAGGCAGTGCAGCAGGAACACGTCGAGAAGGTGCAACGTATCGACGTCGATGCCGACTGCCTCGAAGGGATCGAGATCCAGCAGGCGCACCTCGACGTACTCGACTCCGCGATCGCGCAAGGCGTGCAGCGGCCGTTCCCCGGGCCGGATCACGCGCTTGGGACGGATCGTCCCGTAGAACTCGTTCTCGATCTGCAGCAGGCTGGTGGCGAGCTGGCGGTACTCGTCGCCGTCGCGGATGCCGATCTTCTCGTAGGCGGGATAGGGCTTGGTGAGCGCCTCCTGGAGCGAGGCGGCGTAGCTTTCGAGGTCGTTGTAGCTCACGGCGAGCGAGGACTGCACGTCGCTCTGGTAGCCCAGCCGGCCCATGCGCAACGAAGTCGCGTAGGGCAGGTAGAACGTGTCCTCGGAAAGCCGCTCGAGCTCGTGCGCACGGCCGTCGAGGAAGCCAGCCCCCACGCAAGGCGAGGCGCCGAGGAGGTAGAGGAGAAGCCACGAATGGCGCCGGAAGTTGCGGATGAGCGCGAAGTACGCCTCGTTGGAGAGCTGTCCGGGTACCGAGAAGTTGTAGTGGATGCCCGAGATCATCTGCATCCGCCGGCCGTAGCGGTGCGAAAGCCCCATCCGGTACACGCTCTTGGCGCGGCCGACGTTGGAGGTGCCGTAACGGCCGATCGGGATGGCATCGTCCGCCGGAAGAAGGCACGGCATGCTCGCGCACCAGAGCAGCTCGTCTCCGATCGCGCGATACACCGCCTGGTGAATTCCGGTGAGCTCGTGAAGGCACGCTCCCGCGTTGTCGTGCACGCCGGTAATGAGCTCGAGTTGCGACTCGCTGAAGTCGGTCGTCACGCACGGGTGGGTGAGCGCCGAGCCGAGCCGGTCCGGATGCGGCGTGGTGGCCAGCGTGCCGTCGGGCCGCGCGCGCAAGGACTCCTTCTCGATGCCGCGCCGAAGGCCCGTCAATGCGGACGGTGGCAGCGAGTGCAGACGATTCAACAACGAGTCGGACATCGGACTTCCCGCGAGACACTGAACCCGCATTCTATGACGCCGGGTGGTCGGCGCCGGAGTCTGCGATCCGTATGTCATCCGTATGTGCCGGCGCGCCGCCCTCGTGGAGGCTTGGATCGGGCTTGGTCGAAGCGCCACCGGCGCCAGGCGCCCCTTCGCT
>CAYTOT010000029.1:9129-59230 GCA_964439475.1 uncultured Alcaligenaceae bacterium
TCCAACGGAGCCGAACATGAAACCAGGTACACGCTTCTTTCCAGCGGTCGCCATCGCGCTGGCATGTGCCGCCACGCCGTCTTTTGCCGACGACGATTCGCCGGATTCACCCCGAGAGTTGACCGCGCAGTGGTGGCAGTGGGCGCTGTCGATACCGGCGGCGGTCAATCCGCTGACCGACGATACCGGGAAGTACTGCATGGTCGGGCAGCGCGGGTCGGTGTGGTTCCTCGCTGGCACCTTCAGTGACCAGCCGGTGCAGCGGACATGCACGATCCCTGAGCGCGTGGCCCTGTTCTTTCCGGTGCTCAACTACTTCTATGTCAACACGCCGGCGTGCGACGGCATCGACTTGTCGGTCCGCGAAGCGAGAGCCCTCGCGGCCGCGCAGATGGACGGTGCGACGGGCCTGTCGGTCATGCTCGACAACCGAGCGGTCCCGAAGGTGCAGCGCATCCGCTCGGAGGTCTACCCGGCGGTGTTTCCACCGGAAAGCCTGTTCGGCGGGACGTGCCCCGTCCCTGGCGACATCTACTGGCCCGGGGTGGACGACGGGTACTACGTCAGGCTGCATGACCTGCCCGTGGGCCAGCACTACCTGAGCTTCCGCGGCACCACTGCGGGCGGTTTCACGGTCGACGTCTCCTACACGCTGAACGTCGTCAGGACGGGTGCCCGGAAAGGGCGAGGCTGAGCTGCGACGTCCAGGTTGCATCGCGTCGCGACACCGGCTTCGCCACCCGTTCGAAGGGCCCGGCCCGCGCAACTGACTCGACTCACCCCAGTTGCCGGATCACCCCGAGCGGCGGCTGCCGCGATGCGCCGCGTGTGGCGAGCCAGCCGGCGACGGTGACCGCCAGAGCGCCGCCGACGATGCCGTACAGCCACACCAGCGGATTCGGCACGAACGGGAACCGGAACACGAACTCGGCCAGCGCCCAGCCGATGGCGGCGGCCCCCGCGGCGGCGACGAGACCGGCGATCGCCCCGAGGAGCAGGAACTCCGCGACCTGGGCCGCGGCGAGCTGGCGCTGCGACGCGCCGAGCGTGCGCAGGATCGCGGCATCGAACTTGCGCTCGTCCTGAGTCGCGGCGATGGCCGCCTGCAGCACGAGGAGTCCTCCGGCGAGCGTGAAGAGGAAGACGAACTCCACCGCGCGCGAGACCTGCTCCATGATGCCCTGCACCTGGCGCACGATCTCGCCGATGTCGATGGCGAGAATGTTCGGGTATCGCTGGACGAGCTGCGGCAGCCAGCCGTTGCTGCTCTCCGGAGCGCGGAAGGCGGCGATGTAGGTGGTGGGCATGTCCTGCAGCGGACCGGGCGGAAACAGCGCGAAGAAGTTCACGCGGAAGCTGTCCCAGTCGACCTTGCGCAGGCTCGTGATCCTTGCCGAGACGCGGTTGCCGGCGATATCGAAGGTGAGCGTGTCGCCGATCTTCACGCCGAGCGTGCCGGCGATCCCATCCTCTAGCGACATGCCGGCGTCGGCGGGCGATGCCTGCGCATCCCAGAACGTGCCGCCCGTCACCCGGTTGCCGGCCGGCAGCGCGGCGGCCCACGACAGGTTGAACTCGCGCTCGGCCAGGCGCCGCGCTCGCGTGTCGGTGAACTTCTTCGTGTCGAGTTCGGCGCCGTTCACCTCGACGAGACGGCCGCGCACCATGGGCAGGAACGTCACCTCGCGACCGACCCCGCGGGCAAGCTCGGCGCGGGCGACGTCCACCTGCTCGGGGAGCACGTTGACCAGAAACTGGTTGGGCGCATCCGGCGGCAGGCTCGCATGCCAGTTGCGCATGAGGTCGCCACGCACCACGGTGAGCAGCAGGAGCGCCATGAGGCCCAAGGCCAGCGCGCCGATCTGCAGGCTCGAAGCGAAGGCTCGCCGGCGCAGGTTGGCCAGGCCGAAGCGCCAGGTGACGCCCTTCTGCGGAATCCGCCGCAGCACGGCGAGCAGGCCGAACGCAGCGAGTGCCGCAGCCACGAGCAACCCCGCGACGCCACCTACCATGATCAACCCCGCCTGCACCTCGCGAGCCTGCACGGCGATGAGGATGGCGATGGTGGCGGCGCCGATGCCGTAGGCGGCGAGCGCGCTTGGCCGCGGTCTTGGCAGATCCCGTCGCAGCACGCGCAGCGGCGGCACCTGGGCGAGCGTGACGAGCGGGGGCAACGCGAAGCCGAGCAGCAGGAACACGCCGGTGGCAAATGCGCCAAGTCCCGGCAACAGCGTGACGGGGGGCAGATCGGAGGTGAACACGGCGGCGAGCAGGCGCACGAGCAGCTCCTGGCCCGCCAATGCCACCACGACGCCCAACGCACAGGCGAGCACTCCGAGCACGACGAACTGCGTCGCGAAGAGCGCGAGCGTGCGCGCGAAGCCGGCGCCGAAGCACCGCAGCATCGCTGCCGCATCGAGGTGGCGGCGCAGGTAGCGCGACGACGCGAGCGCGATCGCCACCGCCGCCAGCAGCACCGCGACGAGGGCAGCGAGCCCCACGAACTTCTCGGCGCGCTCGAGCGTCTGCCGTACCTCGGGACGCAGGTCGCGCACGGTCTCGATGCGCTGTCCCGCCTTCACTTCGCCATCGAGCCACGTGCGATAGCCGGCGAGCGCGTCGCGGCCCGTGCGATCGGCCACCAGCAGGCGATACGTCGCGCGGTTGCCCGGTTGCAGCAGGTTCGTGGCCGGAATGTCATCGATGTTGAGCAAGAGCTTGGGGCCGAGCGCGAACACGATGCCCGCCACCTCGGGCTCCTGCTGCACGATGGCCGATACGACGAGCGAGGCGTCGCCGACGCTGATGCGATCGCCCACCTTCACCCCCAGGCGGTCGGCGAGCCGGGTATCGGGCCACGCCTCGCCGCGTTGCGGAATGCCGGTGGCCACCTGTCCGTCGGGCTTGCCTGCCTCCGCCAGCACCACCTCGCCGCGCAACGGATAGGCCCTACCCACCGCCTTCACGTCGGTGAGGATCGCCGAGGCGTCGGCCGGTGCCGACGGCAGCGGCGGCACCATGCTGTGGAAGCGGACCACCGGCGTGGTCACGAGCCCGCGCCTCTGCGCTTCCTCGTCGAAGGCCGCGGGCAGCGGACGATCGCCGGAGACGAGGATGTCGGCGCCGAGCAGGAGATTGGCCTGACGCGTCAGGGCGCCGTTGACGCGGTCGGCGAAGAAGCCGACGGTACCGACGCTGCCGACGGCGAGCACCAGTGCGGCGACGAGCACCCGCAACTCGCCGGCGCGCCAGTCGCGGCGAAGCAGTCGCAGCGCGAGGATCAGCGTGCGCACGACGGACGCTGCGCGCAGGGACACGATCGCCGGGCGAGAACCGCCGCGCGCCGCGGACGCTGCAGACGGGGACACGATCGCTGGGCGAGAACCGGCGTGCGCATGCCTGACCGTTCAGGCCGCGAGCAGCTCGTCGCCGACGAGCTTGCCGGAAGCGAGCGACAACCGGCGCCCGCAACGTGCGGCGAGGTTCGCGTCGTGCGTCACGAGCACGAGCGTCGTGCCGTGCTCGCGGTTGAGCCGGAACATGAGGTCGGCCACTTCCACGCCCGTGCTGCCGTCGAGGTTGCCCGTGGGCTCGTCGGCCATCAGCAGCCTGGGCTCGCCGGCGAACGCGCGGGCGATGGCCACACGCTGCTGCTCACCCCCCGAGAGCTGCCGCGGATAGTGGATCACGCGGCGCGCGAGGCCCACGCGATCGAGCCACAGGCGCGCCCGGGCCTCGGCGTCGTCGGCGCCCGCCAGCTCGAGCGGCAGCATCACGTTCTCGAGGGCAGTGAGCGCGGGCAGGAGCTGGAACGACTGGAACACGAAGCCCAGGAGACGCTGGCGCAACGCCGCGCGCGCGTCCTCGTCGAGGGCAGACAGCGCATGACCCGCGACGAAGACCTCCCCGGACGTGGCGCGGTCGAGCCCGGCCAGGAGTCCGAGCAGTGTCGTCTTTCCGGAACCCGACGCGCCGACGATCGCGATCGTGGCGCCGGAGTCGACCGCGAACGAAACGCCGTCGAGGATGGTCAATGGGTCGTCGCCGCTGCGCACGACCTTGGTGAGCGCCTCGGCGCGAATGATCGGTTCGGTCATCGGAACTGCGACAGTGGAGGCGGCGAGAAAGTGCCGCCGGGCGGGCTTCGGGGCATGACGTGCGGCCGCACCGGCGGAATGCAAGGGCCGACGACCCCCGGAAACACATTGTAACGTGGGACAGCGACCGGCCCCTCCGGTCCTTCTGGCCCCACCGGCGCCGCTGCGACGTTCCCACCGGCGGCGCTGCGACGTTCCCACCGGCGCCGCTGCGACGTTCCCACCGGCGCCGCTGCGACGTTCACCCCGCCGCCGCTGCGACGTTCCGCGGTGGTCTCAAGGCCGCCGGGCGCCGTTCGCGGCGCCCGCGGCCCGTGGCCGGTTCACCTCATCCCCCATCCCAACCGCGCTCGCCCCGTAGAATTCCGGTCCATGCCGGTCCCGTCGCCCGTCCGCCGTCTCTTCCTGCACCTGGCCGCGGCCTGCTGCCTGAGCGCGGCCTGCTTGGGCGCGGCCGCTCCCACCGCCGCGCAGGCGCCGGCTTCCCCCGTGCTCCTCGTGGTCGGCGACTCGATCTCGGCTGGCTACGGCCTCGCCAAGGGGCAGGGCTGGGTCGACCTCCTCGCGCGGAAGCTCACCGACGAGGGATACCGCTATCGGGTGGTGAATGCCTCGATCAGCGGCGATACCACGGCAGGGGGACGCGCGCGCCTGCCGGCACTGCTTTCGCAGCACAAGCCCGCGATCGTGATCGTGGAACTGGGCGGCAACGACGCATTGCGCGGCACCCGGCTCGCGAGCTCGCGCGACAACCTCGACGCGATGGTGACGGCGGCGAAGTCGGCGGGCGCCAGGGTGCTGCTCGTGGGCATGGAGATCCCTCCCAACTACGGGCCCGCCTATACGCGGGAGTTCCGCGAGATGTTCGGAAGCGTCGCGGCGGCGCGCAAGGCGGCCCTCGTCCCTGCGATCTTCGCCGGCTTCGGCGACGACCTGTCGCAGTTCCAGCCGGATCGCATCCATCCCACCGCACAGGCGCAGGCGCGGATCCTCGCCAACGTCTGGCCTGCGCTCGCGCCGCTCCTGCGGTCCCGGTGATCGCGCCCGCCTTCGTGCCTTCGTCGCTGGTGGGCATCGACGCCCTGCCCGCGTACCCCGTGCGCATCGACGTGCGCTCGCCAGCCGAGTACGCGCTCGATCACGTGCCCGGCGCCCTCAACTGGCCGGTCCTCGACGACGAGCAGCGCGCGATCGTGGGAACGCTGCACGCGCGCGAAGGCGCCTTCGCCGCCAAGCGCGTGGGTGCCGCGCTGGTCGCGCGCAACATCGCGGCGATGCTCGAGACGCATTGCCGCGACCTGCCCCGCGAATGGGCGCCACTGGTCTATTGCTGGCGCGGCGGCAAGCGCAGTGCCGCGCTCGTGCACATGCTGCGCGAGATCGGCTGGCGTGCCGTGCAGCTCGAAGGCGGCTACCGGACCTATCGTCGCCACGTCAGCGCGCGCCTCGCCGCGCTGCCGGGGCAGCTTCGCCTCGTCGTCGTGTGCGGGCTCACGGGGTCGGGCAAGAGCCGCCTCCTCGAAGCACTCGAGACCGCGGGCGCGCAGGTGCTCGACCTCGAGCGCATCGCCCATCATCGCGGCTCGCTCCTGGGTGATCTGCCCGACGGCAACCAACCCACGCAGAAGGCATTCGACAGCGAAGTGCTGCGCGTGCTCGAGCGCTGCGATCCGGCGCGCCCGCTGTTCGTGGAATCGGAGAGCCGGCGCATCGGGGCGATCCAGCTCGGCGATGCGCTGCTGCGCGCGATGCGCGACGCGCCCTGCATCCGCCTCGTGACGCCGCGGCCCTTGCGCGTGGCGCAGCTCATGACCGAATACGCGCACTTCCTGCGCGACCCGGACGCGCTGGCAGCGCGCCTCGACCGCCTCGCGCCCCTGCATGGCCGCAAGACCATCGCGCGCTGGAGCGATGCCGCCCGCGCAGGAGACTTCGAAGTCCTCGTCGACGAGCTCCTCACGACGCACTACGACCCGAGTTACTCGCGCTCGATCGACGGCAACTTCCCGCGCAACGCGCAGGCGCCGTCCTTCTCGCCGCAGGCGATCACCACCGCGGCCTGGAACGACCTCGCCAGCGAAGTGCGCGAGGCGTTCGATCCCGTCGCTTCGGAGGATCCGTCATGAACCGTCCGTTTCGCATCGTCAACGTCTTCGCCGAGAGTCCGCTCGCCGGCAATCCGCTGTGCGTGTTCGAGGATGGCCGCGGGCTCGACGACGCCACCATGCGGGCGCTCGCACTGCAGTTCAACCTGTCCGAGACCACCTTCGTGCTGCCGTCGCCAACGGCCACGGCGCGCGTGCGCATCTTCACGCCGACCTTCGAGATGCCCTTCGCGGGCCACCCCACGCTCGGCACGGCGCAGGTGATCCGCGAGCTGTTCCGGACCGGAGATCACGTCACCCTGGAGATGAAGGCAGGGCTCATCCCGGTAGTGGCCGACGGCGATGTCTGGACGCTTTCCGCGAATGCACCGGCGCAACGTCCGCCGGAGGCATCCCGCGCATCCCTGGCGGCGATGCTCGGCCTGCACGAGTCCGACATCGCCGGCGCTCCCTTGTGGATCGACACGGGTTCGGAGCAGCTCGTCATTCCCCTGGCGTCGTTCGCGGCGGTGCGCTCCGCGTCGCCCAAGGCGGAAGCGATCGTCACCCATGCGAGCAATGGCACGCGCGCGATGGCCTACGTGTTCGCGCGCGACGGTGACCGCGTGCTCGCCCGCTTCTTCTTCCTGAAGCACGGCGCGGTGATCGAGGATCCGGGCACCGGATCGGCCTGCGCGAACCTCGGCGGCTGGCTCCTCTCCACCGGCGCCGTGCTGCCGCAGCACCTGACGATCGATCAGGGCGAGGCCGTGGGGCGGCGCTGCCGCCTCGGCCTCGAGGTGACGGCCGCCCGCGAGATCAGGGTATCGGGCCGGGTCGTCGAGATCGGGCGGGGGACGATCGACGTGTAAGCCGCAACACTCCGTTACACGCCGGCATGGGCGTTCGGGTCAACATGCGCGCAGACTCACGCGTTGAAGCTCGCACCCGCCCCGGAGGTCAGATGCCCGCCCGCCTCGTCGCCTGCATCCTGCTCGTCCTCGCCTGCGCGGCGCAGGCCGGAACGTCTCCCCTGGGCGCGATGGGCTACGACGATGCCCGCCACCTGCTCCTGCGTACCGGATTCGCCCCCACCGATGCGCAGGTCCGCGAGTACGCCGCCCTCACGCGCACCGAAGGCGTGGATCGCATCCTGGCGCAGACGCGCACCACGGCGCTCACGCCACCTCCTGCATTCGCCGTCGACACCGGCCCGCTGCGCTACCCCGGTGCCGGCTCCGCGTCGCCCGAGGCGCGCCGCGCCTTCCGGCAGACGCAGGTCCGCCAGGGGCTCGAGCTCCGCGCGTGGTGGGTCGGGGAGATGCTCGTCACGCCCTCGCCGCTCACCGAGCGCATGACGCTCTTCTGGCACGATCACTTCGTGTCGAGCCAGCAGAAGGTGCGCTTCGCGCGCCTCATGTACGCGCAGAACGCGACGTTTCGCGCGCACGCGCTGGGCAACTTCGGCACGCTGCTGCACGCGGCATCGAAGGAGCCGGCGATGCTCATCTACCTCGACGGCGCGCAGAGCCGCAAGCAGCAGCCGAACGAGAACTTCGCGCGCGAGGTGATGGAGCTCTTCACCCTGGGCGAGGGCCACTACAGCGAGCAGGACATCAGGGAGGCCGCGCGCGCGTTCACCGGCTGGAGCATCGACCGCGACGCCGGAACGTACCGGTATCGCCCGGCACTGCACGATACGGGCATGAAGACGATCCTCGGCGAGTCCGGCCGGTTCGACGGCGACGCGGTCCTCGACATCATCCTCCGCAAGCCGGAGACCTCGCGCTTCGTGGTTGCCAGGCTGTGGCGTGAGTTCGTCTCGCCTGAGCCCGACCCCGGCGAGGTCGCGCGAATCGCGCAGACATTCCGTGACAGCGGCTACGACATCAAGGCGACCCTGCGCGCGCTCTTCCTTGCCGCCGCGTTCTGGTCGCCGGATCATCGCGGCACGCTGGTCAAGAGCCCGGTCGAGCTCGTGGTCGGCGCGCTGCGACAGCTCGATG
The DNA here is from genome assembly GCA_964439475.1 of uncultured Alcaligenaceae bacterium. Lineage (GTDB taxonomy): Bacteria > Pseudomonadota > Gammaproteobacteria > Burkholderiales > Casimicrobiaceae > VBCG01. The sequence continues at coordinate 17,317 of CAYTOT010000029.1, forward strand.
TCGCGCCCGCCGCCGCCCTGCCATTTGCCGTCGCGGCGGCCGGCATGGGGCAGAACCTCTTCTCGCCGCCGAACGTGAAAGGCTGGCCGGGCGGCGAGGCGTGGATCGACACCAACACGCTGCTGGCGCGCAAGCAGTTCCTCGACCGCCTCGCGCGCGGCGACGACGCGCGTCCGGCGATGCTGCCAAGCGGCGCGCCGGGACCGTCGCCCGCGATGGTGGTGGCTCCGGTGGTGGCTCCGGTGGTGGCTCCGGTGGTGGCTCCGGTGGTGACTCCGGTGGTGGCTCCGGTGGTGACTCCGGTGGTGGCTCCGGTGGCGGCCGCCGATGCGGTGCTCGCCGAGCTGCGTGCGCCGCGCACCGCCATCGCCGCCCCCGACGGCGTTCCCGATGACGACGATCGCGTTCGCGTGCAGCGCTTCAACCAGGCCATGGCCCGTGCGCTGCGCAACGTGGACTTCAACGCCGCCCGCTGGGTGTCGAAGCAGCCGGGAGCCACGCCACTCGACAAGATGCGATCCGCACGTGCACTCATGCTGCCGGTCGACGCCGTGTTGGCCGACGCGCCGTCTGCCGATTCGCAACCGCAGGCGTTCGTGCGCGCGACGCTGCTCGACCCGGCCTACCAGCTCAAGTAGGCCGCGCCCTCGCAGCGCATCCATTCCATCCGCACCGCATCGATTGCGTCCCGCGGCATCCATTGCGCATGCGCCGTACCCATCCCGCATGCGACGTACCCGTTCCGCCTCCCCCTGAAGGAGCCCGCAAGATGGATAGACGTTCCTTCCTCCGCGCCACGCTCTGCACGCCCGCCCTGGCCGCCGTGGATGTGTCCTTCGGAGTGATCGCGCGTCCCGCATGGGCCGCGGCCGCCACGCACGCGGACTACCGCAAGGCACTCGTGCTGGTCGAGCTCAAGGGCGGAAACGACGGTCTCAACACGCTCGTTCCCTACGCCGATGCGGCGTACTACGCGTTGCGCCCGAAGATCGCGATCGCCCGCGACCAGGCGGTGCAGCTGTCCGATCGCGCCGGCCTGCACCCTGCGCTCGCACCCCTGCTGCCGCTGTGGACGGACGGCCAGCTCGCCGTGCTGCAAGGCGTCGGCTATCCCGCGCCCAACCTCTCGCACTTCCGCTCGATCGAGATATGGGACACCGCGAGCCGCAGCGACGTGGTGCTGCAAACCGGCTGGCTCACGCGCGTGTTCACCGGCATGCCGGTGGCGGCGTCGTTCGCGGCGGACGGGGTGGTGATCGGTTCCTCCGATCTCGGCCCGCTGGCCGGTGGCGGCACGCGCGCCATCGCTCTCACCGATACCGACCAGTTCCTGCGCCGGGCAAGGCTCGCGCAACCAGGACGCGCGCTCGCCAATCCCGCGCTCGCCCACATCATGAAGGTGGAGGCCGACGTGGTGCAGGCGGCGTCCCACCTGTCGGCGCACAAGACCTTCGCGACGGCGTTCGCCGACAACGGCTTCGGCAGGGCGATCCGCACGGCATGCCAGATTCTCGCCAACCCGGCCGGCGTCGCGGTGGTGCGCGTGACCCTTGCGGGATTCGACACGCACGCCAACCAGCCCGGCACGCAGGCGCGCCTGCTCGGCGAACTCGCGCAAGGACTCGTCGCGCTGCGCGGGGCCCTGCTGGAACTCGGCCGGTGGAATGACACGCTGGTACTGACCTACGCGGAGTTCGGACGGCGTCCGAAGCAGAACGTGAACAACGGTACCGACCACGGGACCGCCAACGTCCACTTCGCCCTGGGGGGGCACGTGCGCGGCGGGTTCTACGGCGCGGCCCCCGACCTCGCGGCGCTCGCCGGCGGCGGCAACCCTGCGTACGCGCTCGACTTCCGCAACGTCTACGCCACGGCGCTCGATACGTTCTGGGGCGTGGACTCGCGCGACGCGCTCGGCGGGCGGTTCGCCCCGGAACCCTTCATGAAGGCGTAGCGGGAGGCGGCCCGCCGAGTCGTCGAGCCGTCGATGCGGGCCGTCGGTGCGGGCCGTCGGTGCGGGCCGTCGGGGTCGGGCCGTCGGGGTCGGGCCGTCGGTGCGGGCCGTCGGTGCGGGCCGTCGGGGTCGGGCCGTCGGGGTCGGGCCGTCGGGACGGCCCGGCCGGCCAACGCTATGCCGCGTCCCAGGCTGCGCAGAACGCCTTCCAGTGCGCGGCCTCCGAGGCCGCGAGCCTCTTCCGCACGAACGCGATCTCGCTGGCGTACTCGTCCGCCGTGAGCTCGCCGCGCACGAGGCGGAAACGCTGGTATAGCAGCAGCGTGTTGACGACGTCGGTCTCGCAATAGTTGCGCACGTCGCGCACGTCGCCGCGCGCCACGGCCGACGCAACCTCGGCGCCGCTCATCCCGAGCTTGCCGGGAAAGCCGCAGAGGCGCGCCATCGCATCGAGCGGCGCGTTGGCTCGCGGCTGGTACATCGCGAGCACGTCCATGAGATCGATGTGCCGCGTGTGGTAGCGCGCGAGGTAGTTGTTGAACCTGAACTCCTTGTCCTGATCGCCCCAGTCCCAGTACTTCTCCGCCTGCACGCCGAGGATCAGCGACCGCTGCTGCAGCACCGGCAGGTCGAAGCCGCCGCCGTTCCACGACACGAGCTGCGGCGTGAACCTGTCGATGCCGTCGAAGAAGCGCCGGATGAGCTCCGACTCGGGGTCCTCCGGCTCGCCGATCGACCACACGCGCAGATCGCTGCCGGTGTGCAGGGCGCACGCGATGGCGACCACGCGCTGCAGGTAATGCGGGGCGAAGTCGTTGCCGGAAGCCGCGCGACGCTTCTGCGCGAACCATTCGAGCACGCCTGCGTCCTCGAGATCCGCCGGCAGGTCGCTGGTGCGCCGGATGCCGGCCACGTCCGGGACGGTCTCGATGTCGAACGCGAGGACGGGCGTCAAGCATGCCCCCGGGAGTGGGCCACCGCGACGCGGCGGCGCAGGTCAGGCATAGACGCCGGTTGACAGGTACCGGTCACCGCGATCGCACACCACGAACACGATCGTCGCGCCGCGGACTTCCTCCGCGATCCGTAACGCGACCGCGCAGGCGCCGCCGGAAGACACACCGCCGAAGATGCCCTCGTCGCGCGCGAGCCTGCGCATCACCCCCTCGGCGTCGGCCTGCGACACCGGCTCGATGCGGTCCACGCGAGCTGCATCGTAGATCTTCGGCAAGTACGGGTCGGGCCACTTGCGGATGCCCGGAATCGACGCACCCTCCGCCGGCTGCGCCCCGACGATCACGACCGACGGCTTCTTCTCCTTGAGGAACCTCGACGTCCCCATGATCGTGCCGGTGGTGCCCATCGCCGATACGAAATGCGTGATGCCGCCCCCGGTGTCGCGCCACAGCTCCGGCCCGGTCGTGCGGTAGTGCGCCAGCGGATTGTCGGGATTGGCGAACTGGTCGAGGACGATGCCCTTGCCCTGCGCGCGCATCGATTCGGCGAGGTCGCGCGCCCCTTCCATGCCCTGCGCCCTGGTGACGAGAACGAGCTCGGCACCGTACGCCGTCATGGCCTGCCGCCTCTCCATCGAGAGGTTGTCGGGCATGATGAGGATCATGCGGTAGCCCTTGGCCGCGGCGACCATGGCGAGCGCGATGCCCGTGTTGCCCGACGTGGCCTCGATGAGCGTGTCGCCGGGCTCGATGTCACCGCGCTTCTCCGCCTCGACGATCATCGACAGCGCGGGGCGGTCCTTGACCGAGCCGGCAGGATTGTTGCCTTCGAGCTTGGCAAGGACGATGTTGCCTCGCCCCTGCCCCATCCGCTGCAGGCGCACGAGCGGGGTGTTGCCGATGGCGGCTTCGAGCGTTCCGTACATCGGCGGATTGTAACCTCGCCGCAGGTACCGGTCCGACGAACCGCCACGCCCGCCGGCGCGCCCGCGGCGATGGTGTCATTTCACCGGCTTGCCCTCCCCGCCGCGCAGCGCGCCCTTCGCTCCCGGCGCGTTGCCGCGCGGATCCGTCTTGGCCACCGCGGGCGTACCTGCGGCCACCGACGACGCCGGCGCGGCCACCCTTGCCGGCCCTGCCACCGGCGGACCCACCGTGATGTCGGCGCGCATCTTCTCGAGGCGCTTGGCGCCGATGCCCTTGACGTTCTTGAGATCGTCGACGGTCCGGAAGGGGCCGTTCTGCTTGCGGTGATCGACGATGGCCTGCGCCTTGGCGGGGCCGATGCCGGGCAGCGCATCGAGCTCCTCCTTGGTGGCGGTGTTGATGTTGACGGCGGCAACCGCATTGCCGGCCAGGCATGCCACGAGCGCGAGCGCCCACGCGAGCTTCTTCATGACGACCTCCGTGCGTTGACTGGGTGGCGCCGCGCAACGCGGCGTACCGTCACGCTACGGCAGGCGGCGATCCCCTGGCCATCAGCCATTCGACGTAGGCCGCGACACCCTCGTCGACCGCCTGCATCGGCGCCTCGTAGCCGGCCGCGCGCAACGCGGTGAGATCGGCTTGCGTGAAACTCTGGTACTTGCCCACGAGCGCCGGCGGAAACTCGCCGTACTCGATCGTGCGCGCGCGCACGAGGTCGACGAGCGACAACGGCGCCTCGCCCGCCGCCCGCCGGCAGGCATTGATCACGGCCACCGCCACATCGTTGAACGTCTGCGCGCGACCGGTGCCGAGGTTGTAGATGCCGGAGCGATCGTCGCGATCGAGGAAGTCGAGATTGACCGCCACGACGTCGCTCACCGCCACGAAATCGCGGCGCTGCTCGCCCGCCTCGTAGCCACCGGAACCGGTGAAGAGATTCACGCGGCCCTTCTCGCGGTACTGGTTGAAGAAATGGAACGCCACCGACGCCATGCGTCCCTTGTGCGCCTCGCGCGGGCCGTACACGTTGAAGTAGCGGAAACCCACGATCGGCGCGGTGCGCTCCGGCAGCACGCGCCGCACGTGCTGGTCGAAGAGGAACTTCGAGTAGCCGTAGACGTTGAGGGGCGCCTCGTGCTCACGCGCCTCCACGAAGGTGCGGCCGCCGCCGTACACCGACGCGCTCGACGCGTAGAGGAACGGGATGTCGTTGTCCTGACAGTGCTCGAGGAGGCTCGTCGAGTACCGGTAGTTGTTGCGCATCATGTAGCGGCCGTCGGTCTCCATGGTGTCGGAGCAGGCACCCTGGTGGAGCACGGCCGCGATGTCGTCGTCGAAGTCGCCGGCGCCGAGCCGCGCGAGGAACTCCTCCTTGTCGATATAGTCGGCGATCTCGCAATCGACGAGATTGCGGAACTTGTCGGCGTGCACGAGATTGTCGACGGCGATGATGTCCGTCTCGCCGCGGTCGTTCAGGCCGCGAACGAGGTTGGAGCCCACGAAGCCGGCGGCGCCGGTAACGACGATGTACACGCGCTGCCTCCTCTACAGATCGAGATCCACGCCCGCGAGCTCGCTCGTGACGAACGGCACACGCGGTGCGACGGCGCACAGCAGTTCGTAGCCCACGGTGGAGGCCGCCGCCGCGACGTCGTCCACCGGCAGCCCCTCTCCCCACAGCACCACGGGGCTTCCCACCGCCGCCTGCGGGACGTCGGTGAGATCGACGGTGAGCATGTCCATCGATGGCCGTCCGGCCATGCGCACCTTCCGGCCGCACACGAGCACCGGCGCGCCATTCGGCGCATGGCGCGGGTAGCCGTCGGCATAGCCGCAGGCGATCACGCCGATGCGATGCGCGCGCGGCGCCACGTAGGTTCCGCCGTAACCCACGCATTCACCCGGTCGCAGCTCCTGCACGCCGATGAGCGCGCTGCGCAGCGTCATGACCGGGCGCAACCCGAGCATCTCGGCGGTATCGTAGGGGAGCGGCGACGCGCCGTAGAGCATGATCCCCGGCCGCACGACGTCGCCGCCCACTTCGGGAAAGCGGATCACGCCCGCGGAGTTGGCGAGCGAGCGCGGATACGGCAATCCCTTGCAGGCGCGCTCGAACTCGGCGAGCGCCTCGGCGAGGCCGTCGTCCTCCTCGGCCCGCGCGAAATGCGTCATCAGGCGCAATGCTGCCACCGAAGGCGAGGAGGCGAGACGGCGGCACACGCCGGCGGCCTTGTCGGGACGGAAGCCCAGCCGGTTCATGCCGGTGTTCACCTTCACGTACACCTCGAGCGGCCGTTCGAGCACGGCCGTCTCGAGCATGCGCACCTGCTCCTCGTCGTGGACGACCGTGGCAAGGCGCCGCCGCGAGAACTCCGGCAGCTCGCCGACGGCGAAGAAGCCTTCGAGCATCAGGATCCGCCGCGAGTAGCGATTGTCCCGCAGGAGATACGCCATGTCGGGCTCGACGAGCGCCAGCCCATCGGCCTCTTCCAGAGCGGGCAGCACGCGCAGGAGGCCGTGTCCGTAGGCATTGGCCTTGACCACCGCCATCACTTGCGCCCCCGGAGCACGCTCGTGCACGCGCGCCAGGTTGGCACGCAGGGCCGCGAGGTTGACCTGGGCGTACAGGGGCCGAGCCATCCGGGGGTGGAGGGGTGCGTTCAAGGGACCTGCGCCGAACCTGCACGCGCGACGGGATTTCACGCGAACATGGTATAAAGCCCGGGCCGCGCGACGCCGCCATTATAACCAGCGTTCCCCGCCCTTCCGCAGGGCAAGCCGCCCGGGGAGCGCGCAAGTCGTGCGCGGCCAGACACCGAGGACAATGAAGCCCGGCTTTTACACCATCATGGCGGCGCAGTTCTTCTCGTCGCTCGCCGACAATGCGCTGCTCATCGCGGCCATCGCGCTGCTGCAGCAGGCAAGCTCCCCTGCCTGGATGGTGCCGGCGCTGAAGCAGAGCTTCGTGGTGTCCTACGTGGTGCTTGCCCCGCTCGTCGGCGCCTTCGCCGACTCGATGCCCAAGGGGCGGGTGATGCTCGTCACCAACGCGATCAAGGTGGTGGGCTGCGTCCTCATGCTCTTCACGCTGCATCCGCTCGCCGCCTATGCCGTGGTCGGCTTCGGCGCCGCCGCCTACTCGCCGGCCAAGTACGGCATCCTCACCGAGCTCCTGCCCGCCAAGCAGCTCGTGGCCGCCAACGGCTGGATCGAGGGCACCACGGTCGCCTCCATCGTGCTGGGCGTGCTGCTCGGCGGTGGGCTGATCAGCACGAAGGTGTCCACCATGCTGCTGGGCTTCGACGTGCCCATGATCGACACCGGCGTGAACACGGCGCCGGAGGCGGCGATCGCCGTGATCGGCGTGATCTACATCATCGCGGCGATCTTCAACTGGTACATCCCGGACACCGGGGTCGACCACCGGGTGCCCAGCAAGAATCCGCTCTACCTGATCCGCGAGTTCTCGCACTGCGTGACGCTCCTGTGGCGCGACAAGCTCGGCCAGATCTCGCTTGCCACGACGACGCTGTTCTGGGGCGCGGGCGCCACGCTGCAGTTCATCGTGCTGGCCTGGGCGCAGAAGGCGCTCGGCTTCGACCTGTCGCAGGCGTCGATCATGCAAGGCGTGGTGGCCGTGGGCATCGCCATGGGCGCCATCCTGGCGGCACGGTTCGTGTCGCTGCGCAACTCCGTGCAGGTGCTGCCGATCGGCGTGGCGATGGGCCTCGTGGTGATCACCATGGTGTTCGCGCACACCGTGGTCGTGGCGGCGGCCCTCATGATCGTGATCGGCGCCTGCGCCGGCTTCTTCGTGGTGCCGATGAATGCCCTCCTGCAGCACCGCGGTCACGTGCTGATGGGCGCGGGCCACTCGATCGCCGTGCAGAACTTCAACGAAAACCTGGGCATCCTCGTGATGCTGAGCCTCTACTCCTACCTCACCTACACCGGTGCGTCGGTGAACCGAACGATCGTGCTCTTCGGCCTCTTCATGTCGGGGGCCATGCTGCTCGTCCTGTGGCGCTTCATGCTCAACCAGTCGAAGGGGGATTCGCTGCGCCTCATCGCCGAGGAAGGCGACGGACGCGGGCATTGAACAGGGGCGTGCGTGCCGTGATCAGGCCTCGCGGCCCGATCGCGCGTCATTCGGCGCCGGACACGCCACGTACGGCGACCGGGGGCCCAACGATCGGCAGGCCTGCGCGATCATGTCCGCCATGATCGTGGCGACGGGCGCCGACTCGCGAATGATCCCCGACACCTCCCCCATGATCACCCCGGACCTGTCGGCGTCTCCCGCCGCATAGGCCTCGCGGAAGCGCTCGTGCTCGACATCGAGCGCGCCTTCCAGTTCGCGCTCGCGCCCGTGCCAGGTGGCAACGAAGCTGTTGCGCAAGACCCGAACGACGAACTCCGGATTGGGCCAGTATCGCTTCCGGACGATGTCGACCGAGCTCGACCTGACCGTCGCGTCGCCGTCGGCGCGCACGATCGCCTGGCGGAACCCCTCCGGCGCTTCCGACTCCTCGCTTGCCACGAAGCGGGTCCCGACAAGGACGCCATCCGCGCCCAGCATGAGCGCCGCGGCAAGCCCGCGACCATCGCCGACACCACCTGCCGCGACGAGGAGGGTTTCGGGAGCCCGCCGCGCAAGGTAATCGGCCGCTTCCGGTACGAGTGTGAACAGGCCCCGGTCGCCGCTGTGCCCGCCCGCTTCGCAGCCCTGGGCCACGACGATATCCGCACCTGCATCGACCGCCTCGCGCAGGTATTTCATGCCTTGCACCTGGCAGATCAATGGGATCCCGCGGGCCCGAACCTGCGATGCGTGCGGCGTGAGGTCTCCGAAGGACAGCATCAAGGCGGCAGGTTGCCTGGCGAGAGTATCGTCGAGGAGCCTGGGATTCCTCGCCATCGACCAGGTGATGAATCCACAGCCGACACGCGAACTTCCGGCTGCCGCGAACTCCCGCTCCAGCCAATCCGCATCGCCATAACCGCCGCCGATGAAGCCAAGGCCGCCTGCATCGGACACGGCGGCAGCGAGCTTCCCGCCGGCGACGACGCCCATCGGCGCAAGCAGTATCGGATGCTCGATGCCGAGCTGCTTCGTGAGCCTCGTCGTCAGGCGCATTGCCCCTCCCGCTCCATCGGCCTGCGATCGATAATGGTGCCTCGCAAGCCGCCGCGACAGGCGTAAGGGCAGCTGCGTGACTTTGCCACCTCGAACCGCCTACAGCACGACCGGCCGGTCCGAAAGCTCGTTTCGCCCCTCGCCATGCCGCGGCGAATGCACGGCGAGAAGCTCGCCCACGGCCTGCACGCCGTGGAGCGCGGCCTCGGTGTGGTGCCCGGCGGCGAAGTCGTTCTCCATCGTGCGGCAGATCGCCTCCCAGCCGTCGGGGCCGACCTTGGCGTGGATGCCGCGGTCCGCGACGATCTCGACGTCGCGGTCGGCGAGCAGCAGATAGACGAGCACGCCGTCGTTGCGCTCGGTATCCCATACGCGCAGGGCGCCGAAGACCTCGAGCGCGCGCTCGCGTGGCGTCATGCCGCCCCATACTCGCGAAAGCGGCAGTGACGCCTCGATCACGAAGCAGATCTGCCCGGAGTGCCGCTTCTCGCATTCGCCGATGGCACGCTCGAGGTGGCCTAGCGCGTCGGGCGGGAACAAGCGATGCACCTGTGCGCGGTCGGTAAGGAAGTGACGCCACAGGCGCCCGGCGAGCGAGGGGGGCGTGCGCTGGGTCATGTCACCAGCTCCCGGACGCACCGCCGCCGCCGAAGCCGCCGCCACCGCCGGAGAATCCCCCGCCGCCGCCGCCACCACCGCCGCCCCAGCCGCCGCCCCCCCAGCCGCCGCCGCCCGTCGGCACCCACACGCCGCCGCCGCGGCGCGCGAGGCCCGAGCCCGCCCCGGCGGTGAAGAGCAGCACCAGGAGCGCCACCACCGCGGCGACGATGCCAAGGGCGACCGAGCCCAGGATGAGCCACGTGCCGACCCCGGCCAGGCCCGAGCCCAGCGCCGTGCCGAACACGGTGCCGAAGATCCGCCGCAGGATGCCGCCCACGATGGGCACGACCACGAAGGCGAGGATCAGCAGCATCTCGATCGGGATGTCGCTGCCGCGCACTCCGCGATTCGGCGCGGAGCGTGCAGGCGGCACCGCCGCGGAAGGATCCTTGTCGACGGTCGCGATGATCGCGTCGACCCCCGCCTCGACGCCCTTGTCGAACTGGTTCTGGCGGAAGAAGGGAGCGATCACGTCACCGATGATCCGCCGCGAGGCGGCGTCGGTGAGCGTGCCTTCGAAGCCGTATCCCACCTCGATGCGCAGCTTGCGATCGTTCTTGGCCACGATCAGCATCGCGCCGTTGTCGTGGCCCTTGCGCCCGATCTTCCAGGCATCGGCCACGCGGATGCCGTAGGCCTCGATCGATTCCGGCTGCGTGGTGGGAACGATCAGCACCACGAGCTGGTTGCCGGTCTTCTCCTCCCATGCGGCGAGCTTGGCGACCAGCGCCTGCGTCTCCTGCGGTGAGAGCGTCTGCGTGAGATCGGTCACCCGGTCGCGCAGCGGCGGGATGGGCATGAGGCCGTCGCTGCCCGCCTCCCAGGCGTGGGCCGCGACGCACCACAACGCGAGGCCGAGCAGCGCGAGCGCGCGAACGAGGCAGAGCGCACGGCGCGGCGCGCCTGCACCGGGCCACGCCATGCCTGCGGGTCCGGCCATCATCAGCGCGTTACGCCGGCAATCGCGACGCGCGCACCGCCGGCCCATGCGTGCCGCACGCCCTGCCTCCCTGCGTCAAGCGGCGAACGGCAGTGCGGGAAGGCTCGACGTCTTCGCCGGTGCCGGAACGGCGGGTGCGGCTGGCGTCTTGCCGAAGTCGACTGCCGGCGGCCGGGCCACCGCGGCCTCGTTCTCCACCGTGAAGTTGGGCTTCACGTCCATCTTGAAGAGCATGGCGGTGAGATTGGTCGGGAACGAGCGCACCGTGGTGTTGTACTGCTGCACCGAGTCGATGTAACGCTTGCGCGCCACAGTGATGCGGTTCTCCGTGCCCTCGAGTTGCGACTGCAGGTCGCGGAAGAGCGCGTCGGACTTGAGGTTGGGATAGTTCTCCGCGACCACCAGGAGTCTCGACAGCGCACTCGTGAGTTCTCCCTGCGCGGCCTGGAACTTGGCGAAGGCGGCGGGATCGTTGACGAGCTCCGGCGTCACCTGGATCGACCCGACCTTGGCGCGAGCGTTCGTCACCGCAGTGAGCACGTCGCTCTCCTGGGCGGCATAGCCCTTGACGGTGTTGACGAGGTTGGGCACGAGGTCGGCGCGCCGCTGGTACTGGTTGACGACTTCCGACCATGCCCCCTTGATACCTTCGTCCTGCCGTTGGAGGTCGTTGTAACCGCAACCGCCGAGCGAGAGCGCGGCGACGGCGGCGAGCACGATGGCGAGCGTTCTGGACATGGATGTCTCCCTGGAGAATGCAGGCGGACCAATACGGGGCCGCGTCGCGAAACGTGAGTCGAATTGCAGCCGCTTGCAAGTACCGCGGCGCCCGGCAGCGACGGCTGCGGTCACGAGGATACCTCGCCGCCGGACCGCTCGATGGTTGCGCGGGCGAGCACGAGATCCTCCCACGTCTTGGCCTTGTCGGACAGCGAGCGCAGCAGATACGCAGGATGATAGGTCACCACGAGCGGGACGTCCCGATACCGATGGACACGACCGCGCAGGCTCGCCACGCTGGCATCGGTGGCGAGCAGGAGCGACGCCGCGGTCTTGCCAAGCGCCACGACGACCTTGGGCTCGATGAGGTCGATCTGCCTCGCGAGGTAGGGGCTGCAGGCATCGGCCTCCATCGGTTCCGGAGCGCGGTTGTTGGGCGGGCGGCACTTGAGCACGTTCGCGATGTAGACCTGTCGGGTGCGCGCGAGGCCGAGTGCTGCGAGCATGTTGTCGAGCAGGCGCCCGGCCTGACCCACGAAGGGCTCGCCACGGGAGTCCTCTTCGGCACCCGGGGCTTCGCCGACGAAAAGCCAATCGGCATTCGGATCGCCCACGCCCGGGACGACCTTGTTGCGCGTCCGGCACAACTTGCAGGCGGTGCAAGCGGCAACGTCGGCGGCGAAGTCGCTCCATCCGAGCGTCGCGATGCGGGCGCGGCGGTCTTCGGCGGTCGCCGCGTCGATGCCGGTCGGAGCCGGCGCGCGGGCTGGCACGACGGGCGATGCGACTGCCTGCACCGCGGGCCTTAGTGCAGGCGCCGGCGGCATCGCGGGCGATCCGATCGACGGCGCGGGCCCCTCCGCCGGCGGTGCGGGTGGTCCGGAGGGCGGCACGGGCGCCTGCGGCGGCGTGGATCTCAGGACCCAGCGCGGGGTGAGCCGCAGTTCCGCAAGGATGTCGTCGCGCGATGCGCTCACCGCGATGCCCTGCTCGCGGCGTGCGCAGGCATCCGCGGAATGTCGAACCTCCCGGGGGCCGGGCGGGACTCCTTCCGCACCGTCTCGCCCTCCTTGCGCACCAGGATGGCCCCCTTGCACATCCGGCCTGCCGCGCGCCTCATGCGAGCTCCTTGCGCATCACGAGCGCATCCTCGCGCACGCCGGCCGACGCTCCCGGATAGTAGCCCGCGCGGCGCGCGATGCGCACGAAGCCCGCGCCCTCGTAGAGCGCGATCGCGGGGGTGTTGCTCACCCTGACTTCGAGGAACACCTGTCCCGCCCCCATTCTGGCGGCATCGTCGACGAAGCGCAGCACGAGCTCGCGACCCAGGCCCGCGCGCCGCGCGTCGGGCACCACCGAGACGTTGAGGATCTGCGCCTCGCCCGGCGCCAGCATCATCACGCCGAATGCCACGACGCGGCCGCCGCGCTCGGCGACCTGCGCCGCGTAACCGGCAGCGAGCGCGTCGCGGAAGTTGCCCGCCGTCCACGGGGCCGCGTGAATCTGTGCCTCGAGCGCGGCAACGTACACGACGTCGGTGCTGCGCATCGGCCGCCATTCGACGCGCGGCGGGAACGTGGGCTTGGGAAGCGATGCCATGCGCTTACATGCGCTGTCCGGCGTTGCGCTCCGCGGTCGTGAGCGCCACGCGATGACGCACGTACAGCGGCAATGCCTGCGCGACGTCGACCGCGGCTCCCGAGGCGACGCGTGCCTCGGCGAGCTCCGCAATCGCGCGCGCCTCGGGACGAAGCGATGCGTCGTGTCCGCCGAGGCCAAGGCGGGCCGCCAGATCGGGATACGCGGCAAAGCCGTCGCCTGCTCCGAACCAGTCGTGCGCGTCCATGGGTGGCGCAACCTCGGCGGGCGCCAGCACCGCAGCCGGCAGCGCCTCGCGCCATGCGCCGTCCTCCCGCGCGAAGGCCCCGACGTACACCTCGCGCATCCGCGCATCGAGGCAGGCGACGACGCGTTCGTGCGCGTGCGCATGAAACGCGGTTTGCGCGATCGCCTCCAGCGTGGACACGGGGACGACGGGAACGCCGGCGCCGAGGCCCAGGCCCTGCGCCACGCCGCACGCTATCCGCACGCCGGTGAAGGCGCCCGGTCCGGCGCCAAAGGCGATCGCGTCCAAATCGGCGAGTACGAGTCCCGTGTCGGCAAGAACCTCGTCGACAATCGGCAGCAGCCGCGACGAATGCGCGTGCCCCGCATGCTCGCCGCGCTCGATCACGCGCCCGCCGGCGAGCACGGCGACGGAAAGCCAGGACGTCGACGTGTCGAAGGCGAGGATCTTCACGGTCGCAAGTTTACCGGACGCGAGCCGGCAGGGCGCGCCGGTACAATTGCGCTGCCTCGCGCGCTTCACCTCGTCGCTCGCGGCACGAGTCTCCATGTCTTCCGCCCCTCCGCCGCCTCCTTCGACCCTGGCGCTCGCCATCGAGTCCCTCGATCAGGAAGGGCGCGGCGTCGCGCACCACGACGGCAAGGTCGTGTTCGTGGAAGGCGCCCTGCCGGGCGAGGTCGTCGACGCAGCAATCGTGCGCGACAAGCCGAGCCATGCGACCGCGCGCATGGTGCGCGTCCACAAGTCGAGCGCTTACCGGGTGACGCCGCGCTGCCCGCACTTCGGTGTCTGCGGCGGTTGCACGCTGCAGCACGCGCATCCGTCGCTGCAGATCGCCGCCAAGCAGCGCGCGCTCGAGGACGCGCTCCATCGCATCGGCCGCGTCCGCGCCGACGTGATCCTGCCGCCCATCGAAGGTCCCGCGTGGGGCTACCGCTATCGCGCGCGGTTGTCGGTGCGTCACGTGGCGAAGAAGGGCGGCGTGCTCGTGGGCTTCCACGAACGCAAGTCGAGCTACGTGGCGGACATGACCGAATGCCATGTCCTGCCGCAGGAGGTATCGGCGCTCCTGCCCCGGTTGCGCGAGCTCGTGGCGGCGCTCTCCATTCGGGATCGCCTCCCGCAGATCGAGCTGGCCGTCGGCGAGCACGCGGAAGCACTCGTCCACGCGCTCGTGCTGCGCATCCTCGAGCCGCTCACCGCCGCGGACTGCGATCTCCTCGCGCAGTTCGCCGCCGCGCACGGCGTGGAGTTCTGGACGCAGACCGGCGGTCCGGCCACGGTGGCGCCGCTCTTTCCGGGATCGACGCCGCTGGCCTACATGCTGCCCGAGTTCGGCGTCACGATGCCGTTCGGCCCGACCGAGTTCACGCAGGTCAACTATGCGATCAATCGCGTGCTCGTTCGCCGCGCCGTTGCGCTGCTGGCACCGCAGCGCGGCGACCGCATCGCGGATTTCTTCTGCGGCCTCGGCAACTTCACACTGCCGATCGCCCGGCGCGGTGCGCAGGTGGTCGGCGTCGAAGGCAGCGCCGCGCTCGTGAAGCGTGCCGAGGAGAACGCGGCGCGCAACGGGCTCGCGGAACGCACCCACTTCACGGCGGCCAATCTCTTCGAGCCCGGCGCACCGTCGCTGGCCGCTCTCGGGACGCTCGACCGGGCGCTCATCGACCCGCCACGCGAAGGCGCCGTGGAACTCGTCAAGGCGCTGCCCGCGAAGGACTCGCCGGGTGGCCTGCAGCGGATCGTCTATGTGAGCTGCGCCCCGGGCACGCTCGCGCGGGATGCCGCCGTGCTCGTCCACGAACGCGGCTACTCCCTCGCCGCCGCGGGGGTCGTCAACATGTTCCCGCACACGGCCCACGTGGAGTCGATCGCGCTCTTCGCGTAGGGCCTGAAAGGAAGCGGGGCGCCGCAGCGCCCCGTTCCGTGTTCCGGTACTGCGCTTGCCGTCAGTCGCGCTGTCCGGAGAAAGCCATCAGGATGTTGAGCAGGCTGATGAACAGGTTGTAGATGTTGAGATACAGGCCCATCGTGGCCATGATGTAGTTCGTCTCGCCGCCATGCACGATGCGCGACACGTCGAACAGGATGTACGCCGAGAAGATCAGCACGGCGATCGCCGACAGCGCCACCGACAACGCCGGAATCTGGAAGAACAGGTTCGCGAGCGACGCCACGATGAGCAGGATGAGACCCACGAACAGGAACTTGCCCATGAAGGAGAAATCCTTCTTGGTGATCGTGGCCACCGCGGCGAGCGAGAAGAAGATCACCGAGGTCATCGCGCCGGCGAGCCCGATCAGCTGACCGCCGTTGCGCAGCCCGAGCGCGACCGTGAGGATCGGCGTGAGCGCGATGCCCGCGATGAACGTGAAGCCGAAGAGCGCGACCACGCCCCAGCTGCTGTTGCGCAGGGCCGTCACCACGAAGAGCGATCCGATCATGAGGCCGAACATCAGCAGCGGCGCCATGATCGGCGAGGCCTTGAAGAAGGCGAAGAAGTTGAGCTGCATGCCCACGAACGCCCCGGCGATCGTGGGAAGCATCGTCAGCGCCAGCAACCAGTAGGTGTTGCGCAGGACGGTGTTCTCGGAGATCGGGATGGGCGTCGCCCCGGACGTGGCTCCGCCCCGCTCCATCACCTCCGGAAGCGGCGAGAGTTGCCTTTGGCGACCCGGCATGACCGGTTCGAACTTGCGATCCATAAAGCCTCCATAGGGACCCGACGCGGGTCCGTCCTACCCTTAGACTATCAGAAAGCCTAGGGGTTTCGATAGTCTCACCCCTGTCGTCAATAGGGGTATTGGGTACCTGCTAAGATGCCGCCGCCGTCGAGGAATTCAAGTATGCACGCGTCGGCAGAACAGTCCAATGGAGGCGTGGCCGAGCGGTTTAAGGCACCGGTCTTGAAAACCGGCGAAGGGGCAACCCTTCCGTGAGTTCGAATCTCACCGCCTCCGCCACCAGGCATCGCCATGTCGGTACAGGCGGTCCGTCCCTACCGCATCGTCGAAACGCGCAGGGAAAGGGCGGCGCGCAGCGGCACGGTCATGGCGATGTCTCCTTCTTGCTCCCGCCGTACATGGTCGATTGCGAGCCGGCCATCTGGTTATTGGCGGCCCAAGCGTCACCCTCGCTGTCGATGCCGATGCCGCCGAGGCCGGCGAGGCCGCCTCCGGCGTAACGCAGCGCGATGATCCAGCTGCCGGGAGCGAACAGGTGGTGGGGCGGGAACGGGACGGTGCTCGATCCGGGCCCGTGCCGAGGCGGATAGAAATGGTCCACGAGCGCAAGCAATTTCCCCGGCGCGTTCCAGGGATGCCGCGCGATGGCCTCGGCGGCGGTCAACGTGTCGGTCGGAGCGGCTCCTCCGGGCGGCGTCGAAGCTTCGAACAACTTCTCGCAGGCATCCGGTGTTGCCCGCGCAATGCAGCCCGCCAGCAGGCCCGCCAAGGTGTTCATCGTCGCCAGGGAGGAGGTCTACGTGCTGTTCAGGGGATCCTGGATCACGACCCCAAGCCGCCGGTGGTGACGTCCACGAGATTGGGCACGTTGCCCGCGGCGATCTTCAGGCCGAGCGCATGGCCGCTCAGCGCTCCCCCTTTCAGGAACTGCGCGCCACGAGGCGGCATGCCCCAAGCAGGCTGCTGTGGCACATGCAAGGGTGAGGAGTGGTAGCCGAATGGTCTTGTCACTCGTGCCGTCGTGCTGGTGAACGATGGCGTACTCTGCTGGAAGCAGGGGACAATCGCTACCCATGGCTCCACGAAAGCAACGATGGCGTCTTCCCGTTGCCCGCACGAAACGCGTCCTCCACGTCGAAGAAAGGTGCTCATCGATATGTCCAGACTTGCACGCGTCCTCACTGCGCTGACCGCTGCCTCGGCATTGATGGCCATGGAGACGCAGGCTTGCACCCGCGTCATCTATCATGGTCCGAACGACACCTACCTCACCGGTCGCACGATGGACTTCAAGGACCCCATCGTCAGCAATCTCTGGATCTTTCCTCGCGGCATGAAGCGGAACGGGGCGGCCGGGCCGCGATCCGTGGCGTGGACTTCGACCTACGGCAGCCTGATCGTCTCCGGCTATGAGATTTCCGCGGTCGACGGCATGAACGAAGCGGGCCTCAACGCCAATCTGCTGTGGCTCGCCAATGCCAGGTACCCCGAGGACGACGGCGTTACACCACGGATATCGCTGGCGATATGGGCACAGTATTTCCTCGATCAGTTCGCCACCGTCGATGAGGCGGTGAAGCATGCGCGCGCCACGCCCATGCAGGTCGTCAGCGGCGAAGTGCCCGGCCGACCCGGCAGCCTTGCCCCGCTCCACCTGTCGCTGTCCGACGCCAGGGGCGACAGCGCGATTCTCGAATGGATCGACGGCAAGCTGCACATTCACCACGGGCGTGAGTTCCGGGTGATGACGAACGAGCCGTCCTACGACGAACAGCTCGCGATCACGCGCTACTGGCAGGCGATCGACGGCCGCGCGTTCCTGCCCGGCACCAACCGGGCTTCCGACCGGTTCGTGCGCGCAAGTTACTACATCGATGCCGTGCTCCAGAGCGACGACCCGCGGACCGCCGCGGCGGCGACCTTCAGCGTGATCCGCAATGTCTCCGTGCCTTACGGCATCAGCCTGCCGAATGCGCCCAACCTGTCCACCACGCGCTGGCGCACCGTCGCCGACCACAAGAACAAGCTGTTCTACGCCGAGTCCGCACTGTCACCCAATGTGTTCTGGGTGGACCTCAAGCGTCTCGATTTCTCTGCGGGAGCCCCGACACGCACCCTGGATCTTGGCGTGGACATGAACCGGATCCATGCCGGTGAGGTGTCGGGGCAGTTCGTTGCTGCCAGACCCTTCGAGTTCATGGAGGCCAAGTAGCGTAGCGCCCGGCTCAGTCGAAGAAACCGCCAATCCGCCTCAGCGAACACGACAGCACGCCGCCCGAGTTCACCGCCAGTCCGCTGATGCTGCGGCCTCCGTCCGCGATGACGTACTCGATGTCCAGCGTACCCGCCGGTGCGCCGCCGAGGGTGTGCGTGTACGAGATGGTATGGCCGGGCCGGAACGGCAAGCGGGGAACCCGGGCGTTGGGGCGCCCGGTCAGAACCCGAGCGCATGGTGCCACGAGGCAGCGGCGGCGGAAACGCCGGGCGCTGCCAGGACGGGCGAGTCTGGCGCACTGCCGGCGCGCCGAGCGCACCCGTCCCACCTCGAGGTCGCGACGACAGATCGCACGAGGCTACGTCGCCCCCCGTAGGGTAGTCATATGACGCTTGACCGGACAGTCCGATATCGTGGCAGAGTTATCTCCCATGGCCCACACCGTCGCCACGATCGGATGCCAAGCTTGGCACGGAGTCTCGGCGGCCCTTGGATGACCCTGGTCAGCGCGCATGAGCCGAATCCAAGCATGGCTCGAGTCCGAAGGACTTGGCAAGTACGCCGAGACCTTCGTGGCGCAAGACATCAGCGTCCACCTGCTGCCCGAACTTTCCGACGCAGACCTGATGGCGTTGGGAGTCGCTTCGCTGGGCGACCGCAGGCGCTTGTTGAAAGCCATCGCGACGGCGCGATCGGCAAGCGCGCCGGCATCTCGTGACGTGCCGCGTGCGCTGAGCACGACACCAGGATCGGCGCTCGCTTCTGCCCCGGCACCGCTTGACGACATGGGCGAACGGCGACATGCGACAGCTGTGTTCTCGGATCTCGCCGGCTACACCGCCCTGGGCGAAGCCTTCGATCCGGAAGAGGTGGAGTCAGTCATCGCACGCGTCAGACGTGAGGCCATTGCCGTTGTCGAGCGTCACGGCGGTCACGTCAACCAGTTCGTGGGCGACGAGGTGATCGCCATCTTCGGCGTGCCGGTGGCGCGCCGCGACGATCCGCAACGCGCGGTTCGCGCCGCGTTGGAACTGCATCGCGCGGTGGACAATATCGCCGCCGGCTTGATCGAGAAGTTTGGCCGCGTGCTATCGATGCACACCGGCATCCAAAGCGGCCTGGTGGATCCTGCAGTGCAGGCCCGCCTCACTGAGACTGCGTTCAGGCGCTGTCCCTCATGCCGCCTTCCCCTTCCCTCGTGGCGACACGGCCAGGCCGAGAAACACCATCATCGCCTGATTGAGCCGCACCAGGTCCTCGTCATCGAGTCGTCCAACGTGAGTTCCGACCTTGGCCTTCGGGATGGTCGTGATCTTGTCCACCATCAGCCGGCAGGTCAAGCGCAACCCATTGCGGTCGTTCGGTTCGACGGTCAGGCGGAGCAGCGGCGCTTCCGTGGCGTCCGTGGTGAACGCACAGATGGTCAGGGAATCGGTGCCATCGAAGCTGTCGTCCTGGACGATGACGACGGGGCGCGGCTTACCCGCGTAGTCCTTGCCCCCTGCGACCGTCCAGATCTCACCACGTCTCACTCATCGCCCCGATCGGACACGGCGTCGATGAACGCCTGATCGTCGCCTGCGCGAGCGCTTGCCGCCACGGCCAGAGATTGCCGATGTGCTTCAGTCCGGAAGGATGGGGCGCGCATGTCGGGCACCCAAATCTGGATCGGACGCAGTCCCTGCGCCCGCAGACGGGCGCGATGCTCGCTGACCTTCACGCGCGACGGCTTGGGAGCGGTTACTGATGCCATACTCGGCCTCCAATGGGTTACATGTAACTCATTGTGGCACAGAGACGAGCGAAACGTCATCTCGAATGCGCTGAAGGTCGAGCGCGACAGCTCATACCGGACGCAATGCAATCCGTGCGCCACGCGCGTCGAACGGCGCGAAGCAGGAATTCCCCTCGCGGCGACGCCTCTCGGCCCTACCCGCGCGTCATTCCGGCAGCGGCGCACACATGTACACCGTATCCGCCCCGTACCCTCCGCCACCCACCCCTGCGCCGCCATCGCCGCTTTCGCCCCCGCATCCGCGACGTAACGATGCCCCGAGCCCCGTCGCGCATTCCACGGCCGATACACGACCATCGACCCCGCACGGCACGTCTCCGCAGGCCACGAAGGTACCTCGATCTCGAATGCGTTGCCGGTCTCGGTGATCCATTCGGGGCGATACACGAGCGGCCACTCCCCGTACGAGAAGAAGTGCGCGCCAATTCCCGCCGGTGAGGTGTCGTATTCACGCATCACCGGAAAGCCACGTCCATCCGAGCCACCGGGCAGGCACGCCGCGAACGTCTGTCCGGCACGTTGCCAGGCACCACCCGCATCGAGGAGCGCCTGCTCCCGCGTGTCCTGCGTGATGAAGTACTGATCGAGGCCGGCGTGGTGGTACTCCACGACGAGTCCGAAATCCACCGGTCCCGGTTGCGCGAAGACGCGAAACGCCGCCGGCTCCCTGGCGGCGCAGAGCAAATCGAGCGAGCCCGTGGCCTCGCGGTACTGGTGGATGGTCGCGGCGATGCGATAGTCGCCGGGAGGCAACGGTCCGAGGCGGGTCCCGGATGCGGCGGCGTGACCGACACCCACCCCCCGACGGCCGACCGCGCCCGCCTACGCCGCGTACTTCGCCAGCTCGATCTTCGCGATCTGGTTGCGATGCACCTCGTCGGGACCGTCGGCGAGACGCAGCATGCGCGCCGTGGCGTACGCCGAGGCGATGCCCACGTCGTTGTTCGTTCCGCCGCCGCCGTGCGCCTGGATCACCCAGTCGATGACCTTGCACGCCATCGCGGGGGCGGCCACCTTGATCATGGCGATCTCGGCGCGCGCCGCCTTGTTGCCGGCGACGTCCATCATGTGTGCGGCCTTCATCGTGAGCAGACGCGCCTGGTCGATGGCGATGCGCGACTCGGCGATGCGCTCGCGCGTGACGCCCTGGTCGGCGATGGGGCGGCCGAACGCGACCCGCGCACTCGTCCGCCGGCACATGCGTTCGAGCATGCGCTCGGCCAGCCCCACGAGGCGCATGCAGTGGTGGATGCGCCCCGGTCCGAGTCGCCCCTGCGCGATCTCGAAGCCGCGCCCCTCCCCGAGCAGCATGTTCGAGACCGGCACGCGGACGTTCTCGAACACGACCTCGGACGCCCGGTCGGGAACGCCGTAGAAGCCGAACACGCCGAGCGGGCGAACGACCTTCACGCCGGGCGCGTCCATCGGCACCAGGATCATCGACTGCTGCAGGTGGCGATCCGGATTGGACGGATCCGTCTTGCCCATGAAGATCGCGACCTTGCAGCGCGGGTCGGTGGCGCCGGTCGTGTACCACTTGTGGCCGTTGACGACGTAGTGGTCGCCGTCGCGCACGATCGACGCCTGCACGTTGGTGGCATCGCTCGACGCCACCGCGGGCTCGGTCATCGCGAAGCAGGAGCGGATCTCGCCGGCGAGGAGCGGAGGCAACCAGCGCGCCTTCTGTTCCGGCGTGCCGTAGGTCAGCAGCACCTCCATGTTGCCGGTGTCCGGGGCGTTGCAGTTGAAGAGTTCCGGGGCGAGGAGCGAGCGGCCCATGATCTCGCACAGCGGTGCGTACTCCGCATTGGTGAGGCCCCCCTCGTGATGCTTCGCCGGCAGGAAGAGATTCCACAGGCCCGCGGCGCGCGCGCGGGGCTTCAACTCCTCCACGATGGGATACACCTTCCAGGGGCCCAAGGACTCCGCCTCGTGGAAGAAGCGTGCCTCGTTGGGGTAGACGTGCTCGTCCATGAAGGCGTGGAGCCGCGCCTGATAGTCGCGCACGCGTGGGGTTGGTTCGAGGATCATGATCATTCTCCGATGCGTTCCACCTGCCGCCATGCGACGTCGGCGATGGTGCGCGCCCGCGCACCCACCTCCGCCGCGTTGGCATCGGCGGAATTGCCGAGCTGCGCCCGCTTCGCGATGCCTTGCAGGATCGCGGCGAGCCTGAACATGCTGAAAGCCACGCAGAACTCCCAGGCGACGGGATCGATCGCGCTGCGGCCGGTGCGGCGGCAGTACGCCGCGACGTACTCCGCCTCGGTGGGGATGCCGAGCGCGCGGAAGTCGTGTCCGGCCATGCCGCGGAACTGCTCCCACGACAGGCGCCAGGCCATGACGTGGTAGGACAGATCGGCGAGCGGATGGCCCAGCGTCGAGAGTTCCCAGTCGAGGATCGCGATCACCCGCGGCTGCGTCGGATGCACGATGAGGTTGTCGAGGCGGAAGTCGCCGTGCACGATCGCGCTGTCGTCGCTTTGCAGCACATGCCGCGGCAACCATTCCATCAGCCGGTCCATCGACTCGATCTTCTCCGTCTCGGCCGCCCGGTATTGCTTGCTCCAGCGCCCGACCTGCCGCTCGAAGTAGTTGCCGGGACGGCCGTAGTCGGCAAGGCCGATTGATGCGTAGTTCACGGCGTGGAGCTTCGCCAGCACGCCGTTGATGTCGTCCCACAGTGCGCCCCGCAGCGCGGGGTCGAGCTCCGGAAGCGCGGGATCGAAGAACTGCCGTCCCTGCGCGAACTCCATCACGAAGAACGGCGTGCCCACGATGCTGCGGTCGTCGCAGTAGCCGAAGGTGCGCGGCACCGGCACGCCGGTGGCGGCCAGCGCCGTCATGACGCGATGCTCGCGATCCACCGCATGCGCCGAGGGCAGGAGCTCGCCGGGCGGTTGCTTGCGCAGGACGTACGACGCGCCGCCACGCCGCAGCCGGAAGGTCGGGTTGGACTGGCCACCGGCCAGCGGCTCCACCATGAGCGCCCCATCGGCCGCCGGCAGCACGTTGCGCAGCCAGGCCTCGAGTTTGGTCGTATCGCCGAGTGCGGTCGTCATGGTGCGGGGGGTCCCTCGCCGGCCGGATGGAGCGCCAGTGCGCGCGTGAACGGGATCGTGGTCACGATGCAGCCTCGCTCGCCAGCGACAGGCGAGGAATCGTGCGCTCGCCGGTGCGCTGGATGTGACGCCGCATCCTCGACTCGGCCTTGCCCTCGTCGCCTTCGAGAATCGCCTCCGCGACATCGCGGTACTCACGGATCATTGCGCGCAGGTCCATTTCGGTCAGGTAGCGATGGAACTGGGTGCGGAACAGGTGCGCGCGCGGCAGCGGCATCGCGCGGTCGAGTTCGGGGTTGCCGGCAATGCGGAACATCGCGGTGTAGAAGCCGAGCCGCTCATCGAGGACCTTGGCGAGATCGGCGCGTGCACGTGGCGCGCGCAACACGGAGGCGACGGCCTCGAAGCTTTCACGGTTGCCGGGACGGCCGATGTGGCGCGCGGCGAGGCGCGCTGCCAGGCCCGCCAGCACCTCCATGACCTCGACGAGCGCGATCGAGTCGTCGGGGGTGAGCATCCGAACGAAGGCGCCGCGATGCGGCGTGAGTTCGACCACGCCACTTGCCGACAGGAGCCGCAGCGCCTCGCGCACCGTGCTGCGGCTCACGCCCAGCGAGCGCGTGAGCGCCGCTTCCGACAGCCGCCCCCCCGGTTCGAGGGCGCGGCGGAGGATCATGCGGACGACGACCCGCGCCACCCGCTCCGGCGAACTGACGGCATCTCGCCCGGCGGCTTCGCGCTCGGGACGGCTCTCCCGCGTCATCTGGGGCGGCGTTGCGGTCATCGAGTGGTGTTGCTTGCCAGTATGCACACAATCGTCCGACATATTCACCGGTATTGTCCGACGATTCTGTGGAAGCCGTCAAGGGCGAGCACATGCCCGCGGCAGCGGCGCCCCGGCAGACGGCTGGCGGCAGGGCGCCGGCGCCTTCGGTCCATTTGCTCCTGCCGAGCCATCCGCGAGTTCCTGTAGGACGCTTTCGGACGTCCCGATGCGCCGGCCATGAATTGCAGCCGCCCCGTCGAGTGGCTATTTTGGAACCAGCGGGGAGCGTGAAGAGCCTGAGGAGGAAATGGAGATGCCGGATGGTGCGAAGGTGCAACAGGGCAGCATGGTCGTGCAGATGGTAACGCTGGCGCAGGAGAGCGACGTGGAGCGCTGGTGCTCGCGATGGCATTGCACCGAGGCGCAACTGCAGCGGGCGGTGAAGGCGGTTGGCCACCAGCCGTCGCGAGTCGAGGAGCATCTGGTGCGCAAGTACGGTCCGCCGGGACACTGACCGGCCAGCGTGTCAGACGTAAGGCGTAGGCTTCCATCCGCGACAGATCGGAACGATCTTCCTTGTCAACGGATCGAATGCACATGAACCGACGCCACTTCCTCTCCCGTAGCGCCGCAGCGCTCGCCGCAGCGGCAGCCCTCCCCGCCTCCGCCGCCAGTCCGGGCGCCGCGAGCGCACCTCCGGGCGACAAGATCGTGAAGACCCCCGACGAGTGGCGCAAGACGCTCACCGCCGAGCAGTTCTACATCCTCCGCGAGGAAGGCACCGAACGGCCGTTCAGCAGTCCCCTCGACAGGGAGAAGCGCAAGGGCACCTTCGTGTGCGCCGGCTGCGAGCTGCCCCTCTTCAAGTCCGACACCAAGTTCGACAGCGGCACCGGCTGGCCGAGCTTCTGGGCGCCGATCCCGGGCGCGCTCGCCACCAAGGTCGACTACAAGCTCGTGTACCCGCGCACCGAGTATCACTGCCGCCGCTGCGAGGGACACCAGGGACACGTGTTCCCCGACGGTCCGCAGCCCACCGGGCAGCGCTACTGCAACAACGGCGTCGCGCTGAAGTTCGTTCCGGCGTAGCGCCGGCGCTCAGGCGAGCGGCGCGACCTTCAGCACCTCGTCGGCGGTGGTGATCCCGGCGGCGACCTTCATCGCGCCGGACACCCGCAGCGGCTTCATGCCGTCCTTGTAGGCCTGCTCGCGGATCGCGCGGTCGTCGGCATCGTGCGTGACGAGCCGGCGCAGCGCCGGCGTGAGCACCATGATCTCGTAGAGTCCGATGCGACCGAGATAACCCGTCATGCGGCACTCGAGGCAGCCCACCGGCGCCATCACCTGCGCCGGCTTGTCCGCACGCCAGGGCGCCGTCATCATCTTCCAGGTCTCGTCGTCGGGCGGATCGGCCGGCGTCTTGCAATGCGGGCACAGCGTGCGCACGAGGCGCTGCGCCATCACGCCGAGCAGCGTGGACGAGAGGAGGTACGGCGGCACCTTGAGATCGACGAGGCGCGTGACCGCGGTGGGCGCATCGTTGGTGTGCAGCGTGGACAGCACGAGGTGGCCGGTCAGCGCCGCCTGCACCGCCATGTCCGCGGTGTCGAGGTCGCGGATCTCACCGACCATGATGATGTCGGGATCCTGCCGCATCAGCGTGCGCACGCCGGATGCGAAGTCGACGCCGATCACCGGCTGCACCTGCATCTGGTTGAAGAGGGGCTCGATCATCTCGATCGGGTCCTCGATCGTGCACACGTTGACTTCGGGCGTGGCGAGCGTCTTCAGCGTCGAGTAGAGCGTGGTGGTCTTGCCGGATCCGGTGGGACCGGTGACCAGGATCACACCGTTGGGCTGCCTGATCATCTGCTCCCAGCGCTCGCGGTCGTCGGCGGTGAAGCCCAGCTCCGCATACTCGCGCACCAGCACCTCGGGCGTGAAGATGCGCATGACGAGCTTCTCGCCGAAGGCGGTGGGCATGGTCGCGATGCGCAGTTCCACCTCCTCGCCGTCGGGGGCGAGCGTCTTGATGCGGCCGTCCTGTGGGCGGCGCCGCTCCACGATCTCCATGCGCGCGAGGAGCTTGATGCGCGAGGTCATCGCCACGAGTACGGGCTGCGGAATCGTGTAGACCTGGTGCAGGATGCCGTCGATGCGGAAGCGCACGATGCCCACGTCGCGCCGCGGCTCCACGTGAATGTCTGACGCGCGCTGCTCGAACGCGTATTGCCACAGCCAGTCCACGATATGGACGATGTGCTGGTCGTTGGCGTCGAGGTGGCCGTGCGCACCGAGCTCGACGAGCTGCTCGAAGTTGCTGACGGTGAGCGATCCCTTGCTCTTCTCCTGCGCGCGCTTCATCGATCGCGCGAGGTTGAAGAACTCGCTGATGTAGCGCCGGATCTCGACCGGATTGGCGAAGACGAACTTCACCTCCCGCTTGATCATCTCCTCGAGGTCGTCGGCCCAGGCGCGCACGAACGGCTCGGCGGTGGCCACGGTCACCGTGAGGCGGTCGACGGCCACCGGCAGGATCCGGAACCTCTCGGCATAGGCATTCGACATCGTCTGCGTCACGGCGCCCAGGTCGATCTTGAGCGGATCGACGTGGTAGTACGGCACCTTGAGCTTGCCGGCGAGCCATTCGACGAGCGCTTCGAGCGTCAGCACCTTGTGCGGCGGCTTGCCGGACTTGAGCTTCTGCGCGGCGATGAGCTCGAGCGGGTGGTCGAACTGCCGGGTGCGCGAGCGCGCGAGATGGTCCGCCTCGGCCTGCGTGACGAGACCGTCGGCCGCCATGAGCTTGAGGATGTCGTCGAGGCGGAGGCGCCGATCGGGCGGACGCGCGAGACGTGCCGCGCCATGGCCGGGCGGTACCGGTAACCCGGACGACGGCGATCCGGGCGCCGGTGCGCGTGCCCCCGGCGGCGGCTTGATGCTCGTGGGGTTCGAAGACATGCCGGCTATGCTACTCCGGCGTCACCGCACGACGAAGGATATCCCGAGGAGCGGCGACGAAGCGCCGCACCGCTGTCGCGGCGGCGCAGGATGCGCAAGCGGCGACGGGACGGACCCGGGGGTCAGGCTCCCTTGCGTCGGCTGCGCGACACGGCCAGGCGCGACGACCGCGGGACCGGGGGCAGCCGCTGCACGAGGAGGCTGCGCAGCACCACCGCCTGGTTGTGCGCCTCGTCACGCGCCCCGTAGACGAGCGTCAGCCGGCCGTGTCGCGCGAGCGCGAGCAGTTGCGCGATCACGCCGGGACGCTCGACGAGCTCCGCCCGGTACCTCTCGCGAAACCCGTCCCAGCGTTCGGGGTCGTGCCCGAACCACTGGCGCAGCGTGGCACTGGGGGCGGCATCCTTGAGCCACAGGTCCGCCGCCAGATCGGCCTTGCGCATGCCGCGCGGCCACAATCGATCCACGAGCACGCGCACGCCATCGTCGGCGGCTGCCGGATCGTAGACGCGCTTGATGCGGATGTCGCCCCGCACGGGTCCCGGTCGCGACCGGGTGCGGCGAGGGGAACCGGCGGTGGCAACTGGATGCATGGCACCTCCTGTTGGCCGGAAAGTCGCGAGGCGGACGTCCCGTGGGCCTTGCGGGTCTGCTGGCCGAAGCTCGCCGCGAGGCAGGACTCCGGGGGCGTCCGTTAATGTATCGTATCACGACATGTGTGGGCGTCCGTACTGTGCATCGTCGGCCCGAAGCGAGGCGCGGATGCCTTCGCGCATGGCGAGCGCAAAACGCGCGGCGAAACCGGACGGTGCGCCGGCTCGAGGGTTTCACACCTGCAGGCCCGAGCGGCGGCTCACGCAGGCGACGCCTCGGGAACCTGGAACACCTCGCGCAGGTACGCAACGTACGAGGGATCGTAGTCCATCGTCTTCGACGGCTCGTCGCTGATCTTGGCGACCGGCTGGCCGTTGCAGCGGGTCATCTTGATCACGCACTGCAACGATTCGTAGCCCAGGTCGTTGGTGAGGTTGGTGCCGATGCCGAACGACGTCTGCGCGCGCCCCTTGAAGTACTCGTGGAGGCGGATCGCGAGCGGGATGGTGAGGCTGTCGGAGAACACCATCGTCTTCGTGCGAGGATCGATGCGCATCTTCTGGTAGTGCGCGATGAGCTTGTCGCCCCACTCGAAGGGGTCGCCCGAATCGTGGCGCACGCCATCGAAGAGCTTGCAGAAGAAGAGATCGAAATCACGCAGGAAGGCGTCGAATCCGACGACGTCGGAAAGCGCGATGCCGAGGTCGCCTCGATACTCCCGCGCCCACATGTTGAATGCGAACGCCTGCGAGTCGCGCAGGCGCGGGCCGGCCGCCTGGCACGCCTGCATGTACTCGTGCGCCATCGTGCCGAGGGGCGTCAGTCCCTGCTCCATCGCGAAGTGCACGTTGCTCGTTCCCACGAAGTGCGCCGGCATGTCCCGCTTCAGCACGCGCAGGACTTCCTCGTGCCAGGCGCGTGAGAAGCGACGGCGCGTGCCGTAGTCCGCTACCCGGAAATCCCTGCCCTCCACCTCGTTGGCGTGCGCGATCTTGGCCGCGAGCCGCCGGCGTCCCTGCTCGAAGTCCGGCACAGGCACGTTGTGGCGATAGTAGATCTCGCAGACGATGGCGAGCACCGGCACCTCGAAGAGGATCGTGTGCAGCCACGGCCCCTTGATCGTAATGTCGATCTCGCGCGGCGAATCGTCCCGGGCAGACACGGTGACGAACCGCTCGTCGAGGTGGAAGAGCCCGAGCAGATCGACGAAGTCACTCTTGAAGAAGCGCCACTGCCGCAGGTACTCGAGTTCCCGGCGCGAGAAGCGGAGGTCGCAGAGGTTCCGGATCTCCTGCCGGATCTCGTCCACGTAGGGCGTCAGGTCGACGTTCGCGTTGCGGCACTTGAAACGGTACTCGACCTGCGCTTCGGCGAAATGATGCTGAACCACCTGCATCATCGTGAACTTGTACAGGTCGGTGTCGAGCAGGGACGGGATGATCACGGTGACGTCGGTGCGGAGGGCGCCAGGAAACCGAAGATGGTACCGCGATTGTCGCCGACCGTCCCGGCGCTTATGATGCGGGCAGCTCACGTCGCCCAGGATCCACGTCGCGATGCTCATCAACTGCGTTGCCTACCAGAACGGACGCAAGCTCACCGACATCCCCATCGAGGACATCAGCGAGTACGTGAGCCGCCCCGACTGCTTCGTATGGGTGGCGATGTTCGAGCCCTCGATGGACCAGCTCGACGAGCTGGCCGGCGAGTTCGGACTGCACGAGCTTGCGGTCGAGGACGCGCGGCACGGCCACCAGCGGCCCAAGATCGAGGAGTACGGCGACTCGCTCTTCGCTGCGCTCCACACCATCGAGCGGCAGACCTCGCCCGAAGGCAACGAAGAACTCGTCACCGGCGAGGTCGACATCTTCGTGGGCCCCAACTACGTCCTGACCGTCCGGCACCGCGCGCACGTGGGCTTCGCCGCGGTGCGCGCCCGCAGCGAGCGCGAGCCCGACCTCCTCAAGAACGGAGCCGGCTACGTGTTCTACGCCGTGGTGGACAACGTGGTGGACCGGTACTTTCCCATCCTCGACTCCCTCGAAACCGAGCTCGAGACGATCGAGGCGCAGATCTTCGAGCGTGACGCCGCGCGCAGCAACATCGAGGCGCTCTACGGACTCAAGCAGAAGCTCATGACGCTCAAGCACGCGGTGGATCCGCTGATGGAGGCCACCGGCCGCCTGTACGGCGGGCGCGTGCCGCTCGTCGTTTCCGGCATGAACGAGTACTTCCGCGACGTGTACGACCACCTGCATCGCATCCACGCGTCGATCGAGGGAATCCGCGACATGCTGCAGACCGCGATCCAGGTCAACCTCGGGATGATCTCGCTCGCGGAGAGCGAGGTGACCAAGAAGCTCGCCGCCTGGGCGGCGATGATCGCCGTCCCCACGATGGTCGCCGGCATCTACGGCATGAACTTCGAGCACATGCCCGAGCTCAAGTGGGTCTTCGGCTATCCGCTCGCGGTCGGCGCGATGGTCGCAGTCGACGTGCTCCTCTTCTTCCACTTCCGCAGGCTGAAGTGGCTGTAGCTGCCGGACGCCCCCCAGCGGGGCGGGCTGTCAGTGCGTGTGATCGTGCCCGCCGGTTGGCGGCGCCGGCACGACCCGGATGACGCGCGCATCGTCGCGGGCCGGCTGCACGGGCCACGTGGGCTGCAGCGTCGCGTGCCGGATGCCGTAGTCCTTGGCGAGCATCCGCCGCGCACGCGCGAGCAGCGGCAACCAGTCGTCGCTGCGCCCGATCGACAGGTGGGCCGACAGCGCCACCTGCTCGCTGCCCATGTTCCAGATGTGGAGATCGTGCACGTCGAATACCCCCGGCAGCGCAGCCAGCGAGCGGCCGATGGCGTCGAAGTCGAGATGGCGCGGCACGCCTTCCATCAGCACCCCGGTCGTCTGCTGCAGGAGCTGCCATGTGGAGCGCACGATGAGCAGCGCCACCACCACGGAGAGGATGGGGTCGATCGGCGTCCATCCGGTGACCATGATCACCACGCCGGCGACGAGCGCCGCGAGCGAGCCCAGGAGGTCACCCATCACGTGCAGGAGCGCGCCGCGGGCGTTGAGCGAATCGCCCGACGCGCGCGAGAGCACCCACGCCGCCACGATGTTCACGACGAGCCCGGCGCCGCCGATCAGCGTGACGATGCCGCCCGCCACCGGCGCCGGATCGAGCAGCCGCCGCACCGCCTCGACGGCGATGAACACCACGATGGCGAGCATCGCGATCGCATTGACGAACGCGGCCAGCACCTCCGCCCGCGCGTAGCCATAGGACGCGCGGCTCGACGGCGGTCGCCGCCCCACCGCATTGGCGAGCAGCGCCAGCGCCAGCGACGCCGCATCGGTGATCATGTGGCCGGCATCGGAGAGCAGCGCGAGCGAGCCGGCCATCCAGCCGCCGGCGGCCTCGACGATGGCGAAGCCGGCGGTCAGCACGAACGCAGCCAGCAGCGCGCGCCGCGCGCCCTCGCCCTTCACCGGCGGCGCGTGGCGATGCCCCGGACCGTGACCATGATCGTGACCTCGGTGACCCTCCGGCGCCCGGCCATGCCTCATGTCACCCGCCGGCGCGTGCCCGCGCGCCGGACCGGGGCCGTGGTCGTGGTCGTGGGAAGTGGCATCGTGCGGCATGGCAGCAACCGCCATTGTGCCGCGCTGCCGCGGCGCGCGCGCTACATCTGCTTGAACAGGTGGGCGTACGCCCGCGAGACCTGCACGGGCTCCGGTCGGGTCTTCATGCGCAGCACGACTCGCCCGGCGAAGTCGCGCGTGGTCGTCCCGATGTGGCGCACGTTGACGATGGTGCCGCGATGCACCTGCCAGAAGCGCGCCTCGTCGAGCTGCCCCGCGAGTTCCTTCAGCGGCGTCCGGATCAGCGACTCGCCCTGCGCGGTGTACACGCTCGTGTACTTGTCGTTGGCCTGGAAGTACGCCACGTCGTCGACGTCGATGAGCATGACCTCGCTGCCGCGCGATGCGCGGATCCACGCGAGCTTGCGCGACGCCGCGCCGCCCGGGGCGAGCCGCTCGATAGCGGCAAGCACGCTTGCGATGTCGGCGCCGGGCGCGGCGGGGGCAGACGTGTCCTTCAGCCGCGCAACCGTCTCCGCCAGGCGCTCCTCGCTCACCGGCTTCAGGAGGTAGTCGACGGCCGCGCGCTCGAACGCCGCCACCGCGTACTGGTCGTAGGCGGTGACGAACACGATCCGCACGTCGCGGTCCGCGCGCTGCGCCACTTCCAGCCCCGTCAGGGCGGGCATGCGTATGTCGAGGAAGGCGATGTCCGGCGCCTCGCGCGCGATGAGCGCCTGTGCTTCGGGGCCGTTCCCGGCGATCCCCACGATCTCGAGTTCCGGCCACAGGATCGCAAGACGCTCCTGCAGGTACTGCGCGAGCCGCGGCTCGTCGTCAGCGATGATGGCGGTGACCGGTGCCGCGGCCCCGGACGAGCTCATCGCGACGTCTCCACCGGCAGCTCGATCGTCACCACGGTGCCTTGCGGCACGTTGTCGGCGAGCTTGAGCGACGCGGCCGCGCCGTGCAGCGCCGCGAGCCGCGAGCGCAGGTTGGCGAGCCCGATCCCGGTGGAGCGCGGATCGCGGGTCGGCGCGATGCCGAGCCCCGTGTCGGACACGGTGAGCACGACGCGCTCGCCGCGGCGCTGTGCGCGCACGTCCACCCGCCCGCCCTCGATCCTGGGTTCCACCCCGTGCTTGATCGCATTCTCGACCACGGGCTGCAGCAGCATGGGGGCAATCGGCAGGTCGGCGAGGCCGGGCTCCACCTCGATCGACCAGGCGAGCCGCGGTCCCATGCGCAGCCCGACGAGGTCGAGATACGCGCGCAGCAGCGTCGTCTGCGAGTCGATGGTGCTTGCCTGCTGACCCGCGACGGCCGTCGCACGCAGGAGGTCGATGAGCCGGTGCAGCATGCGCTTGGCAGTCGAAGGCTCGGCATCCACGAGGCTCACCACGTGCGCCAGCGTGTTGTACAGGAAGTGCGGCTCGACCTGCGCCTCGAGGAGCTGCATGCGGGCGAGCGTGGCCTCGCGCTCGGCATCGCTGACGCGCGCCGCGTCGAGGGCGGCGCGCGCCTCCGCCCGCGCCGCCCGCTCGCGCGGGATGAAGACCGCGGCCAGGACCAGCGTGATGATCATGGCCACGGCGAATACCGACAGCACCCCCCGCCAGGTCAGGAGCTCGGCGCGCGGCTGCGGGATTCCCAGCACGAAGGTGGCGATCCAGAAGCCGATGTACGCACCGAGGAGCGAGGTGACGGTGAAAGTCGTCCAGCGCGTGAGCGGGGCGCAACTGCGCCCGCGCATCAC
Source organism: uncultured Alcaligenaceae bacterium (assembly GCA_964439475.1). Taxonomy (GTDB): domain Bacteria; phylum Pseudomonadota; class Gammaproteobacteria; order Burkholderiales; family Casimicrobiaceae; genus VBCG01. Next base: position 49,874 of record CAYTOT010000029.1, read on the forward strand.
GGTCGCGTCGACGATCCAGATGAGCGAGTAGATCGTGAAGCCGATGCACTGGGCGATCACGAGCTGCGTCAGCAGGAAGCGGCCCTCGACGACGCGTGTGAGGGTCAGGTCGTCGTTGAAGACGAGACCGAGGGCCACGAACAGCAGCCCCATGAGGGTGTTGAAGATGAAGGTGTAGACGAAGTCGCGCAGGAAGCCCGGCCGCCAGTGGGTGAAGATCGGAATGAGTTCCAGCGGGTGGTGGGGTCTGCGGGTGCCGGAGGGCACGCAGGCTGCCGATGGCGAGAGTCGGCTGTCCCACGCGGTCGATGGCACGGAAGTGGCGCCGGACGCGCCTCGGGCAGCCCCTGCGGGTGAGTCGTTGGCGGGACCGGGGGGGGATGCGGTGGGAACGGTGGCAGGCATGGCAGGGAATTGTCGCAGGCGGATGCCGGAAGTGTCGTCGGAGCGGTACCCCGCGACAAACGGGCTGCGACGAAACGCCCGGGAGCGGCGGGAACGGTCGATGGCCGGCGTGAGCGGCGGGGCGACAACGCGCCACGCCCGGGACAGCGGCTCGCAGCCCGGGACAGCGGCTCGCAGCCCGCGGCGGCGGCTCGCGGCCCAGGCCCGCGGTGCGCTGCGTAGAATGTCACGGTGACCGCCACCGCTCCCGACGCTGCCCTGGACATCGACGCGCTCGCCGAGCACATCGATGCGCTGCTCCCGCAGACGCAGTGCACGCGCTGCGGCTACCCTGGCTGCGCGCCGTATGCTCGCGCAATTGCCGAGGGTCGCGCCGACATCGACCGCTGCCCGCCCGGCGGTGACGCGCTCGTCGCCGCGCTCGCCAGGCTCGCCGGCCGCACGGCGCGGCCCGTCGACCGCAGCTGCGGCGAACCGGGCCCGTTGCGGCTGGCCGCGATCGACGAAACCACCTGCATCGGCTGCACGCTGTGCATCGTGGCCTGTCCGGTCGATGCGATCATCGGCGCGCCAAAGCGCATGCACGCGGTCCTGCCGTCGCTGTGCAGCGGCTGCGAGCTGTGTGTCCCGGCCTGCCCGGTGGATTGCATCGCCATGCACCCTGCGCGACGCGACTGGTCGGCAGGCGATGCCCGCTCCGCGCGCGAGCGACACCACCGACGCAACGCACGCATCGCGCGCAACGAGCGCATCGCCAATCGCCGCCCCCCCCCTGCCGCGCAGCCCGGTCCGTCCGGCCCGACGGCCGATGGCGCGACGGGGCAGCAGGCCCCCTCCACTGCATCCTCGCCGCCGGCCGTGACCGAGGCAGCGCAGCGCAAGGCGGCCGTGGATGCCGCATTGGCCCGCGCCCGTGCGCGGCGCGAGGCGGCGTCTCGACGATGAGGTCCCGGCGCGAGGCACGGACGGGCGAGGCCGGGACATGAATCCCGCGAAGCGCCGCGCCATCTTCGAGCGGTTGCGCGCCGCCGACCCCGACCCCAGGACCGAGCTCGAGTACGGCTCGCCCTTCGAGTTGCTGGTCGCGGTCGTGCTCTCCGCACAGGCCACCGACAAGGGTGTCAACAAGGCCACGGCCAGGCTCTACCCGAAGGCACGCACGCCCGCCGCAATCGTGAAGCTCGGCGTGGACGGCCTGATTCCGTACATCGCCTCCATCGGACTCTTTCGCATGAAGGCCAAGAACGTCGTGGCGCTCTCCGAGATTCTCGTGCGCGACTACGGCGGCAAGGTGCCCGATACGCGGGAAGCGCTCGAAGCGCTGCCCGGCGTGGGTCGCAAGACCGCCAACGTCGTGCTCAACACCGCGTTCGGCCAGCCCACCATCGCCGTCGACACGCACATCTTCCGCGTGGCCAACCGCACCAGGCTCGCGCCGGGCAAGGACGTCGCGGAAGTCGAGCGAAAGCTCGAGAAGTTCACCCCTGACGAGTTCAAGCTGGGCGCCCACCACTGGCTCATCCTGCACGGCCGCTACACTTGCCTCGCGCGCACGCCCAAGTGCCCCACGTGCATCATCCGCGACCTGTGCGAGTACCGGGACAAGACGAAGGGGGAGGCGCCGCCGTTGCCGCTCGCCTGAAAGCGCGCCTTGCGCCGTTCACGCCCTCCTCCCCTGCCCCGGACGCCACCGCCGCAACACGCGACCCCGATCCCGCCGACTGACCCGCGCACGCCATGTTCAACCCTTCCCGCGACGAGGCCCGCCGCTTCCTGATCGACGCCTGGACGAAGCACCGGGCCGGGGCGCCGCTGTCGGACCTCGAGAGCATCGTCGCCCGGATCGTGACGCTCCACCCCGAGTACCACCCGATGCTCGAGCAGCCCGACAGGTTCGCACACCGCGACTACGGTCCGGAGGCCGGCGAAACGAACCCCTACCTCCACCTGTCGCTGCACCTCGCCATCGCCGAGCAACTGGCCATCGACCAGCCGCCCGGCATCCGCGCGCAGTTCGAGCGCATCCGCGATACACGCGGCGACGAGCACGCCGCGTTGCACGCGGTCCTCGAGTGCCTGGGCGAGGTGATGTGGAGCGCACAACGGCACGGCACGCCGCCGGATGCGGCACTCTATCTCGCCTGCCTCGAGCGGCAGAAATAGCTACGCCATGAACCCCACGTTCCGGACGGGAAACGCCGCGAGATTGGGGAACACCGCCCCGAGTGCTGCCTCCTGCACGCCGAACCACTGCGCGAGCGTCGCGCCGTACTGGTCGAACGACGTGGTCGGGATCCACGCGCCGTAGTCGCTCGCGTCGTCGGGCCCCCCCATCGTGAGATCGGGATAGGCACCGTACATCGCGCCGCCTTTCACTGCCCCGCCCAGCACGAGTTGCGGCGCGCCCCACGCATGGTCGGTGCCGGCATTGGCATTGATGCGAAACGTGCGATTGAAGTCGGACAGGGTGAAGGTGGTGACCTCGCCGGCCACGCCGAGAGCGTCCATCGCCTTCTGGAACGCGGCCAGCGCGGGCCCGAGTTCGTCGAAGCGCCGCGCCTGCTCGCCACGCTGGTCGTTGTGCGTGTCGTAGCCGCCCATCTCGGTGAAGAAGCCTTGCCGCGTCACCCCGAGCGCATGGCGCGCCGCGATGAGCCGGGCGGCCTGATAGAGCTGGTCGCCCAGGCCGCTGTTCACGCCGGCGAAGGCCTCGTCGATCACGGCATTGTCACCCGAGAGCGCGCCCGTCAGGGCCTCGCTGCTGCGCACCGCGAGCGCCATCACTTCCTGTGCCTGGGCCACGATGAGGTTGTCGCGATCGGCGGCAAGGATGCGCGCCAGCGCGGCATTGCGGATCTGCGCCTCGGCGGAATCGTCGCCCACACCGAACGACCCGAAGCGCGACAGCGCCACCGGCAGCGACGACACGCCCTGCGTGAAGAGCGCATCGCCGGCGAGCGAGACCATCCCGGGAATGCCGCGGCCGTCGTTGCCGCCGCCGATGGCATCGATGGCCCTTCCTCCCCATCCGCTTGGCACCAGCGCGCCGGCGATCTGACCCTGGGTCGCGAGCTGCTGGTCGCTGTGCGAGAAGAGGTTGCGCGGACGGTTGCGCCCGGCGAGGTAGTCGGCCTTCGTGATCGGCGCCACGAGCGTGCCGACGTTGGCCACCACGGCGAGCTTCTTCTGCTCGAAGAGCGGCGCGAGCATGTCGAGCTGCGGGTGCAGCCCGAACTTGCGCGTGAGATTCGTGGGGGCGATCGGCACCAGCTCCGCCCTGGCGAGGGCGGCGCCACTGCCGCCGTTGCGCCGTCCCGCGGCATAGTTCGCGTAGTCGTCGTAGGGAACGACCGTATTGTTGCCGTCGTTGCCTCCCTCGAGGAAAACACACACGATCGCGCGGTACGGCGCCGCGGCCTGCGCCCTTGCGACATGGGCGAGACCACCCAGCGCTGGTACGAGACCACAGGCCGCGAGCGCGCCCGTGTGTCGGAGGAAACGTCGGCGGGACGAAGCCGTCGGGGCATCCTGCCTTCCGGCGGTCCCGGCAAGGGAAGGCTCCCTGCTGCCACGGCGCATGCTCATGAGGCTGTCCTCTGCGCTGCGCGCTCCGGAGCCCGTTCGCGCGTGCGACGGATCTTCGGGCTCACCGGATCACCTGATACTGGAAGGAGGTCACCGCGAGGAAGAGCGCCATCCGCGCGCGCGTGCCGCGCCGGCCGGCATCGATGGCAGCGACGGCCTGGTAGAGCTCGTCGCGCAGCCCGAGCGGCATGCCGCCCCCGAAAAGGCGCGTGTCGACGAGACGCACGAGATCGGCGGCGTTGCTCGCCACGTTGCGATAAGGCGTGACGTCGATCTTCGTGCCGACCGCGCCGGCAAGCTCGGAGTCGGGCGACCAGCCACCCTCGTCGATCATCTCGCGAGCGAAGTCCGCGCGGTGGAGCACGGTGTTGGTGTTGTGGATGCCGAACTGCGGCGCGACGATCGACGTGCCGGGAATCCGGTAGTCGGCGGGATAGTAGCCGAACACCGACGGTGCGTAGTACACGTCCTGGCCCATGGCGCGCGTGGGCTCGTACAGCCGGTTGCCGTCGCTCGTGGCATCGAGCTGGCGCAGGAGGGTGGTGACGTAGAGCACCGGCTCCATGAGCATCCCGTAGCGTGGATCGGCGCTGGTGCCGCCGCGCGCCTCGGGATCGAGCAGCACGGCGCGCAGCACCGCCTTCATGTCGCCGCGCACGCCGCGGCCGTTGTCGTTGAACGCCTTTGCCACGCGCCCGACGTAGGCGGGACCCGGATTGCCGGTGACGAGGTGGCGGATCAGATGGAGCGCGACGAACGGCCCCACGTTGGGATGCACGAAGACATTGCGCAGCGCGGCGCGCAGGTCGGCATCCGCACCCTGCCCCGCGGGGAGCACGGTGCCGTGGAGCAGCGTCTTGGCCGCCGTGTCGTGCCTGTCCTCCACGGGAACCATCGGCTTGGCGTAGTAGCGCTCGTCGCTGCCGCCCCTGGGCTGTGCCGCGTCGTACGGCGGATAGGTCCACCCGGTGAACGTTCGTGCGAAGGCCTTGACCTCGTCCTGCCCATAGCTCGGCACCGGAACGCCCTTGGCGTCGGTGAGCGGCGTGCCGTCGTCGTCGAGTTCCACCGTCCCGATCGAGAAGAGCTGCAGGAGCTCGCGCGCGAAGTTCTCGTTGGGCTCGGTGCCGGTCGCGGTATCGGCCTTCGCGTTGTCGACCATGTCGAGGTAGTGGCCCATCTGCGGCGAGCGCGTGACCCGTTCGAGCAGCGCCTCGAAGCTGCCGAACGCCTCCTCGAACAGGATCTGGTGATAGCGCGCCTGCACATACGCCGTCTCCATGTCCGGATCCTTCATGCCCGAGATCACGAGCAACTGCGAGAGCGCCCACGCCACCCGCTGGCGGAGCTGGTCCTGCTGCGTGAGCGCATTGACGAAGAACTGGTTGCGCAGCTTGAAGAGCGTCAGCTGGTCGCGCGCGCAGGCGTACACCGGACTCGAGCGCGACGCGGCGAAGGAGCAGCTGTCCGACTCGTCGAGCGACAGATGCCCGTACTCGCGGTCGGGGTAGCCGCTCGCCGGCACCGCGAACTGCTCCTCGAGGTAGCCCGGCACGCCGAGTTCCTGCACGCGAGCGAGTGTGGCCGGCGTCGGCCCGAACGACGTCTGTTGGAGGAAGCGCCACGCATCCGTCGCCGCCTTCGTGACCGGGGCCACGGTGGCGCTCGACGCCGGATAGCAGTGGAACGCGATGCCCTCGTAGACGAACGACGGGTAGGTCGCCACCACCTTGTCGCGTTCGGCGGAGGAGATCGTGTAGAAGTGCGCGCCGGTCGTCGTGTTGAAGAAGCGGTACACCGGCAGGCGCCCGTCGGAGCCGGGGGAGGCGAACGCGCGGAAGGCCGGCCCCTCGTAGGCGAAGTGCGGGTAGGTCGCGATGATCCCGTCGCGCTCGCTCTCGGATGTGGTGTAGAAGTGCGTGCCCGTCTTCGTGTTGTAGAAACGGTACACCGGCACCGTCACCGCAGCATCGACGGGCGCGGCGAACGTCGCACCCTCGTAGGCGAATTGCGGATACGCGCGGATCACGCCGTCACGTTCGCCGACGGACACCGTGTAGAAGTGCGTGCCCGTGTCGCGATTGTAGAAGCGATAGACCGCCTCGTTGCCCGCCCACGCCTGGCACGTGGCCAGGAGCGACAGGCACACGGCCCACGCCTGCGCGCGACGGCGGCGGACGAATTGCGCTGCACCCCGCATGGCCCCTCCCTTTGCCCTGGCAACGCTGCAGGCTGCAGGGTACCACCGAGTCTATGCCAATGTCATGACCCGGAGGCCGGTGCGCCGGACCACGGCCATGGGCGGTCCGCCTGCATCCACGCGCTCGGCGCCGCGCCAGGAAGACGAAGGGCGCCAAGCGGCGCCCTTCGCATCGATCCGATCGACCAGGCGGGATCAGTACCGGCTGGCGAGATTGCTCGGCTGGTTGTAGAAGTACTGCGAGACGTTCTCGATGTCACGCTCGGTGAGTGTGGCCGCCATCCCCGCCATGATGGGATTCTTGCGCTGTCCGGACTTGTAGTCCCGCAAGGCCTTGGCGAGGTAGTCGGGATACTGGCCTGCGAGCTTCGGATAGTCGGGGGCGGTCGGCGTGGCGCCGTCGATGCCGTGGCAGGCCGCGCAGATCTCCTGGACCTTCTTCTTGCCGGCCTCGAGATCGGCAGCGACGGCAGTGCCCGAGGCGAAGGCCGCAACGATGGCGAGCGTGGTGAGTGGACGGGCAATCATCATTTGTTCGCCGTGGTGAGGGGCGTGAGCGCGTAGTAGGCGGCGAGGTCGGCCATTTCCTGCTCGTCCAGCGACGCGGCAATCGCCCGCATCGAGGGATGGCTGCGGTTGCCGGCCTTGTACTCCTTGAGCGCCGCGATGATGTAGGCGGGATTCTGGCCGGACAGCTTGGGCACGCGATAGACCTCCGGAAATGCGGTGCGCCAGCCGGGGATGCCGTGGCAACCCTGGCACATCTGGACCATCTCGGCCCCGCGATTGGGGTCTCCGGGCTTGACCGGTGTCTGGGCCGCCGCGACCTGCGGCAACCAGGACGCCAGGGCGAGCGCGGCCAACGATGCGATTCTTTTCATGTATGAGCTCGAAGCCTTGCGGAAGCCTTCTTGGCAAAAACCACCGGATTCTAGGGGTTGCGGCGGGAACGGGTCAAACGCACCCTCCCTAGCGTGCGAGGTGCTGGAGCTTGTCCTTCACGTCCTTCCAGTCGTCGGCATCGGGGGGGGCTGGCTTGCGCTCGATGATCGGCTTCCACTCCTTCGACAGCTCAGCGTTGAGTGCGATGAAGCCCTGCTGGTCGGACGGGACGTCGTCTTCGGCGAAGATGGCCTCCACGGGGCACTCCGCCACGCACAGCGTGCAGTCGATGCACTCGTCGGGGTCGATGACGAGGAAGTTGGGACCTTCGCGAAAGCAGTCGACGGGGCAGACGTCGACGCAATCGGTGTACTTGCAACGGATGCAGCTCTCGGTGACGACGTAGGTCATGGGCGATGCGGCGCCGGCATGTTGCCGGAATGGTCCGAACGGGCGTGAGTTCGTTTCAACCTTGAATTTTACCAGATCGCTCCGAGATTACGGCACGTGGCTCTTGCGGTCACCCGGGCCGCGCCGGGGTTTCTGCCTTGCGCCTGCCCTATGGTTGGGCTACTTTAGCCGCAGACACCGGCCACCGCTTCGCCGGTCCACGAAAGGATTTCCAATGAGCGATGCCGTCAAGCACGTTTCCGACGCCACCTTCGAAAGCGACGTCCTGAAGTCGTCCACGCCCGTGCTGGTCGACTTCTGGGCCGAATGGTGCGGTCCGTGCAAGATGTTCGCCCCGGTCCTCGACGAAGTCGCCAGGGAGTACGGTGACAAGGTCAGGATCGCCAAGCTCGATATCGACGCCAATCCGTCCACGCCGGGCAAGTACGGCATCCGTGGCATTCCGACCGTGATCCTCTACAAGGATGGCCAGGCGCACGCGCAGAAGGTGGGCGCGCTCACCAAGTCGCAACTCACGGCCTTCCTCAACAGCAACCTGTAGCGCGCCTGCGCGGGTCCGGCCCGCGATCGTCCTCCGTGCCCTCGAGCGCAGGCGGCCCCGCCGCTTGAGAGGGGCGCCACCGCGGGTCGTGGCGCCTGGCCGCCGGACGGTGCCCGGCGCCCGACCCTGCCCTTGCCGTGTTGCCTTGCCGTTGACACACGACGCCAATCCCGTTAGTCTCGATTCTCGAACGAGCGGCGCGCCCGTGTTGCATTCCGGCGCCAGCAGGTCCAAGCCGCCCCAAGCATCCCAACGCTTCCCAACGCCTCGCCCGCCGCCTCGAGCGCCATGACGCCGGTCCGCGTCCGTTCGCGACAGCCGTGAGTGTGAGGCAACCCGGCCCTAACGTCGAACCACCGGTCCTCCGGCAATCCCAACACACCCGGTCCCCCGGGAACCCCAAGACGGACGCTTCAACAGCCCGTTCCCGATCTCCTTTCCACCGCTGACAACGACCCTCGTCGCGTTCCCACCCGCCGGACCACCTCCCAGCCTCGCATCCGGCCGGATGCAGCGCCCGGGCACCCTCCGGCTTCTCGACTTCCGCGCCCGTTGCCGCGCGCCATCCGCACCATGCATCTTTCCGAACTCAAATCCAAGCACGTCTCCGAGCTGATCGAAGTCGCGAACCAGAACGACATCGAGGGCGCCAACCGGATGCGCAAGCACGACCTCATCTTCGCGCTGCTGAAGCAGCAGGCGAAGAAGGGCGAATCCATCTTCGGCGGCGGCGTGCTGGAGGTCTTGCCCGACGGCTTCGGCTTCCTGCGCTCGCCCGATACGTCGTATCTCGCGAACACCGACGACATCTACATCTCGCCGTCGCAGATCCGCCGCTTCAACCTGCACACCGGCGACACCATCGAGGGCGAGATCCGCACGCCCAAGGACGGCGAGCGCTACTTCGCCCTGGTCAAGGTCGACAAGGTCAACTTCGAGCCGCCGGAGAACGCGAAGTCGAAGATCCTCTTCGAGAACCTGACCCCGCTCTTCCCCGACAAGCCGCTCGTGCTCGAGCGCGACATCAAGGCGGAAGAGAACATCACCGGGCGGATCATCGACATCATCGCCCCCATCGGCAAGGGCCAGCGGGGCCTCCTGGTGGCGTCGCCCAAGTCCGGCAAGACGGTGATGCTGCAGCACATCGCGCACTCCATCGCCGCCAACCACCCGGACGTGATGCTCATCGTGCTGCTGATCGACGAGCGTCCGGAAGAAGTCACGGAGATGCAGCGCTCGGTGCGCGGCGAGGTGGTGTCGTCGACTTTCGACGAGCCCGCCACGCGCCACGTGCAGGTCGCCGAGATGGTGATCGAGAAGGCCAAGCGCCTGG
>CAYTOT010000030.1:0-28099 GCA_964439475.1 uncultured Alcaligenaceae bacterium
TGATTCAAGAGGCTTATCTACTCAAAAGCGAGGGGGTTAACGCAGGAACTTCAGATTAACCTTCGCCGCGCGCTCCGCGGTCGCCGGCCTGCAGCTCTCGAGCCTCGACGAGCGTGTACGCCAGGTGGCGAAAGGACTCGGCATCGCCGTCGAGCCTGCCCGAGCATGACCGCCATGCGGGCGGGTCCCTTTCCCTACTCCTCGTTGAACGACATCTCCCCAACCCGGCACGCCGCGATGATCGATCGGCAGTGCTCGGCGCCCTTGAGATCGCTGCACCCACTTGCACGGCAGGGTCTTTGGTTGCCGGATGGCTTCGTCGGTGGCGATAGAATCGCTTATAATAAGATCCATGTCCCGTGACCTGACGACAGGTCCGCAGAGACTACGCCACGCCATGCACGCATCCCTCCTGTCCCGTCTGACGTTGCTCTGCGCCTGGCTCGTTCCCGTCTGCGGGAGCGCGGCGATGCCTGCGCCTGATCCCAGCTTCGGTGGCGGGCATCCGGTGACGCAACCATTCCTGATGATGGGTGGAGCGGCCACCACGGCGTTCGCGCTGCGCGACGGAAGGATCGTCGTGGCGGGGTCCTACGTGTACGGATTCGGTGGTGGCATGGCTCCCATGCCATTGAGCCACGCGGCGGTGGCCCGTTACCTTCCGGGCGGCGGCCTCGACACGACGTTCGGGGATGCGGGCATCGTCGCTCCCGCACCGGCTGCGCCCTCGCTCTTGCTGCGTGACGGCCGGTTCGTGGCGCCCACGACGCAGGGCATCGCACGCTTTCAAGGCGACCTTTCGCCGGACCCCACGATGGTGACGAATGGAGCCGAGTCCATCGCCTGGTACAACGGCGGACAGTTGCTCGAGCAGCGTGACGGCAAGATCGTCGCGGCCAGCAGCGTGGGCGGGGGTACGGCGTTTCTCACGCTCGTGCGCTTCGGCGTGGACGGCACGCTGGACACGTCGTTCAATCACGTCGGGGCGATGATCGTTCCGCACGGCCCGAGCACGAACGATTACTTTGCCGGTGCAGTACTCCAGCCCGACGGGAAGATCGTCGTGGCTGCCACGAGCACGGTCGATGGCGTGCTGGCGGCGTCGGTCCTGCGTTTCCTGCCGGACGGCACGCCCGACGCCTCGTTCGGCACCAACGGCAGGGTCCTCGTCGCGAACGCGCCCGGCACCAGCTACGTCTACACCGCCGCGCTCGCCATGCAGCCGGGCGGGCGCTTCCTGGTTGCCGGTGTTCGCCGGGCGGGCGTTCCCAGCGACGGAGGCAACGTCTCGCTGGTCATGGCGGCGGTTACGGCGTCCGGCGCGCTGGAATCGTCGTTCGGAAGCGGCGGCCGCTTCGTGTACGACGCGCCCATGGACGGGATCGTCGACACGCCGCGTATGCTGATGCAGCCCGGCGGCGAGACGCTGGCGTTGCTCGTACCGAACTCGGGACCCCTGGCGAGCCGTCCTGTGGTCCTGCGTGTCACGCCCGAGGGGAAACTCGATACCTCGTTCGGCGCCGGCGGCATCTGGTCCCCGAGCGATCTTCGCGACGTGCGCGCAATGGCCCTGCAGGCCGACGGCCAGCTCCTGCTGGCAGGTGTCGCCACCGTGGGAATGCGGGGAGCTTTCGCCATCGCGCGCTACAGCATCGGTGCCTCACCGGCAGTCGAGTACTACCACGCTGCGCTCGATCGCTACTTCGTGACGCTCGATCCCATGGAGGCGGCCGACCTCGATGCGGGCATTCATGCAGGCTGGGCGCGCACGGGAAACACGCTTCCGCTGTTCGGCGCCGCGCAGGCGGCGCCTGCCGGCTTCGTTCCCGTGTGCCGCTTCTACATCCCGCCCGAGCACGGCGACTCGCACTTCTTCAGCGCATCGGCCGCGGAATGCGCCGACGTGCAGGCGAAGGTCGACACCGATCCCAACTACAGCGGCTATGTCCTCGAATCGCCGAACGCGTTCTACGCGGCGTTGCCGGACCCGATCACGGGCGCATGCCCGGACGCGACGATTCCTGTCTATCGCCTCTGGAACCAGCGTGCGGACTCCAATCACCGGTACGTCATCGATCCGGCGCTGAAGGCACAGATGGTCGACCGGGGCTACGTGGCGGAAGGATACGGCCCCGACGCGGTCGCAATGTGCACGGGCCGGTGAGCTCGACGCCCGGTCGGTGACGCCGCGAGGGCGACGCCTATTCGGGCTCGTTCGGATCGTTGTACAGCCCCTGCAGGCGGATGCTGCCGTGTCCGTACTGCGGAAAGCCCGCTGCCGAGCGATCCCCCGCGTTGAGATTGGACGCCGTGTCGTCGGGCGGAAACAGCACGAGCGAGCCGAGGAAATCGACGATCGCTTCCTGCCGGACATCGCCTAGCGCCGCGAAGGCGTCGCGCGAGCGTTGCGCCTCGCCGCCGTGACGCAGGATGACCTCGGTCAGGTTGACGCTGCGGCCGTCGTGGCCGTACGGCGCCGTGCTGCCCACGCCCCACAGCGGCAAGGTCATGAACTCGCGGCGCATCGAGCCGTCGTAGTCGCGCTCGTAGAAGTCCGACCCGAGATCGTGCCGCTTGAAGTCCGTGAAGATGTTCCTGACCTCGAACGCTTCGAGCTTGGGGGCCTTGAGCGAAGGAAACGGCGATCCGTCGTCGATCGACCGGAACAGCGGCCTCGCCGTCGCGAACAGGTGGTTGAAGTTGCCGCGGTCCCGGTCGTAGACGGTCGCGACGTCGGCCACGCGGCGGTCGCGGTTCAGCGTGAAGTCGGCGATGTGGCAGGCACTGCATCCGATCCTGTCGAACAGCGCGCGGCCCCAGTGCCCGTTGCGTGTGACCTTGTACGTCGCCGGCGTGAAGTAATTGAGGAGGTAGAACTCGAGATAGTCGACCAGGCTGCGCGGCACCTCGTTGGCGATGCCGTCCTTGTCGAGGTCTTCGTCGGCGCGCGTCGCGGGTGGAGCCTCGAGCCGGTCGAGGGCGCCGTCGAGCACCATCCCCGCTTGCGTCACCATGCGGCCGCCCGCCTGCGCGGCTGCGAGTTCGGGATCGACCGCCTGCATTCCCATCTCGTCGTTGAGCGCGCCGACCACGAACTCGTGGATCGAGATCTTGCCGCCGTGCGCGAAGAAGGGGCGCACGCGCAGATCCGCATCCACCCCGGCGACGCGCGACGTATCGACGCTGCCGTCCGGCATCGCGGTGAGGCTGCCGTAGCGCACGTGCTTGCTGACGAGCTGCACCGTCACGGGGCCGCGGCTGGCGCGCGCCGCGGCGAGCGCCTGGGTGCGCAGGGCACGCAGGTCGCTGGTGATCTCGTCGGCCAGCATCTCCCGCAGACCCAGCCCGAACAGATGCGGCGCGTCGCGGCTGTCGGGACGGGTGGCCACGTCGCCACCCGCACCGGCGGCGCCGCGCGGCCGTCCGTGGCACGCGGCACAGCTGTCGGTCATTCCGGCGCCGATGGCGAGGTTGGTGGCGATGTCGCCGCGGCCGTTGAGTGCGAGCGATCCCTGGCCCTCGGTGAGTGCGAACTTGCGCTGGAAGATCTGGCGCCCGCGGCGGATCGCGCGGAACGGATCGCGCGCGATGATGAACGCCGACGACTCCGGCGTGTACCGGTCGCCGCGATCGGCGCCGACCTGCTGCGCGAGCGATTTTGCGATGCCTTCATCGGCGGCGTTGGGGGCCTTGGTGCGGTCGACGAGCTGCGCATGCGCGGCGGTGAAGACGAGCAGCAGCGCCGTGGCGAGGATGGGACAGGGGGAATACGCAGCCATGGTCAGCCCTCGGACAGGGGAGGAAGAGGCGGGGACGCGGCGGCGAGCGTCGGACCGCCTCTTCGCGCAAGGAGACGCTCGAGGAGTTCCCGGGCGCTCGCGAAGCCGACCCGCTCGCCGGACTCGACGTGCTCGATGGTCCCCGCCGGCCCGGCTGCTGCGCCGCTGCGCCGGTAGATGCGCACGACATAGGTGTCCATGGAATTGGCGTCGGTCAGGTCGACGCTGGGGACGATGCGGCAGCCTGTCTAACAGCCGGCTAACCGGAGCCGTCGCCCGCACCCGCCGGGCGACGAGCCCCGGCGCGGGTGCCTTCCGCCGTCGTTCAGGGCGCGGCGAGGCTGGCGACCCACCGACCGGTGGGCGACGCGCGCCTCGCAGGTCGCGAGCGCGTGCCCGATGTCGGGCGTAACGACGTGCAGAGGAGCTGCCACGAACCATCCGCGACGTGGCGAGAAGGCCGGGCGCTCATGTCCTAGGCGTCTTCGCTGCTTGCAGCAAGCCGACGGTACTGCTGCACCAGGGCCCAGACGTACAGCGGCTTCACGACCACGAGTATCAGCAGGGCGAAGCCGGCCACCTGGTGAATCTTCCAGAATGGCACGAGCATGAGCGCCGACACCATGCCTGCGACACACAAGGCCTGGCTCGCGAAGAGGTAGGCGCGCCCGTACCGGAAGGCGTTACCGAAGATGATGAAGAAGTAGACGCCAATGGCGAAAAAGGGCGGATCCGCACCGCGCCGGAGCGTGCATCGTCGATCTTGCGCGAGTACGAGCCGGTCCCGGGCGCGCTCATGGCGAGATCGTCGTGATCACGGCCGTACCCGGCGCAACCCCCACCGCATGGCGCACGATCACACCCGCTTCCGTCGACGCCAAGGCCGCCTCGCCCACGTGCAGCCCCAGGCGCCGATATCCCTCGAACTGGCTCTCGTCGAAGAACTGGTCCACGGTCGTCTGGTGCGGGAACGATGCATTGCGCGCGGCATAGGCCGCGACATCCATCGGCTCGCTACCCGTCAGCGTGGGCTTGATGTAAAGGATCACACCGCGCTCGGCCGGGCCGTAGGTGACGGTGCCCCACGCGAAGCCGGCCCTCGCACGGCCCTCGCGATTGGGGCGCAGCGCGTCCACCTCGAGCTCGATGTCGTAGCCGAAGTCGACGCGGCACAACCGCACCGCCACGCCGAGATCCTGGAAAGTGCGGGCCGGGTCCGCGCCGCCGTCGACGACGACGATGACCGAGCAGCGTCGGCGCACGAGCTCGTACAGGCCGAGGTTCTCGAAATGGCCGCCGTCGGAGAGGTGCAGGTAATTGGACCCCTCGTTGGTGAGCCCCAGCAGTTCCTGCAGGTACCAGCGCAGGCCGAGCTTGGGACTCAACGGGAGGCCGGGATCGCGAGTGGGATTGGGGCACCAGCGTCCCAGGCGCGCATTGAAGAGCGTGAGCAGGAAGGCGCGCAGCCGTGAGCTGTGCATGCCCATGCCGGAGCTCACCGCCGCACCCGAGGTGGCCATGGCGCTGCCGAGGGTGAGCGCCGCGTCGTCACCGGTGACGCCCGTTCGCCTCGCGTAGGTCGACGTGGGCAGGTAGCCGGGGGGCGGCGGCAGCGCCTCGTCGAGCTGCCGATAGGTGGTGTCGCCCTGCGTGGCCGCGAGGCCGTAGCCGCACCACTGCGCGCTGAAGACGAACGAGGCACCCTTGCGTTCCTGCCACGCGAGGTTTTTGCCCTGCGAGAGGTTGAGCGTGGTGTTGAGCAGGTGCAGGGGGCGCTGCGATCCGCTCAACACCGACAGCGCGAGGTCGTCCGCCTCGTCGAAGCCGATGAAGGGCTGCGGGCGGCGGCTCGGGCCGGCGCTCGCGCCCAGGTAGCAGCGCACCAGCCGGTTCTTGTACATGTTGTGCAGCGAGAACCTGTTGACGTCGAGCCGCCACGCGAAGAGCGCGAACACGGCCACGATCGCAAGCAGCACGAGCAGCGTGGCGGACAGGTGAAGGCGGCCTGCCGGTGTCGCCAGCAGCGCGTAGAGCGCATCGCGCAGCACGAGATGATCGGCGAGACTCCCGTCCGCCACCAGCGTCACCGCGGGCAGGGGATTGGCGTGCATGAAAAATGCGTCGGTGACGAGCGCGACCGCCAGCACGAAGCCGATGGCGGCCACCGCGGTGAGTGCGGAGAGTACGCGTTCGACGTTGACACGTGTGCGCGTCGAGACCGTCTTCGGCACTTCGCCCCCGAGGATCGCGATCACCGAGGCGATCCAGCCGGTGGTGAAGGTCGCCGTCCAGCCCGGCGCGTTCGACCACGCCCAGTCGAACGTGGGCCGCGAATAGAGCGCCACCCAGAAGGTCGCGAGCCAGGCGAGTCCCGCGTAGACGAGCATCGCGTTCATGCGGCTCCACCATTCGCGGGCGCGCTCCTCGTAGGCGCGTCCGCTGATGCCGATGTAGATCGAGCCGCAGAAGCCGAAGGCCACGAGGAAGAGCGCGGGGCCGTAGGTCACCGCACCCGGCACCCCATCCACGAGGTCGAGCGCGCGTGCGCCCCAGAAGACGAGGAAGCTCGCCGCCAGAGCGGCAGCGCCTCCCCATACGTACGCCCCGACGAGCTTCGCCTCGTCGCGTCCGCGGACGAGATAGAGCCAGAAGGTGACGACGATGGCGAGCGCGCCGATCACCAGGAGATACGACGCGACGACCGGCACCGGGCCTGCGAAGAACCACAGTCCCGCCGCGACCATCGCGCCCAGTCCCAGCGCGCTCACGACCACGCGTACCGAGTTTTGCCGGATGGCGCTGGGTGGCTCGGGGTCGCGGCGGTGGAGGTTGGCGAGGTTGTAGGCGAAGAACAGCATCAGTGCGAGTCCGATGCCAAGCGCGATCCAGCCGAGCGCGCCGCGCGCCGCCTGCCACTGACCGGGTGTCACGTAGGTCACGAGGTGCGCGGCCCACATCACCGCCGCCATCGCCGACAGCACCAGGATGAGGTTGAGGGTGGTGTTGCGCAGCCAGGTCATCACCAGTGTGACGCTGTCGAGCGAAAGCGCGCCCACATGCGGCGTGAGGTAGTTGCTGTAGCGGCGGAGCCAGGTGATCTCGAGCGGCTCGACGAGATCGGCCGTCGCAGCCGCAGATGAGGGCGAGGGCGGGGATGGGTGCGGTTTCGCCGGCGCCGCGAATGCGGCCTTCGCGTCGGCGGCCTTCTGCGCCTGCCCCGCGAGCAGCGTGCCGCGGTTATGCAGCACCGACGCCTCGAGCTGTCGCTCGACCCAGTCCACGCCGCCCTTCGCGGCGTTTCGATGGATCCACGCGGTGAGCCACGACCCGATGTAGCCCCCGCCCGAGACGGTAGACAGGTAGTCGATGCAGGAGAGCTTGCCAGCGCACGCCAGCGCCTGGAGCACACCGAGACTGAAGGTCGCGCTGCGGATGCCGCCCCCGGACAGCGCGAGTCCGATGCGGGGCGGGACGGTGGGACCGTCGGCTGCGGGCGTGCGGCCGGCGACATCGCCTGGCACCCGGATACGTGACCGGTCCGTATCGGCTCCGGGGGCGAAGCCTGCGCCCGTCGCGGGTTCCCCGGTCGCCGGCGCGGCGATTTCGAGACCAAGCGTGCGGGCTTCGTCGTCGAGAACCGCCTGGAAGCTGCGGGGTCCCTCAAGGGTCGACATGGACGTCTCCCGAACGTGCGACAAGCGATGCAGTCTGCCACCTGTGCCGTCGCTCCGGAAGGCGCTCCTTCGACCCTGATGGTCGCGATGCGCGGGTTCCTGGACGCAAGCCATACGCGCGCGGCGATGAACGGCGGCTGAACGCTGCCTTCAGCATTCGTTCAACCGGAGCCTTTCACAATGCGTGCCGAAGAGCAAAGGATCCGCGCCCGTGGCGGTTGTACCGCGAATCGTTCGCGATGCGCTAACCAACTTCGTTCGCAAAGGAGACATGCCATGACCTGTCGCAACCATCCAGTCGAACGTTCACGCCTGCGCAAGGGAGTGATCGCGCTGTCGCTTGCACTGATCGCCGTGCCCGCACTGGCCGACGACGATTGCAACGCCCCGGTGGAGCGCTGGCAATCGCGCGACGCCGTCCAGCAGATGGCGGCCCAGCGCGGCTGGCAGGTCCAGCGATTGAAGATCGACGACGGCTGCTACGAGATTCGCGGCAGCGATGCGGATGGCCGTGCATTCAAGGCCAGGGTCGATCCCGAGACGCTGCAGCTGGTGAAGATCACGCATCGCAGCCGGGATCGCGGCAGCGACCCACGGCGCCACCCGGACCGGGCGCGCGAGCGCGACGCGCGCAGCGCCACGCCCACCGATGCGCCGGGTACGCCGAGCCCCGTGTTCGAACCCGGCACCGCGCCGCGCGCGAAGGTCGACTGACGTCCAAATTCGAGAGGAGATTTGCCATGTTCAAACGCCTGCTCGGCAGCGTCGCTGCTGCCTGCGCGTTCGCCCTGTCCACCGCGGCGGAGAGCCGCCCGGTGACGCTCGCACTCCAGCTCAAGAACTACGGCGGCGACGGCGCCTACCTCGCGGTCTACCTGACCGATGCCAAGGGTGCCTATGCCGGCACGCTGTGGGTCGCGGGCGGCAAGGCCAAGTACTACAGGAACCTGTCCGACTGGAACCGCCTGTCGGCCGGCGACGCCAGGCGCCTGACCGGCGTCACCGGCGCCAGCGTCGGTGCCGGGCGCACGCTCAAGGTCACGGCCGACCTGGCCGACGCGCTGATCGATGCGGGCTACGAGATCCGTGTCGACGCCGCGGTCGAGGACATGCGCGATAGCCCGTCGGAGTTGCGCGTGCCGCTCGCCAGCGCGAATGCCGGCAAGCCGCAGCCCGGCAAGCAATACGTCCAGGCGCTGACTTTCCAGTTGCAGTGAGGTGACGCTGCCATGAGCTGGAGACGGATCCACCGCTGGCTGGGGCTGACCGCGGGCACGCTCGCCTTGGTGGTCGGGCTCACCGGTGCGCTGCTCGCATTCGACCCGCTGCAGCAGGCCTGGCTGGCCAAGTCGCCCGCGCCCGACCTGAACGTGGCGACGCTCGTCGAGCGCGTCGTGGGCACCGTGCCCGGAGCGCAGGAGATCCGCCGCCTGCCGTCGGGAGGCATCGTCGTCTTCGGCTTCGACGGCAATCAGGCGCAGGCATCGTATGTCGATCCGGCCGACGGCCGCGTGCTCGGCGCGTACCAGCCGTCGGCGCTGCCGCGCTGGGTGAAGAACCTGCACCGGGCGCTGCTGCTCGGCGACGCCGGGCGCTGGGGTGCAGCCGGCGTGGCGCTGGCGATGGCGCTGCTGTCGGCGTCGGGTCTGGTGTTGCTGCTGCGGCGCATGGGCGGCTGGCGCCAGCTCGCCTCGCGCGTGCGTGGCACGCTGGCGCAGCGCATTCACGTGCTCACCGGCCGGGTGGTGCTGGTGTTGCTGTTCTCGAGCTCGGTCACGGCACTGACGATGAGCAGCGCGACGCTCGGCCTCGTGCCGCTCGATGCCGCCGACGAGCCCGAGGTCGCGTCGGTCGTCACCGGCGGCGCCGCGCTGCCGGCCGCGTCCCTCGCACCGCTGCAGAGCGTCCCGGTGAAGGACCTGCGCCGCCTGGGCTTCCCCGATCCGGCCGACCCGACCGACACCTGGCGCCTCGTGACATCGGACGGCAGCGGGTGGATCGACCGCTATTCGGGCCACATGCTGGCCTGGCAGGACGCGAGTCTCGCGCAGCAGGTAAACGACTGGGCGGTGGTGCTGCACACCGGCGAAGCGGCCTGGCCCTGGGCCGTCGTGCTCGCCCTGGCCGGCGCAAGCGTCGTGCTGTTCTGGGCGTCGGGTGTCGTCATCTGGTGGCAGGCGCGCCGGCTCGTGCCGCGCATCGCCGGCAACGGCGCGCCGGACACGGCCGACGCGCTGATCTTCGTCGCGAGCGAAGGGGGCAGCACGTGGGGCTTCGCGCGGACGCTGCACGACGCGCTGGTGCGCACCGGCCACCGCGTGCACAGCGCGCCGCTCGAACACTTCCGGACCACGGCCGCGACCCGCCTCGTCTTCGTGCTCGCCGCCACGTACGGCGAAGGCCAGCCGCCGGCACACGCGCGCAACGCGCTGGCGCGCATCGCTGCGCTCGACGCAGGCGCGGCGCGCGTTGCCGTGCTGGGCTTCGGCGATCGACAGTTTCCGGCTTTCTGTGCCTATGCGCAGACGCTCGATCAGGCGCTGCGCACACGCGACTGGCCGATGCTGCTGCCCTTGGAATGCATCCACCAGCAATCGGCGCAGCAGTTCGCGCGCTGGGGCAAGGCGCTCGCGGAGGCGCTTGGCGAGCCGCTCGCGCTGGAGCACGTGCCGCGCCTGCCGCCGACGACCACGTTCACGCTCGTCTCGCGCCAGGACTATCCCGGCAGCGACGGGCAGCGCGCGGCGATCCTGCGCTTCTGCTGGCCCGCGCAGGGCAGGTTCGCACGCTGGCGCGGCCGCGGCCTTGGGGATTTCACCGCCGGTGACTTGGTCGCCATCGTGCCCCCGGGCGGCGGCGTGCCGCGCCACTACTCGCTCGCGTCGAGCGCACGGGACGGCTTCGTCGAGATCTGCGTGCGCCAGATTCCGGGCGGCCTGTGC
Source organism: uncultured Alcaligenaceae bacterium (assembly GCA_964439475.1). Lineage (GTDB taxonomy): Bacteria > Pseudomonadota > Gammaproteobacteria > Burkholderiales > Casimicrobiaceae > VBCG01. The sequence goes on from CAYTOT010000030.1 coordinate 10,396, forward strand.
TCCACGCATCTGCTCGACCTGCAACCGGGCGAGAGCGTCGCTGCGTACGTCCGCGCCAATCCGGCCTTTGCGCTGCCGCGCGCGCCCAAGGGCGTGGTGCTGATCGGCGCCGGCACCGGCGTCGCTCCGCTCGCCGGTTTCATCCGCCATAACCGGCGCCGCACGCCGATGCACCTCTTCTTTGGCGGCCGCGACCCGGCGCGCGACTACTACTTCGGCCGGGACATCGAGCGCTGGCGCGCCGAGGGGCAGCTCGCCAGCGTGCATACCGCGTTCTCGCGCGTGAGCGGCGGGGGCGGCTATGTGCAGGACGCCTTGCACCGTCACGCCGAACGCCTGCGCGAGGCGCTGGCGCGCGGCGCGATCGTGCGTGTCTGCGGCAGCCACGCGATGGCGCGCGCCGTTGCCGACGCGCTCGACGTCGTGCTCGCGCCGCTGCGCCTCGACGTGAAGCAGCTCAAGGCCCAGGAACGTTATGCCGAAGACCTGTTCTGAACCCGCCTGGCACCCGGCCGCGCGCGCGGCGCATGGCACGCTGCACGGGCCCACGATGGGCACACGCTGGTCGGTCACCGTCGACCAAGGTCCGGAGTGCGATCTGCAGGCGCTGCAAGGTGACGTGGCGGATGCGGTGGAGGAGGTCGACGCGCAGATGTCGCCCTGGAAACCGGACAGCGCCCTGATGCGACTGAACCGTGCCGCGCTGGACACCTGGGTCACGCTGCCCGCCGAGATCCTGCAGGTGCTGGAATGCGCGCTGCACATCGAGCGCCTGAGCGCGGGTGCATTCGATGCCGGCATCGGTGCGCTCGTCGATGCCTGGGGTTTCGGTGCGGCGCGGGACGCGCCCGATGCGGCGGCGATCCGTGCCGCACGCACGGCGCAGCGCCCGGTGACGCACGCGAGCCTCGAGCTGGATCTGGGGCAACGCCGTGCGCGCAAGCACGCGCCGCTCACGCTCGACTTGTGCGGCATCGCCAAGGGCTACGCGGTGGACCGCATCGCCGAGGTGCTGGAGCGGCACGGCGTGCGGCACGCGCTGGCCGCTGTCGACGGCGAACTGCGAGCCGTCGGCGCGCGTGCCGGTGGTGATCCCTGGGCGGTGGCGCTTGAACGCCCCGAGTTCGGGCGCCGCGCGGTGCATGGCGTGATCGAACTCGCCGATCTCGCCATCGCCACCTCGGGCGACTACCGCCGCTACGTGCGGCTGGGCGATGTGCGGCTCGCGCACACCATCGATGCGCGCCGCGGGGCGCCGCTCGACAACGCCGTCGCTTCGGTGAGCGTCCTCGCCCGAAGCTGCATGCATGCCGACGCCTGGGCGACGGCCCTGCTGGTGGCCGGACCCATCGAAGGGCTGGCGCTGGCGCAGCGCATGGGGCTGGAGGCGCTGTGGCTGCTGCGCCGAGGCGGCACACTGGCCGAGGTGGGACTGGGCCGCTTCCGGGGATGAGAACGCTCGCGCAGACGCGGCGTTGTCCGTGGGCGGCGGCGTCCCGCAACTCGCGGCGGCGAAGGCGTGCCCCGGACCCTCGCGCCGACATGCGCGAGGTCGTCGGCGCGAGCGAGGGCGAGCCCGCCTACGGCTGGCGTACTTCGCGGATGCGGCGGGACACCGGGCCGTCGTGATCAGCCCGCAGGGCGACTACTACTTCAGCCGGGGCAAGGGTCCGCGCTGGGTGGCGGCGGCGCCGAAGTCGGCGTGAGCGGCACTCATTTCTCCTCGTTGAACGACATCTCCTCCCCTGGCAGCGCGGGCGGCATGTGCAGTCGCTCGCGCATCGCGGCGAACTCGGTGACGAGCATCAGCGGCTTCGCGGCCTGTCCCGCGAGTTCGTTGGCGCGGACGCGCAGCGCCGCGACCCTGTCGGGGTGTGCGGCGGCGACGTTGTTCTTCTCCGACGGGTCGTTCGCGATGTCGTAGAGCTCGACCGTCTCCGGCAGCGGCGTGCGCCAGATGAGCTTCCAGTCGCCTTCGCGCACGCCGGCACGAAAGGGCTCGACGTTGTAGACGATCTCGGTGCGCGGCGAGGCGGCGCCCTTGCCGATCGTCGGCCACATGTCGAGTCCATCGAGCGGCTTCGACTTGGCGGTGGATCCCCCGGCGAGTCCCACGAGCGTGGGATACATGTCGACCACGTGCATCATCCCGTCGACCGTGCTTCCCGGCGCGATGCGGCCGGGCCAGTTAGCGAAGGCCACCACGCGCGTGCCGCCCTCGTACAGCGAGCCCTTGCCGTCACGGAAGGGGCCGTTGTCGCAGGGAATGGTGATCTTCGACATGTCGCCTTCGCCGGCGAACATGGCGTTGCGGGTGCCGCCGTTGTCGCTGTGGAAGACGATGAGGGTGTCGCTGCGCATGCCCTTGCGCTCGAGTGCTGCCACCACGCGCCCGACCTGGTCGTCGAGCGCGGTGATCGACGCCGCGTACGCGCGTCGCGCCGGGTCGGTGATGTGCTTGTAGCGGTCGAGATAGGCCTGCGGCGCCTGATACGGCGTGTGCGGGGCGTTGAATGCGAGGTAGAGAAAGAGCGGCTGCGACGGCTTGCTCGCTTCGACGACGCGGACCGCCTCGTTGCCGAGGAGCGTCGTCGAGTAGCCGGGCTCGTCGACGCGCCGGTTGTCTCGATACCAGTCGATCACGCCGTGCTGCTTGTGCGTGAAGTAGTCGATCTCGCCGATCAGCGGGCCGTACTGCGAATCGAAGCCGCGCTGCTTCGGCCAGTACTTGCGATCGCCGTGGCCCAAGTGCCACTTGCCGACGATCGCGGTGCGGTAGCCCGCGTCCTTGAGCGCCTGCGGCAGCAGCCACTCGTCGGTGGCGAGGCCGTAGGTGTGGCCGGAGAGGATCACCGCGGTCTGCAGGCCGTAGCGGAAGGGATAGCGGCCGGTCATCAGCGCGGCGCGCGTGGGCGTGCACATCGGCTGCGCGTAGAACTGCGTGAGCTGCGCGCCGCCTCGGGCAAGCGCATCGAGATTCGGCGTCTTGATGTCGGAGCCGTGGAAGCCGACGTCCTTCCAGCCCAGATCGTCGGCCACGATGTAGACGATGTTCGGCCGGCCGACGGATTGCGCGGGGGCAGTCGGTCCGACGGCGGCAAGCGACATCGCGAGCAGCGCGCGCAGCAGGTGACGGCGGGGCACAACGAGACTCATGGCAAGACTCCCGATCGGATTCGCGGTCGACGCACCGTCTGCACTTCGCGCGCGCGACAGGCGGGCCGGCCGGCGAGTCAAAATGACGACAGTGTCAGGTCAAGGCCGCGGATTCTCATGCCGGAATGACACCGATGTCAATACGAAGCCGTGCCGCGGTCCGGCCGCGCGTCATACTGACGAAACGTCACCATGACGGCCTGTCCACTCGCTGCGCAGGACACGCGCGCCGATCCTGCCCGGTCCTGCCCGACCACACGCCATGAACGCTGCATCACGCGCATCCTCCGCTCCCGATCACCGAGTCCGCGTCGGCAGGGAGCGCCGCGCGCGGACGCAGGCGCGCATCCTCGAGGCAGCGCTTCGCGTGTTTGCGGCAAAAGGCGCCGAAGCGCCGGTGATCGGTGACTTCATCGAGGCGGCGGGAGTCGCGCGCGGGACTTTCTACAACTACTACGACAGCGTCGAGGAGCTGCTCGAGGCCACCACCGCGTGGCTCGAGGAGGACCTCATGGCGTCGATCGAGCGCGAGCTCGACGGCCTTGCCGATCCCGTCGATCGCCTGACAACCGGTGTGCGACTGTGGCTCCACAAGGCGGAGATCGACGCGCTGTGGTGCGCCTTCGTCGCACGTGCGGTCACCCACGGCGACGTGGTCGAGGACACGCTCGCGCGCGACCTTCGCGATGGGCTCGCGCGGGGAGGCTTCGCCTTCGGAAGCGTGGCGGCGGCGCGCGACCTCGTGGTGGGCACGTTGCACGAGGCGATGCGACGCATGGCGGACGGGCGCGTGGCCGCAGGGTTCTGCGACGAGGTCGCGCGCGTCGTGTTCCGGGGGTTGGGCATGCCGGCGCGCCGGATCGATGCCGTCCTGCGTCGCCCACTGCCTGCGTTCAGGAGGCAGACGCGGCGGGTCGCGTGATCCGGCTCAACGCAGGCGCGCCAGAGTGCGTTCGTCCGCTGCCCCACCGTAGAACTTGCGCAGCGCGGCGGCGAAGGCCTCGTCCTTCGGCGCCACCGCCAGGAACAGCGTGAGACAGGAGCGGAACTTGGCAGCGTCGAGCGGCCCCAGCACCGCCACCGGGTCGGAGGTGGGCAGCGCATTCATCGCCGCCACGCACTCGTGCAGACGCGCACCGAGCACCGGATGCGCGAGGTACGCCCGCGCTTCGTCCGCAGAGACGATTCCGTAATGGAGCGCACGCGAGCTCTGGCCGAGGCCGCGCAACTGGGGCAGCACGTACCAGATCCAGTGCGTGTCCTTGCGGCCGGCCCGCAGCTCGGCGAGCGCCTGCGCGTAGTCGTCCTCCTGCGCGCGCAGGAAGCGGTCGAGATCGAAGGGGTCGGCGGGGCTGGCGGTCATCGGAGGCGCTTCACGTCGTGGATGTCGGGGTGATGCCCGGCGGGGTCGGCGGGCAGGGGTGGAGCGCAGGGCGCATCAGTACGGCAGCAGGGCGAACGGTTCGCGGACGCCGAGGAGCGCGGATACCTCACTGCGCGCTCCGCGCACCACGCGTGCCAGCCACGACTCCTGCGGACGGAACTCCCGCACGCGCGTGACGTTGAACTCGCGCTCGAGCACTTCGGCGAGCGAGCCCAGTCCGTCGACGAGGCCCAACTCCACGGCGCGCGTGCCGAGCCAGAAGTCGCCGGAGAAGAGCTCGGCGTCGCTGCCCTTGAGTTTCGTTCCCCGACCCTCCTTCACCACGGCAATGAAGTGCCGGTGCATGCCTTCGAGGATCGACGTGAGCTTTTCGCGGTCCTTCGCCGTCTCCGGCGCGAACGGATCGAGCTGGTCCTTGCGGTCGCCGGCCGTCTGCGTGCGGCGCTCGATGCCGAGCTTGTTCATGGCGTCGACGAAGCCGAAGTTGCGTGCGACGACGCCGATGGATCCCGTGAGCGACGACGGATTGACATAGATCGACTCGGCGGCGACCGCGATGAAGTACGCACCCGAGGTCAGCATGTCCTCCCCCACCACGATGAGGCGGCGGCCGGGATGCTGCTTGCGCAGCCCGGCGAGACGGTCGTGGATGAGCGAGGCCTGCACCGGCGTGCCGCCCGGGCTGTTGATCACGACCACCACGCCTTCGGCGCCGCCATCCGCGAACGCCTCGGCGAGCACCGGATTGAAGCGCGCGGCGCTGATGCCTTCCGACGGCGCGATCGTGCCTTCCATGCGCACCAGGGCCGCGTATCGCCCGTCGGGGCGGGTGGCCATCTCGTCACTGGGTCTGCCGGCGAGCGCCAGGAACGCCACGAGCCCGACGAAGCCGAGGAACAGGATGAAGAAGCGCACGATCCGCCAGCGGCGGTCGCGCCGGCGCTCGTCCAGGAGCTCGTCGACGAGTTGCTTCTCGAAGGAGGAAGGGGGCCTGATCTCGGGGGTGTCCATCGTGTTTCCAGCGCGTCGTCGATGGCAAAGTGTAGATCGTTCCCGGCATCCGTGCCGGGCCAGGCAAGATCGTCGCGGCCGACCGGCGAGGCGCCGCCGCCGTGGCCGGGTCGCGATCCGTGCGTGTGGCGCGCGCGATGGCAACGTCGAGGCAGCGAGGCGCCGGGGCCGCTTGGTAACATCGCGCGATGCCCAACGATTTCCAGGCCGTCTGCTTCGATCACGACGGCACCCTCGTCGACTCCGAGCCCATCCACTATCGCCTCTGGCGCGACGTCCTCGTGCCGCATGGCGTCGCGTTGACCGAGACGCAGTACCAGGAGCGCTACGCCGGCGTGCCCACGCTCGCCAATGCGCAGGACCTCGTCGAGCGCCACGAGCTCGCCGTGAGCGCCGAGGCGCTCGCCCGCGACAAGCACGGCGCGATGAGCGAGTTCGTGACGCGGGCAGCGTTTCCGCTGCTGCCGGACGTTCCCGCTGCCATCGCCCGGTTGCGCGAGCGCGGACTGCGCCTCGCGGTCGTCACCGGCACGGCGCGCGTCAGCGTCGAGGCCACGCTGCGCGAGCACGCGCTGGCGCTGCAGTTCGAGACGGTAGTGGCCGCTGAGGACGTGGTCCGCAACAAGCCGGCTCCCGACGGATATCTCCTGGCCGCGCAGCGTCTCCGCCTCGCGCCGGCGCACTGCGTGGCGATCGAGGACACCGAGCACGGCGTGAACGCCGCGCATGCCGCAGGCGTGGCCTGCGTGGCGGTGCCCACGGCGATGTCGCGCCACCACGATTTCTCGCGTGCGGATGCGGTGTTCGAGTCGCTACCCGAGGCGGCGGCGTGGATCGAGGCGCGCGCGGCACACCCGACGCGCTGAGCGCGACGTCCTGCGCGCGCGACGGGCACCCGCCCGCTACCGCACGGCCTCGATGCGCGTGACGACGTAAGCGCCGTTGCGCCGCTCGGCGGCGAAGCGCACCTTCTCCCCGACCTGCCGGCCCTGGAGCAGCGAAGGATCAGACACGGTGAACACCATCGTCATCGGCGGCATGTCGATGCTCCGGATCTCGCCGTGGCGCAGCGTGATCTTGCCGGCACCGACGTCCACCTTGCGTACCTCGCCGTCGGCGAGGTCGGCGGCGTCCGTTGCCGGTTTCACCGCCGCAGGGGACGCGGACGACGGTGCCGGAGTCGCCGCCTGCGCGACGATCGTGCTTCCCGGTGCCGCGTGCGCAACGGGCTTCGCCGACGCCGCCATCGCGCTCGCGGCCACCGCCGATGCCTCGGGCTTCGCGGAGTGCGCCGAATGTGCAGACGCCCCGCCGCGCGCCGCGACCGCGATCGTCCCTTTCATCCCTGCCTCGTAGTGCCCCGGCACGAGGCAGGCGAACTCGAAGTTGCCGCTGTTCGAAAAGCGCCAGGTGAGGCGCTCCGTGGCGCCCGGCTTCACGTGCGCCATGAACGGCTCGTCGTGCTCCATGCCGGGGTGCTTGCGCATCATCTCCGCGTGCTTCGCGAGGTCGGCGGGCGTGCCGATCACGAGCTCGTGCATGAGCTTGCCGTCGTTGCGAACCACGAAGGTCACGGTCTCGCCCTGGCGCACCGGGATCGACGCCGGAACGAAGCGCATCGCGTCGCTCATCGTGACTTCGACGGTCCGCGTGGCGGCCTTGGGATCGCCCTGCACGCCGAAGGCGTGCTCCTCGCTCGAGATGGCCTTCGGCGCGCCATGGCCCGCCTCGCCGTGAGCGTGCGCGAGAAGGGGGATGGCGCAGGCGAGCGCCGCGAGAAGATGGCGCAGTCGATTCGGATTCATGGGGGACCTCGTTGCGGTGATGGGATGCATGGCGGACTCGCTTCAGTGATGGCCGGCGTGGCCGCCGGGTTTGCGTACGGTGACATCGAGCGCAGGCCGGCCAGCCGGAGCCGACAATGCCGCGGGTGGCGTGGGCGCAGGCGGCAGGGATGCCGCGCCGACCTCGTGCGCGACGCTTCCCGCGGGGTGCGCGAAAGGACCGGGATCGCGATAGTCCCCGCGCGGCTGGTCGCGCCGCACCTTGAGCACGCTGAACATGCCACCCATCTCGAGCGGGCCGAACTGGCCGTGGCCGGTCATCATCGGCAGCGTGTTCTCGGGCAGCGGCATTTCCATCGCGCCCATCTCCGCCATGCCGGCCTCGCCCATGGCCATGTAGTCGGGGATGAGCTCGAGGATCCTGCGCGCGGCATCGCGCTGGTCGACGCCGATCATCGTCGGCACGTCGTGGCCCATCGCGTTCATCGTGTGGTGCGACTTGTGGCAGTGCACCGCCCAGTCGCCCTCCTCGTCGGCGACGAAGTCGATCTGACGCATCTGGCCGACGGCCACGTCGGTGGTGACCTCGGGCCAGCGTGCACCTCTGGGCACCGGGCCGCCGTCGGTGCCGGTGACGGTGAACTCGTGGCCATGCACGTGGATCGGATGGTTCGTCATGGTGAGGTTGCCGATGCGCATGCGCACGCGGTCGCCGCGGCGCACGACGAAGGGGTCGATGCCGGGGAAGAGACGACTGTTCCACGACCACAGGTTGAAGTCGAGCATGGTCATGATGCGCGGCGTCGCGCTGCCGGGATCGATGTCGTAGGCATTGAGCAGGAAGCAGAAATCGCGGTCGACCGGATCGATCAGCGGATGCCGGCCTTTGGGATGCGTGACCCAGAAGCCCATCATGCCCATCGCCATCTGCACCATCTCGTCGGCGTGCGGGTGATACATGAAGGTGCCGGGACGGCGCGCGACGAATTCGTACACGAAAGTCTTGCCCGGCGGGATGTGCGGTTGGGTGAGACCGCCCACGCCGTCCATGCCGTTGGGCAGCCGCTGACCGTGCCAGTGCACCGTGGTGTGCTCGGGCAGCCTGTTGGTCACGTAGATGCGCACCCGGTCGCCCTCGACCACCTCGATGGTGGGGCCGGGACTCTGCCCGTTGTAGCCCCACAGGCGCGCCTGCATGCCGGGCGCCATCTCGCGCACCACGGGCTCGGCCACGAGGTGGAACTCCTTCACGCCGTCTTTCATGCGCCACGGCAGCGTCCAGCCGTTGAGGGTCACGACGGGGTTGTACGGTGCCCCGTCCGGCGGCGCAAGCGGGGCTTGGGTGCCCGCGTGCGACATCGTGGGCGCCTCGGGGATGGCGGCGAGCGCCACCCGCGAGACCGCAGCGGTGCCGGCGAGCGCGGCACCGGTGAGAAATGCGCGGCGATCGATCGTTGTCGACATGATCAATGTCCTCCCGCGCTGCGGGGAGCCGACGCGGCAGAGCCCGGCCGCGAGCGCTCCGTAGTGAACGAGGTTCCGTTGCGCGCCATGGCGAGGTCGGCATCGGCGATCCAGAAGTCGCGCAGTGCGTCGATGGCGGCGGCGACGCTTTCGACCTGCACGCGCGCCTCGGCGAGCAGCTCGAACACGCCGATCAGCATCGCGTTGTAGCGCAGCAGGCTTTCGTCGGCCATGCGCTGGCGTAGCGGCACGACCTCGTCGCGATAGTGCCTCGCGAGCGCGTGGCGCGTGCGGTACGCGGCGTAGCTCGCGCGCAGTTCCGAGCGCGCGGTGAGCGCCGTCGCGCGCAACCGGGCCACGCTTTGCAGGTATTCGGCTTCGCCCCTCGCCAGGCGCGCATCGCCCCAGTCGAAGAGCGGCACCTCGATCCCGATCTCGTAGCCGTTCTGCCGCTTCTCGCCGGTGTGGCTCTCGTTGATGTAACCGGCTTCCAGGACGTTCACGAAGCGGGTCGCGCGGGTGAGGCCGAGTCGGGAGGCGACCGCCTCGGTCTCCTGCTTCGCCGCCAGCACGTCGAGGCGTTGGTCGACGAGCGCCTGGTCCACGTCGGCGGCGTCCTGCGCCTGCGCGGGAGGATCGGGAAGGCGATCGGGGAGGCGGAAGGCGAGTCCGGCATCGTCCACGGCGAGGAGTTCACCGAGCCGCTCGCGCGCGAGCGTCGCGGCGAGCTTCGCCTCGGTGAGACGCGCGGAGGCGTCGGCCGCGAAGGCCTCCTCCCGCATCTTCGCCAGCGCGCTGAAGTTGCCCGCCTTCTCCATGCGCCGCGCGAGGTCGCGCGCGGCATCCGCTGCGAGCAGCACCTTCTCGAAGTAGCGGACCGATTCCTGTGCTGCCACCGCGGAGTACCACGCACGACGGGTGTCGTGCGCGAGGCGCGCGACATCGGCAGCGGCGTCGAGCCTCGCCGCCGCGTACTGCCGCTGCGACACCTCGACGGCCAGCGGCATCGTGAACAGCGCCAGCACGCTCACCATCACCGCGCGGTCGATCGTGACGATCTCGGCATTGCGCTTGTTGCCGAAGGCGAAGCGCGGATTGGGCAGGCGTTGCGCCTGCACGACGTCGGCCGCGTCGACGCCGAGTCCGTGCAGACGCGCCTCGAGCGACGGGTTGTTGAGGAGCGCCACCTGCACGGCGGCGTCGGGCGTGAGCGGCTTCGCGAGCAGCTCGCGCGTGAGGGTGCGCGCGGCTTCGCCGTCGCCGGCGGGCAGCTTCGCGGGCGCGCCGAGCCGCGAGCCGACGAGCGTTTCGACGTCGGCGCGGCCGGCGTCGGGCGGCACGGTGGCGCAGCCCGCGAGCGTCGCCGCGAAAGCGAGCGCCGCGGCGCGGAAGAGGGGTACAGGCATGTGCACCTCGTGGAATCGCAAGGGCGCGCAGGCGTGCGTCACCCATCGGACGGGCGACGCGCTTGCTTGCGCCGGACGCGTGCCTATCGCGCGGCATGGGGCCGTGCAGCAGGCACGTCACGTCTGCCGGCACGATGCCGGCGGCGCTATGCGGAGGCGATTCGGGGAGGTCGGAAGAGGGCGTCGCTGGAGTGCGTGGCATGCACGCGCGACGCGAGGGAAGGCAGGCGAAGGAGCGCCGCGACGTACGGACGGATCTCGACGATCGTGGGCACCGGCGCGGCGTTCGCACAGCACTCCATGCAGAAGCGGCAGGCATTGCCGTCGGCGTGACCGGTGTCCGTCACCGTCACGGCGGCAGATGTCCCGCGGTCGTGGACGGCGTGCGTCGGCTCGATTGCAGCGGATGCCGCTTCGGGACCCGCATGCGCATGATCGCTCCGGGCGTGCCGCTCGCCCGCAGCGCGGACGTGACTGGCACCCGCGTCGCGGCGCTCGGGATCGATCGCGACGCCCACCGGCGACGTTGCCGCGCTCGCGTGCGACGCCCCCGCGAGGTCGAAAGCGCACATGAGTCCCGTCGCGCCGACCACTGTCTGGAACGGGAGGCAGGCGAGCAGAATGGCGAGGACGAGGCGGCGCAGGCGGAACACCGGCGAGAGAATACCAGAGGCGCCGCGCCGGCCGCCTAGGCGTGGCCCCGCGTGGTCACGTGCACAGTGCCCGTGAAGCTCGACACGAGATCCGTGCCCCGGCAGACGTCCACCCGGTAGACCGCGGTCCGCCGGCCGCGATTGGCCTCGGTCGCGCGGGCGACGAGCAGGTCTCCCTCGCGCACGGCCACGTGGAACGTCGCGTGCGCGGCGATGCCGGCGGCGACGACGCCGTAAGAATTCGACGCGAGCCCGAACGCGGTGTCGGCGAGCGTGAACGTCGCCCCGCCGTGGCAGGTGCCGTTGAAGTTGAGGTGCTCGGGGCCGACGGCCATGCGTACCGTCGCGTGGCCGGGGCCCCCGTCGACGAACTCGATCCCGCAGTGACGCACGAAGGGATCGCGCGCGGAGAGGGCACGCAGCGCCTCGCAGGGATCGGCCGGCAACGACGCCGGCGTCGCGGACGCCCGCCGGATCCGGCGTCCCGCGCCCGCCTCGCGCGAGTGCGCATCGAGGGTATCGGCGAGGCGCGCGATGCCGTCGCCGGACACCGCCGACGTGCACACCACCTGCACGCGCCAGCCTTCCTTGCGTGGACGCAGATGCAGCATCTCCTTCAGGTCGCGCTCGGTGCGCGCCGCGTTCGGTGTGTCCGACTTGGTGACGACGAGCACGTCGGCGATCTCGAGGATGCCCGCCTTGATCGCCTGCACGTCATCGCCGAGGCCGGGTGGCGCGACCACGATGCTGGTATCGGCGAACGAGGCGATGTCGACGTCGGACTGCCCGGCGCCGACGGTCTCCACGACCACGACGTCGAAGCCGGCGGCATCGAGCAGGTCGACCACGCGCGGCGTGGTCCGGGCGAGCCCGCCGCCGTGGCCGCGCGAGGCCAGCGAGCGGATGAATACGGCGTCGGTCGCGCCCACGTCCATGCGGACGCGATCGCCGAGGACGGCGCCACCGGTGATGGGGCTCGACGGATCGACCGCGGCGACGGCCACGCGCTTGCCCCGTTGCGCGAGCTCGCGCACCAGCGCGTTGATCAGCGTGGACTTGCCGGCACCGGGCGGTCCGGTGATGCCGACGACGTGCGCGCGCCCGAGATGCTCGCGCAATGCGGAGAGCAGCGCGCGCGCCGACGGCAGGTCGTTCTCGATCTCGGTGATGGCACGGCCTAGCGCCGCCCGTTGGCCGGCACGAAGCGCGGCCACGCGCGCCTGCAGCGGATCGAGGGACGGGGGATCGGTGTCGGCCGGAGACATGGTAGCGGGCGTGGTGGGCGGCAACGGATCGAGCGGAGCGGGATCGGTATGGGTCAGGGCCGCGGCGGCAGCCAGGGCACGTGAAGGTATCGCTTCGGCGCTGCCGCTGCTGCAAGCCTCAGACGCCGCTTGCTTCACGGCAGGTGGGCCCGTGATGGGATGTCGCTTCGGCCATGCCGCTGCCGCAAGCCTCAGACGACGATCAGCGGATGCCCGAAGCCCAGCTCGCGTCGCAGCGTCCCGCAGATCTCGCCGTGGGTGCAGCCGACGTCGGCGGCCGCCACGATCTCGCCGAAGATGTTGGCGCGTTCCGGTCCGGTCGCCTGCGCGGCCCGGGCAAGCGAGGCCAGCGCCCGCGCGACGCCGTCCTGCGAGCGCCGCGCCTTGAAGCGCGCGAAGTCTGCGCGATGCGCGTCCATGAGCGCCATGTCGGGACGGGCGAGGGCCGGGCGCGCGCTCGCGTCCTCCGCGACCTCGTAGGCATTCACGCCGACGACGGTCTGCTCGCCGCGGTCGATGCGATCCTGGAAAGCGCGCGCGGACTCCCCGATGCGCCGCTGCACGAAGCCGGACTCGACGGCCCGGTACATGCCGCCGGCGGCGTCGACCTCGGCCATGATCGCGAGCACCTTCGCCTCCATCTCGTCGGTGAGCTTCTCGACGTAGTACGAGCCGCCGAGCGGATCGATCACGTCGGTCAGGTGCGCCTCCTCGCGCAGGATGTTCTGCGTGGCCACCGCGATGCGCGCGCCGAACTGCGTCGGGCAGGACAGCGCCTCGTCGTAGGCGTCGGTGTGCAGCGATTGCAGGCCGCCGAAGATGCCGGCGATCGCCTGCGTCGTGACGCGCGCGATGTTGTTGAGCGGCTGCTGGCGCGTGAGATCCACGCCCGAGGTCTGGGCGTGGAACTTGAAGCGCCACGAGCGCGGATCCTGCGCGCCGTAGCGCTCGCGGGTGAGCCGCGCCCAGATGCGGCGGCCCGCGCGGAACTTGGCGATCTCCTCGAAGAACGAGAGCGAGACGTCGAAGAAGAACGTGAAACGCGGCAGGAAGGCGTCGGGCGACAGTCCGGCCTCGACGCAATCGTCGGCGTACTGCACGGCCGAGCACAGCGTGAACGCCAGCGCCTCCGCCGGCGTCGCGCCCGCCTGCTGCATGTGCTGGCCGACGACTGACAGCGGATTCCATTTCGGCAGGTGCTCACCGCACCACGAGATGTGGTCGATCAGCACCTTGCGCGCACCGGACAACGCCAGCCGGAAGAACATGTGGTTGGCCACGAAGTGCGAGAGGTAGTCGCTCTGGTTCGACGTGCCGCTGATCGCCCTCCAGTCGACTCCGTTGCGGCGGGCGGTGGACAGCATGAAGGCGAGCAGCGTGAATGGCGACGGATCGTTCATCGCGCACGACGTGCGCGCGAGGTCGACCCCGTCGAGACACATCGCCATGTGCTCGGCGCTGTTGACCACGACGCCGCAGGTGCCGAGCAACTCGGCATCGACCTCGTCCATGTCGTAGCCGCGGAACACCGAGTTGCAGGGGATGAGCGAGACGGCGGTGGCGCCCTGGCTGAGGATGTCGCGCAGGCGCGCGTTGTAGGTGGCGGGCGTGCCGAGGCCGATCAGTTGCCGCTGGGTCCAGGTGCGGCCGCGGTGCATGGTGGCGTAGATGCCGCGCGTGTACGGCGGCTGGCCGGGAAAGCCCACGTCGGCGTCGTATCGCGACGCGTCGACGTCGAGCGGCGTGTACAGCGGCCTGATCGGAATGCCGGAGCGATTGCGAACCTCGCGGTCCTGCCCGATCTGCGCCGCGTACTCGGCGGACCAGCGGACCTGCGCCTCTTCGGTGGAGGCGGGGATGGCATGCGGCAGCGGCTTGTTCATGGCGGCGCTCGGTCTACGGATTCGCGGCGGCAAGCGGGAAGCGGGCGGCGCGCACCCGCGCGCTCGATTCGTGGACGAAGGCAGCGATCTCCTCCAGCCGGATGCCCGGATGGAACACGCGCGCCACGCCGGCGTCGAGGAGCATCCGCTCGTCCTCGTCGGGTACGATGCCGCCGACGATGACGGCGATGTCCCCCGCACCCGCCTCGCGCAGCGCGCTCATGAGCTTGGGCACGATGAGGTGATCGGTGGCCAGCGACGACACGCCGATGAGGTCGACGTCCTCCTCCACCGCGAGCTTCACCACCGTGCGGATCTCCTGCCACGGCGGCGTGTAGACCACCTCCATGCCGGCATCGCGCAGGTGGGCCGCGACGATGCGGCTGCCGCGGTCGTGGCCGTCGAGGCCGATCTTGGTGACGAGCACCTTGGGACGGAAGGCAGTGTCGTGCAATGCATTCATGGAAGGGTTCCTTCGCGTCGCGCGCAAGGGGTCCGGCCCGTGCTCATGCCAGCGGATCGCGCAGCAGGCGGACGAAGCGGCGCGCGAGCACCTGCGGCGAGTCCTTGCCGGAGCGATACCAGGTTTGCGACCAGTTGAGAGCGCCGAGCAGCATGAGCTTCAACGCGCGGCGGTCGGTGCGCGGCGGCAGCGGCAGGGCCTGGATGGCCTGCGCGAAGACGGCTTCGTATTCGTCGCGCAGGGCGGTGAGCCGTGCGGCGACCTCGGGCGCGTCGTCGGGGCGCACGCGGATCACCACCTGGCCGTAGGCGCTGTCCTCGAGGAGGCCTTCGAGGTGCGCGGCGCAGACGCTGGTCAGGCGCGTCCACGGATCGGTATCGCTGCCCGCCAGTGCTGGCAGCACCGCTTCCTTGATGCGGCGCACGCCCTCGGCGTACACGGCCACCAGCAGTTCTTCCTTCGACGCGAAGTAGTAGTACAGCGATCCCGGCAGCATGCCGGCCGCTCCGGCGATGTCGCGCATCGACGTGAAGCCGAAGCCCTTGTCGGCGAAGAAGCGGGCGGCCGAGTCGAGGATCAGCGGCAGGCGGCTGTCGCTGCGGGTGCCGGCGCGCTGAGGTTCGCGCAGGGGAGTGGACACGGGCGGCATCGGCATGGTGGAGTGGTGAGGCGCCGGCGAGTCCTGCCATGGAGGCGAAGGGTGCCTGAACAAAACAAACAATTGTTTGGTATGATGCCCGCGCCGCGCTCGCCTGTCAATGGCGCGAACCCCCACGAACCGCCGCCCCACTCCCCGGAGATTCCCCCATGCGTCTGCTTCTCGTTGCCGCCCTCTGCCTCGTCGTCGCGCACGCTTCCGCCCAGGGCGTCGCCGTTGCCCCCACGGACACGGTACAGTCGATCGTGTCGGCGCAAAAGGGCAAGCGCGTGACGCTGCGCCTGCGAAGTGGCCAGGAGCTCACCGGCGTGGTGCGCGGATCCACCGATCGCCTGGTGGCCTTGGGCGAACTCACCGGACGCGAGTTCTTCGATGCGGTCATTCCCATCGACGCGATCGAGGCGGTGATCGTCAAGGTGAAGTAGGCGCCGCCACGTTCCGGCCGCGGGCGACGGAGTTCGGCGCCGCGGACGGCCTTCGCGCCGGCAACGTCAGAACTCGAGCCGGAACAGCCTGACCCACAGATCCGGCTCGGACCGTCCTTCCTTCCTGACGTTGAAGCGGTCCCCGCCGTCGGGCGCCGCCACGGGGCTCGCGCGCCAGAGCGACGGACGGTCCGCGAGAGCCTGCCGGAACTCCTCGGTCGCCCAGATCTGCCCCGGCAGCACGTGCGGCTCAACGCGCGCCGCGGTCAGGATCGCATTGCCGCCCACGACCGTGGGCGGATCGCCGTCCTCCCCGGGCTGCAGCAGCACCTCGCCGTAGTGCAACGCCATGCGCAGGAGCGGCTGCCCGGTCGCCTGGTAGACCTCGTCGACGATGTGCCGCGCGGTTTGCGCCAGCGTGACGGGATCCTCGTGGACGATCAGCACCGAATCGCCGCCGCTCGTCTGCGCCACCACGGCGCGGCGCGCCCAGACGCGCACGGCATCCTCCAGCGCTTGGCGTACGGGCACTTGCGCATTCGCGTGCATCAGGCCGCCGTAGCCGTAGATGTCCCCCATCAGCACGCAGCAGGCGTGCACGCTGGGCGTGCTCGCGACGGCATCGGCATCGCGCCACGACCGCCCGTAGCCGACGATGTTCGCCCGGTCGATCCGCTGCAGATACGCCGGATTGACGCGGCCGATGACGTCGGTCAGGACCGGGTGCAGGAGATAGTGCCTGGCCTGCGGCAGGACGCCTTCGGGATCGAGCATCGCCTCGCCCGGCCGCAGGAAGCGCTGCGCCCACTCGCCCCGCACGCGGTCGAAATGGACGTAGCCCAGGAGTCCCACGCGATACAGCGCGCTGAACACGTGCTTCTCCTCGCCTCCGGTCGCGACGCTGTGCTCGAGGAAGAGCGTCTCGACGTCTTCCCGCGTGAGCACGTTGCCGGGCAGCGAGCGGAGCAGGAGATCGAGCTCGAGGTCGCCCACGTGCGGTGCGATCTCGGCGAGGTATTCATGCGCGATATCGGTCGCCGCCTGATGCACCGCCTCCTTGAAGGGCAGCTCGCTCCGCCGGTCGCCGGGGCGCAGCGCCACCAGCCGTTCGCCCACCGTCATCAGGTCGCGCGGCCGCAGCAGCGTGTGACGGCAGATGAACTCGAAGCACTCCTCCTCTTCCCGCGTGTACGTGTCCGCGATGCGCGTGCGTCCGAGGAAGGCTTCGAGCGGGTCGGCGCGGAGCCGGTCCGGGCTCGCCATCATGTCGCTCTTCACCAGCCGGACGTTGTTGAGGAAGATCTCCCGGAGGCTCTGCGGCGAATAGGCGATGTCGATGGCGCTTCCGCGGTACTGCTGCGACATCACGGTCGTCCTGGTCAGTTGCGCATACGCCTCCTTGCGCACGGTCGCGAACACCTTGATGCGATGGTTGATGCGCCGCAGCTGATAGGCGACTTCCACGAGCCCGAGCTGCGAGAAGTGCCACACGTTGGGCGACAGCTCGCCCGTGACGCTCGGGTGGCTGCGCTGCAGCTCCACGTGCTTGTTGAAGTACTCGTCGACGCCGTCGATGAACATGGCGACCGGCGTGCCGACGGCGCGCAGGCGCGGCAGGAGATGGCCGTCGGTGTCGGCACCGCAGCGCTGCAGCTCGCTCGGCGTGAAGTCGAGCAGGCGAACGAAGTGGTCGATGACGCTTCGCAGGCCGCTGTCTGCGACCAGGCCGGCGAGCGCCGGGCCGACCTTGAGGTCGCGCAGTCCGTCGGTGTGCTTGAGCGTGGCCAGCGAGATCGCGGTCAGCCAGATCTTCGACCACGGCAGCGGCGAGACGGAAAAGAACGCGAGGAGCTCGCGGCTGAAGATCTTGTCGCCGATCGGCTTGTCGAGCAGCACGCCGGCAGGCACGCAGGACGCGCGCCCTTCGCGCTGGTAGAGAATGCGCTTCGCCTTCAGCAGGAGGGTCTTGCCGAAGCCCTTGGTGCCGATGACGATGAACTTGTCGTCGCGGTCCGAGCGCAGGAAGCCGTCGATCTCCGGCGTGCGGTGGAGCAGCGATTCATCGAAATCCTCGGCGACCCGAATGTCGTCGGCGTCAACGGTCCAAGCGCGCATGCATCCCCCGGGCGACCGGCTGCGAGGATAGCGAGCC
>CAYTOT010000030.1:28199-59214 GCA_964439475.1 uncultured Alcaligenaceae bacterium
AACGGTCCAAGCGCGCATGCATCCCCCGGGCGACCGGCTGCGAGGATAGCGAGCCAGACGGGGCAAGGCAACCGTGCCGCGCCGCTCGTCGTGGCCGCCCACTGCGACACGGCCGCGCCAGTATCATGAAGCGACGCGGATGCTCGCTGGCCGGGGCGCGCGCGAGGGGAGGGACACTGTCATGGGAACCACGACGACGTCACTGCACGTGCTGATTCCGCCCTTCGGCGAGGAACTTGCCGCCGACACGATCGCGAAAGCGGTCGAGAAGCTCGGCTACAAGCGCGTCGTGAAGCCCGGCGCCGCAGGCGACAAGCACGTCGTCCTGCTGCGTCCGGCGGGGGCGCGCTACGTGACCGTGCTCGATCGCGACAACGCAGCGCTCGACAGCGGCGAGTTGCGCGAGCTTGCCGCGCTCGTCACGCAGAAGCTCAAGACAGCGGCGCTGCACACGAGCGTCATCGACAGCGACAGCGGCGAAGTCGTCGTCTATCACAAGGGCAAGCAGGTCGACGCGGTCGGGGGGAGTGTCGAGGGCGACTCGCTCGTGCGCATCGCCGCCGAGGCACGCGTGCGCAGCTGGCGGCGAATCCTGCACGACGGCGTGACGAAGGAGGGCGTCGCCGCCGCCGCAGGCACGGACTCCGTGTTCGCCGACGACGTGGTGGCGGGCTGGTGCCGTGCCGCAGGTCTCGATCCCGCCGCCGCGCTCGGCGTTTTCGACGAGGCCGCGGCGCATCCGGCCGCGCTGCATCTTCGCTACGCGCGCGATGCCGCGCGCCGCAAGGTGCCGGCACCGCCGTCGGCGGAGATCGACCTGCGCTTCTTCACCGACGACGAGGATCGTCCGGAGCACCTGGTGTATCCCGCCGCGTGGCCGGTACGGATGGGAACGACGCACGTCGCCCTGTGGTATGCGGTGAGCGAGGGCGCCGGATTCTCCTCCGTGCGCATACGCCTTGGCGTCGATCCGGCCTGCGGCCTTGCCGTGTTCCGGGTCGGGTTGTCGTCGAGTCCGTTCCACAACGGGCAGGTGATGGGCGACCCCGTCGCCGTCTTCGACTGGCGGGCATCGCCCGAGCAGCCGCAGTGGAAGCTCGACGAGGCCGTCGAGATCGCCGACTTCGAGGTGCCGACGCCGGCCGCGGGTTCGCGATCACGGCAGATCCTGATCCTGCGGCTCGCCGTCGGCGCGCAGAAGGTGGCGGAGGGTGAGGTGCATCCGGTTCTCGAGGTGACCGCGCCGTCGGCGTACACGCATGCCTTCACGCCCCTTCGTTTCGCCGTCATCGAGCCCACGTGGACGCCGCTGGCGATGGGGACGTGGCCCGTGCTGCGGCCCACTCCCGCCAACCCCGTGGGTCCCAAGGAGTACGCGCGCAACGAGGGCGCGCTCCTCCTCAACGGCTCGGGCGTGGTGTCCGCTTTCGCCGTGCTGGCCGACCCCGATGTTGCGCTGGCGTCGGTCCGTGAACTCGCCGCATCGCTGCTATCCTCATGCAACGGCGACGCGCGCGTCGTCCTTCGCACCGAGACACCAATGAGCTGGTCCGGCAACTCGTCGAAGACGACCTTCGAGACGACGGCCACCGAATGCCTGGACTCGCCGCGCAGCGGAAAGGCGTTCACCGCACCGGCACGCTACCAGAACGTCACGCTCGAGATCCAGGCAGCGGGACTCGCCGCACCCGTCGCGGGCTTGCTGTACTACCTGCCGCATGGTCACGACAGCGCATCGGGCCTGCACGTCTGCGCGTGGTGCATCGACGCGTCACCGGTCGCCGACGGCATCGGTCTCACGGCCGGCAAGCTGCGCTCGCTGTTCGAGCGCTGGATCGCCGGTGTCGTGCCCTTGCAGGGGTGGATCGACGACAGCGCCTGGCGGCCGGAGCCGCTGACAGGGGACGGCGGCGGCGCGACGCCCTACGAGCTCGCCGCCGGCGTCTACGGCGAGGCCATCGCCTCGCAACTCGGCGCCCGAACCGACCGGTTGCGCTACGTAGCCGATCTCATGTGGCTCGGCGGCGAGTTCCTCTCCCGGGTCGATCGCCCGGCGCTGGAACGGGTGGCGCTGCTGCAGGTCGATCGCGGGGTCGCGCGCGTCGCGTTGCGGGAGGGCGCGGCGCGCAACGATCTCGAGCGCGCGCTGGAGGCGATCCTGCCGGGACCGGCGCCGCTTCCGGCGTCGTAGTCACTCGCCCTGCCTGCCGGCTGCGGCGCGAGGCGAAGGTGCGCGGCGGGACTCGCCCGGCGACGACTTCGCGCACGGACGCGAGCGATCACCAGTCGAGGTTGGCGCAGTAGCCGAGCTCGACGAGCGTCGCGCCGGCTTCCCGCTTCACGGCGTCGCGCTGCGCCGGTGTCAGGTCGCGCTGCCAGCGTCCGGTGGCCGACCGGTAGATCGGGCGCTTCACCGCCTCCGTGCTCGACTCGACGCCGAGCGCGTGCTCGTGCCGGTGATAGTCGAGCACGCCCGGCTCCCATGGTTCGCCCAGGAACTCGAAGAGCGTGCGGAGCACCGGCTCGGGCTCGGCGATGAGCGCCTCGTACCGAAGCTCGTGGTAGCGGCTGCGGCCGTGCGTCGCGTCGGCAAAGGCGCGGGCGGACCTGATCGCACTCACCCAGTAGCGAGCCGCGGCGCGGGCGTCGGTCGTGTAGTCGACGCGCTTGCCGTCCAGGGTACGCCAGTCCATCGACAGCAGCGAGGCGACGACGTCGCGGCCGTCGCGCAGCACGTGCACATACGCCGCGTGCGGGAACATGGCATGCAGGTGGCGGAAGACGAACACGTTGTTCGGCGACTTCTCGGCGATGCGCGGCTTGCCCGACTGCCGGCGCGCCGCCCCCAGTAGGCCGGCGATCAACGCCCGCACGGAACGATCGACGTCCGCGGCCTGCACGCTCGATCCGGCAAGATGCGGCCCGTACGTCGTCCGCAGGTCCACCCAAAGCTGCGCGACCTGCGGCAGCACCTTCATCTCGGGGCCGCAGGCGATGCGCGAATGCGAATCGAGGATCACCCGCAGCAGCGTCGTGCCGGAGCGTCCCGCGCCGCCGACGAAGATGGGAGGAGCGACGAGGTCGGCAGCGGCGCCGGCCTGCCGCGAGGGATGGATGGTGCCGGAAGGCGTTGCGTGCATGCCCTCTCCTCCAGTCGGTGCGGCGGGGGCATCCGCCGCACCACGGCATCCTGGTTGCGAATCGCGAGACTCCTGCCGGCCGTGGCTGCGCGCCCCGCGAGGCGTATGACGTTGACATTGTCGCACCGCTTGCGTGGGGCTCGCCGTTACGATGGTCAGGCGAGCCGGGCATCGTGGAAGGGAACCGCCGCGCCGGGCAGGAGGGTCCGGCGGCGGTACCGCATTTCCGTGGCAGTGGCAGTGGAAAAACAAACAGTTGTTTGGTATGCTGCCGGCAGGCGCCAGGAGATGCACATGCAGCTAGCCGACGTCACGCTCGACGACAAGTACACGCTCGAAAGCGGCCGGGTCTACCTCAATGGCATCCAGGCCCTCACCCGCCTCCTCATGATGCAACGGCTGCGCGACGCCGCCGCGGGCCTGAACACGGCAGGCTTCGTCTCCGGGTTCCAGGGCTCGCCGCTCAACAACATGGACAAGACGCTGTGGGAGGCGCACGACCTCCTCGCGCGGCATCACATCCGTTTCCAGCCGGGGCAGAACGAGGAGCTCGCGGCGATGGGCGTGTGGGGCGCGCAGCAGGTGTGCCTCGATCCGCACGCGCGCTACCGGGGCGTCTTCGCCATGTGGTACGGCAAGTGGGCCGGTCTTGCCCGATGCGGCGACGTCCTCCTGCACGGCAACTCGGCAGGCTCGTCGCGGCATGGCGGCGTGCTGATGGTGTGCGGTGATGACCACATGGGGCGCTCGTCGACCATCGCGACCCAGAGCGAGAACATGCTGATGGCGCCGATGATCCCGGTGCTCGCTCCGACCGGCGTGCAGGAGTACCTCGACCTCGGCCTCCACGGGTTCGCGATGTCGCGGTTTTCGGGCTCGTGGCTCGCCTTCAAGGCGCTCGACGACACCATCGAGTGCTCGGCGTCGGTGAGTGTCGATCCCGCGCGCATCGACGTGCGCATTCCCGAGGACTTCGCACTGCCGCCCGGCGGCCTGAACCTGCGCCTGCCGGACCAGCCCCTCGCGATGGAGCGGCGGATTCACGACTGGCGGTTGCCCGCGGTTCTCGCCTACGTTCGGGCGAATGGCCTGAATCCCGTGACGTACGACAGTCCGGGGGCGCGCCTGGGCATCGTTACCGCGGGCAAGTCGTACCTCGACGTGCGTCAGGCGCTCGAGCAGCTCGGCATCGACGAGCGCGTCGCGGCAAGCATCGGCATCCGTGTGCTGAAGCTCGGCGTGACCTGGCCGCTCGAGCCCAGGGGCTTGCACGCCTTCGCGCTCGGGCTCGAGGAGATTCTCGTCGTCGAGGAGAAGCGGCCCGTGATCGAGGACCAGGTCCGAAGCCTGCTCTACCACTGGCCCGACAGCCGGCGCCCGCGCGTGCTCGGCAAGAAGGCCGACGACAGCGCACCCAACGAGTGGCTGTTGCCGCCCAACGGCGAGCTCACGGCGGAGCAGGTGGCCCTCGTGATCGCCGCGCGCATCGGGCGCTTTCACGCCGACGCGCGCATCGAGGAGCGCGCGGCCTGGATCAAGGACAGGCACGACGCGCTTGCCAGGCCCTCGCTGTCGCCACAGCTGCGCGGCTACCTGTCGGATGCGGGGCGGGTGCCCTACTTCTGCTCCGGCTGCCCGCACAACAGCAGCACGCGGGTGCCCGAGGGCAGCGAGGCCATCGCGGGGGTGGGCTGTCACTTCATGGCCACCTACATCTTCGGCGGCACGAGGATCTTCTCGCCGATGGGCTCCGAAGGTGCCGCGTGGGTAGGCCACGCGCCCTTTACCGGCACGAAGCACATCTTCGCCAACATGGGCGACGGCACCTACTACCACTCGGGGTTGCTCGCCATCCGCGCGGCAGTGGCGGCGAAGGTGCCGATCACCTTCAAGATCCTCTACAACGACGCCACCGCCGCGACCGGCGGCCAGCCGCTGCCGATGCCGCTCAACGTGCCGGCGCTCACCCGCCAGCTGGAAGCCGAAGGCGTCGCGCAGGTCGTCGTGGTGACCGACCAGCCCGGGAAGTACGGCCGCAGCCCCGGCTTCGCGAAGGGCGTCACCGTGCGCCATCGCGATCATCTCGATGCCGTGCAGCGCGAGCTGCGCGAGGTGCCGAACGTGACGGCCCTCGTCTACGACCAGACCTGCGCCGCGGAGAAGCGCCGCCGACGCAAGCGCGGCAAGTTCCCGGATCCCGATCGCCGCTCGTTCATCAACACGCGCGTGTGCGAGGGCTGCGGCGATTGCGGCACCCGATCGAACTGTGTCTCGGTCACACCGCTGGAGACGGAGTTCGGCCGCAAGCGTGCCATCGACCAGACGTCGTGCAACAAGGACTTCTCGTGCCAGAACGGATTCTGCCCGAGCTTCGTCAGCGTGCTGGGAGGCAGGCTGCGCAAGGCACAGGGCAGCGCCGGACGCGACGATCTCTTCGCGGCGCTCCCCGAGCCCACGCTGCCGACACTCGCGAGGCCGCACTCCATCGTGGTGGCTGGCGTGGGCGGCACCGGCATCATCACCGTCGGGGCGCTGCTCGGCATGGCCGCGCACCTCGAAGGCAAGGGTGTCTCGGTGCTCGACATGACCGGCGTGGCGCAGAAGGGCGGTGCCGTCACCACCTTCGTGCGCATCGCCGCCTATCCCAGCGACCTCACCACGATCCGGATCGCGGCCGGCGAGGCCAATGCCGTCATCGGCAGCGACCTCCTCGTGACCGCCGAGAATTCGATCCTCACGCTCATGGAGAAGGGTGTCACGCGCGGCGTGATCAACACGAACCGCATGGCGACGGTGGCCTTCATCAGGAATCCCGACCTCGTCACGCCCTGGGATGCGATGGAGCACGGCCTGCGGGAGGCCATCGGCAGCGAGGGCGTGCGCTTCCTCGATGCGACCCGCGTGGTCGGCGACCTCCTCGGCGATACGCTGGGCACCAACATCTTTCTCCTGGGTTACGCCTGGCAGCTGGGCCTCGTGCCGGTGTCACGCGAAGCGCTCTTCCGCGCCATCGAGATCAACGGCGCTGCGGTCGAGGCCAACAAGCGAGCCTTCCAGTGGGGAAGACTCGCCTGCGAGGATCTCGCCACCGTGTTGCAGCAGGCGCAACGGCCGGTCACCGCGATCGGCAGCGACCGCATGCTGTCCCGGAACGTCGACGAGGCGATCGCGCGCCGCAGCGACTACCTCACTGCGTATCAGGATGCGAAGCTCGCGCAACGCTACCGCGCGCTCGTCGAGCGTGTGCGCGCCGCGGAGCATCGCGTGGCCCCGGGCAGCACCGCGCTCACGGGCGCCGTTGCACGCCACTACTTCAAGCTGCTGGCCATCAAGGACGAGTACGAGGTCGCGCGCCTGTATACCGACGGCGAGTTCGAGCGCCAGGTGGCCGCAGCGTTCGAGGGCGAGTATCGCCTGCAGTATCACTTCGCGCCGCCGCTGTGGGTGGGGTCCGATCGGGTGACCGGGATGCCGGTCAAGCGTACCTACGGGGCGTGGATGCGCACGCCGCTCGCGGTCCTGGCGAGGCTCAAGCATCTGCGCGGGACCTGGCTCGACGTGTTCGGATACACCGCGGAGCGGCGCCTCGAGCGCCGGCTCGTGGCGGACTACGAGACGACGATCGCGTCGATCGAGCGCGAGCTCGGCGCCGCGAATCTCGGCGTCGCGGTCGAGCTCGCCAGCGTGCCGTCGAGCATCCGCGGCTACGGGCACGTCAAGGAGCGTAACATCGAGGCTGCGCGCATTCGCGAGAAGGCGCTGCTCGCACGGTTCCGCGAGGTTTCGGAGGGCAAGGCCGCGGCGCTTGCGGCGTAGGCTCTTCGACGTTTCTCCGCTCCAACCACTTCCCGTTACATGCAGCTCGAAGGCATCCGCGTCGTCGATCTCTCCCGCATCCTCTCCGGGCCATTCTGCTCGATGTTCCTCGCCGACATGGGCGCCGAGGTCATCAAGATCGAGGGCCCCGACGACGGCGATCCGGTGCGCAAGCAGGGGATCCTGCGCAACGGCTTCAGCCTGTACTTCGCCTCGTTCAACCGCAACAAGCGCTCGATCACGCTCAACCTGCGCACGGCCGAAGGCAAGGACGTGCTGCGCAAGCTCATCGCCACCGCCGACGTCGTGCTCGACAACTTCCGTCCGGGCGTGATGGACCGGATCGGCCTCTCCCGCGACGAGCTCCGCGCGATCAAACCCGACATCATCATCGGACACGTCACCGGCTTCGGCCTCGATGGCCCGTATCGCGACCGTCCCGCCTTCGATTTCATCGCGCAGGCCATGAGCGGCTTCATGAGCGTGAACGGCGGCGAAGGCGAGGCGCCGCAGCGCGCGGCGCCGCCGTTGTCCGACCTCATCGCCGGCGCCTATGCCGCGATGGGCATCTGCGCCGCGCTGTATCGCCGCGAGAAGACGGGCCGGGGCGAGGAGGTGTCGACGAGCCTCGTCGACAGCATGGTGGCGAACTTGGCGTTCCTTGCGTCGCACTATTTCGAGACCGGCGAGCAGCCCCTGCGCACCGGCAACGACCACGCGCTGGTGGCGCCCTACGGCCTGTTCGAGGCCTCCGACGGCCAGGTCGCGATCGCGCCGTCCAACGACCAGGTCTATTTCAAGCTGCTCGACGCGCTCGGCCTTGCGCACTTGCGCGAGCACCCCATCTTCCGTACCAATGCCGGACGCTTCGCCCATCGCGCCGCCATCAACGCCGAGATCGATGCCGTGACGCGCACGAAGCCCATCGACCACTGGCTCGAGGTGCTCAACGCGGCCGGCGTGCCCTGCGGCCGCGTGATGGGCCTGAAGGATGTCTTCAACGACCCGCAGATCCGTCACCAGCAGATGCAGATCACCATCGACGATCCCGTTCGCGGCCCCATCGACGTGCTGGGCTTTCCCATCAAGTTCACCGACGCGCCATGCCGCATCCACCGCTCGCCGCCCGAGCTCGGTGCCGATACCGACGACATCCTGGCGAGCCTGGGCTACAGTACGGATGCCATCGCGCAGTTGCGCGCCAGCGGCGCCGCCTGAGGCGGCCCCCGGACGGGCGCAGGCGACCCGCGACCGAGCACTTTTTTCACAGCTGACAGCTGATGGCTGACAGCCGAGAGCTGAAATGGACTACCAGACCCCCACCCGCGAACGCGTCACCGTCATCGAGGTCGGCACGCGTGACGGCTTCCAGTCGGAGAAAGACTTCATCGCCACTCCCATAAAGGCGGAGATCGTCGATGCGCTCATCGGCGCCGGCATCCGCGACCTCGAGGCCACGTCGTTCGTGAGCCCGCGCGCGGTCCCGCAGCTCGCCGACGCGCACGAGATGCTCTCGCTCCTGAAGCGTCGCAAGGAGGCGCACATCGCTGCGCTCGTTCCCAATGCGCGTGGTGCGGAGCGTGCGCTCGGGGCGGGCGTCGACGAGATCGTCTGCTTCGTTTCGGCGAGCGAGACGCACAACAAGGCCAACCTCAACGCCACCATCGACGGCTCGCTCTCCGCGGTGGCCGAGGTCGCCGGCATCGTGCGCGGCAGGGTGGAGATGCGCGGCGCGGTGGCCTGTGCCTTCGGCTGCCCGTTCGAGGGCGAGGTGCCGGTCAGTGCCGCGATGCGCGTGATCGGCGCCTACGCGAAGCTCGGCTTCGCGCACCTCTCGCTCGGCGACACGACCGGCATGGCCACGCCGCCCACCGTCACGCGCCTCGTACGCGCCATCCAGCGCGAGCATCCGCAGATCCCGATCACGCTGCACTTCCACAACACGCGCGGCGTCGGCCTTGCCAACGTGATGGTCGGACTCGATCTCGGCGTGCGCCGCTACGAGTCGTCGATCGCCGGTTTGGGCGGATGTCCGTTCGCGCCGGGCGCGACAGGCAATATCTGCACAGAGGATCTGGTCTACCTGCTCGAGGAGTCGGGCTTCGACACCGGGGTCGATCTCGAAGCGCTGTCGGCCGTCGCGCGGCGCGTGGAGGAGGTGATAGGCCGCACGCTGCCCGGTCAGGTCATGAAGGCGGGTCCGCGTCTTCGCAAATACTCGCTCGACGGCGCCGCACGCGCCGTCGGCTAGCACGACCCACCAGTGCGCCAACCCTCACGAATTTCGAAGCCCTCACAAGGAGGAGTGTCATGAAGCGTTTCGCCATCGCGGCCCTCGCCGCGCTCGTCCTCGCGGTGCCCGCCATCGCGCAGAACTACCCCACCAAGCCGATCCGGCTCATCGTGCCGTTCCCGCCGGGCGGGGGCACCGACTTCGTGTCGCGCCTCGTCGCCACCGAGCTCGCCAAGTCGACCGGCTGGACGGTGGTGGTCGAGAACAAGGCGGGCGCGGGCGGCATGATCGGCCTCACCGACGCGGCGCATGCAGCCAAGGATGGCTACGACATGGTGATGGGGCAGGTCGACAACATGGTCATTGCGCCCGCCGTGCAGAAGAATGCCGCCATCGCGCCGGCCAAGGAGCTGACCCCGGTGACGCTGGTGGCGACCTCGCCATTCCTGTTCATGGCGGCCGCCGACGGCAAGTACAAGACGCTCAAGGAGTGGGTCGCCGCGGCCAAGGCGAACCCGGGCAAGGTCACCTACGGCACGGCGGGCTACGGCACCTTTACGCACCTCGCAGTCGAGCTCCTGCAGGCGCAGGGCGGCTTCAAGGCCACGCAGGTGCCGTACAAGGGGGCCTCGCCCACCATCACCGACCTTCTCGGGGGACACATTCCGATGGCGGCGCTGTCGATCGCCTCGGGCATGCCGCATATCCGTGGCGGCAAGGTGGTCGGCCTCGCGGTGACCTCCGCGAAGCGCAGCCCGGCCTTGCCCGACGTTCCCACGGTCGCCGAGTCGGGCTTCCCCGGCTTCGAGGCTACCGGCTGGCTGGGCATCTTCGTGCCCAACGGCGTGCCACCGGCCGTGATCGCCAGGCTCAACACCGAGATCGCCAAGGTGATGCAGTCGCCCGAAGTCAAGGAGAAACTCATCGCCTCCGGCGTGGAAGCGCGCAGCAGCACGCCGGAAGCGCTCGGCGCCTTCGTGCAGAGCGAAACGGCCAAGTGGGGCAAGATCATCGCCGACGCCGGCATCAAGGCGGAGTGATGTGACGGCGGTGCACCGGCGCCTCGGCGCCAGTGTCGAGGTGAAACCGGGGGCGCACAGTCGTGCGCCCCTTCTCCATTGCGGGCCCCTGGCAGGCGGGGTGGGCAGCTCGCCAGGATGAACGCGGGGGCGATAGCTTGAACAAGCCGAAGCCCGATCCCTCGACGGGAACGCTCTTCTCCGACGACGAGTTGCCACCCGCCCGGGCGCCCGAGCCGGAACCCGCCGGGACGCCAGCCATGGCGCGGGCTCCTGCGGGCGGGACAGCGAACACGATAGCCGGCACGACGCTGCGTGTCGCGCAGGCGATGGCCCTGCTCTGGACCTATCGTGCGCGCACGACCGTGTACAAGCTGCTCTCGCTCCTGGAGTGGAGGCGCGATGACGGACGGCGTTTCACGCAGGACGACGTCAGGCAGGCGCTCGCGGAGCTTCGGCAGCAGGATGGCCTCGTCGACATGCCGCATCGCGACGGCTTCTTCCGCCTGCGTGACGACCTGCGGGCCACGTGCTACCGCAACCTCCTCGGGGGGACGCCGGTCGCCACCCTGCGCGATGCGCTGGCGAGCGTCGATGTGGGCTATCCCACCGCCTCGTCTCACGACTGGCCCATCTACGACAGCGCAGCCGCCGTGGCGCGCCTGCGCCTCGAGCTGTTCTCGGGGGCGCCGGCAAGCGAGATCGAGCGCTTCCGCCAGCGGCTGTCGCACGGCCTCGACTGGAGCGAGCTCGTGTGGGCGGCCGCCGTGCCTTCGTTCGACGCCGCGCTGTTCGAGCGCGTGGCGCCGGAATGGCGCTGGAACATCACCTACATGGCAGTGGGCGACGTGAACCGCGCGTGGAATGCCGCTGCGTTGCCCGTGTGCGAGTGGGCGTTGGCGAAGGTCGACGAGCATCCGAAGGATGTGCCCGAGCCCGTGCGCTACATGCTCGCCGAGCTGTCGATGCACCGCGGCGACCCGGTGCGTGCGCAGCGCGCGATCGCAGGACTCTCCGGCGGCGGTGCGGAAGCGATGCGTGCCTACGGCCTGGTGCAGTCGGGTGCCTTCGCCGAGGCCCAGGCCGCCTTCGAGGCGGCACTGAAGCTGCGCCAGACGGAGGCCGCGGCGCGCAAGCGCGTGCTGCCCCCGAGCATAGCCTGGCTCTATCCGCTGGCCCTGCTGGCACAGCAGACGCCGCGGCATCTGGAACTCGCGCGCAAGTTCTGCGCCGGCGAGGCGGGAAGCCGCACGCCCGATCCGCACCACGGATGGGGATGCTGGGTGCATGCGATCGACGTGCGGCTGGGCGACAAGGCCGCAGGCGCACGCACGTCGGTGGATCCACCGCGCCCCGAGGAGCGCGCGATGATCGACGACTTGTGGCGTCTGCTCCTCGCCGCGTGGGCGGGGTCCGATGCATCGCACGGGACCGGTCCGTCGCGCAACGCCATGGTCCGGCATGCCGCCGCGGTGCGTGCAAGGCTCGATCCGCTCGGCTTTGCATGGATCGCGCGCCAGGTCGATGCCGCCGTGGCGGTCCTCTCCGGCGAGGCGCCGCCGCCGGGATTCTTCGTCTCGGGTCAGCGCGAGCGCTGGCGCGACGTGCTGGCGGCATTGCAGGCACTTGAGACGACGAAGGGAGGTAACGACAGCGACGCGGCCGCCTCGCGCCTCGTCTGGTCGATCCGCCTCGACCAGCGCGGCAGGGTGGAGGCGATCGAGCCCCTCGAGCAGAAGAACGGATTGCGCGGCTACGGCAAGGCCAAGGCCGTGAGTCTCGCCAAGGTCGCCGGCAACCTGCGGCTCCCGCCCTGGGACGCCAAAGTCGCGCGCGCGATCGGCAAGGATCGCTACGACCCGCGCCGCCCCGTGCTCGATCGAGCCGCCGCGATCATGGCGCTCGTGGGGCACCCGGCCGTCGTGCTGGCCGAGGCGCCGGAGCAACTGGTCGACGTTGTCGAGGGCTCGGCCGAGCTCGACGTCGTGCAGGATGCCAACGGCTACCGCATGCGCGTGACGCCGTCGATTCATCCGGCGCAAGGACGCGATGACGATCTCGACCCCGGCCCTGCCACGGATCGCGAGGTGTCTGCCTTGCGGATGATCACCGTCGTGCAGGATTCACCGACGCGGATCCGCGTGATCCGGCTCACGCCGGCGCAGCAGCGGGCCGCCCAGCTCGTCGCGGGCGCCTTTCGCGTGCCCACGGCTGCGCAGCAGGAGCTGCACCAGGCGCTGCGCGCCCTCGCCACCCATTTCCAGATCCACGACGATCATGCCCAGGCGGCGCGCGAGGTCGACGCCGATTCGCGCCTGCGTGCCGAACTCTCCCCATCGGGACAGCACCTCGCCCTGCGGCTGGTCGTGGCCCCGCTCGGTGCCGAGGGTCCGCGGGTCGCGCCGGGTGCGGGGCGGCCCCGCCTCATGGCGTCCATCGGCGGCGAGACCGTCGGCACCCGTCGCGATCAGGGCAAGGAGCGCGCGAGCCTCGCCGCCGTCCTCGATGCGTTGCCCTTCCTCGACGAACCCGACGCCGGCGGCGCCTGCGAGTGGGTGATCACCGACCCCGAACAGGCGCTCGACGCCGTGGAGCGCCTGCCCACGCTATCGGCGATTGCCGCCGTCGAATGGCCCAAGGGCAAGCCGGTACGCGTGATCACCGTCGATGCACCCAAGCTCGGCCTCACGGTGAGGGCGGAGCGCGACTGGTTTCGCATCGAAGGCAAGGTGGCGCTCGACGAGGCGATCGTGCTCGACTTCGAGACCGTGCTCGCCGCGGCACGCGCGAAGAGTCGCTTCGTGCCGATGGGCGACGGCATGTACGCGGCGCTGTCGCAATCGCTCCGGACACGGCTTGCCGACCTCGCCGCCGCGGCCGAGACCGATCGCCATGGCGTGCGCGTGCCGCGCGTCTCGGCGCTGTGGCTCGACGAGGCGCTCGAAGGCGCACGGCTCGACGTCGACGACGGCTTTCGCGACGCGCTCGAGCGGTTGCGCCGTGCGCAGGACGAGGTGGCGCCGGTGCCGAAGACCTTGCAGGCCGAGCTTCGTTCGTATCAGGAGGACGGCTATCGCTGGGCCATGCGCCTGGCCACCGCCGGATTGGGCGGCTGCCTCGCCGACGACATGGGACTCGGCAAGACGCTGCAGGGTCTCGCCGTGCTGCTCGCGCGAGGCGCAGGCGGTGCCGCCCTGGTGGTGGCACCCACGTCGGTGTGCGGCAACTGGCTCGCCGAGG
Source organism: uncultured Alcaligenaceae bacterium (assembly GCA_964439475.1). Classification (GTDB taxonomy): domain Bacteria; phylum Pseudomonadota; class Gammaproteobacteria; order Burkholderiales; family Casimicrobiaceae; genus VBCG01. The sequence continues at coordinate 41,648 of CAYTOT010000030.1, forward strand.
CGCGACGCTTCGCGCCCACGCTGAACGTCGCGCTCTACGGCGACGTCGAACGCGAATCCACGGTCGCCGCCGCGGGACCGATGGACGTCATCGTGGTGTCGTACACGCTCATGCTGCAGGCGAAGGATCGGTTTGCGGCAAGGCGCTGGCACACGGTGGTCGCCGACGAGGCCCAGGCAATCAAGAATGCCGCCGCCAAGCGATCGCAGGCGGCCTTCGAGCTCGATACCGATTTCCGCCTTGCCCTGTCGGGCACGCCGGTCGAGAACCGGCTCGCCGAGCTGTGGTCGATCATGCGCTTCGCCAATCCTGGCCTGCTCGGGACCAGCGCGCACTTCAACGAGCGTTTCGCGGGACCGATCGAGCGTGACCGCGATCGCGATGCGCAGCAGCGGCTGAAGCGGCTCATCGGACCCTTCGTGTTGCGACGAACCAAGGCGCAGGTGCTGCAGGAACTGCCCGAACGCACCGAGCTGCTGCTCGCGGTGGCGCCCTCGCCCACGGAGTCCGCCCACTACGAGGCGCTGCGGCGGCAGGCGGTTGCCGATGCCGATCGCGCGCTGGCGACGGAGCCGTCGGGTCAGGCACGCCTCAACATCCTCGCGCAGCTCACGCGCCTGCGTCGCGCGGCGTGCGATCCTCGCCTCGTCACGCCGGAGCTCGGCGTGGCCGGCGCCAAGGTGCAGGCGTTCGCGGACCTCGCGGCGGACCTCGTCGCCAACGGCCACAAGGCGCTCGTGTTCAGCCAGTTCGTGGACTTCCTGACGCTCCTGCGCGCGCCGCTCGATGCGGCCGGTGTCGCCTATCAGTATCTCGACGGCAGCACCCCTTCCGACGAGCGCACCCGGCGTGTGGACGCGTTCCAGGCCGGGCAGGGCGACCTCTTCCTGATCAGCCTCAAGGCCGGCGGCTTCGGCCTCAACCTCACGGCCGCCGACTACGTGCTGATCACCGATCCGTGGTGGAATCCCGCGGCCGAGGACCAGGCGATGGGACGCGCGCACCGCATCGGGCAGAGCCGTCCGGTGACCGTGTACCGGCTGGTGACCAAGGGGACGGTGGAGGAGCGCATCGTCGCGCTGCACCGGGACAAGCGCGCGCTCGCGGACAGCATCCTCGCCGAGGGGGATGCCTCCCGGTTGCCGTCGGCCGACGAGCTCGTTGCCTTGCTGCGCGGGACGTGAGCGCGCTTCGCGGCGCGTGAGATGGATGCTACGACCGGTCCTCGACCTGGTCCAGATACTCGCCGTAGCCTTCCGCCGCCATGTCCTTCCGGTGCACGAAGCGCAGCGACGCCGAGTTGATGCAATAGCGCAGGCCACCCCGGTCGGCCGGGCCGTCCTCGAACACGTGTCCCAAGTGGCTGTCGCCCGCCGCCGAGCGCACCTCGGTGCGTACCATCCCGTGCGACGTGTCGCGCAGCTCCTTCACCGCCTGGGCGACGATCGGCCGCGTGAAGCTCGGCCAGCCGCAGCCCGACTCGAACTTGGCCGACGAGGCGAAGAGCGGCTCGCCGGACACGATGTCGACGTAGATGCCGGGCTCGTGGTTGTGCAGCAGGGCGCCGGTGCCGGGGGCCTCGGTCCCGCTCTGCTGGGTGACGCGATACTGCTCGCGGGTGAGCCTGGCGAGCGCTTCGGGGGTCTTGCGGTACTCGGGCATGGCGTTTTCTCCCCGGGGTCCGGGATGGGTGTGCGCCAAGTATCGCGCACTCCGGCGGCACGGGAGGTGCCTTACGCTGGACGTGGCTGGTGGACCTTGGACCTGGCTTGCTTCGTCGGAAGGCTCTTGATCTCCGTCCCCGCTTCCTGTTCAGCCAGCCGCACATCGTAGAGCGCCTGCAGGTTCATCCAGAACTGCGGACTGGTTCCGAACCAGTGAGCAAGACGCAGCGCCGTGTCGCCAGTGACCGCGCGCTTGCCGTTGATGATCTGGCTGATGCGGTTGGCGGGCACGCGAATTTGTCGCGAAAGCTCGGTGGGACTCACGCCGAGTTCTTCGAGCTCTTCGGCGAGGATCTCGCCGGGATGAATGGGTGTACGGGCCATCGCCAGATCCTTTTCAGTGGTAGTCCACGATCTCGACGTTCGATGGACCTGTTCGTGCATCGTGCCATTCGAAGCAAATTCGCCATTGCACGTTGATGCGGACGCTGTACTGACCCTTTCGATCACCTTTCAGTCCTTCGAGCGCATTCGATGGCAACGCCTGGAGGTCCGAGAGGCTTGTCGCGGCGTCCAGAATGTCGAGCCGCTTTTCTGCCTGACGACGGAATGCCTCGAACTCGCGGACACGTTTGCCCTCAGCGAACTCTCTGGTGCGCCTGTCGCGATAGCTCAGAATCATCGAGCTGCATCATGGGGCCTTGTACGATGTACGTCAAGCGTACTTTATCCGAGCCCGCTCGGTCGCGCGCGGGTGTGACGACCCGTAAGGATTGCCCTCGTCGCCGCAACGTGACACAATGTGTCACATGAAGTCGATCTCGATACGGGACCTGCATGAGGCTACCGGTGCTTGGGTCCGGCGTGCGGTCAAGCTCGGTACGCTCACGATTACCGACCGCGGCAAGCCGATCGCCCGCATCACGCCTGTGCCGAGTCGGGAGCGAAACCCCTTCCTGCACCGGCGGCTGCGCCCCGGCTACGAGCGCCTTCTCGGCACGCTCACCGGAGACACTGACAGCACCGACATCGTGAGCAACGATCGCGACGCGTCGTGAGTTACTTCGACGCAGCGTTCATCGCCAAATTCTACGTCGACGAACCCGAGAGCGCCGCGGTTCGGAGTCTTGCCGAAGGGCTCGGAACCGTCTCCTGCGCAGTGTTCGGCCGTCTCGAGGTCGCGGCAGTCTTCCACCGCAAATGGCGGGAGCAGACCTTCTCCCGACGCGCGTTCGAGGAGGTCAGCGATCAGTTCGCGGACGACTGCAATGCAGGGCTATGGACCTGGCTGCCCCTCACCAACGATCTGGTGGAAGCGGCCGCCGCGGCCGTCCGCGGTCTGCCCAGGACCGTTTTCCTGCGATCGGCCGACGCGCTGCACCTCGTGTGCGCAACCGAGCATGGGTTCGCCGAGATCTACTCCAACGATCGCCACGTCCTCGCGGCGGCTTCGCACTTCAAGCTGATGGGACGTACCCTTGCCTGAGAGGAAGCCACCGCCCGCGCGCGCGATCCAGGCAGCGCTCCTGTCGCTGCTCGTGGGCCTGCTGGTGACGATCCCGACGGCGCCTGCCGAAGCACAGACCGGGCGCATCGTTTGCTCGAGCATCAATTACCGGCCGGCCACCTGCAACGCGTGGACGCAAGGACGCGTGCGGCTCGTGCGCGAACTGTCGACCGGAAATCTGTGCCGGCAGGGCCGCACCTGGGGTTTCGACGATCGCAGCATCTGGGTGAACAACGGCTGCCGGGCGGAGTTCGAGTTCGGCCAGCGCGGGTCTCGCCCTGGCGTCGGGCCTGGACCCGGGCCCGCATTGGCACCCGGCATCATTGCGCTGCTCTCCTCGCCGCGTAGCGGCCCGCCGTCTTTCGGACCGCCGCCCGGACGACCCAGCGTCCCCGGGTGGGCCGTGGGGTCCTTCTCCGCCTGGGATTCGTGGGCCAACGACACCGTGCTCCTCACGATCGATTCGCGCGGACGCGCCTTGTTGCGCAACGGGCGCGGACGTACCGTGGCGGAAGGCGTGGCACGCCAGGGCCTCATTCGCTGGAACAGCGGACATGAACTCGAACTGCGCCACGATCGCTTGGGTCTGGTTCTCGTCACCACCGATCGCTCACGGCAGCGGTACACGTTTCGCCGCGGATAGGGGCGGCCAGGTGTGCTGGGCAATGCGCGCGACCTGAGTGCGGACTCGTCGGGTCGAGGGGACCCTCGAGCAGAACCAAACCGGACCTACTCCTCCTCCTTCTCCCAGAACGCCTTCGTCACCCCCTGGCTGCGCATCAGCGCGACGATCTGCGCGCGGGGAATGACGCCGCAGCGCGCGGCCCAGGCCTCGTACTGCCGCGTCATGTCGTCCACGCGCTCGGGATGCTGCGCGGCGACGTCGTGGAGTTCGGTGCGGTCGGCCTCCATGTCGTAGAGCTCCCACGCGCCGGGGTACGCGCGAACGAGCTTCCACTTGCCGATGCGCACGGCGGCGTTGCCCTCGTGCTCCCAGAACATGGCGCCGCGCGCGAGACCGTCGCGCGCGAAGGCCGGCGCGAGCGAGGTGCCTTCGAGCGGCGCGACCGCGTGACCTTCGAAGCTGGACGGATACTTGCTGCCGGTGAGATCGAGGATCGTGGCCATGATGTCCGGGAGATACCCCGGCGCGTGGCGGATCTCGTTGCGCGCGGCAAGGCCCGCGGGCCAGTGCACGATGAGCGGCGTCGAGATGCCGCCTTCGTGGATCCAGTGCTTGTAGTAGCGGAATGGCGTGTTGGACAGATTCGCCCACGCCTGCCCGTAGCTCTGGTAGGTGTTCTCGGGTCCCGGCATGCGCGACGGATCGTTGCCGAAGTGCACCGGCTCGCCGCTGCGCGTGTGCGACTTCGCGATCATGAGCTTGTCGACGAGTTCGTCGATGGGCACGTTCTCCGGAATGTCCTCTGCGCAGGCGCCGTTGTCGGCGAGGAAGATCACCACCGTGTCGTCGAGCTGGCCGGTGCGCTCGAGCGCAGCGAGGATGCGACCGATGCCCTGGTCCATGCGGTCGATCTGCGCGGCGTAGACCTCCATGCAGCGGGCGAGCCAGGCCTTGTGTTCAGCGTCGTCCCATGGCGGCTGCGTGGGATCACGGGGCGAGAGCTGCCACTGCCGGTCGAGGATGCCGGCGCGCACGAGGCGTTCGAGACGCGCTTCGCGCAGCGTGTCCCAGCCCTCGTCGAAGCGTCCCTTGTACTTCGCGATGTCCTCGTCGTGTGCGTGCAGCGGCCAGTGCGGGGCGGTGTAGGCCACGTACTCGAAGAACGGCGTATCCGGATGCTCGCGCCGGTGGCGTTCGATGTACTCGACCGCCTGGTCGCTGATGGCGTCGGTGTAGAAGAAGCCGGGCGCCTTCGCCTCGTGCTCGATGTTCTCGTTGCCGCGGGTCAGCGTGTTGGGGTCGTAGAAGCTGCCGGCGCCGATGATGGTGCCGTAGAACTCGTCGAAGCCGCGCTGCAGCGGCCAGGTGTCGGTGGGCCTGGTGAGACTCGAGGCCACGTGCCACTTGCCGCTCATGTAGGTGCGGTAGCCGTTGGCCTTGAGCGCCTGCGGGATCGTCACGCAGCGATGGTTCAGGTTGCCGGCGTAGCCCTCGGGACCCGAGTCGTAGGTGAGGATGCCCACCCCCGTCTGGTGCGGGTGCAGGCCGGTCAGCAGCGACGCGCGCGACGGACTGCAGCGCGCCGTGTTGTAGAACTGCGAGAAGCGCAGCCCGTTGGCGGCGAGGCGGTCGAGATTGGGCGTTTGCACCTCGCCGCCGTAGCAGCCCAAGTCGGAGTAGCCCATGTCGTCGTTGAGGATCAGCACGACGTTGGGGCGGGTCGTCTTCATGGTTCGTTCTTCCGTGGAGTCAAAGTCGCGCGCCGGTGGCGCGATCGAAAACATGGGCGGAGGCGGGCGCGAACGCGAGGCGGACGCTCGCACCCTCGTGGACGTCGGGCGCTCGCTCCGATTTCTGCTTGATCAGGCGCTTGCCCGCCACGAAGCTCGTGATCGCGGTATCGCCCAGGTCCTCGATGCGCTCCACGCGGGCGGCGACGCCCGCCGCCGCGATGCGCAGGTCGCCGGGCCGCACGCCGACGGTGACGTCGCGCGGCGTGGGCGTCGACGACGGGGCCGGCAGGCGCTCGCCGTCGATGACCAGTGCATCGCCTTCCCACCGCGCGGGCAGGAGGTTCATCGGCGGCGTGCCGATGAAGCCCGCGACATCCACCGTCTGCGGCTGCGCGAAGACCTCACGCGGCGTGCCCACCTGCGCGATGCGGCCGTCCATGAACACGGCGATGCGGTCGGCGAGCGTCATCGCCTCCTCCTGGTCGTGCGTGACGTACACCGCGGTGGCGCCGAGCGAGCGCTGCAGCGCGTGCAGTTCGAGGCGCGTCTCGAGCCGCAGCTTGGCATCGAGATTCGACAGCGGCTCGTCGAGGAGGAAGAGACGCGGCTGGCGCACGATGGCGCGGGCGAGGGCCACTCGCTGCTGCTGGCCGCCGGAGAGCTGCCCCGGCGTGCGCGCGAGGAGATGTCCGATGTCCACCTTGGCGGCGGCGTCGGCCACCGCGCGCTCGATCTCCGCGGTGCCGGTGCCGACCATCTTCAGCGGAAAGCCGATGTTCTGCGCCACCGTCATGTGCGGATACAGCGCATAGCTCTGGAACACCATGGCGACGTCGCGCGCCCCGGGCTCCTGCAGCGTGACGTCGGTGCCGTCCATGAGCACGCGGCCCTCGCTCACCGCTTCGAGGCCGGCGAGGATGCGCAGCGTGGTGGTCTTGCCGGAGCCCGAGGGCCCGAGCAGCACGAAGAACTCACCCGGCTCGATCGCGAGATCGACGCCGTGCAGCACGGTGGTCGTCCCGTGGCGCTTGACGATCCCTTCCAGGCGCACGCTTCCCTTCATGGCTTCCCCCGATACGCGCCGCCGGGCCGCCCCAAGGCGCGCGCCCCCTGGGGGAGGCGGCGCGCAGCGACGCTACGGGGGGGCTTTCCGCCGCAGGGCCGCCCCAAGGCGCGTGCCCCCTGGGGGGAGGCGGCGCGCAGCGACGCTACGGGGGGGGCCAATCCCCTCACCGCCGCCCCCCACCCTTCACCGCTCCCACCGTCAATCCCTTCACGATGTGCCTTTGCGCGAAGAAGCCGATGAGGATCACCGGCAGCATGGCGAGCATCGCGCCCGCGGCGACCTTCGCCCATTGCGTCTGCTCCACCGAGATGAAGTTGAACATCGCCACCGTGACCGTGCGCACGCGATTGCCGCCGAGCACCACGGCGAACATGAACTCGTTCCATGCGTTCAGGAACACGAAGATGGTGGTGACGGCGATGCCGCCGCGCACCTGCGGCAGGATCACGTACCACAGCGCGCGCAGGCGCCCGGCGCGGTCGAGCAGGGCGGCTTCTTCCATCTCGAAGGGCACGTCCTCGAAGTACGACACCATGAGCCAGATCGAGAACGGCAGCGCGAAGGTGAGGTAGATCACGGTGAGGCCGGCGTAGGTGTCGAGCGCGCCCAGCTTCTGCAGCACGAGGTAGTAGGGAATGATGAGCCCCACCGGCGGCAGCATCTGCGTGACCAGCACGTAGAAGCCGGAGGCGCGCTTGCCCGGATAGCGCAGGCGCGCCAGCGCATACGCCGCCGGAATCGCGATCAGCATCGTGAGCGCCGTGGTGAAGGTCGCGACCAGGAAGCTCGACCACAGGTTGGGCGCGATCGACGACGCGCCCGTCAGCACCTCGCGGTAGTTGTCGAGGGTCGGCTCGAAGAACCACACCGGCGGATAGGCGAGCACGTCGCGCTCCGTCTTGAACGACGTGAGGAGCGCCCACAGCACGGGGAACACCCACACGGCGACACCCACGCCGGCAACCGCGGCCAGTGCCAGGCGCCGCCACAGCTTGCGTTGCTCCATCAGCGCGCCCTCCGGAGGCGGAACATCAGGAACGAGATGGCGAGCGTGATGGCGAGCAGCACCATCGCGAGCGACGCACCGTAGCCCAGGTTGAGCTCGGTGAACGACGTGCGATAGGCGTACAGGTTCAGGATCTCCGTGGCCGACCCGGGTCCGCCGCCGGTGGCGGCGAAGATCGCGGCGAAGGCGGACAGCGCCGTCATCATGCGCAGGATCACCACCATCACCACCGCGGGACGAATGAGCGGCAGCGTGATGTGGCGAAAGCGCTGCCACGCGCTCGCCCGGTCGAGGCGCGCGGCCTCGTAGACGTCGGGCGGCAGCGTAGCGAGCGAGGCGAGCAGCACCAGGAAGGCGAACGGCGTCCACTGCCAGGTGTGGATCGCGATCACCGAGATGAGTGCCAACTGCGGGTCGCCCAGCCAGTTGTGCGAACCGAGTCCCAGCGCGCGCGTGACGAGGTCGACCAGCCCGAAATCCGGCGCCAGCACCAGCGTGCGCCAGAAGAGGCCGACCACGACCGGGGCGAGCACGATCGGCAGGATCGCCGCCACACGCAGCAGGCCCTGCCCGCGCGGGATCTGCAGCACCAGGAGCGCGAGCGAGAGCCCGAGCACCACCTGCAGCACCACGGTCGACGCCGTATAGATGCCGGTGAGCACGAGCGAATTCCAGAAGCGCGGGTCGCTGCCCATCTTCACGTAGTTGTCGACCCCCGCGAAGCCCGAGAGGTAGGGCATCGCGAGGTCGAGGCGCTGGAGGCTCGTCCACGCGAGGTAGACGAGCGGCGCCGTGGTGGTGAGGACGAGCACGGCGAGCGCCGGCGCGAGCAGTGCCAGCGCGAACCGCCGCTCCTGCGCGGCCAGCGACCGCGCAGGACGTGTCGCTGCCGCCACTGCCTACCCCTTCATGATCTGCGCGATCCGCACCTGCGCCTCGTCGAGCGCCTCCTTGGGCTTCTTCTGTCCCACCAGCGCCGCCTGCACCGCCGTGGCCATGGTATCGCCGATGGCGGGCCACTGCGGCACGCGCGGGCGCCAGTCGACGTCGGTGTCGTGCTCGAGCGATTCCAGGGCGGCGGGAATGAAGTTGTCGCCGGCATCCTTCATCGCGGCGGCGAACTCGGGCGACTTCCACAGCGAGATCCGGTTGATGCCGGAGCGCTTGGCGGGACCCGCGAACTTCCACGACGTGCGCGCCTGCGTCTCGGCGGAGGCCGCCCAGGTGATGAAGAGCCAGGTCGCCTTCTTCGCGCGGTCGGACAGCGCCCCGTTGATGGGGAAGCCCCAGTTCCAGATCGACGTCACGCGCTTGCCGGACGGGCCCTTGGGCCATCTTGCGTAGGCGATCTTGCCCACGACCTTGGACTTCTCGGGATTGTTGATCACCGCCGCCGACGAATGCGCGTCGATGTACACGCCGATGGTGCCCTGCGAGAAGGCGTCGGCGATATCGGGCCAGTTCCAGTTGCGCACCGCGGGCGGTGCATAGGCCGTGAGCGTGTCGACGTACCAGGTGAGCGCGGCGACCGCCTCCGGCGAATTCACCGTGAGCACCTTGTCCTTGAACCACTGGCCGCCGAAGCTGCGGAAGATCGACGGATAGATGTACATGTTCTGGCCGGCGCCGGCGAAGCCGCGCAGCGCCATGCCGTACATGCGATTGGCCGGATCGTTGATCGCCTTGGCGTTGGCCACGAGCTGGTCGAGCGTGTCGGCGGCCTTCAGTCCCTTGGCGGCGTACAGGTCCTTGCGGTAGACCTGCACCGTGACCTCGCCGTCGAACGGGATGCCGTAGGGCTTGCCGTCGATCGAGTCGGCCTCGCGCCACGCCTTGATGATGTCGTTGTAGTTGAACCACGCAGGATCGGTGAGGGTCGCGTCGTTGAGATACTTGTCGAGCGGGTCGACCCACTTGTTGGCGACGTAGAGCGGGAAGTACATCGGGTCCGCGGCGTGCGTGGCGTAGGTTGCCGTCTTCGACGACAGGTCGAGCACCGCCTTCTGCCGGATCTGGCCCGGCGGGACCTTCTCGAAGCGAACCTTGATGCCGGTGAGCGCCTCGAACTGCGGCTGCAGCGAGATCAGGTTCTCGAAGTAGCTCGCGGGAATCACCGCGACGGTGATCTCCTGGCCTTCGGCCTGCTTCCAGTTGATCTTCGCCGCGCGGTACGGGGCGAGGTCGTCGCCCTGCGCGAATGCCGACGACGCGAAACGCGTGCCGAGCGCGCCGGCGGCCGACAGCGCGGCGCCCTGCTGCATCACGCGGCGCCGCGACGGCTTCGCCGGTCCCTTGCTGTGGTCATTGCTCATGGCATCCTCCTTGGTGGCTGCGATCGGCCGTCTCGCGACGGCGCTTGCTGGAAAAACACGGCTGCGCGTTTTTCGTGTGGGGCTTCATGATTCCGGGGTCCTGTCCGGCGGCGTTGGCGTGACATACGGAAAGCGCAGGCGCGGCTTGGCGCCCACCGGGCCCGACGCGGTCGCCGGGCGCACGAAGCGCTGCCCGTCACCCGGACGCGCCTCGTAGTTCCATGGCGGAAATGCGCCGGTCTGCATCGCGACCGCGCGCAGGAAGAGCCGTCGTCGCTGGCTTTCGCGGATACGGCGATCGACTTCGACAGGATTCCAGTCCGCGAGGAGGCGCGTGCGCAGTTCTTCCTCGACGTCGGCGACCCGCGGCTCGCCGGCGAGGTTCACGAGCTCCTGCGGGTCGCTTTCGAGGTCGAAGAGGAGCGGCGGAAGGCCGAGCGTGACGATGTACTTCCACCGGCCCCGACGGACCATGCGCGACGGCGCGATCACGCCTTCCGACGAGTATTCGGAAACGGCTTCGTCGCGCCAGCCGCGGGCATCGCCGTGCAGGAGCGGCACGAGGCTGCTGCCGGCAGGTGCATCCACCGGCGTCACCGCGCGGCCGCCTCGTGCGGCGAAGTCGAGGCACGTCGGCAACAGGTCCACGAGCGAGCACACGCTGCCGCAGCGCCCCGGCGGCACGCCCGGCGCGCGAATCACGAGCGGGACGCGGACCGACGGCTCGTAGAACGTCTGCTTGTACCACATGCCCCGCTCGCCGAGCATCTCGCCGTGGTCGGCGCAGAACACGATCACGCTGTCCTCCGCGAGACCGGAGCGTTCGAGCGCTGCGAGCACCTCGCCGATCTTCGCGTCGACGTAGCTCACCATGGCGTAGTACGCCCGGCGCGCGTTGCGCAGGTGCTCCGACGTGACGGTGTGCCGATCCTGGCCATGCGCGAGGTGGAGCCACTGGCTGTGCGGGTCGAGCCCGGCGTAGGGGATCTCCGGGGTGCGCGGCAGGTCGATGTCCGCATCGGCGTAGGCGTTCCATTCCTCCTCGCGCGCCACGAACGGCGGATGCGGGTGGGTGAACGACACGGTGAGGAAGAAGGGCTCCTTGCGCCCGTCGCGGGCGAGGTCGTAGATGCGCTGCACGGCAACGTGGGCCGTCTCCTCGTCGTAGTCGATCTGCATGTTGCGCACGCAGGGACCGGCGTCGACCACGTGTCCCATGCCCACGCCGGTGGGACGGAATTCGGGGCCCTTCGACCAGTCCGGCACCCAGAGGAAATCGGCGGGATAGATGTCGGTGGTCAGGCGCTCCTCGTAGCCGTGGAGCTGGTCGGGTCCGACGAAGTGCATCTTGCCCGCCAGGATCGTCCGATAGCCGGCCGCGCGCAGGTAGTGCGCGATCGTGGGGATCTCGGCGGGAAACTCGGTCGCGTTGTCGAAGACACCGATGTCATGCGGCAGCCGCCCCGACAGCATCGATGCGCGCGACGGTGCGCAGATCGGGAAGTTGCAGTACGCGGCATCGAAGACCGTCCCCTGCGCAGCCAGACGCGATAGCGCGGGCGTGCGCACGAGCGGATGGCCGTGGAAGGGCAGCACGAAGGGCGTCAACTGATCCGCCATCAACAGCACGATGTTCGGTGGTGCGGCAGCCTCGCTCACGGATCGCGGCACCCGGCGTCTACTCGAGCTTGATGCCGCCGGCGCGGATCACGTCACCCCACTTGCGCACGTCGTCGGAAAAGAGCTTCGCGAACTCGTTCGGCGTGGCGGTGGCCGGCGTCATGCCGCGGTCGACGAGCTGCTTGGCGATAGCGGGGGTGGTCACTGCCTTGTTGATCTCGTCGTTGAGCCTGCGCACGACGTCGGCCGGCGTGCGCGGCGGTGCGAACACGCCGAGCCACTGGCCCGCGCTGTAGCCGGGAAGGCCAGCCTCGATGACGGTCGGCACGTCCGGCAGCGTGGGAAAGCGCGCGCCGCCGGTCACGGCGAGCGCGCGCAGCTTGCCATTCCTGATCTGTGGCGTGGCGGCCGGGATCGTCGCGAACATCACCGCGAGGCGCCCGCCGATGAGGTCGTTCATGGCCGGGCTGCGGCTATAGGGCACGTGCAGCATCTCGATTTTCGCCGTCTGCGCGAAGAGCTCGCTGAAGAGATGCGCCGGGCTGCCGATGCCCGGCGTGCCGTACTCGAGGCTGCCGGGCTTGCCTTTCGCCGTAGCGATCAGATCGGCAACGGAGTGGATGGGCGAGTCCGCGGGGACCACGATCACGTTGTTGGTATCTGCGACGAGAGCGACCGCGACGAGGTCCTTCGGATCGAACGAGAGCTTGCGTCCGCCCGCGACATCGATGGCGAGCGAGCTCGTGCCCATGAGCAGCGTGTAGCCGTCGGGTGCGGCGCGCGCCACCTGCAGGGCACCCAGCGTGCCGGCCGCGCCCGGCACGTTCTCGACGACCACCGACTCGCCGAGCGACCGGGTGAGCGCCTCCGCGATGATCCGGCCGCCGCTGTCGACGAGGCCGCCCGGTGCCCAGGGGATGACCACGCGGACGGTGCGCGACGGCCAGGCCTGCGCGAACGCGGGCCGGCCGAGAGTCGCAGCTCCCAGGAGGGTCAGCGCACCCCGCACGAAGGAGCGCCGCGAGATCGAAGTCTCCGCTGAATCGAAGCGGGTGTGGGCGCAAGGCATGTCCGGCGCGTCGAAGTGAGCCACGGGGAACGACGGGTCATGGTGCTGCATGGGCATGCGAACCTCGGCTGACGGCGCCATGGATCTGGCCCGGTTTCGCCGATTCCTCCAGGTGACGTGTATCGATCGGATGTATTCGTTTACATCAGGATCGCCGGTTTGCCGCGCGTTGTCAATCATTGGCGATCGCCAGCCTCCCGGGAAGTCGGTCGTGCCTGCTCGTCTCACGGGCTAGCTGCGCTTTGGGGCGGGCTGTTCCCATCTCCACCAGCCATGTCGCGCTCCTCCGCAGGCCCCCAAGGAGGGCATTGCAATCGATTTCGCGCGGCGTATGCTTCCGGCACATGGTCAAGACCGCCACTGCCGCTCCCGCGTTCCCCTCCCACGCGCCTCCTGGCCCCGGCGACCCGCCGCCGCGCTCGTCGGCCAAGGACGTCGCGCGGCTCGCCGGCGTGTCCACCGCCACCGTCTCGCGGGCGCTCAACCTGCCGCAACAGGTCGACCCCGATACGCTCGGCCGCGTCCGCGATGCCATCGACAAGCTGCGCTACGTGCCGCACGGCGCGGCGCGCGCGTTGCGCAGCCGGCGCAGCCAGATGGTGGGTGCGGTGGTGCCGTCGGTCGACTACGCCCTGTATGCACGCACCACCAGCGCGCTGCAGGCCGTGCTCGACGCTGCCGGCTATGCGATGGTGCTCGCCGAGCACCACTACGACGTGGCGCAGGAAGTGCGCATCACCGGGCAGCTCGTGAGTCACGGCGTGGATGCCTTCGTATTCGTGGGCGTGTATCACGACCCCGCGCTGTTCGCGCTGCTCGCCGGGCACGGCAAGCCCTACGTGCTCACCTGGGGCGTGGATCCGATGCGCCGGCATCCGTCGATCGGCTTCGACAATCGCGCCGCCACGTTCGCGATGACGCAGCACCTGATCGGCCTCGGCCACCGCCGCTTCGGCCTGCTCTCGGCGCCGGTGACCGCCAATGACCGGGCGACGGAGCGCGGCGCCGGCATGCGCGCTGCGCTTGCGCAGGCCGGCATCGCCTTCGACGAGGCGGATGCGCGCTACGGTCCCATCGACCTGCGCGCGGCCGCCGGGATGATGCACGAGCTCCTCACCCGCACGCCGCGGCCCACCGCGGTGGTCGCCACCAACGACGTGTTCGCGGTGGGCGGCATGCTCGCCTGCCGCGAGGCGGGCGTGCGCATCCCCGACGACATCTCCGTCACCGGCGTGGACAACACCGACCTCGGCGCCACGCAAACGCCCGGCCTCACGAGCATCCGCACCCCCATCGTCGAGATCGGGCGCGCCGCCGGCGAGGAAGTGATCGCCCGGCTCGAGGGGCGTCCCGGCGAGCCCTTCCGCACGCTGCCGTTCGAGATCGTGGTGCGGGGCAGCACGGCGCCGCCGCGCATGTAGCGGCTTCGACCGGGGTCGCCGCAGCCGTCACGTAGGCGGCTTGCTCGTCGCGCGACTTCTGCCACGCACGCGACTTGCTCGTCGCGCGACTTTCACGCCGCCCCACTCGAAACCGCCCATGTCGCCGCGGCCGCCACGCGCGCGGCTTGCTCATCGCCGCGGGCACCCGGCCCGTTTCCTGCTTGCCGCATGGCTCCCACCCCCCGGGGGTGGAATAATGCGACGATCATGAGCGGACCCATCACTGCCGGCTTCATCCTCACGCAGGCGCTGCTGTCGTTGTCCGTGCGCGCCATCGAGGAGGCGAAGGCGATGGGCCGAGAGTATGAGGCGGTGCTGGCGCAGATGGCCGAGCGGGAGGCCGCGCTCGCCACCGCACGCCAAGACCAGCGCGCGGCGCGTATCGAGCGCATCGCTGCGCTGCGCCACGACGTCGAGCGCGCGCACGCCCGCGTGTGCCGCCTGCACGCGCTCGCCGGCGATGTCCCCGGACTCGTCGCGTCGCTGCCGGGCGCGCCGCGCGCCATCGAAGCTGGCGCCGACGATGCGGCGCTCGCCACGCACCTGCGCGAGCTCGAAGCCACCGCGCGCGCCCTCGAATCCGCGCTGGCCGGAGCGGGCAGCGTCTATGCGGACAAGCTGCGCGCCGTCCTCGCCGTCGCCGGGAAGACGCCCACCCTCGATGACGTGCTCGCCGCCTACGTGTTGCAGCGGCAGATGCGCGCGGGCCTGCCACCCGAGCAGGCGGAGCGCTTCCGGGCCACCGCCGCGCGCGTTCTCGCGCGGCTCGAGCTGGACGAGGGCGCCACGTTGCCGCCCGCGCTCGAGTCGCTGGCGCAGGAGATCGTGCTCGCCCCGTCGCTGCAGCGTGCCGAGGCGCTGGCCACCGAACTGCGCCTTGCCGTGCAGCGTCATCGCGAGGCGCAGGAGGCGCAGGCTGCGGACGCCACTGCCGCCGCGAAGATGCTGGCGGAGATGCCCGCCGCTGCGCCCGCGCCGCTGCTGCGCGCGCTCGAAGCCGTGGCGGCCGGCGTTGCGCGCCTCGATGCCGACCTGCGCAAGGTCGCGGAGGACCTGCTCGACGAGACCGCGGCCACGCGCGAGCGCGAGGCCGAGGGCGCCGCCGCATTCGTGCTGCAGGAATCGCTGCGCGACCTGGGCTACGACGTCGAGGACATCGAGGCCACGCTCTTCACCGACGGCGGCACGGTGCACTTCCGCCGCGCCGGCTGGGAGAACTACTTCGTGCGCATGCGCGTGGCGCCGTCCGAGAAGACGGTCAACTTCAACGTGGTGCGCGCGCGCGGCGACGAGGAGAACGCCGAGCGAAGGCGCCAGGACGCGCTCGCCGAGGACCGCTGGTGCACCGAGTTCCCGCGCCTCATGGACACACTCGCTGCCCGCGGGCTCGCCCTCGACGTCACGCGGCGGCTGGACGCCGGCGCCGTACCTGTGCAGGTGGTCGACGGTGCGAACCTGCCCGCGATCGCGAGCGAAGCGCCGCAGCGCGCACAGCCCGCACCGCAGGCGCGCCGCCTCACCTGAAGCGCTGCGCCATGGACGACACGCCGCGCTGGATCGCCGACCTCACGCGCCTCACCCCCATCCGCTCGCAGTTCGTGCTGTCGGGCAACATCCGCGACACCTTCCTCACGCCGTTCGAGGGCAGCGTCACGCTGGCGCCGCTGCTGCGCTGCCTGTGGGAGCACTTGGCGCGGCTCGACTACCGCTTCCTGCTGGTCTACGACCCGGTCGAGGGCGTGCGGCCGTATCCCAACGAGCCGCAGGTGGTGGAGCTCGCCACGAAGCTCTTCGACCTGAAGCTCGCCGACGGCGCGATGCCGATGAGCCTCGAGAATCTCGTCGGCACCATGCGCAAGGTGGCCGGCATGCGCGAGGCGCGCTGCGCGCTGGTGATCGACTTTGCCTCGCGCCTCGCGCGGGCGCCGAACCAGCTCGACGCCGCCGAACATCGCTTCTTCGTGGCCGCCGAGCGCATCTCGCTCACCGCGCACCCGGTGGTGCCGAAGGGCGCGGACATCACGCAACCCAACGGCAAGGCGCGCTTCAATCCCGTGCTGTGGCTCGTCAATCGCGCGCAGGACCTGCCGTCGTGGCTGGTGCTCGACTCCACGCGCGTGGCCACCCTGGCCCTGAGCCTGCCCGACTACGAGGCGCGCATGGCCGGCGCGCGGGTGCTGGGCAACCTCTTCACGGGCTACGCGGGCGCCGACGACGCCGGACGCGAGAAGTTCGCACGCGACTTCGCGCAGCGCACCGACGGCCTGCCGCTGGTGGCGATGTCCGACATCGCGCAGCTCGCCGACCGCATGGGCTTCGCCTTCGGCGACGTCGACGACGCGGTGCAGTGCTTCAAGGTCGGCGCCACCGAGAACCCGTGGAAGAAGGACTACCTGCGCGCCCGCATCGCCGATGCGCTGCCGTTCATCGAGGAGCGCGTCAAGGGCCAGCATGCGGCGGTGACCAAGACCATCGACATCCTGATGCGCTCGGTGATGGGCCTGACCGGGGCGCAGGCGCGCTCGTCGGGCAATCGTCCGCGCGGCGTGCTCTTCTTCGCCGGCCCCACGGGCGTGGGCAAGACCGAGCTCGCCAAGACGCTCACGCAGCTCATCTTCGGCGACGAGCGTGCCTACATCCGCTTCGACATGAGCGAGTTCGCCGAGGAGCACACCGGCGCGCGCCTGCTCGGCGCACCCCCCGGTTACATCGGCTACGACGCCGGCGGCGAGCTCACCAACGCCGTCCGCGAGAAGCCCTTCTCGGTGGTGCTCTTCGACGAGATCGAGAAGGCGCATCCCCGCATCCTCGACAAGTTCCTGCAGATCCTCGAGGACGGTCGCCTGACCGACGGCCGTGGCGACACCGCGTATTTTTCCGAGGCGATCCTCGTGTTCACCAGCAACCTCGGCATCTTCGTGGAGGACGAGCACGGTCGCCGCGTGCAGAGCGTGTCGCCCGGCGATGCGCCCGAGGTCGTGGAGAGCCGCGTGCGCACGGCGATCCAGGACTACTTCAAGTTCCGTCTGTCGCGGCCGGAGATCCTGAACCGGATCGGCGACAACATCATCGTCTTCGGCTTCATCACGCCGGAGGTCGGTCGCCTGATCTTCGACGGCATGCTGCGCAACGTGGCGAATCGCGTGCGCGAGGAGCACAAGATCGAGCTGGTGCTGCCCCCCGACATCCGCGACCGCTTGCGCGAGATGTGCACCAAGGACCTGTCCAACGGCGGCCGCGGCATCGGCAACCAGCTCGAGTCGCTGTTCGTGAATCCGCTCGCCCGCGCGATGTTCCGCATTCCGCTCGCCGGGCGCACCGCGGTCACGGTGAAGGGCATCGCCGAGGATGCCAACCGCATCATGACGGTGGAGCTCGAGTGAGCGAGGCGCCGAGCGCAGCGAGGAGGCCGCAGGCCCGTCGCCGAGCGACCGAGGGCGGCCGACATGCTGGGCTCCGGCAAGCGGGGACGGTGCAAGGAGGCTGCGAGTGAGCGAGGCGCCGAGCGCAGCGAGGAGGCCGC
>CAYTOT010000031.1:0-57630 GCA_964439475.1 uncultured Alcaligenaceae bacterium
TGGCGGAGAGGGCGGGATTCGAACCCGCGGAGGGCCATTAACCCTCGCACGCTTTCCAGGCGTGTGACTTAAACCACTCATCCACCTCTCCGGTGGCCATGCTCGATGTACGCGCCGTTGCGCGGCACGGCGCGCGGAAGGCGCCTTCAACCGGCAAGGACGCGCATTTTACCCGATGCGCATCGCCGCACGTCGCTCGAGCCACCACGCGTACTGCTGTGGCCATTGCGCCCAGCCCGCGTCTCCCTGCAGGGCGACCGCGGCACGGCCTGCCCAATGCGGATCGACGAGCGCCTCGCGGCCGACGGCCACGAGATCTGCGGCGCCGCTGCGCAGCACCTCCTCCGCCTGTTCCGCCTTGGTGATGAAACCCACAGCCTGCGTGGCGATCCCCGTGGCCCGGACGCGCGCCGCATTGGGCACGAGGTAACCGGGTCGGAACTCGAGACGCGAAACGAGGAAGCCGCCGGCGGAGCAGTCGATGACATCTGCGCCAGCATCCTTGAGTGCGCGTGCCAGTTGCACGGTATCGTCGAGGGTCCAGCCGCCGTCCACGCCGTCGACGGTCGAGGTGCGGAAGAAGATTGGCTTGCGGGCGGGCCATGCGGCACGCACGGCGCGCACGACCTCGAGCGGCAATCGCATGCGTCCCGCAAGATCGCCACCGTAGGCATCGCGTCGCGTGTTGGCGACCGGAGACAGGAACGAGTGCAGGAGGTAGCCATGGGCGCCGTGGATCTCCACCACGTCCGCGCCGGCGTCATGCGCACGGCGCGCGGCAGCAACGAAGTCGTCCACGACCTTCGCGATGCCTGATGCGTCGAGCGCCTCCGGCACGAGCCAGCCGTCGCCGTGTGGCACAGCGACCGGCCCCACGACCGGCCAGGGCAGGTCGCCACGCGCCCTGTCCTCGCCGCCGAGCGGTCCGTTGCCGAACCAGGGACGCTGCATGCTCGCCTTGCGCCCGGCATGCGCGAGCTGCACGCCGAGCGCGGCTCCCTGCGCGTGCACCAGGTCGGCGATGCGGCGCAGCGGCGCGACCTGCGCGTCATGCCACAGGCCGAGATCGCCGTGCGTGATGCGCCCCCGTTCGGCAACCGCGGCCGCCTCGGTGAACACGAGGCCGAAACCACCCATGGCGAACTGCCCGAGGTGCGCGAGGTGCCAGTCGTTGGCGACGCCGTCGCGCGCCGAGTATTGGCACATCGGTGAGACGACGGCACGATTGCGCAGCGTCAGGTCACGCAACGTAAACGGGGAAAAGAGCAACGGCGGTGAAACGGTCGGAGGCATGGCAAGTCAGGCAGTGAGCGAGCGAGGCGGCATCTTCGCATGAGCGGGAGGCGAGCACCTCGCGTCGGACCCCCTCCTCGCTCCCATGCGCGCGGCTGGACGATCCCCGCCTAGGCGCTCGCCCGCGGCACGAGCACGTATCCCGCATCCACCACCTTGCGCCGCACCGGCCGCCCCTCGAGCCGGTCACACAGAGCCTTACCTGCCTTCCAGCCGATCTCGTAGCGCGGCACGCGGATGGTGGTGAGCGCCGGCACCATCTGCGCGGCGATGACGATGTCGTCGAAACCGGCTACCGCTACGTCCTGGGGGACGCGCAGGCCGCGCCGCTGGCATTCGCAGAGCGCGCCCACCGCCAGTGCATCCGCGGAGCAGAACACCGCGCGTGGCCCCGGAGGGCGGTCGAGCAGGGCACCCATCGCCGTCGCCCCCGCATCGACGTCGAGCGTGGTCTCGATGCAGAGATCGGCTTGCACCCTGCGTCGCGCCGCCTTGAGCGCCGCCTCGTAGCCCGTGCGCCGGTCACGGGCGCGATCGTTGTCCTCCGGATGGGCTCCGATGTAGGCCACCGACTCGTAGCCTTGACGAAGCAGGTATCGCGTGACGGTGCGCGCCGCGTCGACATTCGAGTACCCGACGACCATGTCGATGGGATCGTCGGTGAGGTTTCCGCCCTCCACCACCGGGATCCCGGCGCTCGCCAGCATCTGCCGCGTCGCCGGCGTATGGATCACCCCGGTGAGGTAGATCGCATCCACGCGCCGCGAGAGGAAGGTGCGGACCAGCGATTCCTCCGTGGCAGCGGAGAATCCCGAGACTCCGAGCAGCATCTGCCGACCGTTCTCCGCGAGGACGTCGGTCAGGCCCTGCATGATCTCCGCGATGAGCGAGTTGGTGAGCACCGGGACGATGGCTGCAACGAGCCGGGTGCGCTGCGATGCGAGGGCGCTCGCCGTGAGATCGGGGGTATAGCCGGTCTGCGCCAGCACCCGCTCGACACGCTCGCGGGTGTGCGCCGCCACGAGTCCGGGATCGCGCATCACGCGCACGACCGTCATCGTTGAGACGCCCGCCGCCCTGGCGACATCGGCGAGGCGCGTGCGACGGCCTTGGCCTCGCGCGGCGTCGTCGCGGGGCGCGGGCGATCTCCGGGATCCTTTCCTGGCAGCGGGCATCGGCATGCGCGTCGCTCATCGATCTTGTCCGCGAGTCTACCAAGAGTCGTTTGACAATGGCGCACTGTCATCGCTAACATGTAATCGCATACATCGTGACGGCACCGCGGCAATGCCGTGCGCGGACGACCAGATCGTGATCGTGCCCCGATTGCGAACGGCTGGAGGATTGCCCGTTGTCCACCGACAGCTCCCTGCCCTCTCCACGCCCGCGGCCCTCGCGAGCGAGGGCGGCCGCGATCTATCTGCGCACGATGGCAGCCTTCGCACTCGTCTGGGCGGGAGTCGCCTGGTGGAAGGGGAATCCGGTGCTGCTGCCGTCGCCGCTCGTGGCGCTCGAGGCGACGGTAGACCTCGCAGCGAGCCTCGAACTCTTCGAGCAGGCCGCGGTGAGCTTCGGTCGCATGGTCGCGAGTCTCGCCATCGCCTGCGCGCTCGCAGTTCCGCTCGGTCTCGCCATGGGGTTCTCGCGCACGCTCGACACCCTCGTCGATCCCCTGGTCGAGCTCCTGCGACCAATCTCCGGCATCGCCTGGATCCCGCTCGCCCTCTTCATCTTCGGCATCGGCAACGCGCTGCCGGTGTTCATCATGACGTATGCCGCATTCTTTCCGATCCTGCTCGGGACGATCGCCGGCGTGCACGCCGTGGACCGCAATCTCGTGGACGCCGCCCGAACGATGGGCGTACCACGTGGCACGATCGTGTCGCACGTCATCCTCTCGGCGGCGCTGCCGTCGCTGCTGGTGGCGGTGCGCCTGGGCGTCGCCTCGGCATGGACGGCCGTGGTCGCTGCCGAGCTCATCGGCGCTCCGAGCGGCCTGGGCTACGCGATCGAGTGGTACCGCGAACTCCTCATGACGCCACAGGTGATGGCGTTCATCGCGATGATCGGCGTTCTCGGTTATCTCACCGATCGCGGAGTCCGCGAGCTGTCGCGGCGGCTCACCCCGTGGGCACCCGAGACTGCCGCGTCGACATGACACGCGCGCTTCCCCGTTGGTCGCTGGGACTCGTCCTGCCGGCTCTGCTGCTCCTCGGATGGGAGCTCGCGGGCATGACGGCGAGCAGTCCGCGAATGCCGCTTCCGTCGAAGGTGGTGGCAGCGGCCCTCACCTTGATCGCCGACGGCGAGCTGCCGACAGCGATCCTGCAGAGCCTCGTTCGCGTCTTCCTCGGCTTCGCGGTAGCCGCCTGCGTGGCCATACCGCTCGGACTCGCGATGGGCCACAGCCGCGCGATCGAGCGCAACGTCGACCCGCTGGTGGAGAGCTTCCGCCCGATCGCCGCCATCGCCATCCTCCCGCTCGCCATCCTCTGGTTCGGCACTGGTACGGCGGCATCCGTGTTCATCGTCGCCTACGCGGCGTTCTTTCCCATCGTGGTGAACACGGTGGCGGGCGTGCAGGGCATCAACCCCTCGCTGCTGCAGGCCGCAGCGACCATGGGTGTCCCACGTCTCACGACGATCCGCACGATCCTGGTGCCGGCGTCGCTGCCTGCCATCGGCGTCGGCCTGCGGATCGCGATGGGCGTCGCGTGGACGGCCATCGTCGCCGCGGAACTCGCGGTGGGCGCCAAGGCGGGCGGCGGCGGGTCGGGAGGCATCGGCCAGATGATGTTCGTGTTCTACGCCTACAGCATCGAGCTCAACCGCATCATCGTGTGCATGATCGCGGTGGGCGCCGTGGCACTGCTGCTCGACCGGCTGATCCGCTGGGGACTCGCCGCCGCCATGCCATGGAGCACGCGATGAGTCACGCGCGGCTGCGCATGGAGCATGCCGGCAAGCGCTTTCCAGCGACGGAGGGCAAGGAGACGATCGCCGTCGAGGATGTGTCGCTCGACATCGAGCAGGGAGAGTTCCTGGTGATCGTGGGACCGTCGGGTTGCGGCAAGACGACGGTGCTCACGATGCTTGCAGGACTGCAGCTCGCGACGTCGGGCAGCGTCCTCTTCGACGGCAAGCCGGTCACCGGTCCGGGTCCCGAGCGCGGCGTGATGTTCCAGGACTACGCGCTCTTCCCCTGGTGCACCGTGTGGGACAACGTCGGCTTCGGCCTCAAGCACGGGCCCGCTGGCCATGGAATGACGGCGGCACAGCGCGACGATCGCGTGCGTCACCACATCGAGCTGGTGGGCCTTGCCGGCAGCGAGCGCAAGTACCCGCACCAGCTCTCCGGCGGGATGCGCCAGCGCGCAGCGCTCGCCCGCCTGATGGCCAACGACCCTGCCGTGCTGCTCATGGACGAGCCCCTCGCCGCGCTCGATGCGCAGACCCGCATCGTCCTGCAGGACGAGCTCGTGCGCATCTGGGGACAGGACCTGCCGCGCAGCGATCGGCGCACCATCGTCTTCATCACCCACGCGATCGACGAGGCGGTGTTCCTCGCCGATCGCATCGTGGTCATGACCACGCACCCCGGTCGCGTCAAGGCGGTGATCGACGTCGACCTGCCACGCCCGCGCGACGGCCGCACGCGCGCCCTTCCCGAGTTCCAGGCGCTGTCACAGCGCATCTGGAACCTCATCCGTGACGAGGCGTATCGCGCCACCGTCACCTAGATCGCAAGCCAAGGAGGAGACATGGAAAGCGAACAGGACAAGACCTGCATCGTGGTGCCCTCGACCGGCGCGCAGCGCTCGAAGCGGCGGTTCGTGACCGCGGTCGGCGCGGCGTCGCTCGCCTTTGCGGCGCCCGCCATCGTGCGCGCGCAGGGGCGCAAGGCGGTGAAGGTGTCGGTGGGGCGCCAGCCCTGGGCCGCCGGCAACTCGCCGGTCACGGCCTACATGATGGCCAACAAGACCTTCGAGAAATACGGCGCGGAGATGGGCTACGACATCACGCCCGACTACCGCGACTATCCGTCGGCGCTGCCCATGGTTGAGGCGTTCGTCTCCGGCAATCTCGACTTCGGCATGTGGGGCAACACGCCGATCGTGCGCCTGGTGGCGCAGAACCAGGGGTTGCAGATCGTGACGGTGGGCGAAGGTCACTTTCGCTTCGTGCTCGCCACGCGCAAGGACTCCCCGATCCGCAACATCGCCGACCTCAAGGGCAAGACGGTGGGTGCACTGCTCGGGGGCGACCCCTACAACGTGCTCGTGCAGATGCTCCGCTTCGAGCTCGGCAACGGTGATCCCAAGGCGCACAACATCACGGTGGTCAACACGCCCACGCAGGCGCAGGCCGCGACGATCCCGTCGGGGATGGACGCCGCGGTGCTCATCCATCCCGCGTTCCTCAAGGCGCATGCGGAGATCGGCACCGTGGGCATCATGAACTCGTTCGGCTACACCGAAGGCCATTACAAGGGCCCGGCCGGCGAGGGCGCGGGGATCCTGCTCGAGTCAGTCAAGAAGTCGCCCTTCTACCCCGACGGCTACTATCTGCACCGCTCCTTCTGGATCACGGGTGGCAAGCTCGCGACGGACAATCCCGGACTCGTGACCGCCTTCGCCATGGCGCAGCAGGACGCCGTGGGCAAGCTTTCGAAGATGGACGCGGGCCAGGTCTCCGAGCTCGCGCGCAAGTACTGGGAGCTCGATCCGAAGCTCGGCTCGCTCGTGGTGAAGGACGACGTGCTCTTCCAGCGCGGCTGGTGCTGGCCCACCGAGGGCGATGCCGCGGCGCTGCTGGAGACCTCCAAGTACATGGTCGAAGGCAAGATGATCCCGAAGCCTCTCACCTGGTCGCAGGTGCAGGGAGCCTTCGCGAAGACCGCCGGGCCGGTGAAGGTCGCCTGGGAGAAGATGGGTCGCGTCCCGGACAACGCCGCCTTCCATGCCAGGGACGCCAAGGACCTCCGCGGGGCGCCCGTCTGGGATCTCGCGAACTGGAAGGACCGGTCGTAGACCGCGCCACCCGCCACCACATCGCACGCAACGGAGCAGCACGACATGAACGTTGGATTCATTGGATTGGGCGTGATGGGCGGCCCGATGGCGAAGAACCTCCTCGCCAGGGGCCACGCGCTCACGGTGCTCGACATGAACCGGGCCGCCGTGCAGGGGCTCGTCGACGCGGGAGCGAAGGCCGCCGCCACCCCGCGGGCCGTGGCCGCGGCGAGCGAGGTGGTGATCACGATGCTGCCCGATGCTCCTGACGTCGAGCGAGTTGCTCTCGGCAAGGACGGCGTGGTCGAGGGACTCGCGGCGGGAGCCGTGTACATCGACATGAGCACGATCGATCCGGCGACCACGCGCAAGGTCGGCGCCGCCGTCGCGGCGAAGGGAGCGGCGATGATCGACAGCCCCGTGGGGAAGACCGCCGAGCACGCCGTGGCGGGCACGCTCACGCTGATGGTGGGTGGCGATGCCGCCGACATCGCCCGCGTGCGCGGCGTGCTCGACGCGATGGGCACCGACTTCTTCCACTGCGGCGCCCTGGGTGCCGGCCAGACGATGAAGCTCCTGAACAACCTCCTCGCACAGTCGATCGGCGAGGCGTCGGTCGAGACCGTCGTCGCCGGAACCAAGGCGGGGCTGACCCTCGACCTCATGCTCTCGGTCCTGAAGACGACGATGGCGTGGAACAACCAGCTTGCCATCTCGATGCAGAAGCGCTCGATGATGGGCAACTTCGAGCCGGGCTTCATGATGAAGCTCGCGCACAAGGACTGCCGCCTCGCGGTGTCGATGGTGGAGGCGCTCGGCGTGACGGCGCCCGTCGGCAGGGCGACGCTCGCAAGCCTGGAGGAAGGCCTCGCGAAAGGCTACCGGGACAGCGACGTGGGCGCGCTGCTCAAGATGCGCGAGGAAGCGGTCGGCGTGAAGGTGCGGCTGCCGGGAGGGGCGGCCTGACGGCGCCTGGGTGCCGATGATCGCGCCCGGGTGCCGATGATCGCGTGCGAATCCGGTGATGGCGCCGTGCCGCTACGGGCGCGATCGGCGCGCCGGGAAGCGGCAGCATCGGCAATCACTTCCGCAGCTACTTCCGCGGCCGATTCCGCAGCTACTTCCGCGGCCACCTCCGCAGCTACTCCCGCTGCGACAGCCGCTCCGGCCGGTTCGCGTAGCTGTCCGGGGCCTGCGCTCCCGGCTCGATGCGCACGAAGTGCACGCTGCCCGAGTAGGGGCACGATCCGTCACCGCCGTAGTCGGTCACGTGCAGTCGCCGGTCGCAGCCCACGTCGAGCCCTTCACCCGCGCTGATGCCGAGGATGATGGTAGGACTCAGATCGAGCGCGGCGACCTCGCGTCCCGCGAGGCGCAAGACGCCTGCTCCCCTTCGCGCCCCCGTGGCGGTGTAGTCGAGCACGAACTCGTTGCGCCCCGGCGCGACAGGCAGGTCGCGCGCATCCACGCCGCGGTCGGGCGCGCCGTGATAGTGGAAGTGGACCATGCCGCCGCGTGCGTAGAGGCTGAGGCCGAAGATCGGGTCGCCCAGCGCGAAGATCACGCCGGAGGCACCGGGCTGCCAGTCGAACGCGCAGGTCAGCCGATAGCTGCGATCGGCCACCATCGGCGCCACCACCGCGACCGGCGCGGTGCCGGTGCCGGTGCCGGGATGGAACGTCCGGACCTCGTCGAGCGTGTCCTCGAGATACGGGGGCACGGTGAGCGAGCGGCGCACGCCGCGGTTGTCGAGTGGGTAGACGCGATTGGCAACGGCCTCGCGATCGAACGCCGCCACGAGCTCCGCGAGCTTGTCGGGCCGCTCCCGGGCGAGGTCGTGCGTCTCGGTGGGATCGCTCGCAAGATCGAAGAGCATCCAGTTGTCGAGATCGATCGGCGTGCCGGGCGGCTGCAACGACACGATCTTCCAGCCCTCCGCGATGTAGCCGCGATTACCGGCGAGCTCGTAGTGCTGCGCGGTGCGACGCGACGGGGCCCCGTGATCGAGCGTGTCCTTCATCGAGATGCCGTCCTGCGGCCGCGTGCGATAGCCGGCGTGCTCTGCCGGCGCGGCAATGCCCACGAGATCGAGGATCGTGGGTGCGAGGTCGGTGACGTGCACCCAGTCCTGCAGCACGCGCCCGCCCTCCTTCCAGCGCGCCGGCCACTGCATCACGAGCGGGACGCGAATGCCGCCGTTCATCGTGGTGGTCTTGTACATACGGTACGGCGCCGCGGAGACGTCGGTCCACCCCAGCGGATAGGCGGGCCACGAGGCGGACCCGCCGAGCGCGCCGGCGTCGAAGCAGCGCCGGACCCAGTCCCTGTCCTCGCTGTTGGTGAGCCGCTTCGCAAGGTTGTTGGCCGCACCATCGGGACCGCCGATGCCATTGGCCCCGTTGTCGGACGTGATCAGCAACAGCGTGTTGTCGAGGCGTCCCAGCGTCTCCAGCGTGTCGAGCAGGCGCCCCACGTTCTGGTCGATGTTGTCGACGATCGCGGCGTAGAGCTCCATGTAGCGCGCCATGAGGTCGCGCCGGTCCGCCTCGACGTCGTCCCAGCGCGGGACGTTCGGGCTGTGCGGGGCGAGCGCCGGCGCCTGCGCGAAGATGCCCTCCTCCACCTGCCGGCGCACGCGCGACTCGCGCACGGCATCCCAGCCGGCATCGTACGCGCCGCGATAGCGTGCGAGATCATCCTCCTTCGCGTGCAGCGGCGCGTGCGGCGCGTTGTGCGCGAAGTAGAGGAAGAAGGGCCGGCGAGGCGACGAGCTGGCGTGCTCCTTGACCATCGCGATGGCCTTGTCGGTCCAGTCGTCGGTGCAGTAGTAGCCGTCGCGGTAGCCGTCGTGGTCCAGCAGCGCGTTGTCCTCGACGAGCTGCGACGGTGCGAAGTAGTGCGTCTCCCCGCCCAGGAAGCCGTAGAAGCGATCGAATCCCCGCGCCAGCGGCCATGACGATCGATCCGACGACGACGTCGTGGCGTGCTCGGGCGTGTTGTGCCACTTGCCCACCATGTACGTCGAATAGCCGTTGGTCCGGAGGATCTCGGCAAGCGTGGGCGTGTCGCGCGTCATCTCGCCGCCGCGATAGCCGGGAAAGCCGGGGTCGTTGAAGGTGAGCCAGCCGCAGCCGACGGCGTGCGGGTTCTTCCCGGTGAGGAACGCCGCCCGCGCCGGCGTGCACATGGGCACCGTCGTGTAGTTGGCGAGGCGCAGGCCGCGCCTCGCCATGCGGTCGATGGCCGCCGTACGGATCTCCGCGCCGAAGCAACCGAAGTCCGAAAAGCCCAGATCGTCGAGGAGGAAGACGACGATGTCGGGCGCGCCAGCCGGCGCACCCGGCCGCGGCGCCCACCACGGCGTGGAGTCCTGAAGGGTGCGGCCAATGCGGCCTTGCCAGCCTGCGGCGGGATCGTCGGTCCGGAGAGGGTCGGGTGGCGATGTCGTGGTCGATGTCATTACGTCTGGCCTGCGTAGTGTTGACACGCCCTAGTCGGTGGCGATGCCCGCGGTCTTCACGACCGACTTCCAGCGTGCGACCTCGTCGCGCAGGAAGGCGGAGAAATCGGCCGGGGTGTTTGGCTTGGCCGGAGTGATGCCCATCGACTCGAGCTTCGCGACCATCTCCGGCTGCGCGAGCGCTTTCATGATCTCGGCATTGACCCGGTCCACGATCGCTTTCGGCGTCTTCGCGGGCATCGCCACGCCGAACCACGTGAGCATCACGAGCTCCGGGTGCTTCAACTCCACCACGCTCGGCACGTCGGGAAGGAGCGGATGGCGCTGGCGGTCGAGCACCGCGAGCGCCCTGAGCTTGCCCGCCTTGATCTGCGGCTCCGCCAGGATCAGGCCCAGCGTCATGAACTGCACGCGCCCGGTGATGAGATCGGCGATCGCCGACGGTTGCCCCTGGTAGCCGATCGCCTCCATCCTGATGCCGGCGTCGTGCATGAAGAGCTCGGTGGCCAGATGGACCACCGTGCCGCGCGCGGACCCCGCATACGACAGTTCGCCGGGCTTCGACTTCGCATAGGTGACGAAGTCCGCGACCGTGGCCGCCGGCAGGCTTGCCGGCACCACGAACAGGAACGGACTCGTCCCGATCAGCGCCACGCCCTCGAAGTCGCGCAGCGAATCGTAGCGCAGGGTGGTCGGTCGCACGCTCGGCTGGATCGCCGTCGGTGGACTCGCCGCGAGCCACGTGTAGCCGTCGGGTGCCGCTTTGGCGACCTGTTCGGTCGCGATGTTGCCGTCCGCTCCCGGCTTGGCCTCGACGAGGATCGGTTGCCCCAAGGCGGGGGAGACCTTGTCGGCGATGAGACGCATCACGACGTCGAGCTGCCCGCCGGCGGGAAACGGCACGATGATGCGGATGGGTTTGTCGGGCCACGCAGGCTGGGCCTGCGTCGCGGGGATTGCAGCAACCATCGACACGGCCAGCGCCGCCGCCATCACGATCCTGTGCATGCCTTTCTCCTTGAAGTCCTATCGTTGCAGCAGTCCCCACCGTTGCACGGTGCGCCGCTCGAGTGTCGTGAAGAGCGTCCGGTCCATGACCACCCACAGGAGGCCGATCACGATCATGCCGAGAATGATCACGTCGGTGCGCTGCCATTGCACCGCTTCCATCGTCATGAAGCCCAGGCCATTGCTGCCGGCGATCATCTCGGAGGCCACGAGCGCGCGCCAGCCGTAGGCCATCGAGGTGCGCACGCCGAGCAGGAGCTGCACGAGGGCACCTGGCAGAATGAGGTTGGTCAGCAGCGTCCACCCCGTTCCGCCATGACTGCGCACGGCGCGATAGAGCGACGTGGGGATCGACTGCACGCCGGTCACCGTGTTGTACAGCGAGGCGAAGAAGATGGTGTTGGCGATCACGAAGATCACCGAGCCGTTCCCGATCCCGAACCAGATGATGGTGAGGGGCACCCACGCGATGCCGGAGATGGCCTGCAGGAACGAGAGGACGGGCCGGAAGATGTCGGCCACGTGCCGGTTGAGCGCGATGGCGAGGCCGAGCGGCACGGCGAGCGCCATGCCGATCACGAATCCGGCGAGGAGCCGCAGCAGGCTCGCGGCCACGTCGCGCAGGAGCGAGCCATCGCGGATCGCCTCCCAGGCCGTGTGGAGCACCGTATCGACCGAGGGCAGCATGTACTGCGGGTACTGCACGACCTGGGGCAGCAACCACCACGCGGCGAGAATCGCGACGAACGGGAGCGTCCCGAGCAGGGTGGGCCGTTCGAGGAGGCCCGGCATGGCCCGCTTGGGAGCCATCGGGGTGCGAGGCACGGGCGCGGCGGCGCTCACGTCCGCTGCTCCGCTTCGACCGTGAGTCCCCACCGCTGCACTGTCGCGCGCTCGAGCGGACGCAGGTAGCACGCGTCGATCGCAAGCCAGGTGAGCCCCATCACGATCATGCCCACGATCGTGCGTGCCGTCTGCTGCGTCTGCGTGCCCTCGAAGATGAGATAGCCGATGCCGGTCTTGGCGGCGATGATCTCGGCGAACACGAGGCCGCGAAAGGCGAAGCCGGCACCCAGGCGCAATCCCGTGATGATGCCGGGCAGCGCTGCCGGCAGGATCGCGTAGCGAAGCACGTCGGCGCGGCTGCCGCCGAGCGAGCGGATGGCGTTGACGAGGATTTGCGGCGCCGTGCGCACACCGAGCAGCGTGTTGTACATCACCGGAAAGAACACGACATAGATCAGCGCCAGGAGGATCGTGGTGAGGCCGTAGCCGAACCAGATGACGAAGATCGGAATCCACGCGACCTCGACGATCGCGAAGAGGAACTTGAGCAGCGGCGAGAGCGTGATCGCGATCGTGCGATGCAGGCCGATGGCCACGCCGGCCATCACCCCGAGCGTCGCCCCGATCGCGAGCCCCGCACCGTAGCGCCCCATGCTGTCGGCGAAGTACACCGGCAGGATGCCCTTGCGCAGGAGATCGACGAAGGCATGCCAGACGTCCGCCGGCGCGGGATAGAAGTAGGAGCTCATGCCCACCAGGGGCACGGAGACCTGCCATGCGGTGAAGAGGATCACGACGCCGAGGGCACCCTTGCCGATGCGCGCCGCACGGCGCGACAGCACGCGGCGCGTGCGCAAGCTCGCCGCGCCCCGGCGTGCCGCCGAGCCGTTCGCAGCGCTCGCGGCCGAGGCACTCATCGCTTGCCGTCCCACGGGACCACGCCGGCCACCCAGTACTCGCCGGCGATCCGGCGCAGCGCCGCCGGCGTCACGTCCATCATGTAGACCGTGCGGTCGCGCACCTCGACCAGGCGGCCCATCTCCTGCATGCGCGTCTGGTGGAAGCGCTCCGGCGCGAAGTCGAGCACGATCCGGTAGCTGCCGCGCGCGGGAATGTCGCCGATCCCGGCGAGCTTGCGCCACGCTCCCCACTGCGCCGCGGCGACGTAGCCACCCACCACCAGTGCCGCGACGATGGTCGCCATGACCGGCAGGCGAAGGGTGCCCCGCGGGATCACGCGCCGACCGTGGACGACGGCGCGAGGCGCACGAGATCGAGCAACGACTCCCGCAAGTGCGCAAACCGCGGGTCCGCGTTGAGTCCGGCCCAGGTGCGCGCATCGCGCGCGAACGGGATGTCGACGATGGTGCGGATGCGGCCCGGCCCGGGCGTCATCACCGCCACGCGGTCGCCGAGGAAGATGGCCTCCTCCACGCTGTGCGTGATGAAGATCACCGTGAGGCTCGCCCGCATCGCGATGCGCGCGAGTTCCTCCTGCAGCGACATGCGCGTCTGCGCATCGACCGCGGCGAACGGCTCGTCCATCAGCATCACCTCCGGCGAGTTGGCGAGCGTGCGCGCCACGGCGACACGCTGCTTCATGCCGCCGGAGAGCTCGTGCGGGAACTTGTCGTCGACGCCGTGCAGGTTGGCCATGGCGAGGAACTCGCGGGCGATGCGATAGCGCTCCTCCTTCGGCACGCCGCGGAGCTTCAGGCCGAGTGCGGCGTTGTCGAGCACGTTCATCCACGGCAGCAGCGCGTACTCCTGGAACACCACGCCGCGTTCCGCCCCGGGCGCGGTGACGAGGCCGCCGTTCATGCGGATGCTGCCGCTCGCCGGACGGAGGAAACCGGCGATCGCCGAAAGCAGCGTCGACTTCCCGCAGCCCGAAGGGCCGAGCACGCACAGGAACTCGTTGGCGGTCACGGTGAGGTCAAGCTCCTCCACCGCGCGATATCCAGCGCCCGTTTCGGCGTTCACGTAGTCGAGCGCCAGCCCTTCGATGACGAGCTTGGCCCCGCGCGCCGGAGCGTCCGCGGCGCCCGTCATCTAGAGCCCCAGGGCGCGACGCTGGGCGGCGCCCAGGTGAGCGGCGAGCGCCGCCACCGCGGCGTCGGGATCGCGCCGTCGCAAGGCGGTGATGATCACGAGATGCTCCTCCATGGCGAGCGGCAGGTAGCGCGGCGAGCGGCCGTGAAGACGGATCATCCTGATCTTGTCGAAATTCTGCTGGTGGGCATTGATGAGGATGCGATTGCCCATCGCCTCCACCATCAGGTTGTGCAGGGACCAGTCGACCTGCAAAGCCTGGTCGAGCAGGCGCGTGTCGACGACATTGCCCGGCGCGAGCCGCTCCATCATGGCGCGTGTCTCGTCCTCGATTCGGGCGAGCGTCGCATCGTCCGCGGTCTCCGTGAAGCGCCGGACCGCGGCGGCCTCGAGGATCGTGCGGAACTCGAACGCCTCGCGGATCAGCGTGACGCCGATGTCCGCGATCTGGATGCCGCGCTGGGGGATGAGGCGGACGAGGCTCTCCGCCTCGAGCCGCTTCAGCGCCTCGCGCGTGGGGCCGAGCGGCACGTCGAGCAGCGCGCAGAGTTCACCCTGCGACACGAACTGCCCGGGAACCAGGTTGCGCTTGAAGAGCTGCGCCTTGAAGCGCTCGTAGGCGACCTCGCGCATGAGCGACTTGGGCTTGGGCTTTCTCATTGCGCGCCGATGATAGCACTGTTAGGATACATGTGAGATATTACTTGTGGCCCAGTTGCGGCGGACAGGTGGCGCCCGGCTTGCGCGGCGGGCGCCGCCGTCACCGATCGACGGGGCTGACGCATTCGAAGCCGAAGCGCCCGCATCCGCGGGCGCGCCACGGCTCGCTAACGGAGGAGTGCATCATGTCCAGCATGCGCAGGTTCGCCGCGATCCTCGTCGCGGCCGTCGTCGGTTGGCTTCCGTGCGCCGCACAGGCGCAGTCGCCGCAGCTCAGGGTGGCGGTCACGTCCGCCGCCGAGAACGCGCCATTCTTCTCCGCGGTGGAGCGCGGCATCTTCTCTAAGCTCGGGCTCGACGTGAAGGTCGACGTCATGCCGAGCGGCGTCGAGATCGCCAACGCGCTCGCCAGCAACTCGGTCGACGTGGGTCTCTTCGGCACCTTCCCGTTCCTTACCGCGGTGTCGCGCGGCGTGCCCGTGGTCCTCATCGGCCACACCTGGAACAACGCGCTCAACAACCCGCAAAGCGAGATCCTCTCGGTGATCGCGCGCGAAGGCTCCGGAATCAAGGCCGGTGACCTCGCCTCGCTCAAGGGCAAGAAGATCGGGGTCACCCGCGGCGCCGGCGGCGAGCCGTACATCGTGGGCCTCCTGAAGCAGGTCGGCCTCTCGCCCGACGACGTCACGCTGGTCAATACCGCGCCGTCGAACATGGCCACCGCGCTGGCGAGCAAGGACGTCGACGCCATCACGTCGTGGGAGCCGTGGCCGAGCGCGGCGCTCACCAAGGTGCCGGGCTCGTACAAGGTGATCTACGGGGGCTGCAAGAGCTGCTACGACGCCGGCACCGTGGTGACCACGCGCAAGGCGATCGCCGACAAGCCGAAGGAGCTTCGCCTGTTCATCCAGGGCTATGCCCAGGGGCAACACTGGGCGCGCCAGCTCCGCGACGAGGCGGCCGTGATCGCCACGCGCTGGATTCCGGGCCTCGACGAGGCGACGCTCAAGCTCGCCTTCAAGACCCTGCCGATCGACGTGCGCCTGTCGAAGAACACCATCGAGGGCTTCAGCGAGTACAGCATCCCGTTGCTGCTGCGCGACAAGCGCATTCCCAAGGCATTCGATCCGGCGCCGTCGGTCGACAACCAGTTCGTCGCGGCAGCGATGAAGGCGGATCCGGGCGCGTTCTCGGACCTGAAGCCGATCCAGCCCGACAAGCAGCTGCCCTGAGCGAAGGGATGCAAAGTCGATCATTGACGCAGGCAACGGGCATGGCGCAGCGGGTGACGACTTGAGACGTCCCAACCTCCTCTTCCTCTTCTCCGACCAGCACACGCAGCGGATCGCCGGCTGCTACGGCGATCCGGTGGCGCAGACACCGAATCTCGACCGCCTCGCCCGCAACGGCGTGACGTTCGACAACGCCTATTGCCCGTCGCCGCTGTGCGTGCCGAGCCGCATGTCGATGCTCTCGGGCCGCTATCCGTTCGAGCAGGAGTGCTGGACCAACGACGACTACCTGCGCTCCGACGCGCCGACCTGGCTGCACGCCGCGGGCGCGGCCGGTTACCGGCCCGTGCTCGCGGGACGGCTGCATGCGATGGGTCCCGACCAGCTCCACGGCTACGCGCGCCGCATGGTCGGAGACCACAGCCCCAACTGGGGCGGTGTGCCGCGGCACGACCTGGGCGTGCTCGACAAGGCCAACGACCCGTGGCGCGAGAGCCTCGAACGGTCGGGCATCGGGCAGTCGGCCTACCAGGTCAAGGACATGGAGACGGCACGGGCCGCGTGCGACTACCTGCGCGAGGTGGGCAGCGCACGCCGCAACGGAAACGACACGCCGTTCTGCCTGACGCTCGGCCTGCTGCTGCCGCATCCGCCCTACGTCGCGTGGCGCGAGGACTACGAGCGCTTCGCGGGTCGCGTGCCGTCGCCTGCCTTCGGCACGCCGCCTTCTCCCGCGCATGCCTGGGAGGCGTGGTGGCGCGACAATCGCGGCATCGGTGACGTCGACGCCACCGCAACGGCGCGCGCGCGCACCGCGTACTACGCGCTCGTGTACCGCATGGATGCGCTGCTCGGCGAGGTGCTCGCCTGCCTCGACGGCGAGGGCCTCGCCGGCAACACGCTCGTCGTCTATACCACCGACCACGGCGACCAGCTCGGCGAGCGCGGCCTGTGGTGGAAGCACACGCTGTACGAGGATTCGGTGCGCGTTCCCCTCGTCATGTCCTGGCCCGGCACGCTGCCCGCGAACGAGCGGCGCGCGCAGTGCGTGGACCTCCTCGATGCCGCCGCCACGATGATCGCCGCGATGAGCGGTCCCGCGCTCCCTTGCAGCCACGGCCGCGATCTCCTTCCCGTGGCCCGCGACGCCACCACCGCGTGGGACGACGAGATCTTCTGCGAGCACTGCACCGACGCCGTCCCGGCATGGACGGGCGGCCGTCCCACGCAACAGCGGATGGTACGGCGCGGCGCGTGGAAGCTCATCTACACGCACGGCCACGCGTCGCAGCTCTTCGACCTCGCGAGCGATCCGCACGAGCGGCGCGACCTCGCGGCCGACCCTCGTCACGCCGCGCTCCGCGACGATCTCGCCGCCCGTGTTCTCGAAGGCTGGGATCCTGCCGCCATCGAGCGGCGCATCGCCGAGCGACGCCGCGACAAGAACGTGCTCGACGCCTGGGCGCGGCACGTGAAGCCGCCCGACGAGTTCCGCTGGGAACTCCTGCCCGAGCACAACCGCCTGGAGCCCGTCGCGAAGTGACGATCCATTCGTCCTCGCCTCCCGCGCACGAGCACGGGAACCCCATGCCGCGGATCGGACTCGGCTGCGCAAGCCTCGGCCAGCCGTCGCTCGACGATCGCGCCGCGCAGGCAGTGATCGCGGCGGCGATCGAGCGCGGCATCCGCTTCTTCGACGTCGCCCCGCTGTACGGCGGTGGGCTCGCCGAGGAGCGCCTGGGCCGCGCGCTGCGCGGCCTTCCCCGCGACGAATACGTGCTGTGCACCAAGACCGGCGTGACGCGCCCGTATGCGCAGCCGGCGCGACCGCCCGGCGCCAGCCGCAACCGCGCGCTCGACCGCTGGGATTACAGTACGGCGGCCACGCGCGCATCGATCGAGCGCAGCTTCGAACGGCTGGGCACCGACCGCCTCGATTTCGTGCACCTGCACGATGCCGAAGAGCACCTCGACGAGTGCCTCGTCGCCCGCGACGAGCTCGAGCGCCTGCGCGAACGGGGCGTGGTGGGCGGCATCGGGATCGGCTCCAACCTCGTCGCCCCCGTGGCGCGGCTCATTGCTTGCGCCCGCTTCGACGCCTTCCTGCTCGCCGGCTGCTATACCCTGCTCGATCAGTCGGGAGCCGCCCTCTTCGCATCCGCTCACGCGCGCGGCATCCGGGTGATCGTCGGCGGCGTCTACAACTCCGGGGTGCTGGCCACGTGGCCGCAACCCGAGCCGACGTTCGGCTACGAGCCGGCCTCGAGCGCCGTACTCGCTCGCACCGCACGCATCGCGGCCATCTGCCGCGACCACGGCGTGGCGCTCGGCACCGCCGCACTGCAGTTCGTGCTCGCCAACCCCGCGATCGACACCGTGCTGCTCGGCCCGCGTACCGTGGCCGAGCTCGATGCGAACCTCGCGTCGGCGCACGCCACGATCCCCGCGGACCTGTGGCGCGACCTCGCGGCGCACGGGGCGGACGCACGCGCTGCCGCCGCCGCGGGCAGCGTCCAGTGAAGGACCGCATGCGCATCGACGCCCACCTCCATTTCTGGCAGCCGTCGTGCAACTTCGACAACCGTCCGATCGCCGACCACGCGTTCTACCGGCGCGACTTCCTGCCGCCCGACGTGCGTCCCGCGCTCGATGCCTGCGGCATCGACGGCGTGATCCTCGTGCAGACGGCGCCGCAAGTCGAGGAGACCGACTGGTGCATCGAGCTCGCGCGCCACGACGACCGCATCCTCGGCGTGACCGCGTGGGTGGATCTCGACGGCCCGCCGATCGACTTCGCGGCACTCGCCGAACGGCCCAAGGTCGTCGGCCTCCGTGCGCAGTTGCGGCGCGTGGCCGACACCGACTTCGTGGCGCGGCCGCGCGTGGTCGCGAACCTCGCCGCGGCGCTTCGGGCCGGCCTCAACGTGACGATCCTGGCCGAGCAGCGTCACTACGGCGCAGTGGCCCGGTTGCTCGATGCGCTGCCCGCGGGACCCGTCACCGTCAACCATCTCGGCCTGCCCTTCCCCGAGGTCGAAGCCGAAGCGTGGCGGGCTTTCCTGCGCCGCCTCGCGGAGCGTCCCGGGACCTGGGCGCAGTTCTCCGGCATCCCGTTCTGCTTCGGCGAGCGCTGGCACGAGCTCGCCGCGCGCGGGCGCATGGACGACGCGCTGCGCATCCTCGGTCCCGAGCGCCTGCTCTATGCGTCCGACTGGCCGATGCTCCTGCGCTTCGCGCGCTACGAGGACTGGTTCGCGGCGGCGTGGGATTTCGTCGCCGGGCACTCGCTGCCGATGTCCGACGTCGCGGCGATCTTCGGCGGGAACGCCCTGCGCGCCAATCCGAGGCTCGCCGTACCCACGCACGCGCGCGCCCGCTGACGTCACGCACCACCGAGGAGATGCCGATGAAACGTTCCGAGATCAACGCCGCCATCGACAACGCGCACCGCGCGCTGGCCGGGCACGGCGTGAAACTCCCCCACTACGCCTACTGGTCGCCCGACGACTGGAAGCGCGCCGGCCCCGAGTACGCGCGCATCACCCGCAACATGCTGGGCTGGGCGTGCACCGACTTCGGCTCCGGCACCTTCGATCAGGTCGGCATCACCATGTTCGACGTGCGCAACGGCACGCCCGAGCGTCCCGACGAAGGGACGCCCTACGGCGAGAAGATCTACGTGCTGAAGCAGGGCCAGCGGCTGCCTTACCACTTCCATCATCGCAAGACCGAAGACATCATCAGCTACCACGGCGGTACGCTGATGATCCAGCTCTTCAACGCGAAGGACGACGACAGCATGGACGAGGAGTCGCCGGGTCAGGTGTACCTCGACGGCGTGCGGCGACCGTTCGTGGCCGGACAGGTCTTCGAGATTCCGCACGGCGGCAGTCTCACGATCACGCCGCGCCTGTATCACCGCTTCTGGGCCAAGGACGGCGCCGGCACGCTGGTCGGCGGCGAGATCTCCACCATCTCGGTGCCCAGGACCGACAATCACTTCGGCGGCAACGCGCGCCGCTTCGTGCCCATCGAGGAGGACGAGCCCCCACGCTGGCTGCTCAACATCGACTATCCCAGGCTGCACGAGGAGGCCGCCTGATGGGCAGGCTCGACGGCCGCGCGGCCATCGTCACCGGCGCGGGTGGCGGCATCGGCGGCGCCATCGCCCGGGCATTCATGAACGAGGGCGCGCAGGTGCTCGTCGCCGACCGCGACGAGGCGGCGGCACGCGCCACGGCGCAGGCGCTCGGCGATGCCGCCGTCCCCTTCGCCGCCGACGTCACCCGCGAGGCCGACGTGCAGGCGATGGCGCAGGCCGCGCGCGCACGCTTCGGGCGCATCGACATCCTCGTCAACAACGCCGGCATCATCCGCAAGGCCTACGTGCAGGACATGACCGAGGAGACGTGGGACGCCGTGGTCGACGTCAATCTCAAGGCCACCTTCCTGTGCAGCAAGGCCGTGCTGCCCGCGATGATCGACGGCCGCCGCGGCGGGCGCATCATCAACATCGCGTCGATCGCCGGCAAGGTGGGCGAGCCCACGGCGTCGGCGTACAGCGCGGCCAAGTGGGGCGTGCTCGGCTTCACGCGCTCGCTGGCACTCGAAGTGGCGAAGCACGGCATCCTCGTCAACTCGATCTGCCCGGGGCCGATCCCCACCGCGCTCGGCGAGCAGGGATGGCACGACGGCGCGCAGGTCGAGGGCGTGGGCCTCGACCGGATCATGGCGCGCGTCGGCGCGCGCTCGCCGCTGGGGCGCCTGGGCACCGTGGAGCAGGTCGCGCGGATGGCGCTCTTCATCGCCTCCGACGACTGCGACTTCACCACCGGCGCGGCCTTCAACGTGGACGGCGGTATCGTGATGGGCTGACGTGCCCGCACCGCTGATGCCAAAGCACCGCTGCTGCCGGCGCACCGCTGCTGCCCACGCAGGGCGGCCCGCCTGCGCCATGGCGCGAGCCTGCGCCTTCACATCGAGGACGTTCACCTGATGGCCAGTCACGATCCCGCGCGTCCCAACGTGCTCTTCATCCTCTCCGACGACCAGGGGCCGTGGGCGATGCGCTGCGCGGGAACGCCGGAGATCGTCACGCCGAACCTCGATGCCATCGCCGCGTCGGGCATCCGCTGCACCGACTTCTTCTGCGTGTCGCCGGTGTGCTCGCCCGCCCGGGCATCGCTGCTCACCGGCGAGATCCCGTCGCGGCACGGCGTGCACGACTGGATCCGCGCCGGCAACATGGGGCCGCAGGGGATCGACTTCCTCGCCGGCCGTACGCTCGTCACCGATCGCGTCGCGGCCGCGGGCTATCGCGTGGGCCTCGTGGGCAAGTGGCACCTGGGCGCCTCCGACCGTCCGCGCGACGGCTACGTGCGCTGGTATGCGCACCAGTCGGGCATGAGCCCGTACTACGACGCGCCGATGGTCGAGGAGACGATTCCGGTCAAGGTCGCAGGCTATCTCACCGACGACCTCACCGATCACGCGCTCGCCTTCCTGCGCGAGGAAGCGCCGCGCACCGAGCCGTTCTGGCTGTCGCTCAACTACACCGCGCCCCACTATCCGTGGATCGACTCGCATCCACGCGAGTACCTCGACCTGTATCGGGATTGCGACTTCGCCTCCTGTCCGCGGGAGGCGCCGCACCCGTGGACGGCGCACGGCAATCCCGCGACCGACGAGGGCTTCCGCCGGACGCGCGAAAGCCTCATGGGCTACTACGCCGCGACGACCGCCATGGACGCCGGCATCGGCCGCGTGCTGGCGGCGCTCGACGCGGCCGGCCTGCGCGAGAGCACGCTCGTCGTCTTCATGAGCGACAACGGCATGAACTGCGGGCATCACGGCATCTGGGGCAAGGGCAACGGCACGCGGCCGCAGAACATGTATGACTCGTCGGTGAAGGTCCCTTGCCTCTTCTCGCAGCCGGGGCGCATCGCGCCGGCGGTGTGCGATGCGCTGCTCTCCGCCTACGACGTCTTCCCCACGCTGCTCGACTACCTCGGCATCGCCGATCCTGCACGCGATGCGCGTCCGGGCACGAGCTTCTGCGGCATCCTCGAAGGCCGTCCGGCTCCGCGCGAGCGCCCCATCGTGGTCTATGACGAGTACGGTCCCGTGCGCATGGTCCGCACCCGCGACTGGAAGTACGTGCACCGCTACCCCGACGGCCCTCACGAACTCTACGACCTCGTGCGCGATCCGGGAGAGCGCAGCAACCTCGCCGGCAATCCGCCGCAGGCCGATCGCGTGCGCGAACTGCGAGCGATGCTCGGCGCGTGGTTCGCGCGCCACGTGGACCCGGCACTCGACGGCGCCCGCAAGGGTGTCACGGGCTGCGGCCAGCTCGGACTCGTGCCGGCCGAGGGCGACGGGCGCGAGGTCTTCCCAACCGACCCGGTGGCGGCCCTCGCGGTGCCCTCGCGACCGGCCTGAAGGCAACGCCGGTCACGATGCCGAATGGGTGCTCGCGTCGCGTGGACTATGATTCCGGTGACTCCACGCAGCGCGCCCCGATGAAGCCGCCACCCGGACCCTCCGTGGCATGGGCGATGGCTCTCTTGCGCTGACTCCACGCGCCTTCGCATTCGCTCCGACATCGTGCCTGCCTCGACCGCGCCCCTCGCCACGCCGGCGGCATCCGAAGCGCCGGCCCTCGCGGCGGTGTGGCTCGATGCACGCGACGACGTGGCCACTGTCCTGCGTGCCGTCGCGGCAGGCGAGCGCGTGCGCGTGCGTTGCGACGATCGCGTGCGCGAAGTCGTCGTCCGCGCCTCCATCGCGCTCGGACACAAGGTCGCGCTGCGCGCGATGGACCGGGGCACCCGAGTGCGCAAGTACGGCGAGTTCATCGGCCGGCTGACCGATGACGTCGCCGAAGGAGACTGGATCCACACCCACAACCTCGCCACCGTGGCACGCCGGACCACGGCCGAGGAGATGGCGTGGCGCGATCAGATGCTGCCTCCCGGGGGCACGCGACGCGCCGCGCGCGCGATCGTGCCGACCCCCGCGACGAGCCGCGACGGGCGTACCCGATACCTCCCGCATCGCGCGCACGGCTACGTGCACGCCCAGTCGGCCTCCACCGGTGCGATGACGGTGTTCGCCGATCTCGGCGGCCTGCCTGGCGAGCCTGCGGCGGTGGCGGTGGACGAGCAGGATCACGTGTGGGTCGCCCTGTGGGACGGCGGCGCGCTGCTGCGCTACACCCCCGACGGGGCGCTGGTGCGCGTGCTGCGCCTGCCGGTATCCCGTCCGGTCGCGATCGCCTTCGACTCCGTCGGCACCCACGACCTCTACGTCGCGACGAGCCGCGATGGCCTGTCGCCGGCGCGCTTCGCCGCCGAGCCGGATGCGGGTGCCACGCTCGTCCTCGATGCCGGCATCGGCGGTCCTGCCGGGTACGCGCCGCGATGAGCGCCGCCGGCCAGCCCGAAGGCGGTCGTCCCGGCGCGGACCCACGCGACGAGGCGCGGGTCGCGCCTGCGAGCGCTCCGACGTTCGAGGGCTACCGGCGCGCCGACGGTCGCGTGGGCGTGCGCAACCACGTGCTGGTGCTCTCGCCCACCGGCCTCACGTCCGCAGCGGCGGTCCGCATCGGGCAACTGGTGCGCGGAACGGTCACCGTCACCACGGGCTACGGGCGAGGCCAGGTGGGCGCCGATGCGAGGCTGCAGGTCACGACCCTGTCCGGTCTCGCGACACATCCCAACGTCGGCGCCGTGCTGGTGGTCTCCGCCGCCGACGACATCACATCGATCTACGTCAATGCCGCGCGCGCGGCCGGCAAGCCCGTCGTGGGCCTGTCGCTGCCCGCGGTGCACGAGGATGCGCTCGCGCTCGTCGACGCCGGCGTGCGGCACGCCACGCGTCTCGCGCGCGAGGCGTCGGAGTTGCGCCGCACGGCCTGCCCGGCGAGCGAACTCGTGGTGGCGGTCGAATGCGGCCACTCCGATGCGACCTCCGGCATCGTGTGCAATCCACTCGTCGGACGCATGATGGAGCTGGTGGTCGGCCACGGCGGCACGGCGATGTTCAGCGAGACCGTCGAATGGACCGGAGCGGAGCACGTCCTCGCGCGGCGCGCGGCGACGCCCGAGGTCGCGCGCCGGATCATGGCCGCCGTCGGCGAGCGCGAGCGCATGGTCCGCGAGTCGGGGGGCGACCTGCGCGCGCAGAATCCCGGTCCGCAGAACAAGGCCGGCGGCCTCACCACCATCGAGGAGAAGGCATTGGGCGCCATCGCCAAAGGTGGCCGGCAGCCGATCGAGGACGTCCTCGAACCGGCGCAGCGTCCGCCTCGGCGCGGCCTGTACCTCATGGACACGCCGTTCTTCTCGCCGGAGTCGATCACCGCGATGGTCGCGGCCGGCGCGCAGATGGTGTGCTTCACCACCGGTGCCGGCAACAGCTACTGCAGCCTCGTCGCCCCGACGATCAAGGCGAGCGCGCACCCCGACACCTGCGCGCGGCTCACCGAGCAGATCGACCTGCCGGCGGCGGCCGTGCTCCGCGGCTCGCTTCCGCTCGAGGCGATGGCGCAGCAGGGCTTCGGCAAGCTCCTGGACGTCGCCTCCGGCTCGCTGACGTTCGGCGAGATCGTGGGCGAAGGTGCGGAGGTCGTGAGCCGCCTGGGTCCGTCGATGTAGCCGCGCCGCAACCTTCCCCCGACATCATCCCTTCCACACCGATCACCCTCATGAGCTTCGATCCCGCAGCGCGCCGCCGCATTG
Organism: uncultured Alcaligenaceae bacterium; assembly: GCA_964439475.1. GTDB lineage: Bacteria > Pseudomonadota > Gammaproteobacteria > Burkholderiales > Casimicrobiaceae > VBCG01. The sequence continues at coordinate 24,245 of CAYTOT010000031.1, forward strand.
GCGCGCGTGATCTCTTCGTGTCCCAGCTCGGCGTGGGATGCGCGCCCTTCGGCAGCCTGCTCCCGGCCGATACAGACGAGTCCGTGCAGGCCTGCTTCGGCGAGCTGCACGCCAGCGGCTTGCGCTACTTCGACGTGGCGCCGTTCTACGGCACGGGCCTCGCGGAGCACCGGCTGGGCGCGTGCCTGCGCCGCGTCGACCGGCGCGAGCTCGTGCTGTCCACGAAGATCGGGCGCCTGCTCGACCCCGTCGGCGGCGGCGCCGCTCCCGGCGCCAGCGGCGGGAGCTATCCCTTCACGGTCCGCTTCGACTACACCTACGACGCGACGATGCGCTCGCTCGAGCACAGCATGCAGCGCCTCGGCACCAATGCGCTGGACATCGTGCTGATGCACGACGTGAACCGGCGCTGGCAGGGCGACATGCTCGAGCCGCGCTACCGGGAAGCGATGGCCGGTGCCTACCGCGCGCTCGACGGGCTTCGCCGCGCGGGCGCCATCAAGGCATTCGGTGTCGGCGTGAACGACTGGACGATCCTCGAGCGCTTCGCGCGTGACGGCGACTTCGACTGTTTCATGCTCGCCGGCCGCTACACGCTGCTCGACCACACCGCGCTGGCGTCGTTCCTTCCCGAGTGCCAGCGCCGGCAGATCTCGGTGCTGATGGCCGCGCCCTTCAACTCGGGCATCCTCGCCACCGGCGCCCGTCCCGGCGCGAAGTTCTTCTACGTGGAGGCGGAGCCCGCGATCAGCGATCGCGTGGCCCGCATGGAGGCGGTGTGCGCGCGGCACGACGTGGCCCTCGCCTCGGCCGCGCTCCAGTTCCCGCTGCACCATCCGGCGATCGCGTCGGTGGTCACCGGCATGCGCAACGCCGACGAGGCGCGCAGCAATCTTGCGCACTGCCGCGCCGCGATTCCGGCCGATTTCTGGGCCGAGATGAAGCGCGAGGGGCTCGTCTCCCCGGACGCGCCAACGGGCTGAAGCGCCGGCCCCGGCGGCCCCTTCGCGGACGGCCGCCTACAGCAACCCGCGCTGGCGCTCCATGTTGGCGTCCACGACCGTCAGCGCGGTCATGTTCACGATGCGCCGCACGGTCGCCGACGGCGTGAGGACGTGCACGGGCTTGGCCACCCCGAGCAGGATCGGCCCCAGCGTCACGCCGTAGCCCGCGGACACCTTGAGCAGGTTGAAGGCGATGTTGGCGGCGTCGACCGTGGGCATGATGAGCAGGTTCGCCTCGCCCTTCAGGCGCGCATTCGGAAAGGCGGCCGTGCGCACCTCCTCGTCGAGCGCGGCATCGCCGTGCATCTCGCCCTCGATCTCGAGGTCGGGGTCCATCGCGTTCACCAGCGCCAGCGTCGCCTGCATCTTGCGCGCCGACGGCAGCGTGGACGACCCGAAGCTCGAATGCGAGAGCAGCGCGACCTTCGGCGTGATGCCGAAGCGGCGGATCTCGTCGGCCGCGAGCAGCGTGATCTCGGCGAGTTGCTCCGCGGTCGGATCGGCATTCACGTAGGTGTCGGCGATGAAGAGCACGCGCGTCGGCATGATGATCGCGTTCATCGCGGCGTAGGTGCTGACCCCGCGGCGCAGCCCCAGCACCTGGTCGATGTAGTGCAGGTGGAGCTGGTGCGTGCCGAACGTGCCGCAGAGCATGCCGTCGGCCTCGCCGAGATGGATGGCCATCGCGCCGATGAGCGTCAGGCGGCGGCGCATCTCGATCTTGGCGTAGGCCTGCGACACGCCCTTGCGCTGCGTGAGCCTGTAGTACTCGCCCCAGAACTCGCGATAGCGGTCGTCCTGCTCGGGATTGATGATGTCGACCTGCGTGCCTGGCTTCATGCGCAGGCCGTAGCGCGCGAGGCGCTGCTCCACCACCGCCGGCCGGCCCACGAGGATGGGACGGGCGAGGCCCTCGTCGACCACCACCTGCACGGCGCGCAGCACCCGCTCGTCCTCGCCCTCGGCGTAGACGATGCGCTTGGGCGCCTGCTTGGCAGCCGCGAAGATCGGCTTCATCAGCATGCCGGAGTGGTAGACGAACTGCGTGAGCCTCTGGCGGTACGCGTCGAAGTCCTCGATCGGGCGCGTGGCGACGCCCGAATCCATCGCCGCCTTCGCCACTGCCGGCGCGATCATCACGATGAGGCGCGGGTCGAACGGCTTGGGGATGAGGTAGTCCGGGCCGAACGAGAGATTCTCGATGTCGTAGGCGTGCGCCACGATGTCCGACTGCTCGGCCATGGCGAGATCGGCGATCGCGCGCACGCAGGCGAGCTTCATCTCCTCGTTGATCGTGGTGGCGCCGACGTCGAGCGCGCCCCGGAAGATGAAGGGGAAGCAGAGGACGTTGTTGACCTGGTTCGGGAAATCGGAGCGCCCCGTGGCGATCACGGCGTCGGGCCGCGCCTCCTTGGCGAGATCCGGCATGATCTCCGGCTCGGGATTGGCGAGTGCCATGATGAGCGGCGAGCGCGCCATCGTGGCGAGCCACTCGGGCTTGAGCACACGTGCGGCGGAGAGCCCGAGGAACACGTCGGCGCCCGGCAGCACCTCGGCGAGCGTGCGCGCGTCGGTCTTCTGTGCGTAGACCACCTTGTGGTCGTCCATCAGCACGGTGCGCCCTTCGTACACCACGCCCTCGATGTCGGAGACGAAGATGTTCTCGCGCTTCATGCCCATGGCGCGCAGGAGGTCGAGGCAGGCGAGCGCCGCGGCGCCGGCACCCGAGCACACGAGCCTCACCTTGTCGATGTCCTTGCCCACCACGCGCAAGCCATTGAGGATCGCCGCGCCGACGATGATCGCCGTGCCATGCTGGTCGTCGTGGAAGACCGGGATCTTCATGCGCTCGCGGCAGCGGCGCTCGATCTCGAAGCACTCGGGCGCCTTGATGTCCTCGAGGTTGATGCCGCCGAAGGTGGGCTCGAGCGCGCAGATCATGTCGACGAGCTTGTCGACGTCGTGCTCGGCAAGCTCGATGTCGAAGCAGTCGAGGCCGGAGAACTTCTTGAAGAGGACCGCCTTGCCTTCCATCACCGGCTTGGCGGCGAGCGGCCCGATGGCACCCAGGCCCAGCACCGCGGTGCCGTTGGTCACCACCGCGACCAGGTTGGCGCGCGCGGTGAGTCTCGACGCCTCCTGCGGATCGCGCACGATCTCGTCGCAGGCCGCCGCCACGCCGGGCGTGTAGGCGAGCGCGAGGTCACGCTGGTTGACCAGCTGCTTCGTGGGCTGGAGGGCGATCTTGCCCGGCGGCAACTGCCGGTGATACTCGAGCGATGCCTCGCGGATTTCTTTGTCGGCCATGATCGACGGCTCGCCACGCCACGTCACGATGCGGCGGCGCGCAAGGCACGGGCGGGGCGCGATGGAAGGGGGCGCCATCATAATCCATCGCCCCGCATCGCGCCCGCGGCACTGCGGCACGCGCCGGTATAATCGAGTCTCGCCCGACGCCGTCACGATTCCGGGGCGGCGCGGCGCGCGGCCCCGCGCATCGCTTGCATCCCGGCGCCGTCGATCCCGACCGCTCCTGTCCGCGCCACGCCCCCGTTTGCCCATGGGCCCCTCGCCGCTCTTCTGGATCTTCGCGCTCGTGCTGGTTGCGGCGACCCTCGCGCTGTTGCTCGTGCCGCTGCTGCGCCGCACGCGTGCGGAACCGGGCCCCGCCGACGAGGAGGCCGCCACCGCCGTCTTTCGCGACCACAAGCGACAGCTCGACGCGGAACTCGACGCGGGCGCGATCACCCGCGACGAGCATGCCGCCGCAGCCGCCGAGCTCACCGCGCGCTTCGGCGCCGAACTCGAGTCGACCGGCCCCGCCCCCGCAACGACGCCTGCCGGCCGCGGCGGGTTCATGGCGGCGCTCGCGCTCGTGGCGCTGCTGCCCGTGACGGCGGGCGTCCTCTACTTCCTGCTCGGCAATCCGGGAGCGCTGGCGCCGCAAGCGCCGGGGCGCGGACTTGCCGACAATGCCTCCGTCGAGGCCATGGTCGAGGATCTCGCGGCACGGCTGCGCGCCAACCCGGGCGACGGCGAAGGCTGGGCCGTGCTCGGACGCTCGTACCGCGTTCTCGGCCGCTACGAGGCTGCCGCGAACGCCTATGCCGAGGCGGTCAAGCGACTGCCGCCCAACGCGAGCCTTCTCGTCGACTGGGCGGAGGCCATCGGCCAGGTGCAGGGACGAAGCCTCGCCGGGGAACCGACGCAGATCCTCGAGCGCGCCCTGAAGGTCGACCCCGACAACCCCAAGGCGCTGGCGCTCGCCGGCGCCGCCGCGATGGAGCGTGGCGATCGCCCGCAGGCGATCGCGCTGTGGACCCGGCTGCGCAGCGTGCTGCCCCCCGGCAGCTCGCAACTCGCGCAGATCGATGCGGCGCTCGCGCAGGCGGGCGTGACGCTGCCCGCAAGCGGCGGCGCGGCTTCCGGAGCCGGCACCTCGCCCTCCACGCCCGCGGCCGCGCCGCCGGCCGCCGAGCGCTCCCCGGCGTCCGCAGCGACGGGCAGCGGCAGCGTGACCGGCCGCGTGGAACTCGATCCCAGGTTCGCCGGGAACGTCGCGGCCACCGACACGGTCTTCATCTTTGCCCGCGACCCCGACGGGTCGCGGATGCCGCTCGCCGCGCTCAAGATCCCCGCGAGCGAGTTGCCCCGCCGGTTCGAGCTCACCGACGCGATGGCGATGACGCCGGGGGCCACGCTCTCGCGGGCCGCGAAGGTCATCGTGGAGGCCCGCGTGAGTCGCTCCGGAAGCGCGAAGGCGGCGAGCGGCGATCTGGCCGGCAGCAGCGCGCCGGTGGCACCCGGGGCTCGGGACGTGGTCGTGACCATCGACAGGGTCGTGCCTTAAAAGTATAATTAATCAGTAACTTATGTTAGAATTACGGGATTGTGCGGGCGCTGCCGCCCGCCGATCTGCGGCGGGCCCGGCGGCACGCCTTCGCGATGCTCGAAGCGCTCGACCTCGCCGCGCGACGCGGCACCTTGCACCTCTTTCACGGGCTGTCGCTGCGTGTGCCGCCCGGAGAAGCGCTCGTGGTATCGGGGCGCAACGGCAGCGGCAAGACGACGCTCCTGCGCATCCTGGCGGGGCTCTCGCGGCCGGCCGCCGGACGCGTCACCTGGAACGGACAGGATGTCGCGCGCCACGACGCCGCCATGCGGGCGGACACCTGCTTCGCCGGCCATCTGCCCGGGCTCAAGGACGAGCTGACCGCGAGCGAGAACCTGCGCGCGCTGGCCACGCTCGGCGGCGCCGCGCCCGACGACGACTCCCTGCGGCAGGCGCTTGCCGACGCCGGACTCGATTCGCGCCGCAACCTTCCTGCGCGCGCGCTGTCGCAGGGACAGCGCCGTCGCGTGGCTCTTGCCCGCCTGCAACTCGGCGCGCAGCGCCTGTGGCTCCTCGACGAACCCACGACGGCGCTCGACATCGATGGCCTTGCGATGCTCACGGCGCTGGTATCGCGCCACCTCACCCGCGGCGGCACCGTCGTCGCAGCCACGCATCAGCCGCTCGACCTGCCCTTGCATCGCGTGCGCAGCTGCGCGTTGTCATGAGCGCTGGCGCCTTGCCTGCCGAGCCGGCCGCGGACTTCGGTGCGATCGCGGCGCTGCGCTGGGCTCTCGTCCGGGATCTGCGCATCGCACTGCGCTCGCGTGCCGAACTCGGCGTGCAGTTGCTGTTCTTCGCGATCGTGGTCACGCTCTTTCCGCTCGCCGCCTCGCCGGAGCGCAACCTGCTGCAGGCGCTGGGGCCGGGCGTGCTGTGGGTCGCCGCATTGCTCGCCTGCCTGCTGGCGTTGCCGCGCCTCTTCGCGAGCGACCTCGCCGACGGCACGCTGGAACAGATGGCGCTGTCCCCTTATCCCCTCCCCGCGCTCGTCGGCGGCAAGGTGCTCGCGCACTGGCTCGCCACCGGCCTGCCGCTCGCGGTGCTGACCCCGCTGCTCGGCCTGCAGTACGCGCTCGACGGGCAGTCGCTCGCCATCCTCGCGATCTCGCTCCTGATCGGAACGCCCATCCTGTCGCTCGTGGGTGCGATCGGGGCCGCGCTCACCCTCAACGCGCGCGGCGGCGGCAGCCTCCTCGCCTTGCTCGTGCTGCCGTTGTACGCGCCGGTGCTGATCTTCGGTGCCGGCAGCGCCGATGCGCTGCGCGCGGGACTGTCGGCCATGCCCAACCTCTCGCTGCTCGGCGCGGGCCTGCTCGTGGCCGTCGTGGGCGCGCCGCTCGCCGCGGCGTCCGCCGTGCGCATCGCGCTCGACTGATCGGGATCGCCGGCCATGCACCTCTATCGCTACGCCTCCCCTGCCGCGTTCTATCCCGTCGCCGGATCGTGGGCGCCGTGGTTCGGCATCGCGGCCGCCGTCTGCGCGGTGCTGGGGCTGTACGTCGGGTTCGTCGTGGCGCCCACCGATTTCCAGCAGGGCCAGGCGTACCGGATCATCTTCGTCCACGTGCCGTCGGCCTGGATGTCGATGTTCATCTGGCTCGTCATGGCGTTCTGGAGCGCCGTCGCGCTCGCCGCCAACACGCGCCTGTCGGCGATGATGGCGCAGGCGCTCGCGCCCACCGGCGCATGGATGACATTCATCGCGCTGTGGACCGGGGCCTTCTGGGGTCGCCCCACCTGGGGCACCTACTGGGCATGGGATGCCCGCATGACGTCCGAGCTCATCCTGCTCTTTCTCTACTTCGGCGTGATCGCGCTGCGCAACGCGATCGACGATCCGCGCCGCGCCGACCGCGCCTGCGCGCTGTTCACGATCGTGGGCGCCGTCAACATCCCGATCATCTATTTCTCGGTGCAGTGGTGGAACACCCTGCACCAGGGCGCATCGGTGAGCCTCACGGCGGCGCCCAGCATGGCGGCCACGATGCTCGCGGGCATGCTCGTGATGGCGTTCGCCGCGTGGTTCTACACCATTTTCGTCTGCCTCACGCGTGTGCGGGCTATCATCCTCGAACGCGAGCGTGGCGCGGCGTGGATCGACGCGGGCGTGCTCGCGGGAAGGATCTGAAGAGCGTGCAATACCTCGACATGGGCAACTACGGGTTCTACGTCTGGACGGCATACGGCATCGCCGCGCTGGCCGTCGTGATCGAGATCGTGACGGTGCGCATGCGATGGCGTGAAGCCGCCTTTGGCGCACGCGACGGGGACGACACCGCATGAAGGCCCGCCACCGCCGCCTGGCCTGGATCGCTGCCGGTGTGGGCGTGCTCGGCATCGCCGCCGCGCTCGTGCTGAACGCGTTCCAGTCGAACCTGGTGTTCTTCTTCACGCCGTCGCAGGTCGCCGCCCGGGAAGCCCCCCAGGGGCGTCCCTTCCGCATCGGCGGCCTCGTCGAGTCCGGCAGCCTGACGCGCGTCCCCAACACGGTCGACGTGAAATTCGTGGTCACCGACACGGTGCAGCGCGTGCCCGTCGTCTACAGCGGACTGCTGCCCGACCTCTTCAAGGAAGGCAAGGGCGTGGTGGCGCAGGGCACGCTGCGCGCCGACGGCACCTTCCACGCCACCGAGGTGCTCGCCAAGCACGACGAGAACTACATGCCGCCCGAGGCCGCGGCCGCGCTGGAAGCGGCGCACAAGCACAAGTCGATCCCCATGCCGTCGCTCAAGGACGCGCCGTGATCCCCGAAGCCGGCCATTTCGCGCTCATCGTCGCCTTGCTCGTGGCGCTGGCCCAGGGCACGGTGCCGCTGGTGGGCGCCTGGCGAGGCGACGGCGCCCTGATGAGCTTCGCCCGCTCGGCCGCGGTCGCACAGTTCGCGCTGGTGGCGCTGGCCTTCGCGTGCCTCGCCTACTCGTTCGTGACGAGCGACTTCTCGGTCGAGCTCGTGGCGCAGCACTCGAACACGCAGTTGCCGCTGCACTACCGCTTCGCGGCCACGTGGGGCTCCCACGAAGGGTCGCTCCTCCTGTGGATGCTGATGCTGACCGGCTGGGCGCTCGCGGTCGCTCTCCGCTCGGCGAGCCTTCCCGCACCCTTCGTCGCGCGGGTGCTCGCGGTGATGGGGCTGGTCGGCGTGGGCTTCCTCCTGTTCATGCTGCTCACGTCCAATCCGTTCCTGCGCCTCGTGCCGGCGGCCCCGGAAGGACGCGACCTCAATCCCCTGCTGCAGGACCCGGGCATGGTGATACATCCGCCGATGCTCTACATGGGCTACGTGGGCTTCTCGGTGGCCTTCGCCTTCTCCATCGCCGCGCTCATGGCCGGCAAGCTCGATGCCACCTGGGCGCGCTGGTCGCGGCCGTGGACCATCGCGGCCTGGGCGTTTCTCACCATCGGCATCGCGCTCGGCAGCTGGTGGGCCTACTACGAGCTGGGGTGGGGCGGATGGTGGTTCTGGGACCCGGTGGAGAACGCGTCGTTCATGCCGTGGCTCGTGGGCACCGCGCTCGTGCATTCGCTCGCGGTCACCGAGAAGCGCGGCACCTTCAGGAGCTGGACCGTGCTCCTCGCGATCCTCGCATTCTCGCTCTCGCTCCTCGGCACCTTCCTCGTGCGCTCCGGCGTGCTGACCTCGGTGCACGCCTTCGCGACCGATCCCACGCGCGGCGTGTTCATCCTGCTGTTCCTCGCGATCGTGACGGGCGGCTCGCTGCTGCTCTACGCGCTGCGTGCCGGGGCCGTCGGCGGGGGCGCGGGCTTCGCACCGGTCTCGCGCGAGTCGCTGCTGCTCGCCAACAACATCCTGCTGGTGGTGGCCTGCGCCAGCGTGCTGCTCGGCACGCTCTACCCGCTCGTGATCGACGCGATGAACCTCGGCAAGATCTCGGTGGGCCCCCCGTACTTCGATGCGGTGTTCGCGGCACTCACCGCACCGCTCGCGTTCCTCGTCGGCGTGGGCCCGCTCGCGAGCTGGCGCAAGGCCGCGCTGCCCGACCTGTGGACGCGGCTCAAGTGGGCGCTCGGCGTCGCCATCGTCGCCGCCGTCGTGGTGCCGCTGGCGCATGGACGGCTGTCACCGATGATCGCACTCGGCATCTTCCTCGCCGCGTGGATCGCTGCCGCGACCGTGGCGCTCGTGGCCGAGCGCCTGTGGCGCACGCCGCGACCAGGGCTCATGGCGAAGCTGCGCGCCAACTCGGCCGCGTGGTACGGGATGGCGATCGCGCACCTCGGCGTGGCGGTGTTCATCGCCGGCGTCACGCTGGTCAAGGGCTACGGCATCGAGCACAACGTCACGCTCGACAAGGGACAGACGGTCGAGGTCGGGGGCTACGCTTTCACTTTCCAGGGCGTGATTCCCGTCGACGGGCCCAACTACGCGGGTGTGTCCGGCATCGTCGAGATGCGCCGCAACGGCGTGCTGGTGGAAACGCTGCATCCGCAAAAGCGCATCTACCGCGCGAGCGGCATGCCGATGACCGAGGCGGCGATCGATGCTGGCATCTTCGGCGACCGCTATGTCTCGCTCGGCGAGCCCGTCTCCGACAAGGGCGAGGAAGGCCCGTGGGCGCTTCGCGTGTACATCAAGCCCTTCGTCGACTGGATCTGGGGCGGATGCTTCCTGATGGCGCTGGGTGGATTCGTCGCGATGTCGGACCGGCGCTACCGGATCGCGGTGAAGCAGCGTATCGCAGCGCTGGCGGGGGCTCCGGCATGACGACGTCGCCGCCTCCTGCAGGACACGCGCACGCCACGCCGCCTCCGGCCGGCAGCGGTCGAACCTCGCCGCCTCCCGCGAAGCCCCGCGCGACGGCCCTGCGCCTGCGCCTCCTCCTGCCGCTCGCGGTCTTCGTCGTCATCGTCGCCTTTCTGTGGGCCGGCCTGTCGCGCGACCCGCGCGAAGTGCCCTCGCCGCTCATCGGCAAGCCCGCGCCGGCATTCACGCTTCCGCAACTGCACGCCGACGGCAAGACGCTCGGCACCGCGGACATGAAGGGTCAGGTGTGGCTGCTCAACGTGTGGGCGTCGTGGTGCGTGTCGTGCCGCATCGAGCATCCGCTCCTCGTGGAACTCGCCAAGGCCAACGTCGTGCCGGTGATCGGCCTCAACTACAAGGACAAGAACGCCGACGGCATCGCCTGGCTCGCGCAGCACGGCGATCCGTACGAGCGGTCCGTGGTCGACGCCGACGGCCGCGTGGGCATCGACTGGGGCGTGTACGGCGTTCCCGAGACGTTCGTGGTCGACAAGGCCGGCGTGATTCGCTACAAGCAGATCGGCCCCCTCACGAAGGAGGCGCTCGAACAGAAGATCCTTCCGCTCGTGCGCGAGCTTCGCAAGGCATGATCCGTCCTCTGGCGGCGCTCGTCCTCTTCGCAGTTCTCGCCGCGGCGATCGCCTTGCCGCATGCCGCGCTCGCCCAGGACGATCCCGCGCTCGACGTGCGTCTGAAGCGCCTCGAGGAGGAGCTTCGCTGCCTCGTCTGCCAGAACCAGTCCCTCGCCGACTCCAACGCCCCGCTCGCCGAGGACCTGCGTCGCGAAGTGCGCGGCCTCGCGGTGACCGGCAAGAGCGACGACGAGATCAAGCAATTCCTGGTGGCGCGGTATGGGGACTTCGTGCTCTATCGCCCGCCGGTCAAGAGCACGACGTGGCTGCTGTGGTTCGGGCCGTTCGTGCTGCTCGCCGGCGGCGCCGTGGTGTGGTGGCTTGTCGCGCGACGGCGCTCGTCGCGCGGCCGCGCTACCGACGACGATCCTCGCTCAGCGGCCGCGATGGACGAAGCGCAGGACGCGGTACTGGCGCGGGCGCGATCGCTGCTCGACAGCCCGCTGGAGTAGCGAGCGGCGCGCTCCGCACTGCGCCCGTGCGCCTCTGCGTCGATGGTCATGCGACGCCGTACCTTTCTCGCGCTTGCCCTGCTTCCGGTCACGATCGAGCCTGCTCGCGCAGATGCCTCGCATCGCGTACTCGCCTCGTACTATCAGCGCCATGCGGCGCTGATCGACGGCACGGCATGGGGCTGGGAAGGCGCCGGCACCCCGCGCGCCTTGCGCAGCGGCCTCGTGCAGGTGGCGGTGTCGCGCGACGCGTGGTATGGCGTGACGGCGACCGGCGAGCTGCAGCGCTTCACCAGCGGCGCCGCGCCGCCGGTGACGTTGCGCAGCGGCGTCGCGCGCGTCGCTGCCGGCGCCTCGGGCTGGATCGCGATCGACCGTGATGGCAGCGCCTGGCAGGCCGGCGCGGACGACCGGGCGACGCGCATTCTTCAGGACGTGGCCGACGCCTGCGTTGGCGACAGCGCCGACTACCTCGTCGCACGCGACGGGCGTCTGTTCGTGCGGGGCCTCGCGCATCGCGGCCAGTACGGCGATGGGCTGCTGCGCGCGACGCCGGACTACGTGGTCACCGCCACCGATGCCGTCGCGGTGCGCGCGCACACCGGCCACGCCCTGTACCTGCGCCGCGACGGGACCGTGATGGGCACCGGCGGCAACCGCTACGGGCCGCTGTCGTCGCATGGCCTGGGCGACAAGGCCGAACGCTGGGGTGCGCTGTTCGCCGGCGCGACGGCCATCGCCACCGGATCCAGCCACAGCCTCGCGATCCGCACCGACGGCAGCCTGTGGGTGTGGGGCGACGGCTTCGCGATCGCGCCGTCGCTGCTCATGGACCGCGTGGTCGCCGTCGCTGCGGGCGACAGGGCGACCATCGCCGTAGATGCGGAGGGGGCGTGGTGGCAATGGGACGCCGGCCGCGGGCCGCGGCGGCTCGTCCTCGCGCGCTGAGGCCGCGCAGCGACATCGCACGAGATCTGCAACGGGATGTTGCAGGAGGCCCCGCGGACCCGCCATCGATGTCACTCTCTGTCGATGGACCCTGGGAGGGCAAGCACATGAGACCGCGTCGATTCGAACGTAGCGCCGCGCTTCGCGTGGCCGTGCTGTCGGGCCTTCTTCTCCTGCTGCAGGCCTGCGGCGGAGGCGGCGGCGACGAGGGCGGTGCGCCGCCGCCCCCACCACCTCCTCCGGAGCCGACGCAACCAACGACACCCGAACGCAGCGCCGCCGCCATGCAGACCGCGCAGAGCGCCACCAACGCCTGCGCACCCATCCGTCCCTTCTACTGGGAGGTCGGCGACCGCAATGCGAGCCTCGCCTCCGGTTCGGTCGCGTCGACGAGCGACTCCACGCTGTACGCCGCGGACACGCCGATGGCCATCGCCTCGGCATCGAAGTGGATCTACGGCGCCTATGTCGCGCAACTGCGTGCCGGTGCCCTCACGGCCGACGACATCCGCTTCCTCACCTTCCGCAGCGGCTATACGAGCTTCAGTACCTGCCTGCCGGGGCAGAGCGTCGACCAGTGCGTCGCGTACCAGAACAACGGCGTGTACCACCCGGCGGCCGATGGGCTGTTCTCCTACGGCGGCGGGCACATGGAGAAGCACGCGAGCCAGAACGGCCTGGGGCCCTTGCAGAACGCGTCCCTCGCCGCCGAGATCCGCACGCGGCTCGGCACCGATATCGACCTCGGTTATGCGCAGCCGCAACTGGCGGGCGGCGTCTACACGACCGCCGGAGACTATGCGCGCTTCCTGCGCAAGCTCCTGGGTGGCGAACTCGCCCTGGGCGCGCTGCTCGGCTCGCACGCCGTCTGCACCAATCCGGCGACCTGCGCGCAGGCGCTCAACACGCCCGTACCGGCCAGCGAGAGCTGGAGCTACTCGCTCGGTCACTGGGTGGAGACCGATCCGGCCGTCGGCGACGGCGCGTTCAGCAGCGCGGGCGCCTTCGGCTTCTATCCGTGGATCGATGCAGGAAAGACCTGGTACGGAATCGTGGCGCGCAAGCAGACGCCGCAGGGACAGGATACCGATCGATCGCTGGGCGAAGGCTACCGGTCGGCGCAATGCGGGCGTCTCATCCGCAAGGCGTGGGTGACGGGCAGCGCAAAGTAGGACGGTGAGAAAGCGTTTATGATCCTGCGTTCGCGCGGCCCAGCGCGCGAAACAGGGGAGATTCCGGACGATGGACATGGCAGCCCTTCGGACCTTGCTCGGCACGGCATTGGGCGAGCTGCGATCGGGTGCGCCGTCGCGATCCCCTCCTGGATCGCACGTCCGCTGGCGGGCCGGCCGGGTGAGCGTGCTCATCGGGGCAGCGATCGAGGCGACCATGAACCGCCGGCACGTCGATGCACTCGATGCCCTTGCGCGCCGGAAGCCGGCCCTGAAGCTCCCGCAGATCGCCACCGGCGCATGCCTCGCGCTCGCCGCGATGATGGGCCCCATCGGCATGGCGTACGCCGCATCCACGATGGATGACCGCTTCGACGCCAGCGCAATCGACGCATGCCGCTGGGAAGACCTGAGCCACGAGGGCGCCGTGTCGCAATCCGGCGCACTCGAGCTGGCAACGACAGGGCTTGGGACCTTCGGCTCGGCGCGCGTGCTGTCGCAGGCTCGCCTCGTCGGCGATTTCGACATCCAGGTCGGTTACCGGCGGCTCGCCGGCTTCGCGACGCCGCCTGCCGGCTCCGCCGGAAGCTTCCCTCAGCTCAACGTCGCGCTTGGCCTGTGGTGGGATGAATCGAGATTCATCCAGTTCTCGCGGTCGCGACGACAGGACGGTGAGTGGCTGAGCGTCTACGCGTCGCTCCCCGAACTCGCGGCGACGCCCATGCCGCAGGCAGAGGCATCTGCAGAAGCGGGAACCCTCCGTATCGTCCGCACGGGTTCGCGCCTGCGGTTCATGCACGCGACGGACGGTGCCTCCTGGCGCGATCTCGGGGCGATCGACGGTCCGTCGACACCCGTGTTCGCGTACCTCGCCACGGTCAACGTCGGCATCGCACGGCCCCTGGTCGCGCGCTTCGACGATTTCGTCGTGAATGCCGGCGCGAGCGACGACGTGTCCTGGATACAGCCGGGATTCATCTCCCGGCGTCCCGACTTCGCATTCGGCGGCGTGTCCGAGAACTGGCCCGCGTTCCGCTACTTCGGCAACACGCTGTCGGGAATGGACGCGCTGGCGCGCTTCCGGCAAAGCGGGATGGAGTGGATTCGTGTGGGTGTCACGACGGCCTCGCATCCGCAACTCGACGCCGTGCCACCGGACCAGTGGAGAACCTTGCCGTTTGCGCCGGGCCTATGGGGTTCGCGCGAGTACGCGGCGCGCACGCTGCGCGACGCGGCGGACCGCGGCATGCGCCTGTATGCGTACCTGTACTTCAGCGACATCGCGGCGAACTGGGGCAACCAGACCGCACCCGCCGCGTGGGCGGGCAAGAGCGTTGCGGAGACTGCGGCACTCATGGAGCAGCACGCGTACGACACCGCGACCTATTTCAAGTCGAAAGGTCTCGACGTCGAGATCTACGAACTCGGCAACGAGACCGACATCGGGATGGTGGACTTCCTGCCGAACCGTCGCATCGCCGTGCCGCCCGGGGTCGATTTCCTCAACGATCGCACGTGGCTACGCGAGAACGTCTGGTCGGTGCAGGCAACGCTCCTCAAGGCGGCAGCCGCCGGCATCAGGCGTGCCGCGCCCACGGCCAGGATCGCGGTGCACGCGGCGAGCCTCGAGTCCGGCATCGGGCCGCAACTGGGTCCCGACTTCTTCCGCGCGATGCGCGATTTCGGCGTCGACTACGACATCGCGGCGCTGTCGCATCCGTATGCGCAGGGCGCGCGCCCCTGGAAGCTCGATCGCTACTCGAGCGGATGCTGGTTCAAGCGCGTTGCGCGTGTGGTCGACCAGATCGCGGTGCCGGGCAAGCCGGTGATGATCGTCGAGGCGTCGTACCAGTCCTCACCGGAGACTCTCGCTTCGAAGCCGATGCCGGATTTCCCGTTCACCCCGCAAGGACAGGCGGACTGGCTGCGCGAGCAACTGCGCTTCGCCACTAACCACCCGTCGATCGTCGGATGGTTCTACTTCTATCCCGAGTTCCAGGCCGGCATCACCGACCCGGCGGACGAGGCCTATGTGTTGCAGTTCGGCAGCCTGCTGACGCCGGCGCTCGAACCTCGGCCCGGCCTCGAGCACTTCAAGGCGAGCCTCGGTCCCGCTTCCGCAAACACGGTCGAGTACTACCACGCGGGATTCGGGCACTACTTCATGTCCGCCAATCCGGTGGAGATCGCGGCGCTGGATGCCGGGGCGTTCGACGGCGCATGGCAGCGCACTGGCCAGAGCTTCATGACGCACGCCAATCCCGCCGTGGGCACCGTCCCCGTCTGCCGCTTCTTCAGCACCAGCTTCGCGCCGAGAAGCTCGCATTTCTATACGGCGGACGCGGCGGAATGCGAGCGCGTGAAGCACAATCCCGACTGGCAGTTCGAGAACGTCGCGTTCCATGTGCCGCTGCCGGATGCCACGGGCGGCTGTCCGCCATGGACGAACCCCGTCTACCGGATGTACAACGGCGGGCAGACGGGCGCGCCGAACCATCGCTTCACCGCCGACGTGGCGACGAGACTCGACTTCGTTGCCAATCGCGGCTACGTTCCGGAAGGTTCCGGAGCCCTGGGCGTTTCCATGTGCGCACCACGATGACGGGCGTCCGCCAGGTGATCCGCGACGCCTGCGCCGACGTCAACATTCGCGCCCCGAAGTACCGGCGCTTGCGGCGCGCTCACATCGTCAATCGCGACCTTCGCCTCCCGCACGAACCTCCCCCAGCGCCTCATCGAGAATGTCGAACGCACGGTCGAGCTCGTCCTCGGCGATGATGAGCGGCGGCGAGAGCGCGATGACGTTGCCCTGGCCGATCTTGAACGACAGGCCGCGCGCGAGACAGCCGTACATCACGCGCTCCGCTTCCTCGCGCGCCGGTGAGCCGTCGGACCGCACGAGTTCGATGCCGAGCAGCAAGCCCACGCCGCGCACGTCGCCCACCAGCGGGTGGCGCTCCGCGAGCGCGCGCATCCGCCGCATCGCCTGCGCGCCGAGAGTGCGCGAGCGCTCCAGCAGGCGCTCGTCCTCGATCACGTCGAGCGTGGCGAGCGCGGCCGCGCAGCCGACCGAACTCTTCTCGTGCGTGTAGTGGCCGAGCGCGCGATCGCCGGCGACGTCGAGGTCGCGGCGCGCGATCAGCGCCGCCATCGGGAACACCGCCCCGCCCAGGCCCTTGCCGAGGACCACCATGTCGGGAACGATCCCGTAGTGCTCGAAGGCGAACATCGTGCCCGTGCGACCGAGTCCGATCGGCACCTCGTCGAGGATCAGCAACGCGCCGTGACGATCGCAGGCGTCGCGCAGACGACGATAGTAGGAAGGCGGCGGTATCTGCACGTCGGTGCAGCGCACCGTCTCCACGATGACCGCGGCGACGTCCTCCTCCTTGCCGAGCACGTAGTCGACGTAGTCGGCGCAGCTCGCGTCGCAGGTGCCGCCGCAGCGGAAGCGGCAGGCGTGCGGATCGCAGGGGGGCACGTGCTCGGTGCCCGGCAAGAGCGGACCCATGTCGCGCCGGAACACCGCCTCGCCGCCCACCGAGATCGCATCGAGCGAGGCGCCGTGGAAGGCATCCCACATCGAGACGGTCTTGTGGCGGCCGGTGGCGATGCGGGCGAGCTTGAGCGCCATGCCGATCGCGAGGGTCCCACCGGGCGCAAACAGCACCTTGCCCAGGGGGTCGGGCGCGAGCGCGCCCAGGCGCTCGGCAAGCTCGATCGCCGTCGCATTGGTGAAGCGGCGCGGCGAGAACGGCAGCGTGTCGAGCTGGCGCTTGACCGCGTCGATCACCCGCGGATGCCGATAGCCCACCTGGTGGACGTTGTTGCCGTGGAAGTCCATGAAGCGGCGGCCGTCGACGTCGGTGAGCCAGATGCCGTCGGCCTCGACCAGCGCGTCGAAGCACGGCGTCGACAGCGACTGGTGCAGGTAGGCCGCGGCGTCGCGATCGAGCAGCGCGCGGGTCGCTCCGTGGACGTGGTCGTGCTCCCAGGCACGTCGCAGCGGCGAGAGATTGACGTCGCCCTCGGCCGCAAGATCCGTCGGCGGCGTGCGGCCGCTCATCGCGCTGTCTCCTGCATGTTCGACATTGGAAGCGCTCCGGTCAGGATTGTCAACAATCTGCAATCTTCCGCCGCCCTGCCCGCGGGCGTGATCCTGCCGCATCGGCAGCGTTGGCCCGACGTCGTGCAGCGGCGGAGCCATCCCGGCCGTGGCGCCCCGCGCCGGTGCTACCATCCGGGCCGACTTCCTCCATCCGCTTCGCGCCCTCATGGCGATCTCCATCTACGCGTTGAAGCCCCGCTTCCAGGCGCTGCTCCGCCCGCTTGCCGCCTGGCTCGCGCAAAGCGGCGTCACGGCGAACCAGGTCACGCTCGCGGCGTGCGCGATCTCGGTGGCGCTCGGAGCCTTCGTCACCTGGCAGGCGCCGGCGCGCTGGCCGTTCCTGCTCATCCCCCTGTGGATGTTCCTGCGCATGGCGTTCAACGCGATCGATGGCATGCTCGCCCGCGAATTCGGGCAGAAGAGCAGCCTCGGGGCCTATCTCAACGAGCTGACCGACGTCGTCTCCGACACTGCGCTCTACCTGCCTTTTGCATTCGTGGCGCCGCTCGACGTCTGGTCGGTGGGGACGGTGATGGTGCTCGCCGTGATCAGCGAGCATGCCGGCGTGCTGGGGCTCATGGTCGGTGCGTCGCGCCGCTACGACGGGCCGATGGGCAAGAGCGATCGCGCCTTCGTCTTCGGCGCCCTTGGCCTGTGGGTCGGCCTCACCGCGACACTGCCGCCGTTCGCGTCGTGGCTCGTGTGGGCCGTCGCCTTCTTCCTCGTCGTGACGATCGTGAACCGGGTGCGACGCGGGCTCGCCGAGGGGCCGGGCGCTTGAACGACTCCGCCGCCGTCCGCGTGCTGGCGCGCGAATGCATCGAGCGCAGCTTCCGCACGCACGACGGCGTGGACCTCTTCTACCGCCACTGGCCGGCGCCCGAGGGTCCGGCCCGTGGCGCAGTGCTGCTGTTCCATCGGGGCCACGAACACTCGGGACGGATGGCGCATCTCGTCGACGAGCTCGGCATGCCCGAGTTCGACTTCTTCGCCTGGGACGCGCGCGGCCATGGACGCTCGCCCGGCGCCCGCGGCGACGCCCCCGGCATCGATGCGCTGGTCCGCGACATCGACAGCTTCGCCGCGCATCTCGACGCGGAGCACGGATTCGGTCACGGGGACCTCGCGCTCGTCGCGCAGAGCGTCGGCGCCGTGCTCGCCGCCGCGTGGGTTCACGACTACGCGCCGCGCATCCGCTGCATGGTGCTCGCCTCCCCCGCCTTCGACGTCAAGCTCTACGTGCCGCTGGCGCGCCCGGGGCTCGCGCTCATGCGCAGGCTGCGCGGCAACTTCTTCGTCACGAGCTACGTCAAGGCCCGGTACCTCACGCGCGACCCCGAGCGCATGGCGAGCTACGACGCCGACCCGCTGATCGCACGCGCGATCTCCGTGCGCGTCCTGCTCGGGCTCCACGAGGTGAGCAAGCGCATCGTGCAGGACGCGCCGGCGATCGTGACGCCCACGCAGCTCCTCGTCTCCGGGGCCGACTGGGTCGTGAAGCACGCGCCGCAGCACGCATTCTTCGACCGCCTCGGCACCGCCGACAGGGAGCGGCACCTGCTGCACGGCTTCTACCACGACACGCTGGGCGAACTCGATCGCGCGCGCGCCGTGACGCGCGTGCGCGACTTCCTGCAGCGTCACTTCGACGTCCCCGTCGCGCTGCCCGACCTCACGCGGGCCGATCGCGGTGGCTTCACGCGCGAGGAGTGCGACGCGCTCGCGGCCCCGCTGCCCACACTGTCGCCGCGCGGCCTGTACTGGCGCGCCACGCGAGCGGGACTTGCGATCGGCGCGCACTTCTCCGAGGGCGTGCGCCTCGGCGCACGGACCGGCTTCGACTCGGGGAGCACCCTCGACTACGTCTATCGCAACACCGCCGGCGGCCTCACCCCGCTCGGCCGGATGATCGACCGCGCATACCTTTCGTCGATCGGCTGGACCGGCATCCGCCAGCGCAAGGTGCACGTCGAGGAGCTCCTGCGGGCTGCGATCGCCGATCGCCGCGCCGCCGGTGCACACGTGCGCATCGTGGACATCGCCGCCGGTCACGGGCGCTACGTGCTCGACGCGATCGGGCGCGATGCCGCGCGTGAGGCCGGAGCGCGCGACCACGCGTTGCCCGACGCGATCCTCCTGCGCGACTATGATTCGCGCAACGTCGAGGAAGGCCGCAAGCTCATCGCCGCGCGCGGTCTCGCCGGCATCGCCGTGTTCGAGCAGGCCGATGCCTTCGGCCGGGCGGGCCTGGCCGCGCTCAGGCCACGGCCCACCATCGGCATCGTGTCGGGCCTCTATGAACTCTTTCCCGACAACGCGCCGGTGCGCGAATCGCTTGCCGGGCTTGCCGACGCCATCGAGTCCGATGGCCTGCTCCTCTACACCGGGCAGCCGTGGCATCCGCAACTCGAGCTCATCGCGCGCGGCCTCACGAGCCATCGCGGAGGTGCGTGGGTCATGCGCCGGCGCACGCAGGCCGAGCTCGACCAGCTCGTCGCCGCCGCCGGGTTCCGCAAGGTCGCACAACGCATCGACCGCTGGGGCATCTTCACCGTCTCGCTCGCGCGCCGCGTCGCGCGATGACAGCGAGCGCGCCGCGCCCGTGGGGCCGTGCCGCCGCGTGGCTCGTCTTCCTCGGCCCCTTCTTCTTCCTGTCGTACGGGTTCGCGAACTGGGCGGCGGCGCAACGTGCGAACCTGCCGTCGCTCCCCTTCGCGTGGGAGCAGGCCATTCCCTTCTGGCCGTGGACGATCCTCCCGTACTGGTCGATCGACCTCCTCTACGGCATTTCGCTCTTCGTGTGCGCGACGCGCGCCGAGCTCGATGCGCATGCAAGACGGCTGCTGACGGCGCAACTCGTCGCCGTTGCCTGCTTCCTCGCCGTGCCGCTTCGCTTCTCCTTCGAACGCGCATCCGCCGATGGCTGGGCCGGCGCCCTCTTCGCCCTCCTTGGCAGCTTCGACCTTCCCTTCAACCAGTTGCCGTCGCTGCACATCGCGCTGGGAGTGATCCTGTGGTCGCTCTTCGCCTTGCGCCTTCGCGGCGTGGCGCGCATCTTGCTCGACGTCTGGTTCATCCTGATCGGAGTGTCTGCCCTGACCACCTATCAGCACCACTTCATCGATCTGCCCACCGGCTTCGCGCTCGGCTGGCTCTGCGTGTGGCTGTGGCCCCTGCCCGCAAGCGGCCACGCCGCACCCGTCGGTGCGTGGCGCCGCAGCATTGACCCTGTGCGTCACAGGCTGGCGTGGACGTATGCTGCCGGCTCGCTCCTCCTCGTGGTGAGCAGCATCGCGCTCTGGGGTGCCGCGCTCTGGCTGCTGTGGCCCGCCCTGTCGCTCGGTCTCGTCGCCCTGGCCTACGCGGGCCTCGGAACCGCCGCCTTCCAGAAGTCGGCCGACGGCCGCCCGAGCCTGGCGGCGCGCTGGCTGCTCGCCCCGTATCTCGTCGGCGCCTGGATCAACTCCCGCTGGTGGACGCGCCGGGCCCCGCAACCCGTGCCGGTCGCCGACGGCGTGTGGCTGGGCCGCATCCCGGGACCGCGAGACCTCGCAGGCACCCCCTTCGCCGGCATCGTCGACCTGAGCGCCGAGATGAGCCTTCCGCCGGAAGCACCGGCGCGCGGCGTCGCGCCCGTGCTCGACCTCACCGTTCCCGATGTCGACTCGCTCGCGGCCGCGAGCGGCCACATCGAGCGCCTGCGCAGCAACGGCCCGGTGCTGGTGTGCTGCGCGCTGGGTTACTCGCGCAGCGCCTGCGCGGTCGCGGCGTGGCTCGTGCAGACGGGCCGCGAAGCAAGCGCCCACGACGCGATCGCCCGCGTGCGCGCCGCCCGCCGCGACGTGCGACTCCACCAGGGCCACGCCGCGGTGCTCGGTGCGCTGCCTGCATTCTCCATCACCTCCACGCCTTCCCCATGAGCCTCTCCGACACCATCGACGAAGCGCTGGCCTGGCGCCTGCGGCTGACCGCCGACGCCCTCGCGGCGGTGGGGACGGTCGACACCCTGTCCACCGGACTCACGCTCGTGGCCGCGGCAGCGGTCGGGGTGGCACTGTGGCACCCCGTGGCGACCATCTCGCTGGCGTTCCTCGCGGCGCAGATCCTGGTCGGACTCGGCGCCAAGTGGATGTCCGTGCGCGTGCGCTTCGATGCCGCGGTGTTCGCCGCGCTGGTGGACGCGGTCCAGAAATCGGGCTTCCGCACCGAGCATCTCGACCGGGCGCTGCGCGGCGTGGGCATGCTGCCGTCGAACAAGGAAGGACGCGACTGGGACACCCGCTGCCGCGGCGCGCTGTCCCTCATGCGCGGCCTGGGATCGCTGACGGTGATCCAGGGCCTGCTCTTCGTGCTCGCCGCGGCGGGCATCGCGCTGTCGTAACCGCCGCATCCCCCGGGGCCTGGTTGCAAGCCGGGAGACGGACCGGGGCGAACTGGCGTATCCTCCGCTCGCCCGCCAACGCCTAGCCTCACGAACCCTTGTCCACGTTCGACGCGCTCTGCGCGCACGCGCTGTGCGTGTTCACCAAGATGCTCACCGGCGCGCGCATGATCTGGCAGGGATGCGCGCCCGCAGCCACGACACGCGTCTACTTCGGCAATCACAACAGCCACGGCGACTTCGCGCTGATCTGGGCCTGCCTCCCGGACGACCTGCGGGTGCGCGCGCGCCCGGTCGCCGGTGCCGACTACTGGCTCAAGGGGAGGCTGCGCACCTACGTCGCGCAGCGGGTGATCCGCGCCGTCCTCATCGACCGCAACCGCGAGACGCGTACCGGCGACCCGATCGAGCAGATGGCCGAGGTCGTCCGCAACGGCGATTCGCTCATCGTGTTTCCCGAAGGCACGCGCAACAGCACGGAGGAGACGCTGCTCCCCTTCAAGAGCGGCATCTATCACCTCGCCCGCGCCTGCCCCGACGTCGAGTTCGTGCCG
Source organism: uncultured Alcaligenaceae bacterium (assembly GCA_964439475.1). Lineage (GTDB taxonomy): Bacteria > Pseudomonadota > Gammaproteobacteria > Burkholderiales > Casimicrobiaceae > VBCG01. The sequence continues at coordinate 46,153 of CAYTOT010000031.1, forward strand.
GTGTGGATCCAGAATGCGAAGCGCGTGATGCCCAAGGGCAAGCTCCTCCCGCTGCCGCTGCTGTGCACGCTGACCGTGGGTGCGCCGGTCACCATCGCGGACGGCGAAACGCGCGACGAGTTCGTCACCCGCACCCGCACTGCCCTCCTTGCCCTCCAGCCGCCACCCGAATGACTCCGCTGCAGCAGACCTATTCCCTGTTCGCCGGCATCGGCGTGGTGCTCGTCGTTGCCTCGGTCGTGGGCCTCGGCCTCAGGGCCGCGGTGGCGCGCGGCGAGCCGCACCCCACCATCGACAACCTCAATGCCCGCATCAAGGCATGGTGGGTGATGGTGATCACGATCGGCATCGCCTTCCTGTTCGGCAGGACCGGCGTGATCCTGCTCTTCGCCTTCATCTCGTTCTTCGCGCTGCGCGAGTTCCTTACGCTCACCTATACGCGCAGCGCGGACTACCTTGCGCTGGCGGTGGCGTTCTATTTCGTGCTTCCGATGCAGTACGTGCTCGTCTACGTCGGCTGGTACGGCCTGTACGCGATCTTCATCCCCGTGTACGTGTCGCTGCTGCTGCCGATCCTCGAAGCGCTCGCCGGCGACACCAACCGCTTTCTGGAGCGCACGGCCAAGATCCAGTGGGGCCTGCTCATCTGCGTGTTCTGCATCTCGCACGTGCCGGCGCTGCTCACGCTCGAGATCCGCGACTTCGAGGACCGCAACCTGCTGCTCATCGCCTTCCTCGTGATCGTGGTGCAGTCGAGCGACGTGCTGCAGTACGTGTGGGGCAAGCTGCTCGGTCGCCACAAGCTCGCGCCGGTGATCTCGCCCTCGAAGACCTGGGAAGGGCTCATCGGCGGCGTCCTCTCCGCCACTGCGCTCGGCGCGGCGCTGTGGTGGATCACCCCGTTCAGTCCGTGGCAGGCCGCGCTCATGGCCTTCGCCATCAACGCGATGGGCTTCTTCGGGGGCCTCGTGATGTCGGCGATCAAGCGCGATCGCGGCGTGAAGGACTGGGGCACGCTGATCGAGGGCCACGGTGGCATGCTCGACCGCCTCGACTCGGTGGTATTCGCGGCGCCGATCTTCTTCCACCTCACGCGCTACTTCTTCGGCTGACCGGCGCCCCTCGCCAGGGGCCCAGGCGGTGCGCAGGCCGCGCGGCCGTTCCGCCGGCCGCGGGCAGGCTGCGTCACGGCCAGCGTCCCGTCGGTGCGGGCCGCGCCGCGAAGGCCAGCAAGGCGGCGTCCTCGTACACCGGCTTGCCGAAACGCTCGCGCAGCGCCGCCTCGCAGGAGAGCGTGTCCTCGCCCACGACATCGGTACCGCGCACGTAGGGCCTCTGCCACACCACGAGGTCGATGCGGTGCGCAGCGATCTCGTGCGGACTGCCCAGGTGCACGGCATTGCGGAATGCGAAGCGGGGTCCCGGCGGCACCTCGCCCCAGCGCCAGTCCACGCAGAAGCCCGAGAGGTATCCGGGAATCAGCGTCTGTCCGCTCTCGCGCTCCCACTCCGGCGCGTTCCAGTTGAAGCTCTCGAAGTAGAAGGGAGCGATGGCCACGCGCACGCTACCCGGCGACCGTCGCGCCAGCAGGCGCCAGAAGGCACTGTCCGGAACACGGTCGAGGTGCGGGACGTAGGGATTGCGTCCCGCGCGAAAGTCGAAGTAGTACTGCATGTGCAGCGCGTTCGCGTTGGGCCGCTCCCACCACTCGCGAACCGGCGAGGTGACGAGCAGCCCCACGCACACCGCGGCGCCGGCCGCGCCCGCCGCCGCGCCGGCCACCGGCTCGACATGGCGCGCCGCCTGCTGCGCGAGCGTCGTCGCGCCGACGGCGGCCGCGAGAAGCACCAGTGGCAGCGAGGGAAGCAGGTAGCGAGCGAGCACGATGCCGTAGTGGCTGCTCGCCGGCCGTGTCGCGAGCACGAGCAGGAAGGCGAGCAGCGTGCCGAGCACCAGCGCGGCGCTCTCCGGGAAGCCGCGCAGCAACCGCGGCGTGCCTAGCGCGGCGAGCAGCGCCGCGACGGCCGCGACCCAGGGAGAGGTCGTCCCCACCCATGCGAACCACGCGCCCAGGACGGTATCGGCGTTCGGGGAATCGACCCCGCTCTTGAGGGCCATCGCCTCCGGATGCGCGAGGAGCGGCGGCAGGATGAGCGCGGCGCAGGCAAGTCCCATCACGATCGCGACGGCACCGAGTCGCCACGCCGCGTCCCGCCGTTCGTCGCGAGGCACGCGGGCGAGTGCGGCGGTACCCATCACGAATGCCCCGGCGAGGTAGCATGCCATCGCCAGGTGCATCCAGACGGCGAGCACGCCGGTCACGACGGCGAGGCAGCCGGTCGCGAGGGCGGCGTCCCTGCGGGCGACGAGCCGGGCGAGCGCGAACACGGCCACCCACACGAACAGGAGCACGAGCGCATAGGGCCGCGCGAGCCGCGAGTACACGATGAGAAGCGGCGAGATCGCGAGCAGCCACGCGAACATCGTCGCCGCCGCGAGGCCGGCGCGGCGCAGCACCAGCGCGGGCAGGACGACGAGCGTCGCCACCCCCGCGACCAGCATCGGGAGGCGCAGGAGGCTCTCCGAGAGGCTCGTCACCCTGCCCAGCGCGGCGTAGAACAGTCCGAGCGGGATGCCGTAGTCGGCGTATCCGAAGTCGAGGAACATCTCGCGCGGCGTCGACAACACGAGGCGATGCACGAGGTGCCACTCGTCGTCGATCAGCACCTGGTCGAACCACTGCTGGCAGCGCAGCCACGTGCCGACGCCCAAGGCAACGGCGAGAGGCAGCACGGCGAGCCAGGGTGGCGGGCCGCGCCGCGGGTCCGCTGCGCTCACCCGCCGATCCTGGCGTTCGGGTCCGATGACCACGCCTCGCGCTTCCGGCTCATAGCGCCGCGCCGCAGTTCCAGCAGATGTCGAACGTGCCGGGCGAGGGCTCGCCGCAGTTGCCGCAGATCACGTCGTCCTGCGCCGATCGGGCGCCCGTTTCGATCTCGGCGAGGACGCGCTCGGCGCGCTCGCGATCGCATTCGCGTTCGATCCAGACCTGCGGCTGCGCGACATCCGGCGGCACGTCGCCGACGATGCTCGACGCATGCTGGTTGAACACGTGGGCGCGGATGCCGAGCTGATTCAGCCGGTCCGCCACGAGCCACGCGTCGTAGCGCTGCCGCGCGACATAGACGCGCCTCATGCCGGCGGCTTCCACGCCAGCAGCACCGTCACCAGGCGTTCGAGCACGGCCGCGAGCGGCCGCGCCCTCGCGGCGTCCCACGGGAAGGGCGGCGCCTCGTCCATGTACGCGGCCTGCGCCATCTCGAGCTGCAGCGCGTGCACGCCGTTCTCGGGAGATCCGTAACGGCGCGTGATCCACCCACCCTTGAAGCGTCCGTTGACGACCGACGTGAACGGCGGCGACGTCGCGAGCACGTCCGCCGCGAGCGCCTGCAGCGAGGGCGCGCAGCTGCCGCCATCGGCGGTGCCGAGATTGAGATCGGGCAGGCGCCCCGTGAAGAAGCGCGGCACCTCGGCGCGTATCGAGTGCCCGTCGAGCACGACGACGTGCCCGTGGCGCTCGCGCACGCGGCGTATCTCCCCTTCGAGCACGCGATGGTACGGCCAGAAGCAGTCCCGCACGCGCGCCTCGATCTCGTCCTGCGCCGGCACGTCGCCCGCGTAGATCGCCTCGTTCGCGAAGGTGCGCGTGGGACACAGCTCGGTGTTGTCGGCGCCCGCATACAGCGCGACACCCGCCGGATCGCGATTGAGATCGACGACATAGCGCGAATGCGCGGCGTGCAGCAGCGTGGCGCCGGCGCGCGCAACGAAGGCGTAGAGCTTCTCGACGTGCCAGTCGGTGTCGGGGACGGTGCGCGCGACGGGCGTCAGCCGCTCTCGCAGGCCCGGCGGCAGGAACGTGCCGGCGTGAGGCACGTCGACGATGAGCGGCGCATCGCCGCGCAGGATCGTGAAGACTTCGGGCATCGCGTCAGCTCCAGAAGGCGGGGACACCGCGACGGATCACTCCGCTGCACGGATTGCCGCCGATGCGGTAGGCGAGGTCGGCGGGCGTGGCGATCGACCAGCGGGCGAGGTCGGCACGCATGCCGCGCGCGATCGTCCCGCGATCGGCGAGTCCCAGGGCGCGCGCCGCGTGCACCGTGGCGCCGGCGAGCGCCTCCTCGGGCGTCATGCCGAAGAGCGTGCACGCCATGCCGAGCATGAGGACGAGCGAGCGCACCGGCGACGTGCCCGGATTGCAGTCGGTGGCGACGGCCATCGGCACGCCCGCGCGGCGCAGCGCCGCGAGTGGTGGCAGCTTCGTCTCGCGCAGCGCGTAGAACGCCCCGGGCAACAGCACCGCCACGGTACCGGCACGCGCCATCGCCGCCACCCCCGCCTCGCTGGTGTGCTCCAGGTGATCGGCGGAGAGGCCCCCTGCCTCGGCCACGAGAGCGGCGCCGCCTTGGTCGGAGAGCTGGTCGGCGTGCAGCTTGACGGGCAGTCCGTTCGCGCGTGCCGCGGCGAACACTCGCGCCGTCTGCGCCGGCGTGAACGCGATGCTCTCGCAGAACGCGTCGACGGCGTCGGCGAGGCCATCGCGCGCGACCGCCGGGATGGTGTCGGCGCACACATGGTCGATGTAGTCGTCGGATCGTCCGGCGAACTCGGGAGGCAGTGCATGCGCGGCCAGCAGCGTCGTGCGCACGTCCACGCCCGTCTCCTCCGCGAGGGCGAGTGCGACGCGCAGTTGCTTCATCTCGCTGGCGGTGTCGAGTCCGTAGCCCGACTTGATCTCGACGGTCGTCACGCCTTCGCCGGCGAGGCCGGCGAGGCGAGGCGCGCTCTGCTCGGCGAGCTCGCGCTCGCTGGCGGCGCGCGTCGCGCGCACCGTGGACATGATGCCGCCTCCCTCGCGCGCGATATCGGCGTACGACACGCCCTGCAGACGGCGTTCGAACTCGTCGGCGCGACTGCCGGCGTGCACGAGGTGGGTGTGGCAATCCACGAGGCCGGGCGTGATCCAGTCGCCGTTCCCGGTCAGGGTGCGCTGCGTGCCTCGCGCGGGCAGGTCGGCTCGCGGGCCGACCCACGCGATCGTCCCCTCGCGAATGCCGATCGCCGCATCGCGAATGACGCCATAGGCGCTGGCAGCCTTCCCACCCACGCCGTCCGACACACCGCGGCCCCGCATCGTCGCCACGTTCACGTCGGTGACCAGGAGGTCGAAGGCCTCGCCGGTCCTGCCGTCGCCGCGCGACCAGGGACTCAATGCCGCCTCACCCCGCTCATGCCCCGGCGCAGGCGGATGCGAGCGCCTCGCGATAGCGGGCGAGCACCGCCTCCTCGGCTGGATGACGCCGGTCGCGCACGACCCAGCGTCCGCCCACGAGCACGTCGCGCACCGGCGCCGCCACCGCGCCGAAGATCGCCGCATCGAGACTGTCCTCGGCGGCCTGCGACGCGAGCGCCGGGTGATCGTCGTCGAGCACCACGAGATCCGCACGGCGGCCCGGCGCGATGGCGCCGATGGGTTGCGCGAGCGCCTGCGCACCGCCCCGCGCCGCGCGTTGCCACAGGTCGGTGCCGACCGTCGCGCCGCGCGACGGCGCAAGCACGTTGCGGCGGCGCAGGCGCGTGCGCTGCGACCACTCGAGCTGCCGCAACTCCGCGAAGGGCGACACCAGGGTATTGGAGTCGCTGCCGACTCCGAAGCGGCCATTGCCCGCCCAGTAGGCGGGGCCCGGGAAGGTGCCGTCACCGAGATCGGCTTCCGTGGTCGGTGCAAGCCCCGCTACAGCGCCGCTCGCCGCGAGTGCGGCGACCTCGCGGTCCGTCATGTGGGTGGCGTGCACGAGGCACCAGCGGCGATCCACGTTCGCCTGCGAGAGGAGCCATTCCACGGGACGCATGCCGCTCCACGCATAGCACCCGTCGACCTCGCGCGACTGCTCGGCGGCATGGATGTGGATCGGCCCCTGTGGCCCCGCGAGGCTCACGACATGATCGAGTTCCTCGGGTGTTACCGCGCGCAGGCTGTGCGGCGCGACGCCGAGGACGAATCCGTCCGCGGCCGCCCGCTGGCGCAGGCGGGCCACGAGATCGGCGAATCCCTGCGCCGTATGGACGAAGCGCCGCTGGGCGGCGGTCGGCTCGGAGCCGCCGAAGGTGGCGTGTGCGTAGAAGACCGGCAGGAGCGTAAGCGCGATGCCCGCGGTACGTGCCGCCTGCACGATGCGCAGCGCCAGTTCGGAAGGATCCGCATACGGCCGGCCCTGCGGATCGTGGTGAACATAGTGGAACTCCGCTACCGCGCTGTAGCCCGCCTTGACCATCTCCACGTACGCCTGCGCGGCGATGGCCTCGATGGCATCGGCATCGAGGCGATCGAGGAAGGCGTACATCGCCTGCCGCCACGACCAGAAGGAGTCGTCGCGGTCGGGAGACGGACGCCCGGTGCGCCCGGCCAGCGCGCGCTGGAAGGCGTGCGAGTGGACATTGGGCATGGCCGCGACGAGCCGGCCCGCGACGCGCTCGCCATCCTCCTGCGCGACGCCGGTCGACACCGCCGAGATGACGCCCCCCTCGTCGACGTCCACGACGACGTCGCGCGCCCAGCCGCCGGGCAGCAGCGCGTCACGGGCCAGCAGTCTCATGAGTCCCTCGCACGCATCGTCGCCACGATCGCCACGGCGTCGCTGGAACGCGGGAGGAAGCTCGCCGGGCCGCATCCGCTCCGGGCGCCTTCTGCTACCCAGGCATGCCGGGTGCTGCCCCGTCCGTTGCGCCAGCGCATGCTGCGGGTGTTGCCGGGGGCGGCCAGTCGCAGGCTCATGATCGTCGAGTGTGCCCTATCGCTGCGCCGGATGCGAGAGTTCTCGGCGCCCAAGGGCGAGCTCACGAAGCAGATCCGGGTGGAAGCACCGAAGGTGGCGTAGCGGAGCGCCCCGATCCGAAAGAAGGCCACCGCACGCCGAAGCTGCGCGCCACGCCGAAGCGCCTGCGGCATCAAAGCGGCGCGCGGTACTTCGCGAGCGTCTCACGGTCGATCGCGATGCCGAGCCCGGGACCGGTCGGGATGCGCACCACGCCGCGCTCGTGCTCGAGCGGCTCCTTCAGCACGGCCTGCCGGAACGGATGCTCGGAGCGGTCGAACTCGAGGATCGGCTCCCACGGCGTGCGCCGCAGCGGCGTGTGCGGCAGCACCGCCAGGAGCTGCAGCGATGCCGCGAGGGCAATGCCCGTGCCCCACACGTGCGGCACGTAGCGCACCCCGAAGGCCAGCGCCATGTCGGCGATCTTCTTGCACTCGCTCAAGCCACCCGCGGCGCAGGTGTCGGGCTGCACGATGTCGATCGCCGCCTTCGTGAGCACGTTGCGGAAACCATAGCGGGTGAACTCGCACTCTCCACCCGCGACGGGAATGGGCTGGCCGCGCCGGACCTCGACGTACGCGTCGAGGTCCTCGGGGATGACGGGTTCCTCGAACCAGTCGATGCCGAGATCCGCGGCGCCGCGCCCGAAGGCGACGGCATCGACGGCGTCGTAGCCGTGGTTCGCATCGACCATGAGACGCAGGCGCGTGCCGACCTTGCGTCGGACCGCGCGGACCAGCGCGAGATCTGCCTCGACGTCGAAGCCGATCTTGATCTTGGCGGCATGGAAGCCCTGCTCCGCGTAGCCGGCCACCTCGTCGACGATGTACTCGAGCGGGTCGCCGTGCTCGACGCGATAGGTGCCCGTCGCGTACGCGCGAACCGACGTCCGCACGGGCCCTCCCATCAGCCGATGCACGGGCGCTCCGAAATGCTTGCCCTTGAGATCCCAGAGCGCGATGTCGATGCCGGAGAGCGCGCTGATGGCAAGACCCTTCTGTCCCTGATCACGGAACGCACCGTAGAGATCCTCCCAGAGGGCCTCGGTGGCGAGCGCATCACGACCCACGAGACGCGCGCCATACGCTTCGACGATCGCTGCGTTCAACGCGGCCGGTCCGAAGCACTCGCCCCAGCCCACCATGCCGTCCTCGGCGGCGACTTCCACGATGCAGGCCTGTCGCACGCCGGTGCCGTTGAAGGACCAGTGGAAAGGCTCGGTGAGCGGCGCCTCGAGTACGTGCGTGCGGACATCGGCGATGCGCATGGGGACCTCTCGAGGGGATGTCAAAAGTGCGGGGCGCAAGGCGGCGCAGGGCCGGACACGCGCCGGCAACGTGGTCAGTACCGCCCGCCGTTCTTCTGCCAGCGCCACGCGTCGGCGCAGATCGTATCGATGTCCCGGGCCACGCTCCATCCGAGCAGTTCCCGGGCCCGCGAGACCTCGGCGTAGCACGCCGCGACGTCGCCCGGCCGTCGCGGCGACATGACCCTGGCGATGCGCCGGCCGCACGCACGCTCGAATGCATCGACGATATCGAGCACCGAATAGCCGCGTCCCGCGCCCAGATTGATGCCGGTGGCGCCATACGATCTCGCGAGGTAGTCGAGTGCCGCGACGTGACCTTCGGCAAGATCCTGCACGTGCAGGTAGTCGCGGACGCCGGTGCCGTCCGCTGTCGGCCAGTCGTCGCCGTGAACGGTGAGTTCGGCAAGCTCACCCGACGCGATCTTGCAGAGCAGCGGCACCAGATTGCTCGGCCGCCCCCGGGAGGCCTCGCCGAGCATGCCGGAAGAGTGGGCGCCGGCGGGATTGAAGTAGCGCAGGAGTGCAATGCGCCAGTTGGCGTTGGCGTGCGCAAGATCGCGCAGGAAATCCTCGACGATGCGCTTGGTGCGTCCGTACACGCTGTGCGGATGCAAGGGCGCGTCCTCGGGCACCGGCAGGAACTCCGGCTGGCCGTAGACCGAGGCCGACGAGCTGAACACCAGCGTCGCCACTCCCGCTTCGCCCATCACCTCCGCCAGCGCGATGACGCCGCCGACGTTGACGTCGTAGTACGCAAGGGGCCGGACCTCGGACTCCCCCACCGCCTTGAGGCCCGCACAATGGATCACCGCGGCGATCGGATGGTCGCGGAACACGGAGCGCAGCGCGGCACTGTCGCGCACGTCCGCGTTCACGGCGGGCACGGGCCGTCCCGCCAGCGCCTGCAGCCGGGGCAGGACTGCGGGTGTGCTGTTGGCGTAGTTGTCGAGGACCACCGGCGCGTATCCGGCTCGCGCCAGCTCCACGACCACGTGCGAGCCTACGTAGCCCGCACCGCCTGTCACGAGTATCGATTCCTGCATGGTGGACCGGATTATGGCATCGCGTCGCGTTCGGTCGACGCAACTCCGGCGGTGGCACGACGCAACTCCGGCGGTGGCACGACGCAACTCCGGCGGTGGCGCACCGCGACCCAAGCGCTGCCTGCGCAACGCCCGGGCGCACGGCGGCTCGTGGCCGGCAACAATGAAAAGCCGGGCGCGCGGCCCGGCTGGATCGTGCCGCGGGACTGCCGCGGCGGAACGGGGTGCGCCCTACTCCGTCGTGTCCTCGGCGACCTCCGCGTTCGGACGGTCCACGAGTTCCACGAGCGCCATCGGCGCCGCATCGCCCTGGCGGAAGCCCCACTTCAGGATGCGAAGGTAGCCGCCGGGACGCGCCTGGTAGCGCGGGCCGAGCTCGTTGAAGAGCTTGCTGACGACGTCGCGATCGCGCAGGCGATCGAAGGCGACGCGACGGTTCGCGACGGTCGGCACCTTGGCGAGCGTGATGAACGGCTCGGCGACGCGGCGAAGCTCTTTCGCCTTGGGCAGCGTGGTACGGATCGCCTCGTGCGTGAAGAGCGAGTTGGTCATGTTGCGCAGCATCGCGAGGCGATGGCTGCTGGTGCGGTTGAGTTTCCGCAGTCCGTGGCGGTGACGCATGGTCGTAATCCTTCCGGTTGCCATGGCGCCCGGAGGCGCCGTTCACGATTGTTGTTGTTCCTGTCGCGGGCCGCGCTCCACTGCGGCCGCACGCATGCGCTGCTCTTTGCCCTTACGGCCGATCGAGCCCCGCCGGAGGCCAGTTCTCGAGCTTCATCCCGAGCGACAGGCCACGCGAGGCAAGCACTTCCTTGATCTCGTTCAACGACTTGCGACCGAGGTTGGGTGTCTTGAGGAGCTCGGTTTCCGTACGCTGGATGAGGTCGCCGATGTAGTAGATGTTCTCGGCCTTGAGGCAGTTGGCCGAACGCACCGTGAGCTCGAGGTCGTCGACGGGACGCAGCAGGATCGGATCCACCTGCGGCGAGCTGCGCTCGGCGGCCGGGGTGTCCGTGCCCTTCAGATCCGCGAACACCGAGAGCTGCTCCACGAGCACCGACGCGGCATAGCGCACTGCCTGTTCGGGTTCCACGACGCCGTTCGTCTCGATGTCGAGCACGAGCTTGTCGAGATCGGTGCGCTGCTCCACGCGCGCCGATTCGACGGCATAGCTCACGCGGCGGACCGGCGAGAACGACGCATCGAGCAGGATGCTGCCGATCGTGCGTCCGCCATCCGGCTTCACGCGCGCGGTGGCCGGCTGGTAGCCGCGGCCCCTCTCGACCCGGATCTCCATCTCGAGCTTGCCGCCGGCGGTCAGATGCGCGATCACGTGGTCCGGGTTGATGATCTCGACGTCGTGGTTCGGCTCGATGTCGGCGGCGGTGACGACCCCCTCGCCGGACTTGGCCAGGCGCAGCATCACGTGGTCGCGATTGTGCAGCTTGAGGACCACGCCTTTCAGGTTCAGCAGCACGTCGACGACGTCTTCCTGCACGCCGTCGAGCGCCGAGTATTCGTGGAGGACACCGGTGATCTTCACCTCGGTCGGGGCATAGCCCGGCATCGAGGAGAGCAGCACGCGGCGCAGCGCGTTGCCGAGCGTGTGCCCGTAACCGCGCTCGAACGGCTCCATCACGACCTTCGCGTGGAACGGAGACGTCGATTGCACATCGATGATGCGGGGCTTCAACAGAACGTTGCTCTGCATGCGGTACCTTTATGGGTTAGTCACCCAAAGCCGGCCGCCGCGCGACCGACCTTCGATCCAACACGGCCGAATGACCGGCCGATTACTTCGAGTACAACTCGACGACCAGGCTTTCGTTGATGTCCTGGCCGAACTCCGAGCGCTCGGGCGCGCCCTTGTACGTGCCGGTCGTCTTCTTCGCATCCACTTCGACCCACGAGGGGAACCCGACCTTCTCGGCGAGCTGGAGCGAGTCCTGGATGCGGAGCTGGCCCTTGGCCTTGTCGGTGACCGACACCACGTCGCCGGCCTTGAGCGTCGCCGACGGCACGTTGCACGCCTTGCCGTTGATGAGGATCGCACCGTGCGTCACGATCTGGCGGGCCTCGGCGCGCGTGGAGCCGAAGCCCATCCGATACACGACGTTGTCGAGGCGCGACTCGAGGAGCTGCAGGAGGTTGGTCCCCGTGGACCCCTGGCGGCGCGCGGCCTCGAAGAAGTAACGGCGGAACTGCCGCTCCATCAAGCCGTACATCCGGCGCAGCTTCTGCTTCTCGC
>CAYTOT010000032.1:0-56111 GCA_964439475.1 uncultured Alcaligenaceae bacterium
CGTAGCGCACGCGGTCCGGGCGGTTCGACAGGAAGATGTGCAGCATCTCGGTGGACCCGATGCCATCCACGATGTCGACCCCGAAATGATCCCGGAAGCGCTCGCCCAGCTCGGCGGGCAAGGCCTCGCCGGCAGAGGACACGAGGCGCAGCGCGACCTGGTCGCGCGCCGGCAGCGCAGGCGAGGCGAGCATCCCGGCGTAGCCGGTGGGTGCGCCGAAGAAGGCGGTGGGCCTCACGTTGCCCACACCGCCGGCGAGGCGCCTGAATACCGCGTCGGGCGTCGGCCGCTCCGCCATCAGCAGCACCGTCGCCCCCACCGAGAGCGGAAACGACAGCGCATTGCCGAGACCATAAGCGAAGAAGAGCTTGGCCGCCGAGAAGCACACGTCGGTCTCGCGCAGGCCGAGAATGCCCTTGCCGTAGAGTTCGGCGGTCCAGTAGGGATTCGCCTGCGAGTGCACCGTGCCCTTGGGCCGGCCGGTCGAGCCCGACGAGTAGAGCCAGAACGCGGGATCGTCGGCCTGCGTGCCGGCGGCGCGGGACAGCGGCGCATGCGAGGCCACGAAGGCATCGAAGTCGGTCTCGCCGACGCCCAGCGGCGCCTCGGGCCGCGAGACGATCACCTCGCGCACCTCGTGATCGCTCCTCGTGAGTGCGCCCTTCAGCGCGGGGAGCAGCTTGCCGGAGACGAGCGCGGCCTGCGCCCGGGAATGCTCGAGCATGTACGCATAGTCGTCGGGACCGAGCAGCGTGTTGACCGCGACCGGGATCACGCCGGCATACAGCGCCCCGAGGAAGGCGACGGGCCAGTGGTTAACGTCGTGCATGAGGAGCAGGACCCGCTCCTCGCGGCGAACGCCAGCGGCGCGCAGGCCCGCGGCCAGGCGGCGCACGCCGGCCGCGAGTTCGCCGTAGCGCAGCGTGCCGTGGTCGTCGACATAGGCCACGCGCTCAGCGCGCTGCGCGTTCAGGTCCAGCAGATGTGTCGCGAAGTTGAACGCAGCCGGTGGCGCGTCCACCCGCACGGCATCGTCGGCGCGGCGATCGATCATTGCTGGCCGGCGCCGGGCGCTGCGGCTGGGGTCATGGATTCCTCCTCCGGCGCCGGTTTCGACCAGCTTGCGGAGCATCGCAGGGATGCAATATCGTAGTGTGACGTGCACTGTAGGACGCGCGAATATCCATGTCAAGCATTATAATGCGTGTCTGATGAACTCCCTCGGCACGCCACTCGGCCTTGCCCCCGACGCCGGCGCGCCGCAAGGGGACAAGCACCGCTTCCTCGTCGCGCTGGGCGAGCGGCTGCGTGCGCTGCGCGCGCGGCGCGGGATCACGCGCAAGGCGCTTGCCGCCTCGACGGGCGTGTCGGAGCGCCATCTCGCCAATCTCGAGTACGGCGTTGGCAACGCCTCGACGCTCGTCCTCCTGCAGGTGGCGCAAGGCCTGCAATGCACGCTCGCCGAACTCCTGGGCGACGTCACGACGAGTTCTCCGGAATGGCTCCTCATCCGCGAGATGCTCGAACGCCGCGACGAAGCCACCCTGCAGCGTGTGCGGCTCGCCATCGTGGCGCTGCTCCGAAGCGAAGATGCGGGCGACGCACGGGACAGTCCCCGCGGCGCGCGAATCGCCCTCGTCGGATTGCGCGGGGGAGGCAAGTCGACCCTCGGTGCCATGCTCGCCGAGGACTTGGGCTTCCCGTTCGTCGAGCTCTCCCGCGAGATCGAGAAGTTCGCAGGGTGCAGCATCAGCGAGATCCAGGCGCTCTACGGCCAGAATGCGTACCGGCGCTACGAGCGGCGAGCGCTCGAGGAGGCGATCCAGATCTACCCGGAAGCGGTCATCGCCACCCCGGGCGGCATCGTGTCGGATCCGGCCACCTTCAACCTCCTGCTTGCCCACTGCACCACGGTATGGCTGCAGGCCCTTCCCGAGGATCACATGAAGCGCGTCCTCGCGCAGGGCGACACGCGGCCGATGGCGGCCTCCGCCGAGGCCATGGACGACCTGAAGGCGATCCTGGCCGGGCGCGCCGCCTTCTATGCCAAGGCGGATCTGCGCGTGGACACCAGCCGTCAGGACCTGCCGGAGACCTTTGCGATCCTGCGCAGGCGCGTGCGAGCCGCGCTCGCGCTCCCCACGGACGACATGCAGCAGAGTGCTTGACGGATGAGGCAGGCGACAGGCATTATTGTGCATCATTTCGCAGCACTCGGCCCCCGCTGGCAACGGCGCCCGCCGCCCTCCGTGGAGACTTCATGATCGACCCCCCTCGCGTCGATTACCAGACGAGCCCTGACCGCTATCGCCACTGGAAGCTCGCCTTCGACGGCCCGGTGGCGACCCTCTACGCCGACTTCGACGAGAACGGCGGCCTGCGCCCCGGCTACAAGCTCAAGCTCAACAGCTACGACCTCGGCGTCGACATCGAACTGCACGACGCCGTCAACCGCATCCGCTTCGAGCACCCGGAGGTCGGCGCCGTCGTCGTGACGAGCGCTCGCGACAAGGTCTTCTGCTCGGGCGCCAACATCTTCATGCTGGGACTGTCGAGCCACGCGTGGAAGGTGAATTTCTGCAAGTTCACGAACGAGACGCGCAATGGTCTCGAGGACTCGTCGCAGCGCGACGGCCTCAAGTTCCTCGCCGCCGTCAACGGCGCATGCGCCGGCGGCGGCTACGAACTGGCCCTCGCCTGCGACGAGATCCTCCTCGTGGACGACCGCAGCAGTGCCGTGAGCCTCCCCGAGGTCCCGTTGCTCGGCGTGCTCCCCGGCACCGGCGGGCTGACGCGCGTGACCGACAAGCGTCACGTGCGGCACGACCTCGCCGACATCTTCTGCACCACGACCGAGGGCGTGCGCGGCCAGAGGGCCAAGGACTGGCGTCTCGTGGACGACATCGCCAGGCCTGCGGTATTCGCGGAGAAGGTGCGCGCGCGCGCCCTCGAGCTGGCGTCGCAGGGCGGCCGTCCCGCACCGGGGCGAGGCATCGCACTCACGCCCATCGAGCGCACGATCGAGGCCGGCGCGCTGCGCTATCCCAACGTCACCGTCGAGATCGATCGCGCGCGGCGCGTCGCCACGTTCACGGTGCACGCACCGGCGCACGCGCAGCCTGCCGACATCGTCGCCATCGAGTCCGCCGGCGCCGCATGGTATCCCCTCGCGCTGGCGCGCGAGCTCGACGACGCCATCCTCTCCATGCGCACGAACGAGCCCGACATCGGCACCTGGCTCATGAAGACGCAGGGCAGTGCCGAGGCGATACTCGCCGTGGATGCAACGCTCCTCGCCCATCGCGGGCACTGGCTCGTGCGCCGGACGATCGGCTACCTTCGCCGCACGTTCTCCAGGCTCGACCTGTCCTCGCGCAGCCTCTATGCCATGGTCGAGTCCGGCTCGTGCTTCGCCGGCACCTTCCTCGAACTCATGCTCGCCTGCGACCGCTCGTACATGCTGGCGCTGCCCGACGACCCCGCGCGCGCGCCCGCGATCGTCGTCGGCGAAGCCAACTTCGGCCTCTATCCCATGGCGACGGGGCAGAGCCGGCTCGGCCGTCGCTTCTACGACGAAGCGCCCGCGCTCGATGCCGTCCGCGCCCGCACGGGCCAGCGGCTCGGCGCCGGCGCGGCACTCGACCTCGGCCTCGTCACCAGCAGTCCCGACGACATCGACTGGCCCGACGAAACACGCATCGCGATCGAGGAGCGCGTCGCTATGAGCCCCGATGCCTTGACGGGCCTGGAGGCGAACCTGCGCTTCAACGGCCCCGAGAACCTCGTCACGCGCGTCTTCGGACGGCTCAGCGCGTGGCAGAACTGGATCTTCCAGCGCCCCAATGCCGTCGGCGAGAAGGGTGCGCTCAAGGTCTACGGCAAGGGCGACAAGGCCGCCTTCGACTGGAACCGGGTCTAGGATCCCTCCCGTCGCCATCGGCCGTCAATCCACAGGACACCACGAGGAGGCCCGCGATGAACGTCGCCACCGTCAACTACAGCGACAGGATCCCGAACAACGTCAACCTCGCCGAGGATCGCGCGCTGCAGCGCGCCCTCGAGCAGTGGCAGCCCGAGTACCTCGACTGGTGGCGCGACATGGGACCCGACGGCTCGCAGGGCTTCGACGTGTACCTGCGCACCGCCGTGAGCGTGGATCCACAAGGCTGGGCGCAGTTCGGCTACGTCAGGATGCCCGAGTACCGCTGGGGCATCTTCCTCAATCCCGGCGATCCCGCGCGCAGGATCCATTTCGGCGACCACAAGGGGGAAGCCGCGTGGCAGGACGTCCCCGGCGAGCACCGCGCGAACCTCCGCCGCATCATCGTCACGCAGGGCGACACCGAGCCGGCGTCGGTCGAGCAGCAAC
This sequence comes from uncultured Alcaligenaceae bacterium, assembly GCA_964439475.1. GTDB lineage: Bacteria > Pseudomonadota > Gammaproteobacteria > Burkholderiales > Casimicrobiaceae > VBCG01. The sequence goes on from CAYTOT010000032.1 coordinate 4,370, forward strand.
GGCATCTCGGCCTCACCTGCCCGAGCCAGTACGACCTGCGCAACCTCTTCCAGGTCAACGTGGAGGAGGGCCGGCACCTGTGGGCGATGGTGTATCTCCTCCACAAGTACTTCGGCCGCGACGGCCGCGAGGAAGGCGAAGCTCTTCTGCAGCGACGCAGCGGCCAGGTCGACAATCCGCGGATCCTGCAGGCGTTCAACGAGCCCACGCCCGACTGGCTGGCGTTCTTCATGTTCACCTACTTCACCGACCGCGACGGCAAGTTCCAGCTCTGCGCCCTGGCCGAGTCGAGCTTCGATCCGCTCGCGCGTACCACGAAGTTCATGCTGACTGAGGAAGCGCACCACATGTTCGTCGGCGAGTCCGGCGTGTCGCGCATCATCCAGCGCACCTGCCAGGCCATGAACGAGCTCGGGACCGACGATCCTGCGAAGCTGCGCGCCGCCGGCGTGATCGACCTGCCCACGATACAGCGCTACCTCAACTTCCACTTCAGCGTGACGATCGACCTCTTCGGTGCCGACGAGAGCAGCAATGCCGCCACGTTCTACAGCACGGGACTGAAGGGGCGCTTCGAGGAGGGCAAGCGCGACGACGACCACGTGCTCAAGGGCCGCACCTACCCGGTACTGCAGATCGTCGACGGCCGCTTCGCCGAACGTGAGGTGCCGATGCTGAATGCCTTGAACGAGGTGCTCCGCGACGACTTCATCCGCGACAGCGTCTCCGGCGTGGGACGCTGGAACAAGGTCATCGAGAAGGCGGCGCTGCCCTTCCGCCTCCAGGCGCCGCACAAGGCATTTCATCGCAGCATCGGATCGCTCTCGGGAGCCAGGGTCTCGCCCGACGGCCGAGTCGTGACCGATGCCGAGTGGAAGGCAATGGCCGGCGAGTGGCTGCCGAGCGAGGCCGATCGCGCGTTCGTCGCGAGCCTCATGGGACGCGTGGTCGAGCCCGGCAAGTTCGCGAACTGGATCGCGCCCCCGGTCATGGGCATCAACCGCCAGCCCGTCAACTTCGAGTACGTGCGCTTCGGTTAGCCGCTCAGCAGATGGAACACGCCGGCGTCGCGGTCGTCAGGCAGCACCTGATCGACCCCGAGATCTGCATCCGCTGCAACACCTGCGAGGCGACCTGCCCGGTGGGGGCGATCTCGCACGACTCACGGAACTACGTGGTCGACGTCGCGAAGTGCAACGCATGCATGGCGTGCATAGCGCCCTGCCCCACCGGCAGCATCGACAACTGGCGCACCGTCCTGCGTGCGAACGCGTACAGCGTGGAGGCGCAACTCGGGTGGGAGTCGCTTCCGCCGGAAGACGCCGCCGGGCTGGCCGCGGTCGATGCGGCGATCCGGGAGCCGGCGCCCGACCCGGCCACGCGGAGCGCAGGAGCATCCGTCGGCATGCAGGTGGAGCCTGCCGCGGGCATGCCGGCCGGGGCCACGGTTCCCCCGTGGTCCGCCGCGCATGCCTACACGAACCTCTACGGCCCCAAGGCGAACACGAAGACGCTCACCGCGACCGTGGTGGGAAACGTGCGCGTGACCGATGCCGGCCGCGACTACGACACGCACCACGTCGTCCTCGATTGCGGCGCGACGCCGTTCCCGGTGCTCGAGGGCCAGAGCATCGGCATCGTCGCGCCGGGCACCGATGCCGACGGCCGCCCGCATCATCCCCGCCAGTACTCGGTGGCGAGCCCGCGCAACGGCGAGCGGCCCGGCTACAACAATCTCTCGCTCACCATCAAGCGCGTCCTGGAGGATCGTCACGGCAATCCGGTCCGCGGCGTCGCCAGCAACTACATGTGCGACCTCGCGATCGGCGACGAGGTGCAGGTGGTCGGACCGTTCGGCACGAGCTTCCTGATGCCCAACCACCCGCGCAGCCACATCGTGATGATCTGCACCGGGACGGGCAGCGCACCGATGCGGGCGATGACGGAATGGCGCCGGCGCTTGCGCAAGTCCGGCAAGTTCGAGGGCGGCAAGCTCCTCCTCTTCTTCGGCGCGCGCACCCAGGAGGATCTGCCGTACTTCGGTCCGCTGCAGAACCTTCCCAGGGACTTCATCGACATCAACTTCGCCTTCAGCCGCACCCAGGGGCAACCGAGGCGATACGTGCAGGACGCGATGCGCGAGCGTGCCGCGGACCTGTCACCGCTCCTCGCCGATCCGAACGCCTACTTCTACGTCTGCGGCCTCAAGGCCATGGAGGAAGGCGTCCTCCTGGCGCTGCGCGACGTGGCCACCGGCGCCGGGCTGCCATGGGAAGCCATCGCCAGCGGACTGAGGGAGCAGGGCCGCCTGCACCTCGAGACGTACTGACGGACATGCGCGCCCGTTCCGCATCCGCTGGCGCCGCGGCATGAGGTTCGCGCAATTCCACGCGGGACAGACGCTCGAGGCCGGACCGCGCGACATCACTGCCGAGGAGATCCTTTCCTTCGCCCGGGACTACGACCCGCAGTGGTTCCATGCCGATCCGCAGGCCGCACGGCGCGGCCGCTTCGGCGGGCTGATCGCGAGCGGCTGGCAGACCTGCGGCATCGCCATGCGGCTGGCCGTCGACCACTGGCTCGCGGGGAGCGAATCGTTCGCCTCTCCCGGACTCGCCTACGTCAGGTGGCCACATCCCGTGCGGCCTGCCGACCGGCTCTCGCTGCGCGCCACCGTACTCGAGGTACGGCGATCCGACTCGCGGCCCGAACTCGGCATCCTGCGCTGGCGCTGGCAGCTCTTCAATCAGGCCGGCACCGAAGTGCTCGACGTGGAGGCGACGAGCCTCTTCGATCTCACTCCGTAGATCCGGCGGAGGTTCCGGGTGCAGCGCCCTCGCGCAGGCCGGGACGCACGCGGCGCACGAAGTCGAGCACCGCCGCCGTCAGGAGTTCGGGCTGGTCGCGATGTGCGGAATGCCGGCAATCGGGGAGCCTGACCAGGCTCACCTGCGGCGCGAGCTCCGCCAGCCGCTCGATCTGCGTCATCGTCCCGTACTCATCGTCCTCGCCCTGCACCGCCAGCACCGGGCAGCGGATCGCGCGCATCTCGGCTTCGACGTTCCAGGCGCGAAAGCGCGGATCGAGCCAGATGTCGTTCCACCGGCGGAACACCGCATCCGGGTCGTCGTGGTAGCGGCCCAGGCGCTCGGGCATGTCGCTCGTCGCGTAAGTCTCCTTCGCGAGGGCAATCGAGCGCACGGTGAGATCCTCGACGAACAGGTGTGGCGCCAGCGCCACGACGGCGCTCACCCGCTGCGGGAACGCTGCGGCGTAGAGCAGCGAGATCGACGCGCCGTCGCTATGGCCGAACAGCCACGGCCGCTCGACCGGAAGCGCCGACAGGAAGGCCGGCAGGACCTCGTAGGCTTGCCGCTGCTTGTAGTCGACCGGCCAGATCTCGCCGGCGGCACCCGGCAGCGAACGGCCGTAGCCGGGCCGCGAAAAGACGAGGCCGCGCCACCCCAGCGCGTCGCACAGCTGCGCAGGGTAGTCCTTCCACATCGCCCGCGAGCCCAGCCCCTCGTGCAGGAACACGATCGTCGGCGCGGACTGACGGTCCGCTCCGAGCCAGACGTACTCGATGTCGAGGTCCTGATCGCCGGGCCGGATGCGCAGGTGCTCGATCGTCACCCGTGGGTCCGCCGCCAGCCCGTGGCGCAGGGGGGTCCGCGATGACGCCGGTCCGCCTCGCAGCGCGTCGCGACCCGCCACCCCGCGCCGTTCACAGCCCCAGCCATCGGGCAATGATGTTGCGCTGCATTTCGCTCGTGCCCGAGTAGATGGTCGACCCGACCGCGTCGCGAAGCGCCCGCTCGATTTCGTATTCGCTCATGAAGCCGTTTCCGCCATGGAGCTGGATCGTGTCGAGCGCCGCCCTGACCAGCGACTCGCTGACGAACAGCTTGGCGATGGAGGCATCCATTGCGGCGGCCCGCGAGACGTCGAGCCGCGACGCCGCACGATAGGTGAGCAGGCGGGCCGCGTCCAATTGTACCTTCATGTCCGCGATGCGATGCGAGACCGCCTGGAACTTGCCGATCGCCTGTCCGAACTGCGTCCTCGTCCGCGCGTAGGCGATCGCTGTCTCGAGGAGCCGCTCGATGGCGCCGACGTGGGCCGCGACGAGCAGCGTGCGCTCCCATTCCATGGCCGTGGTGAACACGCTCGCTCCGCCGCCTACGCTGCCGAGGACCGCGTCATCGCCGACCCGCGCATCGTCGAAGACGAGCTCGCCCACGGGCGACGTGCGCAGACCCATCTTCTCGAACGCCTGCCCCGGATGAAAGCCGCTCGTCCCCTTCTCGACGACGAAGGCCGTCACGCCGCCGTGAAACCCCTTGCCGGGATCGGTCACCGCGAACACCAGCACGACGTCGGCCACCGGCCCGTTGGAGATGAACGTCTTCGTGCCGTCGATCCGCCAGCCTCCCGCCACGCGCGCGGCACGCGTGGCCATCGCAAAGGTGTCCGACCCCGAACCCGGCTCCGTGATCGCGTGCGCGCCGACCATGCTGCCGTCGCACAGGCCCGGAAGGAGGCGGGATCGCTGGCCATCACTGCCGTGGCGCGCGATCGGCACGACGCAAGCCAGCATGTGCGCCGCGAGCGAGAACACAAGGCCGCCGTCGCGGCATCCGTAGCCGAGAGCCTCGAGCGCCACGGCGCAGGTCAGCGGATCGGCGTCGCTGCCGCCGTACCTCTCCGGGGCCGGCAGCCCCTGCAGGCCCAGCCCGGCGCATGCGCGCCAGAGCTCACGCGGAAACTCCTGCGCCCGGTCGCGCTCGGCGACGCCTTCGTTGAGCGTGCCGCGCGCGAAGCGGACGATGCTCTCGCGAAGCTGCTTCTGCTCGGGACTGAGGTCGAAGTCCATCAGGCCATGGCCTTCAGACCCTGGTAGTCGATCTTGTCCGTGGACGTCTTCGGCAGGCTCTCCTGCCAGACGAACCTGTCGGGCAGCATCGGCAGCGGCAGGTTCTCCGCGCAGAAGCGCTTCATCTCGATGAGCGACGGCCGCCTGTCGCCCTGCCATGCGAGAAAGGCGACGATCACGACACCCTGCTCGTCGTCGGGCTTGGCGATGACCGCGGCCTCCTTGATCGATGCGTGCCGGTACAGGCCGGCCTCGATCTCCCCGAGTTCGATCCGGTAACCGCGGCGCTTCACCATGCGATCGCGGCGACCCCGATACGTGTAGCAGCCGTCGCCTGCCTCCGTGACGATGTCGCCCGTGCGGTACCAGCGCTCGCCACCGGCGTCGACGTGAAAGCCGCGGGCCGTCTGCTCGGGGAGCGCCCAGTAGCCTTGCATGACGCCGCGCCCGCTGATGCAAAGCTCGCCCTCCTCGCCGGTGAGGACGGGGTTGCCCTGCTCGTCCAGCACGCGCGAGCGCAGGTGCGAGCATGTGTAACCGATCGGGTAGGGCGCGCTGCGGTCCTCCGGCACGGGCGGCTTCACCTCGTAGAAGGTGCAGACGTTCGTCTCGGTGGGCCCGTACAGGTTGAAGTACCGGGGCGCGGGCCACTGCGCGCACAACGACCGCAGATGCTTGACCGCAAACACCTCGCCGGCGAACAGGACCTGCTTCAGCGCCGGGTACTCGCGGCGCGGGATCTGCCCGAACTGCGCGAGGAGCGCGAGCACCGACGGCGCCGAGTACCAGATCGAGATGCGCTGCTCCGCGATCAGCTGGGCGAGGCGCGGGATGTCCTTGCCGGCATCCTCGTTGACGAGCACCAGCGTCGCTCCGTGCCTGAAGCAGACGTGGAGGTCGAGTATCGAGAGGTCGAAGTGAAATGGCGCGTGCGACGAGAAGCGGTCGTCGGCCGACGGCGCGAAGGCTTCGGAGCACCAGTCGACGAAGCTGACGGCGTTCTCCTGCGTGAGCATCACGCCCTTCGGCCGCCCCGTCGATCCCGACGTGTAGAGGATGTACGCGAGCTCTCCCGCGCCGCCGGCATGCGTTGGGGCCACAGGCACGCTTGCGCGCGCTTCGAGGGCGCGCGCCAACGCGGCGCCACCGGCGCCGTCCTGGCGCGTGACCCGGATCACCGCGGGACTGGCGCGAAGCGCCGCGAGCTCGGTCGCGACCGCGTCGGCCACCTCCGCGTCAACGACCGCCGCCCTCACCTCGCAGTTGTGCAGGATGTAGGCGCCGCGTGCCGCGGGCGCCCCGCAATCCACCGGAACGTATGCTGCGCCCGCTTTCAGCGTCCCAAGCAGCACGGCCACGGCGTCGATCGACTTGCGCAGCATGAGGCCCACGCGGTCCCCGGGAGCCACGCCCAGCGCCACGAGGTGGTCCCGCATCCGGTCGCTCAGCGCATCGAGTCCCGCGTAGGTGATCTCGGCCTGGTCCGGCTCGACCACGGCCGCCTTGCCGGGGTCGCGCCTCGCGCTCGCGATGAAGGCGGACTGGAGGCTCGCAACGCTCATCGTCCGGCCTTCAGCTTGTCGCGCACGAAGGCAGTGATGAGGTCGAGCGTGTCGAGGTTCTCCTTGTCGACCTCGTGCGGCGCGAAGGTGACGCGATACTTCTCCTCCAGGTGCATGACGAGCTTGAGCGTGGCGATCGAGTCGAGGATGCCGCCGGTGATGAGCGGCGTTTCGTCGGTGAGCTCCGCGGGGTCCTCGCCCGGCAGGAACTCGTTCATGATGAATGTCTTGATGTCGTCCTTGATCGCGTCGGTCATCGCTTTCCCGGTGGTGACGGCGCTCTAGCGCGCCGCGTTGTCGAACACGGCGGGCCCGCGCGCTGCGAGCTCGGCGTAGAGACGGTCGGCCACGAGACGATGGCCGGTGCGATTCGGATGCTCGTCCCACTCGGCGAGCCGTATCGCCTCCACCGGGTGGCCGTTGTAGACGTCCTGCAGGTTCACGATCGCGAAGCCCGCCGCACGCGCCAGGCGCTCCGCCTCGGGTGTCTCCTCCTGCCAGGTTCCCGGACGCACCTGCGGCAGGAACACCCAGACCGCTGCGATGCCTCTTTCGCGGGCGCGGCTGCCGATCGTGCGGTACACGTACTCGAGGATGCGGCCGGCGAACGGCTCGAGGCGGCGCTCGAGCTCCGTCTCGTTCATCTCCGGCGTCGCGCCAGCTTCGTCGACGATGGCGCGCAGCTCGGGGTACGGGATCGGCACCCGCTTGCGGACGACCTCCGCGAGATAGACGGCGGAACGGCGCAGCTCCCGCCCGGTCGCCGTGTAGAAGACGGCGTTGGGTTCCCGCGCCAGGGCGCGATCGAAGTTCACGAGCTCCTGCGGCGGCTGGTAGCCCGGGACGCCGTAGTTCAGGATCTCGACCGCGGCGAAACCGGTCGGGAGCGGCTCGCGCGCAAGGCGCTCCTCCAGGAGCGCCTCGAATGGCTCCCCGTCCCCGACACCCCATCCCATGACGGTCGACGGCCCGAGAACGGCGATGCGAAGCGTGCCTGCGGGCCGCTTGTCGGCGTAGTCCTTGTCGCGCAGGCCGAAGCGATTGGTGGTGATCGGCCCGTACTGCGAGCTCGACGTCATGAGCGGCGCGAGCTCGTTCTGGGCGAAGTCACCGGTGAACCGCTTGAGTCCCGTGAAATCGGTGGCGAGCCAGTTGGCGGGCTTCTTGGTATACACCTCCCAGAGCTGGGAGTTGAAGCGGCCGACGTCGAGCAGCCCCTCGTAGTACCCTCGCTCGAGCTTGGCATTGTCGATGCGCGACAGGTGCGCCGAGCGCAACGAGTGGATCGTGGTCGCGACGGTCGAGCCCAGCCGCGTGTGCACGCCTTCGACGGAGATCGCAAGGAGGACGAGGATGACGGCGAAGCTGACGGCGCGCTCGCGCCGCAGCAGGCGGCGTGCGAGGTCGGCATCGCGCGCAGCCTCTTCACGCATGCGCGGCAGGGTTCCGACCACGATCACCGCGAGCGCCAGCGCCGGGAAGAGCAGGAACCCCACCGTGAACGGCCCCTTCATGGCCGACCACAGCTCGAGCCACGCCCCGATCGACTCCGTGGTCCAGAATGACCACAGGATGCAGATGAGCCAGAAGGTCGCGTAGGTCTTGAGGACCGTCATTGCGATGGCGCGCGGGCTCCAATCCGCTGCACCGACGCTCCGTTTCCGGCCGAAGCGGATCTCGTAGAGGGAGTTGACCACCACGAGCGCCCCCAGCACCGTCCAGAACAGGATGTCCTGCGGCGCGAACAGCCACGACCCGCGCAGCCAGAACCACTGGTACGAGTGCAGGAACCATGTCAGCAGGAACACGTACATCGTCGCGATGACGATCGCGCGCGTCGTGCCCAGCTTCTTCATGGCGAACACCGCTGGAAAGTAGAAGATCTTCTGCATGAAGTCTTTCCAGTAGATGTTGATGCGCCTCCAGAAGTCGGTGAAGCTCGAGGCGAGGAGGTAGCGGTTGTGCGTTTCGGGAAGGTTGAACCCGAAGAGCAGCAGCATGCCCACGATCAGGTGGAAGAGCCCGGACACGCGCAGGTACAGCATGAAGTTGGCGACGATGTACTGCATGAAGTCGGCCGGAGTCACGACCTCGGACGGCGTGAGCGTGACGTAGTAGTAGAAGTACCGGTAGAGGATGAGATGCACGATCCCGCGCACGATCCAGTCGACGCCGCGCTGGTAGGTGGCATAGGCGTCGGCCGCGTAGTGGCTGCGCCGGTACGTCTTGAAGTCGACGACCGGGAACAGCGGGAAGCAGGCCTGCGGGAGCATCGAGAAGTAGCTCACGGTCTCGGCAGCCGTGGGCGGCGTCCTGTCGTGCCGCACGTCGTAGTAGTAGACGATCAGCCGGAACATGAACATCGCGCCCAGGATCGGCCAGATGGCCTCCGACCACGGGAAGGGAACGGCCCCCGAGCGCTGGGCGACGAGCAGTGCCGCCGCGGCCAGCAGCAGGCACGTGCGCCACCGCGCGGCGATCGGCAGGTGGCAGATGCCCACGAGCACCGCGCCGATCGCCACGATCCACAGCGTGTTGGCCGCGCCCAGCACGAAGCCCATGGCGCACAGGCTGAACGCGGCGAAGAACGGAAGGCGCCAGCCGAGCGGCAGGTACGCGTGAACGGCGAAGCCGGCAAAGGAGAGCGCGGCGACCTCGACGAAGGCCTTGCCTTCGATCTGGAACTGGCGCAGCAGCAGCAGGATGAGCAGCAGCTGGACCGCGATCAACGCGAAATCGCGCACGCGCAGGCTGCTGCGATCCGTGGCAAGCGATCCGGAGCCAGGCGCTGGGTGTCTTGCAACCGCGGTCACTTGCGACATCGCTCACCTCGAGGACGCAACGTCACCAATCGCACCGCCCCTGGGACACCGGTCATCGTCGGGGCACCGTCGCGGTGGATTCTAGTCGATCGATGCCCTCGCGCAAGCGCCTCACGTCGCCGACGAGCGCCAGCGGGAATATTCGTGTCCAGCCACGCTCGCGCGTCCGCGCGGCATCCCGGCCGCCCTTGCGGACGTCCCTGCCCCGGGCACGCGCCGCGCCGGCAGGCGGGGGGACCCGCCCGAACCGCTAGCCTGCGTCGCTGCCGGGCCGGAGCCGCAGCGCGCGCTCGTACACGTCGCCGCGCGATGCGCCGGTCACGGCCGCGACGACGCGCGCAGCACGCGCCGGAGAAAGCTCCTCGAGCAGGGCGGGAAGCCAGCGCGCGCATTCCGCATCGATGCCCGGGGCGGCCTCGCCGCCGGCCGCCTTGCCGGCGCTGTCCACGATCAGCACGAACTCTCCTCGTTCGCGATTCGGGTCGGCGGCCATCCATGCGTCCGCCTCTTCGAGCGTCATCACCGCGATCGACTCGAACGCCTTGGTGAGTTCGCGCGCGACCACCAGCCTGCGCGCGGCGCCGAGCGCGTGCACGAGATCGCCGACGGTGGCGCGAACCCGGTGCGGCGCCTCGTAGAACACGAGCGCCGCCGGCAGCGGCGCCAGCGCCGCGAGACGCGCACGGCGCTCCCTGCCCTGTGCGGGCAGGAAGCCCGCGAACACGAACGCATCCGCGCGAAGGCCCGCGGCGGAGATGGCGGCAGTGACGGCCGACGGCCCCGGAATCGGAACGACGGCCTGCCCCGCGCTGCGCACGGCCAGGACGAGCCTGGCGCCAGGGTCGCTGATCGCAGGCGTGCCGGCATCGCTCACCAGCGCCACGCTCTCGCCGCGGGAAAGGCGCGCCACCACGTCGGCGCTCCGGCTGGCCTCGTTGTGGGCGTGCAGCGAGACGACTTTGGCCGCGATGCCATAACGCGCGAGCAGGCGCGCAGTCACGCGCGTGTCCTCGGCAGCGACCACGTCGACCGTGCCCAGGATGTCCAGGGCGCGCAAGGTCACGTCGCGCAGGTTACCCAGCGGCGTGGCCACCACATATAATGTACCGGCCGACGCGCGAAATCCCGCGGACGTGACCGGTACCCCATCGACAGCGCCCGCCTCGCTCAACGCCGGTTTCCTCGCTCCCCCATGACCGCCCCGCGCGCGGCGCGCTTCCTTCGCATCCTCGCCTCAGGCATCGCTGCCTGCGCCGCCGCATTGTCCTGCGCGCAGTCGCTGCCGGCAAGCGACGCGCAGCGCCAGGCGCCGCCCGTGGCGGCCGGCCAGGTGGACATCGCCGTCGTCCTGCCGCTCGACTCACCCGTCTATTCGCGCGCGGCCGACGCCGTGCGCACGGGCGTGCTCGCCGCCGCCGAGGCAGCCGGCTCGCGTACGCGCATCCGTGTGTTCGCGCACGGCGACGACGGCGTGCTCGCCGCATTCGCCGCCGCGCAGCATGCCGGCGCCAGAGTGATCATCGGCCCGCTCGTGCGCGACGACCTCAAGATCGTGGCCGCGATGGCGCTCGAGCTTCCCTACACGATCGCCCTCAACCAGTTCGACGAGGCCGCGGGCCCACCGCCCACGCTGTACACGTTCCCGCTGTCCATCGAGAGCGACGCGCGCCTGATCGCGCGCGAGATCCGCAACATGCCCCCCGCGCCCACGGCCGGACACGGCGTCATCATCGTGTCGAGCGAATCGCCACTCATGCGCCGTTTCACCTCTGCACTGGCCGGCGAGTGGCAGGCCGACGGCGGCAGCGCGCCCGGCCTCTACAGGTACGACGGCTCGGTGGATGCGATGACCAACGTGCGCCGCGAGCTCGCGCGCCGCCCGCCGGTAGCGGTGGTCCTCGCCCTCGATGGCGTCAACGCCGCGCGTGCCAAGCCTTACATGGGCGTGCTGCCCACCTTCGCGAGCGCACTCGTCTTCGAGCGCGACATCACGGCCACGGTGCGCGACCTCGACGGCCTCATCGTCACCGAGATCCCGTGGATCGTCACGCCCAATGCCCCGCAGTTCGCGGGCCTGCCGCAGCGCGAGTTCGCGAGCGCCGCGCTCACGCGCCTGTACGCGCTTGGGCTCGACGCCTTCCGTGTGGCAAGCGCGTTCCGCGCCGGCCGCCCCGAGCGGCTCGACTTCGAGGGCGCCACGGGCCAGATCACGCTCGAGGGCAACCAGCTCGCACGCGAGGGCCGCTTCGCCGTGTATCGCGAAGGGACGCTCGTTCCCTTCGATGGCGCCCGCTGAGGAGCCGCAGCCCGGGCGCGGCGCGCAGGCGGAGGCCCTCGCTGCGCAGTTCCTCGAGCGCCAGGGCCTCGTCATCGTCGCCCGCAACTTCCGCACCCGCCGCGGAGAGGTCGACATCGTCGCCCGCGATGGCGAAACGCTCGTGTTCGTCGAGGTGCGCCTGCGCACCAGGAGCGACTTCGGCGGTGCCGCGGCAAGTGTCACGGCCCGCAAGCAGCAGCGCATCGTCGCCGCCTCGCTCGCCTACCTCACGCGGTTCCGGCGGGAGCCAGCGTGCCGCTTCGACGCCATCCTGCTCGATCGGCTCGACGCCAGCGCGATCGTCTGGGAGCGCGACTGCATCGCGCGCGATTGAATCCGCGCCCGGGTGACATCGCGGGATCGATCCGCAGCCGATCGCGGAAGGGCCCGAGCCGCAAGCCGCAGGCGGCGCGGAGCGTCCCCGCCGGTCACCGGCTGCTAGAATCCGCGCCATGAGCGAGAACGAACGGCGCGTGCACGGCCACTTCGCCGACAGCGCAAGACTCAAGCAGGACGCCGCGGCCGTGCTGGCGCCGCACATCGCGCGCGCGGGCGCCCTCATGGCCGACTGCCTCCTCGCCGACGGCAAGATCCTGGCCTGCGGCAATGGCGGCTCGGCCGCCGATTCGCAGCACTTCGCCGCCGAACTCGTGGGCCGCTTCGAGCGCGAGCGGCCCGAGCTTCCGGCCATCGCGCTGTCCACGGACACATCGCTGCTGACCGCAATCGCCAACGATTATTCGTACGAGCAGGTATTCGCCAAGTCCGTGCGCGCGCTCGGCGCGAAGGGCGACGTCCTGCTCGCCATCTCCACCTCCGGCAATTCCGCCAACGTGATCGCCGCGATCGAGGCGGCGCAGATGCGCGAGATGCGCGTGGTGGCCATGACCGGCAAAGGCGGCGGGCGGATCGGTGAACTCCTCACCCCGGACGATGTCCACCTGTGCGTTCCGCATCCGCGCACGGCCCGCATCCAGGAGGTTCATCTGCTCATGATCCATTGCCTCTGCGACATCATCGACGCCACGCTCCTCGGCGACAGCGAAGGTGAAGCGTGAGGGCCGACGCGCCGCGGGCGTCCCGCGCCGCTCGCGCACCGTGGCCGGATGCGTCGCCCAGTGAAGCGAATGCACGTCCGCTCGCGCGTGTGCGTAGCGACGGATTCCTCGCCGCGCTTCTCGCGTCCGGCGTGCTCGCCGTGAGCATGCTCTCTGGCTGCGTGCCGGCGATCGTGGCGGCCGGCGCCGGCGGCGCGGCGCTCGTCGCGACCGATCCGCGCACCGCCGGCGCGCAGGTCGAGGACGAGAGCATCGAGCTCAAGATACTGGACCAGGTGAACAAGCTCTACGACGACAAGGTGCACGTGAACGTCACGAGCTACAACGGCGTCGTGCTCCTTACCGGCGAAGTGCCAGACCAGGACGCGGCGGCGAGCATCGGCGGCATCGCGAAGGGCACGCCCAAGGTCAAGAGCGTGCACAACGAACTCGTCGTCGCGCCGCTCTCGGAACTCGGGCAGCGCACCAATGACACCTACATCACGTCGAAGGTCAAGGCGCGCTTCGTGGAGGCGAACCGCTTCCCGCCCAACGCGGTCAAGGTGGTGACCGAACGCGGCGTGGTGTACCTCATGGGCATCGTCACGCGGGGCCAGGGCGACAGCGCAGGAGAGACGGCCGCGACCACCGCCGGCGTGACAAGGGTGGTCAAGATCTTCGAGTACCGCTGAAACGCGCACGCGGCTCATGCGCGCGCAGGACAAAGTCACCACCCGCGAGGACGCACTGGCACGCATCGCGCGATTGCCGCGTCCACTGGTGATGACCAATGGCGTGTTCGACATCCTCCATCGCGGCCACGTCGCCTATCTCGAGGCCGCGCGCAACGAGGGCGCGAGCCTCGTGGTGGCGGTCAACTCCGACGCCAGCGTGAAGCGGCTCGGCAAGGGCGACGACCGGCCCCTCAATGCGCTCGAGGACCGCATGGCGGTGCTGGCTGCCCTCGCGTCGGTCGACCTCGTGGTTCCCTTCGACGACGACACGCCACGCGAGCTCATCGTCGCCGCACTGCCGGACGTGCTGGTCAAGGGCGGCGACTACACGGCCGGGACCACTGCGGGAGCGGCGGAGGTGATCGCCCACGGCGGCCGCTTCGCCGCGATTCCGTTCACCTTCGATCGGTCGACCAGCGCTCTCGTCCGGCGCATCAGGCGATAGCGCGTCAGTCGACAGCTACTGCCGGTAGCGGTTCAGGAACTCGGCGACGATCCCCTTCTGCGAGCGATCGATCGACGCATCGAGGGCGCGGTCGTTGGGGTCGTATTGCTTCGCCTTGCGGAGGGCGACGATCGCCTCCTGGTGGTAGCCCTGTGCCTGCAGCGCCGTGCCGAGGCAGCGATACGCGGGCGCGCTCGCGAGTTCGAGCTCGGTCCACGTCCGGCAGAGCTCGGCCGCGCGCCGCCAGTTTCCGGCACGCAGCATGCGAGGTCCTTCCACGCTCACCACCGCGATTCGCGCCTTGCGCTCGGCAAAGCTCGCGGCGAGATCGCCGTCGATCGGAAGGGATGGGTCCACCGGCGACAGGGCGCCATGCGCCGGCGCCGCGGCGCCGCCGGACGGCACGGAATCGGGCAGCGGCTTGGGCGGAACCGATTCCGCCGGACGGGCCGTGACGGGCGCGCTCGCCGCCGCGGCGGGCGGCACGGCCGCAGGCGCCGGTGAGGCGGTGCCTGCCGCGCCCGACGAAGGCGGCAAACGCGAAATGCGCCCCGCACCCCCAGCGAAGCCGCCGGAAATCGTATGCGCGGAGGGAATCGCCTGGGCGATGGTCGTGCGCGCCCAGGCGATGGAATCCGCCATGGGCTGGTGCCAGGCCACGCCGTAGAGCCACAGCATGGCAGCCAGCCCGCAGACCCCGGTCACCGTGTTGAGCACACCCGGCGGACCGTGCGTGACGAGCACGTCCTGCGCGAAGTCCCAATCGGTTTCCTGATTCTGCGCAAGCTTCTCGTAGGCCACGGCGATGAGCACCGGGGCGAGCAGAGGAAAGCCGCAGCCCACGCCCTCCCACCACACGCGGAACGAACGCCTGAGCGCACGCCGGAGCTGGGTGCGCGCGTCGCGCGGCGCGTAGGCATCGGAGATCGAGAACTGGAGGAAGACGCCGAAGAGCCACTTGCCGGGCGTGGTGCCGATGGACGCGATGAGCAGGGCTTCCACGGGCACGAAGCTCGCGGTGATGAGCACGGGGGCGAGCAGCGGATGGCCGAGCCAGAAGGCGAGCGTGGGCGAGATCAGACCGATGCCACGGAGCTCGGACAGCAGCAGCGCGAGCACCAGTCCCCAGATGGCGTAGTCGAAGATGCGCGCGGCCAGGCGCTGCCACGGGCGCGCCTCGCTCGTGCGGCCCGACTTGGCGCGCTCGAGCTCGGCCATGCGCAACTGGAAGATCCAGCTCGCATCCTCCTGGGGGTGGTTGGTGCCGAGGAAGACGCTCTTCTCACGACGCCAGTTGAGGATGGCGAGGTCCGTCTGCGGCACGAGGACCGGCTGCGGGCTCCCCTTGCGCCGGCGGAGGTACGCGAGTCCGTGCACGGCGCCGTAGACCGCCGTGAGCACCAGCAGCGTGATGGTGAGCCAGACCAGGACCTGCTTGGCGACGAGGATCGTGTCGGCGGGCGTCACGAACACGATCGCAGCGGCGATGAACGCGCCGAAGAAGGCACACAGGGCGATGGTCACGATCGGCGAGCGACCGAAGGACGCGACGCGCTCCGTGAGGCCGGGATGATGCGGATTGCGTTCAGGCGGCGGCTCGGCAGCGTCGAGGCCCGTCTCGAGCTCGTCGTCCATGGTCTCAGGCGACTTGCGCCCGGCGGGGTCGTCGAGCTTGTCGACGTCGGTCTGCTCGCCTGCCTCGGCCACGGCATTGCTGACGACGTGGGCGATCCGCTGCTCGGTGGTGCCGGCGGAGAGCGCGAGCTCCTCGTCGTAGCGGATGCGGCGATCGGGATCGGAGAGGATCCGGCTCGCGTGGTTGATGAAACGCAGCGCTTCCTCGACGTTTCCCTGTCCGTCGCGGGTCTTGGCGTAGTACTTGCGGATCACCCGGCGCAACGCCGCCCGCACGTCCTCGTCGGAGGACGTGGGGAGAATGCCGATCGCCTCGTACAGCGTTGCCTTCATGCGGACGGGGATCTCGCGACGGACCTCTGATTATGCCGTTGGAATGTCGCGGCGAAAGTCCTCGGGGTTGCCCTCTGTCGGAAAAGCAAGAAGCGGGCCGTCGCTCGGGCAACGCGACAGCGGCGTTCCACGCGGCGTTCGACCGGCGTTCCGCGCCCGGTCCCGGCCTGCCGGCCAGCGTCGCGCCGCAACGCCGGCGGCCGGGCACGCGCCCTCCGGACGGTGGCGAGCCCGAAAAGGGGAAACGGCCCACGCGGGGCCGTTTCTCCTGTACGGGCGGTCCGCGCGAACGACCGCGTCGGCCCGCCCCTGCCGCGAAACCTACTCCGACTTGGAGCCGGCGTCCTTGTGCGCGAGCTTCTCGCGGATGCGTGCCGACTTCCCGGACCGGTCGCGCAGGTAGTAGAGCTTGGCGCGACGGACGTCGCCCTTGCGTTTCACCTCGATGGAGGCGAGCAGCGGCGAATAGGTCTGGAACGTGCGCTCCACGCCCTCGCCGCTGCTGATCTTGCGCACGGTGAACGACGAGTTGAGGCCGCGGTTCCGCTTGCCGATGACGACGCCTTCGTAGGCCTGGACGCGCTTGCGCTCGCCTTCGACCACGTTCACGTTGACGATGACGGTATCGCCGGGGGAGAAATCGGGGATCGTCTTGCCGAGGCGAGCGATCTCTTCCTTCTCGAGCGTTTCGATGATGTTCATGGCGTTGCTTCCTTCGTGTGACGGCGATCAGCGCAGGGTCCGGCGGGCGGTGCCGCCACCTGATGAGGCGCCTGGTTCGTTATGGTGTTGCCACTTCCCTTGCCGCGACTTCACTCCGACTTCACTCCGACCGACTTCACTCCGACTTCACTGCGACTTCACTCCGGCGGCGCCGTCGAGAGCAGCGCCGCCTCTTCCTTCGTGAGCACGCGTCCCGCGAGGAGGTCGGGCCGCCGCTCCCGCGTGCGCCGTAACGACTGTCCAAGGCGCCAGCGGCGAATCCTCTCATGATGACCCGACAACAGCACGTCGGGTACCGCCATCCCTTCGTACACCTCCGGCCGCGTGTAGTGCGGACAGTCGAGGAGACCGTTGGCGAACGAATCCTCGCGCGCCGATTGCTCGTCGTTCAACGCCCCCGGCAACAGCCTGGCAATGGCGTCGATCAGCATCAGTGCCGGCAACTCGCCGCCGGACACCACGAAATCACCGATCGCGATCTCCTCGTCGACTTCGCGCGCGATCAGGCGCTCGTCGATTCCTTCGTACCTGCCCGCGAGGAGCACGTAGCCCGCGTTCGCCGCGCTCGCGAACTCGGCCACCCGCCCATGCGTCAGCGGCTTGCCCGCTGGCGACAGGTGGATGACCCGGCTGCCCGCCGTTCCGGCCGCAGCCTGCGCCGCCTTCGCCGCGCCGATAGCCTGCGCCAGCGGACCCGGCAACATCACCATCCCCGGGCCGCCGCCATACGGACGGTCGTCCACCGTGCGGTGGGCGTCGGTGGCGAAATCGCGCGGATTCCACACGCCCAACTGCCACAGGCCCCTCTCCAGCGCGCGCCCGGTCACGCCGATCGCCGCCGCCTGCGCCACCATTTCCGGAAACAGCGTGACGACGTCGATCCGCACGGCCTTCCAAGCCCCCCGCATCTGCGCGGAGACGAACCGCATGCCCTGGTTGCGATCCGTCAGTAATCCTTGCGCCAGTCCACCTCGATGCGCCCGCCTTCGACATCGACCGCATCGACGTACGCCGGCACGAACGGCACGAGATGCGCCTCGTCCTCACCCACGATGCGCAACACGGGATGCGCACCGAACTCCTGCACTTCCACCACCCGGCCGAGCGACTCGCCCTGCCGGTTGAACACCGCGAGCCCCACGAGGTCGGCGACGTAGATCTCGTCGCCCTTGGCCACGGGCAACGCCGCGCGTGGCACTCCCACCTGACCACCCGAAAAGGCGGCCGCGGCTTCCCGATCCCCGATCCCCGCGATGGACACGATCAGCGCATTCGCGTGGGTGCGTCCTTCGACGAGTTCGCCGCGCTCCCATGCCGACCGGTCGCCGCGCTTGCGCAGCCACCACTCGGGATAGTCGAGGAGCGCTTCGTGCTCTTCCGTGGCGGGGAGGACCTTGAGCCAGCCCTTCACGCCGTACGGGGCAGCAATGCGCCCCATCACCACGACGTCGTCCGGCGGCGCGGCGGCGCCATGGCGCCCGCCCACGACCGTCGGCGCGGCCATCGGATCGTCAGGCCGCCGGCTTGGCAGCGGCTGCGTGCCGCTTCACGAGTCCCGCAACCGTGTCGGAGAGCTGCGCGCCGCGCTCCTGCCAGTGCGACACCCGATCGACGGCCAGGCGCAGACCCTCTTCCTTCTCGGTGGCGATGGGGTTGTAGAAGCCCACGCGCTCGATGAAGCGGCCATCGCGGCGGTTGCGCGAGTCGGCGACGACGATGTTGTAGAAGGGGCGCTTCTTGGCGCCGCCCCGGGCGAGGCGAATGACGACCATGTCGATGTTTCCTGTGGTGGCCGGCGCGGGAGGACACCCGGCAGGCGAAAATCGAAAAGACTCTGATTCTACAGCGAAAAGCGGTCAGCGGACAAGACCGGGTGAAACGTGGCCGGGCGCCCGCGTCTTCTGAGGCGGTCCACCCGGAGCGGCAGCGCGGGAAGGGATTCGCCGCAGCTACCGCATCCCCGGCAGCATGCCCTTCATCCCCCGCATCATCTTCTGCAAGCCGCCCTTCGCCACCATCTTCATCATCTTCTGCGTCTGCTCGAATTGGTTCAGGAGCTGGTTCACCTCCTGCACCGTGACGCCGGCGCCTGCCGCGATGCGCCGCTTCCGCGACGCCTTGAGGAGCTCGGGCTTGGCACGCTCCTGCGGCGTCATCGAGTCGATGATGCCCTCGATCCGCGCGAGCTTGCGCTCGTCCACCGTGGCGCCCTGCGCTGCCCGCGCGAGCTCGGCGGGCAGCTTGTCCATCATGCCGGCGATGCCGCCCATCTTGCGCATCTGCGCGAACTGCGCCTTGAAGTCGGTGAGGTCGAAGCCCTTGCCGGTCTTGACCTTCTTCGCGAGCTTCTTCGCCTCCTCGAGATCGACGTTCTTCTGCGCCTCCTCGATCAGCGTGAGCACGTCGCCCATGCCGAGGATGCGGGCGGCCATCCGCTCGGGATGGAAGACCTCGAGCCCGTTGATCTTCTCGGCGACCCCCACGAACTTGATCGGCGCGCCGGTGACGTGCCGCACGGACAGCGCCGCACCGCCACGCGCGTCACCGTCGAGCTTGGTGAGGACGACGCCGGTGAGCGGCAACGCGTCGCGGAACGCCTTGGCCGTATTCACCGCATCCTGGCCCTGCATCGCGTCGACGACGAACAGCGTCTCGATCGGCGTGACCGCGGCGTGCAGGTCGGCGATCTCGCGCATCATCGCCTCGTCCACGCCGAGACGACCCGCGGTATCGACGATCAGCACGTCGTGGTAATGCTTGCGCGCCCAGTCGACGGCATTGCGCGCGATCGTCACCGGCGCTTCGCTGGCGGTGGATGGAAAGAAGTCGACGCCCACCTGCGCGGCCAGCAGCCGCAACTGCTCGATGGCCGCCGGCCGGTACACGTCGGCCGACACCACCAGCACCTTCTTCTTCTGCTCGGCCGACAGCAGCCGCGCGAGCTTGCCTGCGGTCGTCGTCTTGCCGGCGCCCTGCAGGCCGGCGAGCAGGATCACGGCCGGCGGCTGGGTCGCGAACGACAGCGGCTGCGCGGCGCCACCCATGAGGGCGGTCAGCTCGCGATTCACCACGCCGATGAGCGCCTGGCCCGGCGTGAGCGAGCCCACCACTTCCTCGCCGAGCGCCTTCTCCTTGACGGCGGCAATGAACTCGCGCACCACGGGGAGCGCGACGTCCGCTTCCAGCAGCGCGAGCCGGACCTCGCGCAAGGCGTCCTGGATGTTGTCGTCGGTGAGCCGCGCCTGGCCGCGCAGTTCCTTGACGACGCGCGAGAGGCGTTCGGTCAGGTTTTCTAGCATGGGAACAATTCCGCGTGAGGGGAGGAGCATCGGGTACACTCGACTCCCGCACCCCGCGCTGGCGACGCCTTCACGCCGCCGCGTTCCGCGTCGCTCCCCGGACCCGTGATTTTACTGTACGTCGCCGTTGCCCTCCTGTACGGCCTCGCGGCGTGGCTGTACGGCAGCCACGGCGTGCGCCCCCCTCATCCGCGCGCCGCCCGGGCCGTCCTGGTCGCCGCACTCGTGCTGCATGCCGTGTCGCTGGTGCGCGCCACGCTCGCGCCGGACGGCCTCGATGTCTCCTTCGCGCAGGCGCTTTCGGTGGTGGCCTGGCTCACGACGCTGGTCGCCGCCGGCTCCGGGCTCATGCGCAAGCTTCCCGGCGTGGCCGTGATCGTCCTGCCGGTGGCGGCGCTGTGCGCGGTGTCGCCGGCGGTCGGGGGCGCGCCGCATCGTTTCGTCTACGGCAGCGAGACCTGGGCCGCACTGCACATCGCCGTCGCCCTGGTCGGGTATGCCTTCTGCGTGGTCGCCGCCCTGCAGGCCTTGCTGCTGCTCGGGCTCGAACGACGCGTCCATCGCGGCGCGGCGCCGGCGCGGGGCGACGGCGCGCTGCCGGTGCTGACCCTCGAACGGGTGCTGTTCCGCCTCGTGATCGTTGGCTTCGCGCTGCTATCGGCGACGCTGGCCAGTGGAATCGTGTTCTCCGAGCAACTGTTCGGGCGACCCATCCCCTTCACCCACAAGAACGTGCTGTCTCTGGCAGGCTTCGTGGCGTTCGCGGTGCTGCTCTACGGCCGCTGGCGGCATGGCTGGCGCGGCCGCCGGGCGCTCTACGGGGTGGTGGCCGGCACCGCCCTTCTCCTCCTGGGCTACCTCGGGAGCAAGTTCGTGGCGCAGATCCTGCTGGGCCGGTAGGCAGCCGTCGCAGGGCGGCACGGTCCGCCGCCGCGAAGCGCAGCGATCGCCGGACCGGCGCGCGGCGCTGCGGTGCCGGTGGCAAGGCATGCAGGGATGGGCGCGGCTCGCCGGTTCGTGCAGTTTTTCGGCATTCCGTTGCCTTTACAAAGCATTCCCGAGCGGGCATTATCGTTGAGCTCTCCGTTTTATGCTTTTGGAATAACACGCATTTTGCCCGTTCGGCACGTCCTTTGCTTGCCAATTGCGATCACCCGGCACAGGGTGGCTTTGGCATCGCCGACCGCAGCCCGATAACCGAGGGTCCACTCTCCCTTTCCCGCATGGCCACGCACGCCGCCGCGACCCGCAACATCAGCGGACTTGCCCGCGCGCTCGCGCAGAGCGGGCTCATGTCCGAGTACGAGGCGGAAACCCTCCAGACGCAGGCCCACGGGGCGGGTGTCTCCTTCGTCGAGCAGGTCCTTTCCGGCAAGCGCATGACCGCCCAGCAGCTCGCGGTCTTCGCCTCGCGGGCGTTCGGCACCCCGCTGCTCGACCTCGCGGCCTTCGATACCGACCAGATCCAGAAGGACCTGGTCGACGTGAAGATGGCGCAGGCGCGCCGCGTGCTCCCGCTGTACAAGCGCAGCAACAAGCTCTACGTGGCGATCTCCGACCCCGCCAACCTGCAGGCGCTCGAGGAGGTCCGCTTCAAGACGAACCTCGTGCCGGAGGCCATCGTCGTCGAGGACGACAAGCTCTCGGCAGCGATCGCGCGGATCGTCGACCAGAGCGGCGCCAACCTGAAGGAGATGGCCAAGCTCGACGATCTCGAGATCGGCCTCGAGGACGGGAACGCGCCCGCCTCGTCCTCCATCGAGGACGACGCCGACGTCGAGGATGCGCCCGTCGTCAAGTACATCCAGAAGCTCCTGACCGACGCCATCAGCGCGGGCGCATCCGACATCCACTTCGAGCCGTACGAACGCTTCTACCGCGTGCGCTACCGCATCGACGGCATCCTGACCGAGATCGCGCAGCCGCCACTCGCCATCAAGGACAAGGTGGCGTCGCGCATCAAGGTCATCAGCAAGCTCGACATCTCCGAAAAGCGCGTGCCGCAGGACGGGCGCATGAAGCTCGTCCTGAACAAGGCGAAGACGATCGACTTCCGCGTCTCGACGATGCCCACGCTCTACGGCGAGAAGATCGTGATGCGGATCCTCGACTCCTCGGGGATCAAGCTCGGCATCGAGGCGCTCGGCTACGAGCCGGACCAGCAGGAGGCCCTGCTCTTCGCGATCAAGCGCCCGTACGGAATGATCCTGGTCACCGGACCCACCGGCAGCGGGAAGACGGTGTCGCTATACACCTGCCTCAACCTCCTCAACCAACCCGGCGTAAACATCTCGACCGCCGAGGATCCCGCGGAAATCCAGCTCCCGGGCGTGAACCAGGTCAACATCAACGACAAGGCCGGGCTCACCTTCTCCGCTGCGCTCAAGGCCTTCCTGCGCCAGGATCCGGACATCATCATGGTCGGCGAGATCCGCGACCTCGAAACCGCCGACATCGCCATCAAGGCCGCGCAGACGGGGCACCTCGTGCTCTCCACGCTGCACACCAACGACGCGCCCACGACGCTCACGCGGATGCTCAACATGGGGGTGGCGCCGTTCAACGTCGCCTCCTCGGTGATCCTCATCACCGCGCAGCGCCTGGGGCGACGCCTGTGCCCGACCTGCAAGAAGCCAGAGGACATCCCACCCGAGGCGCTGCTGCGCGCCGGCTTCACCGAGGAAGACCTCGACGGCTCGTGGACGCCCTACGGGCCGGTCGGCTGCGATCATTGCAAGGGCACCGGTTACAAGGGGCGCGTGGGCGTATACCAGGTCATGCCGATCACCGACGAGATGCGTCAGGTGATCATGCGCAACGGCAACGCGCTGGACATCGCCGAGCAGGCGTACAAGGAGGGGGTGCGCGACCTCCGGCAATCGGGGCTTCTCAAGGTGAAGTCCGGCATGACATCGCTCGAGGAAATCGAGGCGATCACGAACGAGTAGCAGAAGGGAAGGGACCATGGCCACTGCAACCGCCGCCGCCCGCCGCGACGTCAAGGAATACACCTTCATCTGGGAAGGGACCGACCGCAACAACCGTCAGGTCCGCGGGGAGTCGAAGGCCGCGTCCGAGACCGTCGTCGTCACCAACCTGAGGCGGCAGGGCATCCGCGTCGCCAAGATCAAGAAGCAGACGTTCCGCGGCGGCAAGAAGATCACCGACAAGGACATCGCCTTCTTCACGCGGCAGCTCGCCACCATGCTGCGCGCGGGCGTGCCGCTCCTGCAGGCCTTCGAGATCGTGGCGCGCGGGCACGGCAACGCACGCTTCTCGCGCCTCATGATGGACATCAAGAACAAGATCGAGGCGGGCTCCTCGATGTCGCAGGCTTTCCGCGAGTACCCCAAGTATTTCGACCAGCTCTACTGCAACCTGGTGGCAGCCGGCGAGGCTTCCGGCACGATCGACGCCATCCTCGAACGCCTCGCCACCTACAAGGAGAAGATCCTTGCCATCAAGGGCAAGATCAAGTCGGCGCTGTTCTACCCGATCTCCGTGATCACGGTGGCGATCGTGGTGGTGTGGATCATCATGGTATGGGTGATCCCGGCCTTCAAGAAGGTCTTCACCAACTTCGGTGCCGACCTGCCGGCGCCCACGCTGATCGTGATGGCGATCTCCGACTGGGTCGTCGTGTGGTGGTGGCTGGTGGCCCTCATCATCGCCGGCGCGATCTTCGGCTTCTTCGCGGGCCGGCGGCGATCCGCCGCGTTCCGCTACACCACGGACCGGCTGATGCTGAAGCTGCCCGTGATCGGCGACATCCTCGAGAAGGCCACGATCGCGCGCTGGACGCGCACCCTGCAGACGATGTTCGCCGCCGGCGTGCCGCTGGTCGAATCGCTCGACGCCGTGGGCGGCGCCTCCGGCAACGCGGTGTACGTACAGGCCACGCGCAAGATCCAGACCGAGGTCAGCACCGGCACGAGCCTCACCAATGCGATGGGAAACACGCGCCTCTTTCCCACGATGGTGCTGCAGATGACGCAGATCGGCGAGGAATCGGGATCGCTCGACAACATGCTAGGCAAGATTGCCGACTACTTCGAGCGCGAGGTGGACGACGCAGTCGCTGCCCTGTCGAGCCTGCTCGAGCCCATCATCATCGTGTTCCTCGGCGTGATCATCGGTGGCCTCGTCGTCGCCATGTACCTGCCGATCTTCAAGCTCGGCGCGGTGGTGTAGCGTGCCGCTACCGTCGCCACGGCGCGGACGCCCGCACCCGCGGCTTGCCGTTCGCCTCGCGCCGGCACCTGCGCGCTGATGCTGCCGTTGCTCGCCGATCCCGTGGCGGCCACGGTGGCGGCTGCCATCGTGGGACTGTGCGTCGGAAGCTTCCTCAACGTCGTCATCCACCGCCTGCCGAAGATGCTCGAGCGCGGCTGGCAGGAGCAGTGCGCGGAGCTTCGGGGCGAGGCACCCGCGCCCGCGCCGCGCTACAACCTCGTGGTGCCGCGTTCCGCGTGCCCGTCTTGCGGACACGCGATCGGTGCCGCCGAGAACATCCCGGTCGTCTCGTGGCTCGTGCTGCGGGGCAAGTGCAAGGCGTGCAAGACGCCCATCTCCGCCCGCTACCCTGCGGTGGAGATCCTCGGTGGAACGCTCGCGGCCCTCGCGATCTGGTACTTCGGCCCGACGTGGCAGGGACTCGCTGCGTGCGCCTTCCTCTGGACGCTGGTGGCGCTGACGTTCATCGACTTCGATACCCAGCTCCTGCCCGACGACATGACGCTTCCCCTGCTCTGGGGAGGCCTGCTCGCCAACCTCTACGGTCTGTTCGTTCCGTTGCGCGAGGCCGTGCTCGGCGCCATGGCGGGCTATCTCACGCTGTGGAGCATCTACTGGATCTTCAAGCTCGTCCGCGGCAAGGAAGGCATGGGTTACGGCGATTTCAAGCTGCTCGCCGCCCTGGGCGCCTGGCTCGGCTGGAAGATGCTGCCGCTGATCGTGCTCGGCTCGTCGCTGGTCGGTGCCTGCATCGGCATCGCGCTCGTGGTGATGAAGGGGCGCGATCACAACGTGCCGCTGGCCTTCGGGCCCTATCTTGCGATCGCGGGAATGATCGCGCTGTTCTTCGGACCCACGCTCACCAGGATGTACTTCCCCGCAGGATGACCTACGTCGTGGGACTCACGGGGGGCATCGGCAGCGGCAAGTCCGCCGTGGCGGAAGCCTTTGCCGCGCTCGGCATCGAGGTGGCCGACGCCGACGCCGCGGCGCATGCCGTGACCGCTCGGGATGCCCCCGGATACGCGGCAGTCCTCGCGACCTTCGGCGAGGACGTGCTCGCTCCCGATGGCGAGCTCGACCGCGCCGGCCTGCGCCGGCGCGTCTTCGACGATGCGGGGGCCCGCGCTCGCCTCGAGTCCCTGCTGCATCCCTTGATCGCCGCGCGGCTGCGCGACGAGGTCGCCGCCTTCACCGGCCCCTACGGTCTGCTGGTCGTGCCGCTGCTTCTCGAGCGGGGCAACGCGCGCAACCTCGCGCAACGCGTGCTCGTGGTCGACTGTCCCGAGGACGAGCAGGTGCGCCGCGTGACTGCCCGGAGCGGCCTCGCGGCGCCGGAGGTCCGCGCCATCATGGCGACCCAGCTCGGACGCCGCGACCGCCTGGCGCAGGCCGACGACGTCGTCGACAACAGCGGCCCGCATGCGGCGATCGCGCCGCAGGTCGCACGCCTGCACGAGCGCTATCTCGACATCGCCCGTCAACGGCGGTCTTGAACCGCTCGCCGGTTCCCGGGACAATGGCGCGGAACTTCACGCGCCGACGCGACTATCCACGGTGATCCGCTACGAGCATCCCCTGAACGAGCGAGTGCGCACGCTCATGCGCCTCGAGGATCTCTTCGCGCGCGTGGGCCACTTCGCCGCGCAGGACGCGGCACCCGATCATCATGCGGCGCTCCTGTCGCTCTTCGAGATCACCGACGTCGCGGCACGGGCGGATCTCAAGGCCGACCTCCTGCAGGAGCTCGAGCGACAGCGCCAGATGCTCGGCCCGCTGCGCCAGAACCCGCAGATCGACCAGGGCACGCTCGAGGGGCTCCTCAGCCACATCGACGCCGTGAACGCCCAGCTCCTGTCGCAGACCGGGAAGGTCGGGGCGCACCTGCGCGACAACGAATGGCTGATGGCGATCAAGCAGCGCACCGCCATCCCCGGCGGTGTGTGCGAGTTCGACCTGCCCGCGTATCACTGGTGGTTGCGGCAGGAGGCCGCCGCGCGCCGCCATGACCTGCGCGGCTGGATAGAGCCGTTCGCGGCGATCCATGCCGGCACCGCAATCATTCTGAGGCTTCTCCGCGACAACGGACGCGCGGGGCGGCACGTGGCGCATCGCGGGGCGTTCCAGCTGATGCTCACCACCACCAAGGTCGCGCAGCTCCTGCGCCTCACGCTCGACCACAAGCACTCGTGCGTACCCGAGATCAGCGCCAACAAGTACGCGCTCAACATCCGCTTCATCGGGGTCTCGGGGATGGATCGCGGCACCGTCTACGACCACGACGTCGAGTTCGAGCTGATGTTCTGCAGTCTGTAGCAGGTTCGCCGGCCCCTGCCGGCCCCCTTCAGGCCATCGACTGGCCACCGTTCAGATCGAGCGTGGCGCCCGTCACGAATGCGGCGTCGTCGGAGGCGAAGAACGCCACGGCAGCGGCCACGTCGTCGACCTCGGCGTGTCGACGCAGCGGGATCTCGGCCAGCACCCGGGCCCGTTCCTCGGCGGTGCGGCGCTCCTCCCACAACCCGCGCGTCCGGTCCGTCATCACCACCCCGGGGCAGATGCAGTTGACGGTAATGCCGTGCGGACCGTACTCCATCGCCATCTGGCGTGTCAGCGACGCGATCGCTCCCTTCGCTGCCGCGTAGTTGGCCCCTGCGATCAGACTTCCGAACCGCCCCGCCTTCGACCCGAAGTTCACGATGCGTCCATAGTGCTGCGCCGCCATGACGGGCAGCACGGCGCGACTGGCCCAGACCGCACCCATCAGGTTGAGGTCGAGCACGCGCTTCCAGTCGTCGTCCTGCTCTTCCATGAAGCGGTACGGCGTGTGCAACGAGCCCCCCGCATTGTTGACGAGGACATCGATGCGCCCGGCGCGCGAATGAACCTGGCCGATGCCGGCGAGCACGTCGTTCGCGTCGCTCGAATCCATCAGCAGCGTCTCGATCTCCAGGACGGCGCAGGTCGCCCGCTCGCGAGCTTCGGCGAGTGCCTCGCGGTCGCGGTCGGTGATCCACACGCGGGCCCCCTCCGCGGCCAGGCGCAGCGCCGACGCCAGACCGAGACCGCGTGCCGCGGCGGTGACGATGACGTTGCGCCCCGCCATTCGGCGGCAGCCCCGCCCTGGATCGCCGCCGTTCGGCACGCCGCTTCCGGTTGCGGTCACTGGGGTGTGATGTTCGCGAACTTGATCACCTTGCCCCAGCGCTCGGACTCGTCGTGCAGGCGATTGCGGAAGTCCGCGATGCTGCCGCCCACGGGAACGGCGCCGACACGCTCGAGGCGCTCCCGGAACTCGGGCGTCGCGAGAATGCTATTGACCTCACGGTTGATGCGCTCGAGGATCGCCGGGGGCGTCCCAGCCGGTGCGAGCAGCGCGAACCATCCCTGCGAATCGAAACCTGGAACACCGGACTCGTTCAACGTCGGCAGGTCGGGGGCGGCCGGCGTGCGCGCGGTCGTGGTCACGGCGAGGGCCCGCACCTTGCCCGAGCGGATGAGCGGCAACCCGGCCGGGAGATTGTCGAACATCATCTCGATCTGCCCGCCCATCAGGTCCTGCAGCGCGGGCGAGCTGCCCTTGTACGGAACGTGGACGATCTGGGTGCCGGTCATCGACTTGAAGAGTTCGGCCGACAGATGGGGCGTGCCGCCGATGCTCGACGAGCCGTAGTTGAGCTTGCCGGGATTCGCGCGCGCATAGGCGATCAGCTCCTGCGGCGTCTTCACCGGCAGGGAGTTCGTGACGAGCAGCACGTTCGGCACCGAGGCGATGACGACGATCGGCGCCAGATCGCGTTGCGGGTCGAACGGAAGGTTCTTGAAGAGCTGCGGGTTGATGGTGAGCGTCTGCGGCGCGCCGACCACCAGCGTATAGCCGTCCGGCGCGGAGCGGACCACGTTCTCGACACCGATGTTGCCGCTGGCGCCGGCCTTGTTGTCCACGATGAACGGCTGACCGAACGCCTTGGCGAGCCGCTCGCTGATCTCGCGCCCCACGATGTCGGTCGTCCCGCCCGCCGGGAACGGCACGACGACGCGTACCGGCCGGGTGGGCCAGTCCGACTGCGCCTGCGCCAGCGGAGCGAGCGCCAGGCCGGCGAGTGCCATACAGCACAGGAATCCCTTCACGATCTGCCTCCTCTCTTCACGTTCGACCACGAGCATTGACCGGTACGCTGCGGCACGCGTGCACCAGGGCGGTGGATCGCCTCGCCCGATCTTCCTGCCTGCGACGCGCCGGTCCGGATTGCAAGCCTTCGGCTTCGGCCGATCCCGCGCGCAACAGCCTTCAGTTCATCCACGTCCCGCCGTTGACATCGAGCGCATGCCCCGTGACGTAGCGGGACTGCGACGAGCACAGGAAGGCGACGCACTCGGCGACCTCGTCCGGCTGTCCCAGGCGACCCAGCGGAATGCGCGCCGCCAGTTCCGGCCAGCGTTCCTTCGGAATCATCGTCCCCTCGATCGATCCGGGAACCACCGCATTCACCCGGACACCCGCGGGAGCAAGCTCGATCGCCAGCGACTTCACGAGCGACAGCACCGCGGCCTTCGCCGCACAGTAGTGCGCCTTGGTTCCATCGGGCGATGGGGCCAGCGCGGCGTAGCCCGTGCGCGCCGCGCGCGAGGCGATCATGACCATCGCGCCGCGCGTCTCGCGCAGCGCAGGAATCGCGGCGCGGGCGACGTGGAAGGCGCCGTTCAGGTTGACGTCGATCAAGCGGCGCCATTCATCGGGGGGAATCTGCTCGACCGGCCGCGCTGCCGCGGTGATGGCGGCCGAGTGCACGATCGCCTCGACCGTGCCGAGCGCGCGCGCCCGTTCGACGAGACGCACGCAGGCGTCGGGATCGCGGATATCGGTTCGCTCGAACTCGACGCCGGGCGGCGGATCGCGCGGTGCCTCGAGGTCGCCGATCATCACCCGATGCGTGCCCGCCAGGCGTTGAACGCAGGCCCAGCCGATATTGCTCGAGCCGCCGGTCACGATCGCGGTCGCAGACATCGCAGTCCTTTCCGCTTCAGTAATCCGAAGCCGGCACGTGGCTCGCCGCGGGATCGATCGCCACGTCGATCACCGTCGTGACGCCGCTGTCGCGCGCCTGCGAGATCGCGTCGCCGAGCGCGTCGGCCCGGTCGACCCGGATGCCGTGACAGCCCATGCCGCGGGCGATCGCCGCAAAGTCGGTCGGCGAGAAGTCGACGGCGATGCGCCGCTCCTTCATGTTGTCGCGCACCATGCCGAGCCCCTGATTGTTGGCGATCACCACCGTGATCGGCAATCGTTCCTGCACGCAGGTCGCGAGCGTGCTGATCGTCATCATGGCGCCGCCGTCGCCGATGAGGCAGATGACGTTGCGATCGGGGCGCGCCATTCGCGTCCCCGCGGCAGCGGGCAGACCCCAGCCCATTCCGCCGATGCCCCCGGGCACGACGAGTTGTCCCGGCGTGCGCAGCCGCAAGGCGGCCGTGACCCAGATGCGATTGTTGCCGGCGTCGAGCACCAGCATGTCGCGCGGCGTGAGCACGCGATCGAGGACCCGCACGACATCCGCATAGTGAAGGGTGCCGTCCGCGGCGACGGTCGGGGGCAGGACGCCGAAGCCGTGCTCGCGATTGTTGGCGGCGATGCCGGCCAGGCGCCGGTCGCGCTTCGCCTCCCCGAGCGGGAGCCCCTCCAGGGCCTCCAGCACGTCACCCGCATCGCCGGTCACCGCGAGATCCACCGGATAGACCCAGCCGGCGTGGCGCGGATCGATGTCGACCTGCACGATCGTCTGCCGCTTCGGGTCGACGAGGCCCTCGTCGCGGAAGCGCAGGTAATCGGGTCCGAGGCTCGCGCCCAGCACCACCAGGAGATCCGCCTTGCCGAGCATGCGATTGGCAGAACGCGCGCCCCAGGTGCCGAGCATGCCCACGGCGACCGCCGCGGTCTCGTCGATCGCGCCCTTGCCGTTGTAGCTCGTGGCCACGGCCACACCCGCACGCCCGGCCACGGCCGCAAGCAACGCACGCGTGCGGTCCGTCTGAGCGCCTTGTCCGACGATCATGGCGGGTTGCTCGGCCACCGCGATCATCGCCGCGAGCTGCTCCACCGCGGCAGGATCCGGGCGTGCCGGCGTATACCGCAGGTATCCGCCGGAGGGATAGAGCTTCACGCGCGGGGACTCCGTCATCTCGCGGCGGATGATCGGTGTCTTCAGGACCAGCGCGGTGGGACCCATGCGCGGCAGTTGCGCGTGCTTGAAGGCCATCTGCAGGCCGTAGACCGCCTCGTGCGGCTCCGTGGCGTAGCCCACGTACTTGGTCATCGTCTTCAGCACGGCGCGCACGTCGGCGGCCCCGTAGTCGCCGGTCATCGTCTGGTAGACGCCGTACATGCCGAAACCGTCGTAGCAGGACGTGTCGGTCATGACCACCATTGGCGAGCCGGCAAAGCGCGCTTCGAGGATGCCGAACGCTCCGGTCGTGCTCGCGAACGGCCCCTGTCCCATGAACACGCCGGGTCGCCCGGTGAGCTTGCCCCAGACCTGGGCCATCACCGAGGCGGTCTGCTCGCTGCGCGTGAGGACGACGCGGAAGCGGTCGCGCACTTCGTAGAACTCGTCGAGCATCCACGTGATGCCGAGCCCCGGCAAGGTGAACGCGCACTCGGCGCCACAGTCGAGAAGCGTTCTTACGAGTGCGTGCTTGGTGGTCGTCAAGACATCCTCCAGAGGTGTGCGGTTCGATTCCCGCCTGCTTTCCGGCTCGGTGATGCAAACGCTTGCATTGATAGTACCATCCACGTGCCAGTCTTTGTCAAGACCGACACCGCCCGCATTCCGGCATTCGCTTGCATCGAGCGTGCACGACGCATCGTCCAGGCTGGTTTTGCGTTACGATGGCGGGCGCCGCACCCTTCATCCCTCGGCCGCAGCGCTTGAGTTCACGCTCCCTTCCCGCCCCCGTACGTGTGAGGCGCCGTCACGACGGCAAGGCCTCCGCATCGCGAAAGCCGGAACACCGCGCCGTGTCGCTCGACGACGTGGCGTCGCTCGCGGGCGTGACCGCCGGAACCGTCTCGCGGGCCCTGTCACGGCCCGACATGATCAGCGAGGCCACGCGCGAACGCGTGCTCGCGGCCGCCGAGCGGCTCGGCTACGTCGCCAACGGCGCCGCGCGGGCCCTCGCGCTGCGTCGCACGGGGACGATCGGCGCGATCGTGCCGCGCTTCGGAACGTCCTCGTTCGCCACCATGATTCAGACCCTGGAGGCGACGCTCGCCACGGCCGGATACACGCTGCTCCTGTCCGCCCCCGAGCACCGCACCGCCCGCGAACCGACGATCCTGCGCACGCTCCTCGAACGCGGCGTGGACGCGGTGGCGCTGCTCGGGGCCGAGCAGTCGCCGGGCACCTTCACGCTGCTCGGCGCGCACCGGACGCCATTCGTCATGCTGTGGGCGCAGGAGAGCGAGCACGGCACGTGCATCGGCTTCGACGAGGCGGCAGCGGCAACGCTCGTGGTCGACCATCTGCACTCGCTCGGGCACCGTTGCGTGGGCTTCATCGGCGGCGCGACCCAGCACAACGAGCGCGCGCGACGACGTTTTCGCGGCGTGATCGACGCGCTGGTGCGCCGCGGCATGATGCTGCATCCGGATGCGAGTGCGGAGACCGAGTACGGCTTTCGAGAAGGCTTCGTGGCGATGCAGGACATCATCGCGCGACGCGCCCCGGTCAGCGCGATCATCTGCGGCAACGACTACCTCGCTACCGGCGCGCTGTCGGCGCTGCATCAGGCCGGCGTCGCCATTCCGCGCGAGCTGTCCGTCGCAAGCTTCAACGACAATGGCTTCGCCGCCTACCTGCATCCCGCGCTCACCACCGTGCGCCTGCCGATCGG
The DNA here is from genome assembly GCA_964439475.1 of uncultured Alcaligenaceae bacterium. GTDB lineage: Bacteria > Pseudomonadota > Gammaproteobacteria > Burkholderiales > Casimicrobiaceae > VBCG01. The sequence goes on from CAYTOT010000032.1 coordinate 36,273, forward strand.
CGAGATCGGCGTCGAGGCCGGCCGCCTGCTGGTGGCGATGCTTGCCGGGAAGCGACGGCAGCCGTCGATCGCGCTGCCGGTGCAACTCATCGTGCGCGCCAGTACCGGCCCCGCCGCAACCCGTTGATTGGCTGCAACCCGCGGTCGGCTCGCGGATCCGCGGTGTGCCCGCGGGCGGTGCTAAGATCGGCGCACGCGGCCAGCGTGCCGGCGCGTCGTGATCTGTCGTGTCGGCGCAGCGCGCGATCCCGATGGCAGCACCGTCCACCCCTGCCGCGTCTTCCGCACCCGCACCTGCAGTCGCTGAGGCGACACGGGGATCCGCTGTACGCCGTGACGAGCCGCGGCGCTGGCTTCGGCGCACGATCGTGGCGCTCGCGGTGCTCGTCGTGCTCATCGCAGCTGCCTGGCTCGCGGTGCCGCCCATCGCCAAGCACCTCATCGAGACCCGGCTTACGGAGTCGCTCGGCCGACCGACGACGGTGGGCAAGGTCGAGTTCGAGCCGTTCTCCCTGCGCGTAACGGTCAGTGACCTGGCGGTCGCCGGCAAGACCGCATCGCCGCTCTTCGCGGTGCATGAGCTCACCGCCGACGTCTCCGCCGCTTCCCTCTGGCACCGCGCTCCGGTCCTCGACGCCCTGCGCCTCGTGCAGCCCCGCATCGCGATCGCGCGAGGTCGCGACGGACACTACGACATCGACGACCTCATCGAGCGCGCGCAGGCGCCCTCCGACGGGCCGCCGCCCCGCTTTTCGCTCAACAACATCGAGGTCGTCGACGGCTCCATCGCCTTCGATGATGCCGCGACCGGGCGCAAGCATCGGGTCGAGGCGCTCGCCATCGGCATCCCCTTCCTCTCCACGCTTCCCTACCAGACGGCGATTCGCGTGACGCCCCACGTGGAAGGCGACGTGAACGGCGCGCACTTCGCCGTGGCGGGCACCGCCACGCCGTTCGCCGAGCATCGCGAGGCCACGCTCGACGTCAACCTCGACGGCGTTGCCCTGCCCCAGTACCTCGTCTATCTGCCCGAGCGGCCGCGGGTCGAGCTTGCGCAGGCGCTCGCGACCACGCGGCTGACGGTAGCGTTCGTCGAGGGCCCGCAAGGCGAGCGCCGCCTGGAGCTGCGCGGCGACGCACACCTCGACGACGTGGCGGTGAAGCGCCGCGACGGCAGCGCCCTGCTCGGCGCGAAGCGCATCGCCGTCTCGCTCGACCGTGTCGACGTGCTCGCGCGTGACGCGCGAATCGCGAAGGTCGCCATCGATGTGCCCACGGTGGACGTCGTGCGTGACCGCGACGGCACGCTCGAGCTCGCGCAGCCGCTCTTCGATCCGGCGCCGTCGTCGCGCACGGCGCCCGCGGCGCCGTGGACGGTGCGCGTGCAGGCCGCCACGATCGAGGGAGGTCGCGCCACCCTTACCGACCAGGGCACGGCGTTCCGCACCGGGCTCACCGATGTTGCCGTCACGGCGAGCAATCTCACGAACGTGCCCGGCGAGAAGGCCAGGGCCACGGCCTCGTTCCTCTCCGCGGATCGCATCGCCACCTTCAAGGCCGAGGCCGAAGCGGACCTCCTCGCGCCATCGGCCACCGGCAGCTTCTCGGTCACACGCTTCTCGCTCGCATTGCTCTTCCCCTACTACAAGGATGCCCTCGCCGCCGACGTGCAGAAGGGATCGCTCGCCTTCGACGGCAAGTTCGCGCTCGCCGACGGCAAGTTCACGGTGCGCGACGGCACGGCCACCCTCGCGGATCTCGCCGTCGCGCATCCCCGCAGTCCGCGCCCCTTCCTACGCATGCCGGCGGTGACCGCCGGAGGCGTCGGCGTCGACGTCGCCGCGCGCCGCATCGATGTCGCCGACGTGAACGTTCGCGAACCCGCCGCGCAGGTGGTGCGGGAACGCAGCGGCGCCATCGACGTCGCCCGCATCGTCAGGCCGGGGACCGAGTCCGGAACGGCAGGCGGCGACGACGCGTGGACCGTGCGGATCGGTCGCTTCCGCGTCGAGCGAGCCCGCGTCGAGATCGAGGATCGCCAGCAGCAGCCGCCGGTCCGGATCTCCGCCCGCGACATCGACGTGACCGCGCGCGACTACTCGAATGCCCGCAACGCCAGGATGGCCGTCGAACTGCGCTCGCGAATCGGCGCCAGGGCGCGCGCCGCGTACGACGGCACTCTCGGCACCAATCCGTTCGCGCTCGCGGGGAACGTGGACGTCACGGGCCTCGATCTCGTCCCCGTCCGGCCCTACGTCGAATCGCGGATCAACGTGTCGCTCACCGGCGGATCGCTCGCGGCCAAGGGCCGCGTCGTCGTCGACCTGCCGGACAACGGCGAGCCGCGCGTGGCCTGGAAGGGCAACGTCGCCGTGACCGACTTCGTGGCGCTCGACAAGCCGACCGCCTCCGATCTCGCGCACTGGAAGCGCCTCGCGCTCGACGGCGTGGACGTCACGAGCGCCCCATTTCGCCTGTCGGTGGATCGCATCGCCGCCGACGACTACTACGCACGGGTCATCGTCTACCAGGACGGCACGCTCAACCTGACGCGCCTCCTCACGCCGGGCGCCGAACCCGAGCCGCCCCCGGACGCGACGCCGCCGCCCGCCACTGCCGAGGCGCGCGAGGCACTGCCGATAACGCTGGGACGCATCGAGCTGTCCAACGGCAACGTCGTCTTCTCGGATTTCTTCGTGCGGCCCAACTACTCGGCGAACCTGACCGAGGTGACGGGCAGCGTGTCGCGCATGTCGATGCAGGATGCGGGGGACGTCGCGATCACCGCGCGCGTGGATCACTCGGCCCCGGTCGAGATCGACGGCCGGGTCAATCCGTTCGCGCCGTCGCTCGCGCTCGACCTCCGCGGGAAGGCGCGCGACATCGACCTGCCGCCGATGTCACCCTATGCGATCAAGTACGCGGGCTACGGCATCGAGAAGGGCAAGCTCAGCTTCGACGTGCACTACCGGGTGGAGGATCGACGCCTCACCGCCGAGAACCATCTCACCCTCGACCAGCTCACGTTCGATCCGAAGCACGTCGACAGCCCGACCGCGACGAAGCTTCCCGTGCTCCTCGCCGTCGCGCTCCTCAAGAACTCGCACGGCGTGATCGATATCCGCTTGCCCATCTCGGGTTCGCTCGACGATCCGCAGTTCTCGGTCGGCGGGCTCATCGTGCAGGTGATCGTCAATCTCATCACCAAGGCGGTCACCGCACCTTTCGCGCTGCTGTCGGCGGCTTTCGGCCACGGCGAGGAACTGTCGGTGATCGCCTTCGCCCCGGGGGCAAGCGTCCCCGCCGACGACCAGAAGACGCGCCTCGACACGCTCGGCAAGGCCCTCGTGGACCGACCCTCGCTGCGCATCGACGTCAGCGGTCGCGTCGATCCGGTGGCCGATCGCGAGGCATTGCGGCGCACGGCCGTGGAAGATGCGCTCCGGCGCGAGAAGATGAAGTCCCTGGCCGCGCGCGGCGAGGCGCCCGCGTCGCTCGACCAGGTGACGATCGGCAGCGACGAGCGTGCCGAGTGGCTCACCAGGGTCTATCGGGAATCGTCCCTCCCCGATCGCCCGCGCAACCTGTTCGGTGTGCTGGAGACCGTGCCGCCGGCACGCATGGAGTCGATGCTCCTGGCCGCCGCCAAGGTCGACGATGACGCGCTGCAGCGCCTCGCCAATGCGCGCGCGCAAGCGGTCAAGGATGCCCTCGAGTCGCGGAAGGTGGCGGGTGACCGCATCTTCATCACCGCACCGCAGAGCGCCGGCCAATCCTCGGCGCGCGCCGGCACGCCGCCGGGCGCGACGCAGGCCTCCCGGGAGGCTCCGGCATCGCGCGTCGATCTCGCGTTGCGCTGACCGGAGGCCGCACGGTGCCGGAGGCCGCGTCGCGCGCCGCCATCGCGTGCCTTCGATGCGGACCGGTCCCGCCCGGGATCTGGCAGAATCGGTACATGACCCGTCCGGTCGCTACGGCGAAAGCCGCGTCGTGAGCCCGCCGCGCGTCGTCGCCTGCCCGCGCTGCGGCGCGCCCGTGCCGTGGACGCCGCAATCGCACTGGCGCCCCTTCTGCTCGGAGCGCTGCAAGCTCATCGACCTCGGCGAGTGGGCGGCCGGACGCTATCGCATACCAGGCGCCGAGCCGCCGGATCCGGGCGCCGAAGCGGATGGCGCGATGCCGCCGCGCGACGACTGATCTGATACGACATCTGCGGCAACGACTATCTCGCCGCCGGCGCTCTGTCGGCGCTGCAGCAGGTGGGCGTCGCCGTTCCGGGTGAGATCTCGATCGCGAGCTTCAACGACAACGACCTTGTCGCCTACCCGCATCCGCCGACGACGACGGTGAGGCTGCCCGTTGCCGCGATCGGCGTCGGAGCCGGCCGCCTGCTGGTGGCGACGCTCGCCGGTGCCCCCGGCCCGGAAAGCTCTCTCAGTTGCCCGGCGCCGACGATGGCCGCGCCCCGATGGGGACATAGGCACGGGGCGCCGCGCCGCTGTACAGCGTGAGGGGCCGGATGAGGATGTTGCTTTCCATCTGCTCCATCACTTGCACCGTCCAGCCCGGGATGCGCCCCACCGCGAAGATCGGCACGAAGAGGTCGGCGGTGATGCCGTTGAGGTAGTAGACGACGCCGGCGTAGAAGTCGACGTTGACGTTGACCCCGTGCCGCGAGTAGGGCTTCATCGCCTCGACGAGCGCGGCGAGGATCTGGTACCACTTGGGCTCGCCCATCTCGACGGAGAGTTTCTCCACGCCCGCCCGCATGTGCCGCGCACGGGGATCCTCGGCGCGGTACACGCGATGCCCGAAGCCCATCACCGCCTCGCGGTTGTCGCGCTTGGCCTTCACGTAGGCGGCCGCCTTGGCGGGATCACCGATCTCGCGCGCCATCTGCATCACGTTCTCGGCCGCGCCGCCGTGCGCGGGCCCCGACAGCGCCGCGATGGCCGCCGTGATCGCGGCGTGCAGGTTGGCCTCGGTGCCGGCGACCACGCGCGCGGTGAACGCGGATGCATTCGAGCCATGCTCGGCATGCAGGATCATGTCGACGTCCATCAGCCGCGCGGCGTCGGCGCTCGGTTCGGTCCCCTTCAACATGTAGAGGAAGTTGGCGGCGTGCGAAAGGTCGCTGCGCGGCGCCACCGGCTTGCGCCCGTTGCGGATGTGCTCGTGAGCGGCCACGATCATCGGCACCTGCGACGTGAGCCGGATGCCCTTGCGCATGGTCGCGTCGGGCGAGTTGTCGCCAACCTCGGGATCGAACGCGGCAAGCGCGGAGACGGCGGTGCGCAGCACGTCCATTGGATGCGCGTCCTTCACGAGGCCGATCACGTCGAGCACGGCGGGCGGGAGCGTGCGCGCGGCCTTCAACTGCTCCGTGACGCGAGCGAGTTCCTCCGCGGTCGGCAGCTCACCCGCGAAGAGCAGGTGGCAGACCTCCTCGAACGTCGAGTTCTCGGCGAGATCGTGAATCGAGTAGCCGCGGTAGCGCAGCTCGCCGGCGCGGCCATCGATGTCGCACACGCGCGAGCGGTCGAAGTAGACGCCTTTCAGTCCGCGATGGATATCGACTTTCTGCGCTTCTTCCATGATTGCCTTTCGGTGCGAATGAGCCGCATCTGCTGCGGCGTGATTGAGGTGATCGCGTCTGTCCGCGGTCCGTCCGGCGACGGTGCGCACGAAGGTGGCCGCGACGGCGCAGGAGGCCGGAGCGACGGTCCGCGCCACGGTATCCGCTGCATCGGTCAGTCCAATGCCAGCAGCACCGCGGCGGTGGCGACGATGTCGTCGACACTCGCGCCGCGTGACAGGTCGCTCACGGGCCTCGCGAATCCCTGCAGGATGGGGCCGATCGCCCGCGCGCCGGCGAGGTACTGCGTGAGCTTGTAGGCGATGTTGCCGGCGCCGAGGTCCGGAAACACCAGCACGTTGGCGCGCCCGGCCACGGCGCTTCCATCGCTCACCTTCTTTCGCGCGACGCTCTCGACGAGCGCCGCGTCTGCCTGCAGTTCGCCGTCGATGGCGAGCTGCGGATCGCGCTCGCGGGCCATCGCGAGGGCCTCGGCCACCGTATCGATGCGGGGGTGGCTGGCGCTGCCCCTGGTCGAGAACGACAGCAGGGCCACGCGTGGCTCGTCGTCGAGGAGCGCGCGGGCGCTGCGTGCCGAGGCAAGGGCGATGTCGGCGAGCGTCGACGCATCGGGCTCCACGTTCACCGCACAGTCGGCATACACGAGCACCCGGTCCGGCAGGACCATCAGGAAGAAGCTCGACGGCGTGCGGATACCCGGTGCGAGGCCCACGGTCATCCGCGCGGCTTCGATCACCCGCGACGTGGGGTGCGCCACACCCGCCAGCATCGCATCCGCATCGCCCGCCCTCACCATCATGCCGGCATGGAACAGCGGCTTCTGCACCGCGCGCAGGGCGATCTTCGGGTTGCCGGGATACAGCGCCGCATAGGCGGGCAGCCGTGGATCCGTCGCGGGTTCACCGGGCAGGATGGGCGTGGCCAGTCCTTCATCGTCGAGGCGGCGCGCGGCTTCGACGATGCGCGCGTCGCCAGTCTCGGGAAGGACGATGCGGCGCCTGCGGCTGCGCGCGCGCTCGAACAGGCGTGCGACGAGGTCGGTGCCGCCGGTCACGATTGCGACGGGCGGTCGCCCTGCGCGGTGCATGCTCCCGCAACGCGTCGAGTGTCGCCCGGCGCATGCATCGCCACGGCGGTCGTTGCCTCGGACACGCCCCCGCCCCCCTGCCGGCGACCGTGCCTAGCGCGGCGCCTCGGTGGACTTGTACTTGGCGAGGTAGCGCTTCGGCATCGCCAGCGCATCGCGCCGGAACGGGTCGCCCAACTCGCGCGTGACCATCATCTCGAGCACGGTCGTCTTGCCTTCGCGCTGCGCCGCGGCGGCCGCACGCAGCGCGGGCCCCACGTCGGACAGTTTCTCGATACGGACGCCCTCGGCACCCATCGCCTTGGCGACCGCCGCCCACGACGGCTGCTTGTCGAGGTTCACGCCGAGGAAGCGATTCGCATAGAAGTCCACGTGATTCTTCTTCTCGGCGCCCCACTGGCCGTTGTTGAACACGACCGCGGTCACCGGGATGTTCTCGCGCACGCAGGTCTGCAGCTCACCGAAGCTCATGCCCCACGCACCGTCACCGACGTAGGCGATCGCGGGCCGCTCGGGCGCCGCGACCTTGGCACCGATGATCGTCGGAAACGCGTAGCCGCAGTTGCCGAAGCTCATGGCGGCGAACATCGAGCGCGGGCGGTCGAAGCGCAGGTAGGAGTTCGACACCGAGCAGATGTTGCCGATGTCGGTGGACACCATCGCGTCGTCCGGCAGCGCGCGCTCGAGCTCGCGCAGCATCTGGCGCGGATGCATGAGCGAGGTGCCCTTCGACACTTCGAGCGACCACGCATCCTTCTCGTGCGTCCAGCCGTCGAGCTCGGCCTCCCAGGCGGCCTTTTCGGCCTTCATCTTCGCGACGCGATCGCCCTGGTTGGCGTGGCAGGCGAGCTGCTTTCCCTTCAGCCGTGCGGCAAGCGCGGCGGCAGCCGCCCTGGCGTCGCCGCAGATACCGACCGAGATCGGCTTCACGAGGCCGAGCATCTTGGGATCGGCGTCCACCTGCACGATCTTGGCGCCCTTCGGCCAGTAGTCGATGCCGTGCTGCGGCAGCGTGCCGAACGGCCCGAGGCGCGTGCCGAGTGCCAGGACGACGTCGGCCTGGCTGATGAGCTTCATCGCGGCCTTGCTGCCCTGGTAGCCGAGCGGCCCGCACCACAGCGGGTGCTTCGCGGGGAACGCGTCGTTGTGGAGATACGACACTGCAACGGGGGCCTGCAGCAGTTCGGCGAGCGCCACCGCTTCCGGCTGCCCGTTGGCCATGATCACGCCGCCGCCGGCGAGGATCACGGGGAACTTTGCCGAGGCGAGCAGCGCGGCGGCCTCGTCGAGACTCTTCTCGCCGCCGGCGCCACGCTCGATCACGAGCGGACGTACGATCGCGCACTCGATGTCGCCGTAGAAGAAGTCGCGCGGAATATTGAGCTGCGTGGGACCGAGCTCGAGGTGGGCGCGGTCGAATGCACGCGCGGTGAGCTCGGCCATGCGCGCCTTGTTGTTCACGTGCGCCTGGTACTTGGTGATCTTGGAGAAGATCGGCAGCTGCTCGGTTTCCTGGAAGCCGCCCAGGCCCAGCGTCATCGAACCGGTCTCCGGCGTGATGCACACCACGGGCGAGTGCGCCCAGTACGCGGCCGCGACCGACGTGACGAAATTCGTGATGCCGGGTCCGTTCTGGGCAATGCACACGCCGTGACGTCCCGACACGCGCGAATAGCCGTCGGCCATGTGGCCGCCGCCCTGCTCGTGCGCCACCGAGATGAAGCGGATGCCGGCCAGCGGGAAGAGGTCGAGCGCGTCCATGTAGGCGGAGCCGACGATGCCGAAGACGTCCTTCACGCCCTGCGCGACGAGGGTTTCGACGAACGCCTCCGACGGCGTCATCTTCTGGGGGCCGGCGAAGGCGGCGGGCGTCGTGGTGGGCAGATCGGCGGGCTTGTTCATGAGGGTTCCTCCCGGGGAGTGGCGGGGCTGACGGCGGAGTTGAAGTGTTCCACAGTTGAGCAGTGCTGGCAACCTGTTTCATCGAAATATGACTTGCAGGACTCCAGATTTCGATATAACGTGACCGCATGCCTGCCAAACACGATCGCACCCCGCCGCTGCTTCGCGCCTTCGGCCTGCTCGAGCAGGTGGCGGGCGGCGACGGCCCGGTGAGTCTCCAGGAGCTCACCGCGGATGCGCGCCTCCCCCAGCCCACCATCTATCGACTCCTCGCGATGCTCGAATCGGCCGGACTCGTGACGCGCGAGCCCGGCGGACGGAGGATCTGTGCCGGTCCGCGTCTTCTGCGCTTCGCGCTCGACGTGCAACTGTCGGCAACCGTGCGTGCGCCGCGACGCGCGATCCTCAAGCGCCTCGCCGACGAGCTGGGCGAAACGGTGAACCTCACCATGCTCGACGGCTGCGAGGTCGTCTATCTCGATCGTGTCGAGTCCGAGTGGCCACTGCGCATGACGCTGCAGCCGGGCTCGCACGTCCCCCTGCACTGCACGGCAAGCGGCAAGCTGCTGCTGGCGCTGCTGCCGCAGGCGCGGCGCCGCCGCCTCATCGCCGAGCTCTCGCTGACACGCTTCACCGAGCAGACGATCACCGACGTCAAGGCGCTCGACGCCGAACTCGCCTCGATCCGCCGCCAGCGGCGCGCCACCGACAACGAGGAATACCTGGCCGGTCTCGTCTGCGTGGCGGTGCCGGTGTCGTCGGCCGACGGGCGCGCCGTCGCGTCGGTCGCCGTGCACGCGCCGGTGGCGCGCATGACGCTCGAACGCGCGTTGGCACACGTGCCGGCACTGGAGCGCGCTGCGGAGGCGCTGGGTGCGACGTTCGGGGCAACGGCCGCTCACTGAGGCCGTCACCGCACTCGTATCCCGCTGGATCGGACGCCGCACGCGAGGCTCCTTCAGCGCGCCGCATCCTCCCGGATCATGTCGCTCGCCTTCTCGGCGATCATCACCACCGGCGCGTTGGTGTTGCCGGAGACGAGCGTCGGCATGATCGAGCAGTCGACGACGCGCAAGCGGTCGACGCCGCGCACCCGCAGGCGGTCATCGACGACCGACAGCGCGTCGTGGCCCATCTTGCAGGTGCCCGCAGGGTGAAAGATCGTCGCGCCGTAGGCGCGCGCGAAGGCGAGGAGTTCGCCGTCATCCTGCACGGCAGCGCCGGGCCGGAGCTCCTCGACGATGTACGGCGCGACCGCCCTCGTCGCGGCGAGGCGCCGCGCGTAGCGCAGCGATGCGATCGCGCACGCACGGTCCTCCTCCGTGGACAGGTAATGAGGCTGCATCGACGGCGCTGCCAGGGGATCGCGCGTGGCGAGGCGCACCCGCCCGCGCGACGAGGGCCGCAACTGGCACACGCTCATCGTGAACCCCGGGAACGGATGCGGCTTGGCGCCCGCCATGTCCGCCGACAACGTCGCGAAGTGGAACTGGATGTCGGGCGTGGCCGACTGCGCCATCACCCGCGTGAAGAGGCCCCCCTGGTTGATGCCCATGGCGAGCGGTCCCTTGCGCGTCGTGAGCCACTTCACCCCCATCTTGAGCGAGCGCCACCACGACGCGAGGTCGTCGTTGGTGGTGATCGGCTTCGAACACTTGTAGAGGAGCCGCAGCTGCAGGTGGTCCTGCAGGTTCTCGCCGACACCAGGAAGGTCGTGAGCCACCGGAATGCCGAGCTCCGCGAGCTGCGAACCGGGCCCCACTCCGGACAACAGCAGGAGCTGGGGGCTCTGCAGCGCGCCGGCGGCGAGTATCACCTCGCTCCGCGCGAGCGCGGCATGCGCCTCGCCGCCGCGCCGGTACTCGACGCCGCGTGCGCGTCCCTGCTCGATGCGCACGCGCGTCGCCTGCGCATTCGTGTGGACGGCGAGATTCGCGCGGTCCCGCGCAGGCTTGAGGTAGGCGACCGCAGTGCTGCAGCGCCACCCGTTGTGCGTGAAGAGCTGGTAGTAGCCCACACCCTCCTGGACGCCGTCGTTGAAGTCGTCGTTGCGCGGGACACCGAGCTCGCCCGCACCGGCAATGAGCGCCTCCATCAGCTCGTGCTTCTCGTCGATGTCGGAGCACTTGAGGGGCCCGTCGGCGCCATGCGTCGCGGACGCGCCGCGCTGGTTGCCCTCGCTGCGCATGAAGTACGGCAGGACGTCGCGCCAGCCCCAGCCGCGATTGCCGTCGGCGGCCCAACGATCGTAGTCCTCGGGCTGGCCTCGCACGTAGATGAGGCCGTTGATCGACGAACTGCCCCCGAGGCAGCGCCCGCGCGGCCAGTAGATGCGTCGTCCATCCATTCCGGGGTCGGGATCGGTGTGGAAGCCCCAGTTGTAGACCGGGTGGAACATCGTCTTGCCGTACCCGATCGGGATGTGGATCCACGGATAGCGATCCGCGGGGCCCGCTTCGAGCAGGAGCACCGAATGCCTGCCGCCCTCGGACAGGCGATTGGCAAGCACGCATCCCGCGGTGCCGGCACCGACGATCACGTAGTCGTAGGCGTCCATCACGTCGCGTCCCTGGTCATCATTTATCGAATTATGAAAACGGCGTTTCCGGAATTGACGAGAAAGTATTGCCAATCGCGGCGAGACTGTCTACATTGAAAAAAGAGCGCGGTCCCATCCGGATGTCGGGTCCACGCGAGACGCCGCGTCCACGCGGCTCACATCGAGGAGGAGACATGAAGCGTTTCGGATTTGCACGTGCGGCGCTTGCCGTCGCTGCGATCGCTCTCGCCTGCACGTCGGCGTTCGCGCAGACGGCGCAGCAGCCGGTGAAGTGGCGCATCCAGACGGCGGTGCCGTCGGCAAGCATGTATTTCGACCTTCTGAAGCGGTTCGCCGACCGCGTCGACAAGATGTCGGGCGGACGCATCAAGATGGAGATGCTGCCCGACGGCGCGGTCGTGGCCGCATTCGAGATCCTCGACGCGGTCGACAAGGGCGTCATCGAGGGCGGCTATGCGTGGACGCACTACTGGTCCGGCAAGAACCCGGCGGCGGGCCTGTTCAGCAATCCGATGGGAGGCGCCGGCGTCGGCCTCGACCAGCTCTCGCACATCGCGTGGATCTTCGAGGGCGGCGGCTACGATCTGTACCGCAAGCTCTACAGCGACGTGCTCAAGGTCAACGTCGAGCCGCTGTTCATCCAGCCCATGGGGCCGGATCCGCTCGGCTGGTTCAAGAATCCGATCAACTCGACCGCCGACTTCAAGAAGATGAAGTACCGCTCGCCGCCGGGCATCACCGGCGAGATCTTCAAGGAGATGGGCGTGTCCTCGGTCGCGCTTCCGGGCGGCGAGATCGTGCCCGCGGCGCAACGCGGCGTGATCGATGCGGCGGAATGGATCGGGCCGGCCGACGACTTGAACCTCGGCCTGCAAACGGTCTGGAAGAACTACTACCTGCAAGGCCTGCACCAGTCGACGGACATCGGTGAACTCATCATCAACAAGACGGCCTGGAACAAGCTCCCCCCGGACCTCCAGGAGATCGTCCGCGCTGCCGCGATGGCCTCGATGACCGAGACCTACACGTACAACGTGTACCGGAACGCCCAGGCGATCGTAAAGCTGCGCAACGAGTTCAAGGTGCAGATCCGCGATACGCCGAAGGACTTCTTCCCCGAGTTCGTGCGCGCGACCAACGTCGTGCTCGACCGCTACGCCGCGAAGGATGCGTTCTTCAAGCAGGTCCTCGAGTCGCAGCGCGCCTTCGCGAAGGTCGTCGTCCCGTACTGGACGAAGGTGCTCGACCTCTACGCGAACCTCGGTAACGCCGCCCTCGCCACCACACTCGCCACGCCGCCGAAGTAACGGCGCCTCCGGCCGTTCCCGCACCGCGGGAGCGGCCGGGCATCCCTTCATCCCTCCGACTGCCGGGGCGCGCGCGCCCCGGCAGTCCCCCGAGGAGTTCCAATGCGATCCGAAACGAGCGCAGCTCTGCGTCTCGCCGACGCCATCGATGCGCTGACGCGCTTCTTCGGCAAGGCGATCGCGTGGCTGATCCTGCCGATGGTGCTGTCGCTGGTCTGGGAGGTCGTCGCCCGCTACTTCTTCGACGCACCCACCGAATGGGCCTACGACATGACGTTCATGCTCTACGGCACCTTCTTCATGGTCGGGTCGGCCTGGACGCTGCAGAAGGGCGGCCACATCCGGACCGACGTCTACTACATGAACTGGTCGAAGCGGACCCAGGCTCGCGTCGACCTCGTCTGCTATGCGCTCCTGTTCTTTCCGGCGGTCGCGGCCTTCGCATGGCTGTCCTGGGGGTTCTTCATGAAGTCGTTCGAGCAGAACGAGCACATCGTGACGAGCCCGTGGATGCCGATCGTCTGGCCGTTCAAGTTCACGATGCCGCTCGCGGCCGCGCTGCTCTTGCTGCAAGGCATCGCGGAGTGCATCCGCTGCTGGGGCAGAGCATTCGGAACGGGGAACGGAGACGAAACGCGGACCGGTTCCCCCGATCCCGCCGACGGCGAGGTGGTCCTGTGACCCCTACCGTGGTTTGCAGGCTTCCGCTCACCGGACGGGCTCGTGAGACATCGGTCGCCGCCCCCGCCGCCGGAGGTGCGGCATGAGCCCGGAATGGTTCGGACTCGTCCTGCTCGCCGTGCTGTTCGCGGCGATCTTCATCGGTTTCCCGATCGCCTTCACGCTCGTCGCGGTAGGCGCGATCGGCGGCTGGTTCGCGCTCGGGCCGCTCGCGCTCTATCTCATGACGCTGCAGTTCTTCTCGGTGATGCGCGACCCGACGCTCGCCGCGGTCCCGTTCTTCCTGTTCATGGGCTACCTGCTCGAGCAGTCGGGACTCATGGAGCGTCTGTTCCGCGGCGTCCAGCTCGCGCTGGCGTCGATCCGCGGCTCGCTCTACCTCGCGGTGCTGCTGACGGCGACGATCTTCGCCGCCGCGACGGGCATCGTCGGCTCGTCGGTCACGCTGCTGGGTGTCATGGCTGCGCCGGCGATGAAACGCAGCGGCTACGACGTCCGGATGTCCGCGGGTGCGATCACCGCCGGCGGGACGCTCGGCATCCTCATCCCGCCGTCGGTGATGCTGATCGTGATGGGTCCCGTGGTGGGCGTGCCGGCGACCGACCTCTTCGCGGCGGCGGTGATTCCGGGGCTGCTGCTGGCGCTGCTCTACATCGTGTACACGCTGGTGCGCAGCTACCTGAACCCTGCGCTCGGGCCAGCGCTGCCTCCCGAGGAGCGCGCGGAGTCGTGGGGCGAAGTGGTCCGGGAACTCGTGTTCGGCATCGCGCCGGTAGTCATCATCATCTTCGCCACGCTCGGCGTGATCCTCGCGGGCATCGCGACACCCACCGACGCCGGCGCGGTCGGCGCCTTTGCCGTGCTGCTGCTCACGCTCGCGTACCGGCGCATGAGCTGGAAGAGCTTTCGCACCGCGGTGTACTCGACGCTCCTCACGTCGTGCATGATCCTGCTGCTCGTGGCGGCGTCGAACTACTTCGGCGCGGTCTTCTCGCGGCTCGGCAGCGCGTCGCTGATCGCCGAGTCGCTGCTCGGGCTCGACCTCCCGCCGACCGTGATGCTGCTCCTGATCCTCGGCATCATCTTCGTTCTCGGCTGGCCGCTCGAGTGGGTGCCCATCGTGCTGATCGTCGTGCCCATCCTGCTGCCGCTGGTGCAGAAGCTCGGCATCGACATCATCTGGTTCTGCACGCTGGTCGCCGTGTGCCTGCAGACCGCGTGGCTCTCGCCCCCGGTCGCGCTATCGGCGTACTTCCTCAAGGGGGTCGTGCCCGACTGGGAGTTGGGCGACATCTACAAGGGGATGCTGCAGTTCATGGTCCTGCAGGTGATCGGATTGCTCCTGGTGCTGTTCTTCCCGCAGCTCGCGCTGTGGCTGCCCGGCGTGCTGCGCAATTGACCGCGCGCCGGCCGCGGGCCGGCGCCGCCGCAGCGGGCGCGCACGCACCGCCACGGGCGCTCGCGCGCACGTTCGAGGCGCTGTCCTTCGTGGCCTTGTCGGCACGGCCGCCACCGGCGTCGGTGGTCGCGGAGAAGCTCGGGCTCGGGCCCTCTTCGGCGCATCGCCTTTTGGGGCAACTCGTCGACGCCGGGCTCGTCGTCCGTGAGCCCGGCTCGCGCGGCTTCCGCCCGTCGTCGCATCTCGCCACCTTCGCGCGCGACGTGCTGATGTGCCAACCCGCCCAGTCTGCACGTCACACGATCCTCGAAAGCCTCGTCGCCCGCGTGGGCGAGACCTGCAATCTCACCATGCCGGACCAGGGCCGCGTCGTCTACCTGGACCGTGTCGAGGCGCACTGGCCGCTGCGCCTGCACCTCGCGCCCGGCTCGCAGGTGCCCCTCCATTGCACCGCGAGCGGCAAGCTCTTCCTCGCCACCATGCCGAAACGGCGACGGGCCGCGCTGCTCGCGGCGACGCCGCTCGACCGCCACGCGCCGCGGACGATCGTCGACCGCACCGCGCTCGAGCGCGAGCTCGAGGCGCTGCGTGTTCGCGACCTCGGCATCGACGACGAGGAGTACATGGCGGGGCTCATCGCCATCGCGGTCCCCGTGCGCGACCGCCGCGGGCGCGTCGTGGCGGCGATCGCCGTCCATGCCCCCGAGGCGCGGATGTCGCTCGATGCGGCCCTGGCGCACGAGCCGGCGCTGCGCGAGGCGGCGACCGCGGTGGCACGCACGCTCGACTGAGAACGCCTGGCGCTACGCGTCGCCGTCGCGCCCTGCCGCGCTCCACGCAGCGCGCCGCAAGGCAACACCGTGTGCTCCGTGCGCAACCCCCGCGTCGAGGTCCGCCACGCGCAGGCCACCGAGCGCGTAGACGGGAAGGCGCGCGCCCTGCACGGCACGGGCGAAGCCGTCCCATCCGAGCGGTGTCGCCTCGGGGTGCGTCGGCGTGGGCGCCACCGGGCCCAGCACGGCGAAGTCGAGCGCAAGCCTTCCGGCCAGCGCAATCTCGCGGGCATCGTGGCACGACGCCGCGCAGAGCAGGTCGTCCGGCCGTGCACGCGCGGCGCACAGGGCGGCAGCCGTCCAGTGCACGCCGTCGCAGCCCGCCGCCCGCGCGTCCTCGGCGGTGCCGTTCCACAGCACGCGCGCGCCGTGCCGATGCGCCAGCGCCACGAGCTCGCGGGCCAGCGCCACGCGGCGCTCCTGCGGCCACGACTTGTCGCGCAACTGGACGAGACGCAGCCCCTCCGCAAACGCGCGTCCGGCTCGCACGAGGAAGCGGGACACATCGCTGTCCTCGGCATCGGTGATCCCGTACACGGGGGGCAGCGTGAGCGCCGCGAGCACGCGCGTGTTGGCGGGCAGCAGCGGACCGACGTCGAAGCGGCCCGGCACCTGCCACGCGAACGCCTGACCGTCGTGGCCCGTCAACTCGCCGGTCCACCCCTGCACGCGGAAGAAGTTGAGCTCGACGTGCGCATGCGGATACACGAACTCCTGCACGAACCAAGGGGAGGCGCGGGTGACGGCGATGCCCAGTTCCTCGGCGAGCTCGCGGTCGAGCGCCGCGCGCGGCGTCTCGCCCGGCTCGAGCTTGCCGCCCGGAAACTCCCAGTAGCCTGCATAGGCCTTGCCCGGTGGCCGCTGCGCGAGCAGCACCTGTCCGTCCGGACGCAGCAGCACCGCCGCCGCCACACGGACGATGCCCTGCATGCCCTTAACGCCGCCTCATCGACCGCGACGCGCCTTTCAGCGCGTGCGCACCGGCGTGATTCTTCGCGAACTGCCACGCGGAGCGGCCGCTGCGCGAGCCGCGCCCGAGCGACCACTGCAACGCCTCGCGCGTGCGGACTTCACGTTCTCGCGCGCTCGCCGCGGCGCCGATGCCGAAGTGCGCGAGCCAGGCATCGACGGCGGCAAGGTAGTCGTCCTGCGAGAACGGATAGAACGAGATCCACAATCCGAAGCGCTCGGACAGCGAGATCTTCTCCTCGACCGACTCTCCCGGATGCACTTCCTCGCCGACGTGCTTCGTCTCGAGGTTCTCGATGAAGTACTCCGGCAGGAGGTGGCGGCGGTTGGACGTGGCGTAGACCAGCACGTTGGGCGCGCCGCCGGCGATCGACCCGTCGAGCATCACTTTCAGCGCCTTGTACCCCGCTTCGCCCGCGTCGAAGGTGAGGTCGTCGCAGAAGATGATGAAGCGCTGCGGCTGCCCGGCGACGCGATCGGCGATGTCGGGAAGGTCGACGAGATCGTCCTTGTCGACCTCGATGAGGCGCAGGCCCTTGCCCGCGTACTTGGCGAGCATGGCCTTCACCAGCGACGACTTGCCGGTGCCGCGCGAGCCGGTGAGAAGCACGTTGTTGGCCGGCAGCCCCGCGACGAACTGGCGGGTATTGGCGTCGATGCGCTGCCGCTGGTCGTCGATGGCCACGAGTTCCGACAGGCGAATCGAGTGCGGATGCTCGATGCCCTGCAGGTAGCCGCGGCCGTTGCGCTTGCGCCAGCGC
This sequence comes from uncultured Alcaligenaceae bacterium, assembly GCA_964439475.1. GTDB lineage: Bacteria > Pseudomonadota > Gammaproteobacteria > Burkholderiales > Casimicrobiaceae > VBCG01. The sequence continues at coordinate 53,368 of CAYTOT010000032.1, forward strand.
GCCGCCGTGATCTTTTTCCAGTCGGGGTCGGCCGGCGCGGGGGGCAGCATGGCCTCGACACGCGCGAGCACGCCTTCGGCACGCGTGACGAGGGCCGAAAGATCGATGGTGGTTTCCTTCGGCATCGCTGCAATCCGCCCGACCGGGTCAGGAGCGGTAGTCGGCATTGATCGAGACGTAGTCGTGCGAGAAATCGCAGGTCCACACGGTGGCGGCGGCCTTGCCCCGCCCGAGGTCGACGCGGATGGTGATCTCCTCCTGCTTCATCACGCGCTGCCCGTCCTCCTCCCGATACTGCGGCGAGCGTCCGCCACGATCGACGACCAGCACGTCGTCGAGCCAGAAGGAGATCTTCGCCACGTCGGTGTCCGGCGCGGCCGTGTTGCCGATGGCGCACACGATGCGACCCAGGTTCGGGTCGGAGGCGAAGAACGCGGTCTTCACGAGCGGCGAGTGGGCGATGCCGAAGGCGACGCTGCGGCACTCCCCGGCATCCGCGCCGCCTTCCACGCGGATCGCGATGAACTTGGTGGCGCCTTCGCCATCGCGCACGATGGCCTGTGCGAGCGCGACCGCGCACTCCTCGACGGCCTTGCGCACGGCAGGCAGCCGCGGGTCGGCGACGTCCGCGATCGGGGCGATCGCGGCGCGGCCGGTGGCCGCGAGCACGAAACTGTCATTGGTCGAGGTGTCGCCGTCGACGGTCGCGCCGTTGAAGGAGACGTCGGCGATCTCCTTCGCCATCGGCGCGAGCACCGACACCGCGATCGGCGCATCGGTGGCGATGAACGCGAGCATCGTGGCCATGTCCGGATGGATCATGCCCGCGCCCTTGGCGATGCCCGTCACCGTGACGGGAACGCCGTCGATGGTCACCCGGCGCGACGCGCCCTTGGGCACCGTGTCGGTGGTCATGATCGCCTTCGCGGCATCGAACCAGCCGTCGGCGCGCGCCGCTGTGCGGGCGGCCGGCAGGCCATCGATGATGCGGCCGACCGGCAGCGGTTCCATGATCACCCCGGTCGAATACGGCAGCACCTCCTCGGGCGCGCAGTCGAGGAGCCGGGCGACCGCCACGCATTCGGCACGGGCATCGGCAAGGCCAGGATCACCCGTGCCGGCATTGGCATTGCCGGCATTCACGACCAGCGCTCGCAGCGACGAGCCGCTGCGCGCCTGGTTCGCGAGGTGCTCGCGGCATACGAGAACGGGGGCGGCCGCGAAGCGGTTGCGGGTGAACACGCCCGCCGCGACGGTCCCCGGGTCGCAGAGGACGAGCAGCAGGTCGTTGCGGTCCCACTTCTTGATCTTCGCGGCGGCGGCGCCGAGCGCGATGCCCGGCACGGGCAGCAGCGAATCCTGGGTGGGCGGCGTATAGCGGACGGGCACTGGACTGTCTCCCTGGCGACTCGCGTGATTCCTGTTCGGTGGCCCATCGCGCCGCACCTTGCCGGATGGCGCAACGGGCAGGCCGCATCACCCGGCGAACCGCGGGCTACAGCTTCCCATGGCAGTGCTTGTACTTCTTGCCCGATCCGCAAGGGCAAGGATCGTTGCGCCCGACCTTCTCGCCGGCGCGTGTGAACGGCGGCGGGGGTGCCAGCGCGACGTCGCCGTCGTCGGCGGGAGCCGCAAGCGCCTCGTCGTACCCCGTGTGCTGGTAGCGCACGTTGACGAGGGCTTCCTTCTCCTGCTCCTCCACTGCCTGCACGTCCTCCTCGGCGCGCACCTGGACCGTGAGCATCAGCTTCACGAAGTCCTGCTTGATGCGGTCGAGCATGTCGGAGAAGAGCTCGAAGGCCTCGCGCTTGTACTCCTGCTTGGGGTTCTTCTGCGCATAGCCGCGCAGGTGGATCCCCTGGCGCAGGTGGTCGAGCTGCGAGAGGTGATCCCGCCAGTGGTGGTCCACGAACTGCAGCATGAAGCTGCGTTCGAGCTGGCGGACGAGGTCGGGACCGTATTGCTGCTCGCGTCCCTTCCACACGTCGCGCGCGATCCCGACGACCCTCTCCCGGATGGTCTCCTCGGTGAGCTCCGCGTCGTTCTTCATCCAGTCGGCGACCGGCGCGTCGATGTGGTAGTCGCTCTGCAGCGTGGCGGCGAGCCCCGCCACGTCCCATTGCTCCTCGACCGACTCCGGGGGGACGTGCGTCTTGACGACGTCCTCGATCTGGCCGCGGATCATGTTGTCCACGGTCTCCGAGACGTCGGCGCTCTCGAGAAGCTCGTTGCGCTGCTGGTAGATCACGCGGCGCTGGTCGTTCGCCACGTCGTCGTACTCGAGGAGCTGCTTGCGGATGTCGAAGTTGCGCTGCTCGACCCGGTTCTGCGCCTTGGCGATCGAGCGGTTGACGATGGGATGCTCGATCGGCTCGCCGTCGGGCATCTTGAGCTTCTGCATGATCACGCCGAGACGCTCGCCGCCGAAGATGCGCAGCAGCGGATCCTCGAGCGAGAGGTAGAAGCGCGACGAGCCGGGGTCGCCCTGGCGTCCCGCGCGGCCGCGAAGCTGGTTGTCGATGCGTCGCGACTCGTGGCGCTCGGTGCCGATGATGTGCAGCCCGCCGGACGCGAGCACGCCGTCGTGACGGACCTTCCACTCCGCGCGCAGCTTCTCGATCTCGCGCTCCTTCTCCGACGCGAGCAGCGACTCGTCGTCGCGGATGCGCAGGATGAGCGGCTCGAGCATGCCGCCCAGCACGATGTCGGTGCCGCGGCCCGCCATGTTGGTGGCGATGGTGATC
>CAYTOT010000033.1:0-51666 GCA_964439475.1 uncultured Alcaligenaceae bacterium
ACACCCCCGCGACAAGATGACGCTACGCGCATCGAAAGTCCGACAGGCTGCTAGAAGGGCGTGGCACATATCGCGCAGCCACGCCCTGCGCGGGCAACGAGATCTGCACCTCGGCAGCCGGCAATGCCCGCAGCGCGGGCTTCATGCGAGACTTCATCTCGGTGGTTCCATTGTTTGCTTGCAAGCCACCCGCATGCTCGCATGCGGGCGAAAGGAACCGCCACCTTCAGCTCACCAGCTCAACAGACTTCGGGACATCGCCCTCGTCACAGGAGAAAAGATCATGCTTCGCGCGCTCGCTGCGTTGCTGCTGTTTCAGTCGATCGGAGAAGGGGTTTCGTACGTTTTCCGGCTGCCGGTGCCCGGTCCGGTGATCGGTATGCTGCTGTTGTTCTGTCTCGTCATGTTGCGCCCTCGGGTGGCCGACACGATCGAGCCCACCGCACTCGAACTGCTGCGCCACCTGTCGCTGCTGTTCGTTCCAGCGGGGGTCGGCATCATGGTCTCCGCCGACAAGATTCGCGGCGACGCGCTCGCCGTGGTCGTGGCCATTGCGGTCAGCACGACGCTTGCCATAGCGGTCAGCGCATGGATGACGCGCGCGCTTCTGCGCCTCCAACGCCGCGCGCCGGCCGCTCGGTAGGAGGCGCCATGACGCCCGTTCCGAAGCTCAATGAAATCTGGGTCTATCTCGCCGCGACGCCGCTGCTCGGACTGACGATCACGCTGATTGCCTACCTGATCGCCCAAACGATCTACGCCAAGGCACGCTTCAATCCGCTCGCGAATCCGGTGTTGATCGCCGTGGCGCTGCTCGTCGCGGTGCTGCACACCACGGGAACACCCTACACCACGTATTTCGAGGGCGCGCAGTTCGTCCATTTCCTGCTCGGCCCGGCAACCGTCGCGCTTGCGCTGCCGCTGTACCGGCAGTGGCCGAAACTGCGGCGTGCCGCACTGCCGCTCATAGGCGGCCTGACAGCGGGTTCGCTGACTGCGATTTTTTCGGCGGTCGGCGTCGCTGCGCTGTTCGGTGCTTCTCATCAAACGATCGCGTCGCTCGCTCCGAAATCGGCGACGACGCCGATCGCGATGGCGGTCGCGGTCGAAACCGGTGGCATCCCGTCGTTGACCGCGGTGCTGGTCATCTGCACCGGCGTGTTCGGAGCCGTGTTCGCTCGCTCGATTCTGAACGCGCTGCGCATCGCGGAGCCGGAAGTGCGCGGTTTTGCGCTCGGCATCGCGTCGCACGGCATCGGAACCGCACGCGCATTTCAGGTCAGCGAAGAAGTGGGCGCTTTCGCCGGACTCGGGATGGGGCTCAATGGAGTATTCACGGCGCTCGTCGTCCCGGTCTTGATGCCCATGGCCGCACGGTGGCTGGCCGGTTGAGCCGACACGATCGCCCGATGGCGTTCGGCGCACGTCAAGGTAACGGATAGGAAATCCAATGTCGGATGGAGGGCGCATTGGGTTTGGTGGCGCAGGTTCGCGTGCGGGTCGGGGGCAGCGGGGTGTGGGGAAGGCGCGGTTGGAGCGGAGTTGACGAACGCCATCATGCGCGCCTGCGCGCACTGGTCGACAACGCGCGCATCCTCGCCGCCCTCGGTCCGCAGGGGTTCCTCGGCAACGTCGCGCGCGGGTCGGTGGTCGACGAGGCAGCACTCATCGATGCGTTGCAGACGCATGACATCACCGCATCACGCACCCATCACGAAGGCATCGCATCGCACGCCCATGACTGACCCGATCGGCTCGTCAGTTCTTGAACCTTCCGCGCATGGCGTCGAGGTCGCGTACCACCGTGGGCGGCTCCTTGGCGAGTGGCAGATTGTCCCGATCCCGAATGCCGTCATGACCATCCGCGGGATCGGCCGGCAGCGCCGAGAAGAGCGGCTCGAGATCAGTCTGCGCAGCCCCTCGTTCGGCGACCAGCTCGAAGGTCTTGCGGTTCGCGGCAGGCGAGGTCAGCGAAGCGACGAGCACTTGGGCAATCTGCCTGCGTGAAACCACGCCGTCGGCAGGCGTCCCCGTCCAGTGCGTATCGCCTTGCCGCAGCACGAGATGGAGCTGGTCCGGCGCGTTGCTGTCGAACCACCCTGGCCGCACGATGGTGTAGGGCAGTCCGCTGGCGCGCACCAGCCTTTCCCCGCGCCGCTTCCAGTCGTGTCCAACCGTAGGCCTCGTGACGCCGACCGCGGTCATCAGGGCAATGTGCGCCGGGGCTTTCAGAACACTCAGGACGTTGCGCACTGCGCCGTAGTCCACCTGCTCGGCTCGTTGCGGATCGTTTCCCCCGCTGCCGTGAGTGAAGATGATGCCCGTGACACCGGCAACTGCATCGTGCAGCGTTTCGGCGCGGGTCAGCTCCCCGACGACGATCTTCACGCCTGCGGGAAACAGTCTTGCCTGTGCCGGATCGCGGACCAACGCCCGGGTTTCATACCCTCTCCTGAACGCCTCGGCGACGGCCGGCTGGCCGATGGTGCCGCTGGCTCCGACGACCAGAACAACGACCTTGCCCATGTTCATGATGTTCTCCTGTGCCTGGGCTGCTGCCTGCGGTTTCGCTTGCGCGCCGGCAATGGCAGGCAACAACGAGCCGGCAAGCAGGAGCGTCGATAGCAACCTGATAGCGAGGCGATTCATGGCGCAAACTCCTTGGGGACGAATCAGTCCGGTTTCACATCTCGCTTGCTTCTCCAGCCGTCGAGTCCTCGTGCCGCCCATCACTCGCGCAACAGGAAGGCACCGTCGACGACCAGATCGGCGCCGGTGGTGTAGCTGGACAAATCGGACAGCAGGAATGCCACCGTCCGCGCTATCTCCGCCGATTCACCGATTCGTCCCATCGGGATGCGTTTGACGAGCCGGTCGGTGACCTCCTTCTGCCCCTCGGCCATGGTCAGCGGCGTGCGAATCACCCCCGGGGAGACCGAATTGATGCGGATGCGCAGGTCCGCGTAGTCGGCCGCCGTGGCCTTGGTCAGCCCGATGAGCGCGTGCTTGGAGGCGACGTAGGCCGGGAACCGCTTCAGGATGGTGTGCGCCTCGACCGAGGCGATATTGACGATGGATCCGCCACCGGCCTTCAGCATCGCCTCGATCTCGGCCATCATCGCCCAGGCCACGCCGTCGAGATTGACGGCCATGACCTGGCGCCAGTTCGCCGCACCGCTCTCGTGCAGCAGCCCCGGCGCGCCCGCGATACCGGCATTGTTGACGGCCAGATGCAGCGCACCGAAGCGTGACACCGTATCGGCGACCGCCCTGGCCACCTGCGCTTGCTCGGAGACGTCGCTGCTCAGCCCGAGTACGCTGCCGGCACGTCGCGCTTCCAGCGCCGCCACCGTTTCGTCCAGATCGCGCTGCCCACGCGCGGTAATCGCCACGTTGGCGCCACAGTCCACCAGGACCTCGGCGATGCTCCTCCCGATCCCCCTGGAGCCGCCGGTAACGAATGCGGTCTTGCCGCTCAGATCGATCTGCATCGTGTGGTGCTTCGATGAGCTTGCAGCCACGTTCTCTCGCGTCGACGTCGCTCCAGGCGGCGCCTGGGGGGCTGCGTGGGCTCGCGACGATGCCACGGCACTCAGGGCAACAAGGGAAGGCAGCATGCGGAGCAAGGAACGTCGGGTCACGGACATGAGCGCACCTCCTTCTTCGAACAGGTCGTGCAACGCGATGGCGCGGGGCCGGGGGTGATTTGCCTTGTCATTCGGTCTTTCCTTGCCGCTTCACCGGCCCCAGTCCAACGGCAACGTGGTCGTGGCCGGCGCCAACCGGCGGTTGGTCTCGTCCCAGCCCGTCGGTGTGGGCCCGGACTCGACCGTCGTGAATGCGCGGTAGGGCAGCAACGGCAGGTTGAGCGACGATGGCTGGTCCTTGCCGAAGCCGATCCGGTAGACGCCACCGGGCAGCGTCGCCTGCTGCGGCGCCGTCAGCCGACAGGGTTCGGAGACGAAGGAAGGCTCGCCTTCGGGTGGACAGACGCTGGCCGGGCTTTGTGTGCTCAGCACCAGCCGCAGCCGGTGGCCGGGCGCAAGGCCCCATTGGCGCAACGCCAGGAACAGCTCGAAGCGCTGCATGCGATCGGGTTGCAGAAACTCGTCGCGCAACAGCAGCGGCCAGGGCCAGGTCGTCGTGCCGGCGTCGTCGCGCCATGAGCGATCGGGGTCGAGCCGGCTCTGGCTGCCGAGCATCGCGCCGATGCTGATGCGCTGCGCATCGCCGTTCGGCGCCACGTCGTAGAGGTTGGCGATGAGCTGCAGGTTGGTGTTGCTCGAGGCGGCGTAGATCGTTGCGCTGATCGGGCCCGCGATCGTTGCGCCTTCGGCAAACGGATTCGAGGTGAATGCCACGCTGCCGTCACTGGCTTCGGGGCTGCCCCAGCGCAGTCGCTCGCTGCCTTCGTTCGTGGCCACCGAATCCGACAAGATGCCACCTGGCCCAAATTGCAGGCGCGTCGCCGTGCCGGCCACCGGGTAGCCGGCCAGGTTGACCCAGCGCCCGGTGCCCTTCTCGTACAGGTGCATCGGGGTGGTGGTACGCGCGATGCCGGTGTCGACTCCGTTCAGCCAGGTCTCGAACCACTGCAGGTAGACGCCCAGGTCCAGGCCCTGCGCATGCGACCAGTCGCCGACAATGATCTGCCAGCGCGGGTCGGTCCGCGCCGTGTCCATCGGTGCCGCCACCGGGCGCCCGGCCGCGGCGTTCTGCAGCGCGACGTAGGCGTGGATGCCGCCGATCTCGTTGATGTCGGATCAGCCCGTCCACAGCAGCACGGGGATGCCATTGGCGACGATGTCGGCCGCGCGCGAGAGCGGCAGCCGATCCTGCCAGTAACCGTCGTACGCCTCGGGGCCACCGGCCATCACGCCCTTCAGGAAATCGGCGAAGTAGCCGGTCACGGAGGGCTGCTCGCCCATCATCGCGCCCGCGCGCGGTGCATAGGCGCTGAGCGCGGCGTTGGGCAGGCCATTGCTGGTCCAGACCTGCCGATGCTGCATGTCCAGGCCGATGCACGCGGACACGACGACCTTCAACGGCGAGCCCGGACGCACTGCCGCGGCAGTGGCGAGACCGGTGGCGGCTGGATAGGAACAGCCGGCCATCGCCACGCGGCCATCCGCCCCTTCCAACTTCGCGGCCCAATCGACCACCGCGGCGCCGTCGCGCCCATCCTGCGACGTGAATTGCTGCATCTGCCCGGTCGATCCGCCGGTACCGCGCGGGCGCACCACCGCATGGATGTAGCCGCGCTCGACGAAGTAGGGAACGACGCCCACGGGCTGGCCCAGGCGCAGGTACGGCGTGAATTCGACGATGACCGGAAACGGTCCGGCCGCGCGCGCGCCGCTGCGGGCATCGACCGGGTAGGCGACGCTCGCCGCCAGTCGCGTGCCGTCCGCGAGGATGATGCTCGTATCGTGCGCGGCGCTGGCCGCGTAGCGGGCCGGCGGCGGTTGCCAGCGGCCGCCGGGGTACGCGGTGTGGTTCGCTGCCGTGGTGGCCGTGGTGGCCGTGGTGGCGAACGAATGAATCGCATCGGTCGCGCCGGCATCGCGCGCTTGCCCGCCCCAGTCGAGCGGCAGTGCGAACGGCTCGGCGTGCGGCCCACCGACGGCTCGCTGACCTTCGTTCCAGGGACAGGGCAGCACGGCGGCAGGCACGGCCGGGAAGTGCCGGTAGGGCAGCATGGGCAGGTTCAGCGTGGACGGCGTCGCCCCGCCCAGCGCGATGGCATAGACCCCGCCGGGCACGGTCCGCTCCTGCAGCCGGGTCAGCCGGCAGGGGTCGGAGTCGTTGAGCGGCGGCAGGCCCGTGGCGGGACAGCGATCCGCGGGCGTTTGCGTGGTGAGCTCCATCCGGATGCGGTGTCCGGGCCGCAGGCCCCACTGCCTCGGCGCGAGCGCCAGGTCGAAGCGGTATTCGCGGCCGGGCGTCAGGGTTTCGTCGCGCGCCAGCAAGGGCCACGGCCAGGTGATGGTGCCGGCGGCGTCGCGCCATGACTTCGCCTCGTCCAGCCGGTGCTGGCTGCCCAGCAACGCGCCGCGGCTGATCAGCACGGCGCTGCCGTCCGGAGCCACGTCGTAGAGCCTGCCGATGAACACCAGGTTGGTGTTGCTGGACGAGGCATGGAGCGTGACGCTCATCGGGCCGGCGATCGTCGCACCCTGCGCCAGTGGCGCGCTGGTGTAGGTCAGCTTGGCACCGGGAGTACCGGGCTCGCCGTAACGCAGCTCGTCGCGGCCCGCGGGCTCGTCCGTTGATGCCGGCCGCAACTGACCCTGCGCGGCCAGGTTCCAGCGCGTGCTTTGCTCGACGACCGGATAGCCGCTGAGGTTGATCCAGCGCTCGCTGCCGGGTTCGAATACATGCATCGGCGTGGGCGTGTTCTGGATGCCGGTGTCGACGCCCTTGACCCAGGTGTCCATCCACTGCAGGAAGACGCCCATGTCGAGGCCCTGCCCGTGGCCCCATCCGCCCATGATCAACTGGTAGCGCGGCGTGACACGCTGGCCGGGTTCCATCGGCGACTCCAGCGGACGCTGCGCATACGCGTTCTGCAGGGCCACGTAGGCGCGTACCGTGCCGGTTTCCAGCACGTCGCCCCAGCCGGCCCACAGCAGCACCGGCACACCGTTGTCCACGATCCTGCGGGCCAGCGTCGCGCGCCCGCGGTCACGCCAGTAGTCGGCGTCATACGCCATGTCGCCGCCGCTCAATACGGATTCGGCGAAGCGCTCGAAGAAGCGCTGGCCGACGGGCGAGTTGCCGGTCAACTGTGGGCCGCGTTCGACGAACTGCCAGAAACTCATGGTGGGCAGGCCGGCGTTCAACCACGATTGCCGGTGCATGTTCTCCATGCCCGAGCAGGCTGCGACCGCCGCCTTCAGCGGCGAGCCTTGGCCCACGGCGGCAACATCGGTCATGGCGATGGCGCCCGGCCATGAACACCCGATCAGGCCTACCCTGCCGTCGGACCCTTCGAGCCGATGGGCGGCCCATTCGACGATGGCCTTGCCATCGAGCCCTTCACGCGGCGAAAGGAACTGCACTTCGCCACCCGACTTGCCCAGCCCGCGTGCGCGGACCTGCACGGAGATGTAGCCGTGTTCGGCGAAGAAGGGATTGACCTTGACCGGCACGGCGAACTGCACGTAGGGCATGTGCTCGACCACGACTGGGAACGGCCCGGTGGCGCGACGCCCGGTGGCGAGGTCAGTGGGATAGGCGATGCTGGCGTTCAGCACCACGCCGTCGTCCATGGTGACGGGTGCGTCCTCGACCACCTCGACGCCGAAGCGCGCGAGTCCGGGCGACCATTTGCCGCCCGGGTACAGGGCGCCTGTGCCCGCAACGGATCCGGGTCGTGCATGAGATCGATTCATTTCTTCGGCTTCCGATCGAAGGGGCGCTGCGAACAGGCAACACACGGAAACCAGCGCCACCAGCGCGTTCGTCGTGATCGCCATTCGGCGGACGATAGCTGCGCTCATCGTTCTTTCGCCGTCGCACCGCTGGCGACGATGGCGCCCATCGAGGAGCCGTTCACGATCGTGCTGCCCAAGATCGAGCGTGCTTGCATTGCCGTGACCTTCCACGTCAGGCCAGATACTGCGAGTCGCTGACCGGCTCCATCCACTCGACGCTCTTGCCGTGCTCGTCGCGTTCCGCGATGGCGATGTGCGACATCGCCGTGGTGGAGGTGGCGCCATGCCAGTGCCGCTTGCCGGGCTGGCAGGTGATCACGTCGCCCGGACGGATCTCTTCCCTCGGCTCGCCTTCGCATTGATGCCAACCCAGGCCGGAGATGACGATCAGGGTCTGGCCGAGCGGATGCGTGTGCCAATTGCTGCGCGCGCCTGGCTCGAAGGTGACCAGCGCGCCGCCGGCACGCGCCGGTGCATCCATCTGGAACGGCGCGTCGATGCGCACCGCACCGGTGAAGTATTCCTTCGGACCCTGCGCCGAGGGTCGCGAGCCATTGCGCTGAATGGTGCTCATGGTCCAACTCCTGCTTCTGCGGGATGGGAAGAATCCGGCGCCGTGATCGACGTTTTCATGCGTGCTCCCGCGGGAGCGGCCACACCGGGCTCAGCGCAACGACGATGGCAAGAACCGGGGCGTCGGGAACGTGCTCGTTGCTCCCGTCATTCGTCTTCCTGCGCCTTGCCGGCGGGCCGGTTGCCCACGACCGGCAACGCAGCAAGGGCGGTGCGGAATTCAGCCAGCTCGTCGGCCGTGAAGCGGACATTCAACGCGCCCATGTTCTCGTGCAGATGCGGCCATTTCGTGGTCCCGGGGATCGGCACGATGAAGTCCCGCTGCGCCAGCAGCCATGCCAGCGCGACCTGCACCGGCGTCGCGTCCTTGCGCTGCGCCCAGTCGCGGGCCAGCGCCACGATCTTCATGTTCGTTACCAGCGCCTCGGGCGCAAGGAACGGCACACTGGCGCGGCGATCCTGGCTGGCAAAGCGACTGTATTCGTTGAAGCCGTCGGCCAGCAGTCCGCGCATCGTCGGCCCCCAGGGCACGAAGCCAATGCCGAGCTCGGCGCAAGTGTCCAGCATGGCGACTTCGGGCAGGCGTTCGAGCATCGAGTATTCGCTCTGCACCGCGGCCACCGGCGTCACCGCGTGCGCACCGCGCAACGTTTCGGGGCTCACTTCGGACACGCCGAAGGCGCGCACCTTGCCCTGCGAGATCAGGTCGCCCACCGCCCCGGCGATGTCGGCGATCGGCACGTTCGGGTCCATCCGGTGCAGGTAGAGCAGGTCGATGCGGTCGGTGCGCAGCCGCTTCAGGCTGCCTTCGATCCGCACCTTGATGTGGGCGGGCCGGCTGTTGCGGCCGGTGATCGACGAGCCGTTGTAGCCGAAGCCGAACTTCGTGGCCAGGACCACCTCATTGCGGATCGGTTGCAGCGCCTCGCCGACGATCTCTTCGCTGATGAAGGGGCCGTAGACCTCGGCCGTGTCGAAGAAGGTGACGCCCATCCCGTGCGCGTCGCGGATGAGGCGAACCATCGCGGCGCGTTCGGGCGCGGGGTTGTAGAAGCCCGGCGCCATCGCCATGCAGCCCAGCCCGATGGGCGAGACCGCGAGGGGGCCGAGCCGGCGTCGCGGCGGTCGCTCCCGGCTGGTGGTGATGGCCGGCGTGGCGGACTGCGCCGATGCGAGGCCCTGCATGCCGACCATGAGCGGCACGGCGGCCATCGCGCGCAACGTGCCGAAGAGGATCCGGCGGCGATCGACCGCTGCGTGGTCCCGCACTCGTCGCCGGTCGTGTTCGTTGCCGTCTTCCTCGGCCACGCCGGCGCGGTGGCCGGGAGCCGGTTCACGTTGTTGCATGGTCCACTCCTCTGGTTGCGCAACGATCACAGTAGGCCGCCGGCTCTCAATGCACTAGTACACCCGGACTTGCGCCACCATCAACCTGTGATTGATACTGGCGCGACGGCGCAACGCCGTGAACGCCAGGACGCCGTGAAAGGACCGAACCCATGCCGATCAACGAGCTGCGAGCGATCGCCACCTTCGGCAAGGCCGTCGAGCTGGGCAGCATCCGCCGCGCCGCCCTCGCCCAGGGCGTGACCCCGCAGGCGGCCAGCCAGGCGCTGGCGCAACTCGAGGCGCATCTGGGCGTACGCCTGCTGCACCGGACGACGCGCAGCCTCGCGCTTACCGAGGAAGGCCAGCGCTTCCTGGAGACGACGCAGCCGGCGCTGGCGGCGTTGGAGCGGGCGCTGAGCCGGGCGCGCGAGTCGAAGGACGAGATCGCGGGCCCGCTCCGCATCGTCGGGCCGAGGTCGTCGTTCTCGCCGATCCTGATGCCGGTGGTCGCCGAGTTCTGCCGCGCCTACCCTGACGTGCATCCCGACATCCAGCTCGACGACGGCAAGAGCAACTGGGTGCTCGATCGCGTCGACGCGGGCTTTCGGATCGGTGTGTCACCCGACGAAGGCGTGATCGCCCGACGGCTGTTCCCCGTGCAGCTCGTGATCTGTGCCGCGCCGTCCTACCTGCGGCGGCACGGTGCGCCGAAGTCGCTGGACGAACTGGCGGCGCACCGCTGCAGCGCGTTTCGCCACCCGGCCACCGGCCAGATCCTGGCCTGGTACCTGAACATCGACGGTGAAGTGGTGCACCGCCACGTCGCACCGGCGCTTTCGACCAACGACACCGAGCTGGAGGTGCAGGCGGTGCTGGCAGGGCAGGTGATCGGTCAGGTCGCCAACCTTTCGGCGGCGGCGCACATCCGCAGCGGTGCGCTGGTGCCGCTGTTGCTCCAGCACATGAGCAGCCACATCGGCGTGCACCTGTACTACGGCAGCCGTGCCGCGCAGCCGCGGCGCGTGCGCGCCTTCATCGACCTGGCGATCGAGCGGCTGCTGGACACGCCGACCTACGTGCTCAGCAACAAGGAGCTGGCAGCGGCGGCATCCGCCGCGACGAGGACGAGGCGTTCCCGCTGAACCGGTCACGACCGGAGAGGCCGCGTCGGGCGCCGCTGCTAAACTTGCCTGCGGAGGCGGTGGCCGACGGATGAGCTGCGCGCGCTGCCGCCGCGCTGCCATGTCGCGCGCGTCCCAGACGCCCCCTGCATCGATGACCCACGTCCGCACCCCGTCTCTGGCTCGCCGCGCCCTTGTTCTGGTCGCCGTGGCGAGCCTTCCCCTCGCCCACGCCGGCACCCTCACCGGCGCCGCCAGCTATCGCGAGCGCATGGCGCTGCCGCCCGGCGCGACGTTCGAGGCGATCCTCGAGGACGTCTCCCTCGCCGGCGCTCCCGCCACCGTGCTCGGCCGCTACGGCCCGGTAGCGGCCGGCATGCCGCCCTTCCCGTTCACGATCGGCTACGACGATGCCGCTGTCGTGACCGGCCACCGCTACAACCTGCGCGCCGCGGTGCGCCACGACGGCCGCCTCCTCTTCACCACCGACCGCCATGCTCCCGCCTTCGACAGCGGCAAGTCCCTCGACCTGCGCATGGTGCGCGTCAAGTCTCCCCCTGCCGCCAAGGCACCGACGACGCTGCGCGGCACCTACTGGAAGCTCGTCGCGCTGCGCGGCAAGCCGGTCAGGGCCGTCAAGGACCAGCGCGAGCCGCACTTCGTCCTCGACGCCAGCGAGTACCGCGTCCATGGCAGCGGCGGGTGCAACAACATCATGGGCGGATTCACGCTCGAAGGCGATCGCCTGCGCTTCACGCAGATGGCGAGCACGATGATGATGTGTCCCGAGGGCATGGAACAGGAGGCGTCGTTCCTCAAGACGCTCGAGACCGTGGCGCGCTACCGCATCGCCGGCGATGCCCTCACCCTCGACGACGACAAGGGCAAGGCGGTGGCGAAGCTGCGCGCCATTGCCCAGCGCTGAAGCGAAGGACATGACCACACCCACCGTCATCGCCACCCGGGCCCCGCCGGCATCCGGGTGCCTGTTCGTGCTCGCCGCGCCCTCCGGCGGCGGCAAGACCAGCCTCGTCAAGGCGCTGCTCGAACGCGAGCCCGGCATGCGGCTGTCGGTGTCGTACACCACGCGTGCGCCCCGCACGGGCGAGCGCGACGGGGTGGACTATCACTTCGTGGACGAGCCCACGTTCATGACGCTCAAGGATCGCGGCGAGTTCCTGGAGCACGCGCACGTCCATGGCAACTGGTATGCCACGTCATCGACCTGGCTCGCCTCCGAGGTCCAGGCCGGGCACGACGTGCTGCTGGAGATCGACTGGCAGGGGGCGCGCCAAGTGCGCAAGCTCATTCCGGACTCGGTGCTGATCTTCATCCTCCCGCCCTCGGTGGCGTCGCTCGGCGAGCGCCTGCACAAGCGGGGGCAGGATGCGCCGGAGGTCATCGCGCGGCGCATGGAGGCGGCCCGCGAGGAGATGCGGCACTGCGGCGAGTTCGATTATGTTATTATGAATCAGGACTTTGCGAGAGCTGTCGACGATCTTTCGGTGATCGTCCGGGCCGCCCGGCTGGCGGCCCCGAGGCAGCAGGTGCGGCACGCTGCACTGATCGCCGATCTCTTGCACTCATAACTCAACGGAGCGCCCATGGCCCGCATCACGATCGAAGATTGCCTCGCCCGCATCCCCAACCGCTTCGAGCTGACGCTCGCCGCCACCAACCGCGCGCGCCAGATCACGGCCGGCTCGTCGCCCATGGTCGACGCCGATCGCGACAAGCCTACCGTGATCGCCCTGCGGGAGATGGCGGCCGGCAAGATCGGCATCGAAATGCTCACCAAGACAGGGCCGACGCTGCCGACCACGGGCGTTTGATCCGTCGCGATCCCGGACGCATGTAAAAGGGCATGTCCGAGATCGCGGAGTTCACCAAGCATCTGGGCCACTACCTGCCGGCCCCGGACGTCGCGCTCGTCAACCGCGCGTTCGAGTTCTCCGAATCCGCGCACCGCGGACAGTTTCGCAAGTCGGGCGAGCCGTACATCACGCACCCGCTCGCGGTCGCTTCCATCCTGTCGCAGTGGCGGCTCGATGCGCAGGGGTTGGCCGCCGCCCTCCTCCACGACGTGATGGAGGATACCTCGGTCACCAAGACGGAGCTCGAGAAGAGCTTCGGCAAGCCGGTCGCCGACATGGTCGACGGCGTGTCCAAGCTCGACCAGATCGAGTTCACGAGCAGGGAAGAGGTCCAGGCCGAGAGCTTCCGCAAGATGCTGCTCGCGATGGCGCGCGACGTGCGTGTCATCCTCATCAAGCTCGCCGACCGTCTCCACAACATGCGCACGCTCGACGCGATGGCGCCGGCGCAGCGCAAGCGCATCGCCAGGGAGACGCTCGACATCTATGCGCCGATCGCTAACCGGCTGGGCCTGAACTCGCTCTACCTCGAGCTGCAGGACCTGTCGTTCAAGCACCTGTATCCGATGCGCTACCGGATCCTCGCCTCGTCGATCAAGGCGGCGCGCGGCAACCGCCGCGAAGTGATGAACCGCCTGCTCGACGTGATCCGCGAGGGCCTTGCGGAGGAGAACGTGCTCGCGGTCGTCACCGGGCGCGAGAAATCGATCTACTCCGTGTACAAGAAGATGCGCGAGAAGCGCTACACCTTCGCGCAGGTCTTCGACATCTACGGCGTGCGCGTGCTCGTGGCCGACAAGACCAACTGCTACGCGGCCCTGGGCGTGCTGCACGAACTCTACAAGCCGATCCCGGGCAAGTTCAAGGATTACGTCGCCATTCCCAAGGCCAACGGCTACCAGTCGCTGCACACCACGCTGTTCGGGCCCTTCGGCACGCCCCTCGAGGCGCAGATCCGCACCCACGACATGCACCGCGTGGCGGAAGCCGGCGTGGCCGCGCACTGGCTCTACAAGGCCGGTGGCGAACTCGACCTTGCCGAAGCGCAGCGCGAGACGTCACGCTGGCTGCAGAGCCTGCTCGAGATCCAGTCCGACACCAACGACTCGAAGGAATTCCTCGAGCACATCAAGGGCGACCTCTTCCCGGACGAGATCTACGTCTTCACGCCCAAGGGCAAGATCATGGCGCTGCCGCGCGGCGCCACCGCGGTCGACTTCGCCTACGGCGTGCACACCGACATCGGCCACCACTGCGTGGCGGCACGCATCAACTACGACCTCCTGCCGCTGCGCACCGAGCTCAAGAACGGCGACCACGTGGAGATCCTCACCTCGCCCACGGCGCGACCGAACCCGTCGTGGCTGTCGTTCGTGGCCACCGGCAAGGCGCGATCGCGCATCCGTCACTACCTCAAGGGCATGCAGCAGAAGGAATCGGCGGCCCTGGGCGAGCGGCTCCTGGGCCAGGCGCTCGCGACGCTCAAGGTCGAGCCTGACGCGATCTCCTGGGATCGCTGGGAGGCGCTTGCGAAGGAATACGGCGCCAAGAGCCAGCTCGACATCCTCGCCGACATCGGCGTCGGCAAGCGCCTGTCGTTCGTGGTGGCGCAGGCGCTCACCAAGGTGCCCGGGAAGGTCGACGATTCCGCGCCCGCACAAGCGCCCATGCCGGGCAAGCTCGGTGCGCTCACGCTGCGCGGCGTGGAGGGCGTGGCGATCCAGTACGCGAAGTGCTGCCGTCCGATTCCCGGCGACGCCATCATCGGCCAGTTTCGCCGCGGACAGGGCCTGGTCGTCCATACGCGCGATTGCGTCACGCTCAAGAAGCAGCGCGTGGAGCCGGGCGAGCTCGTCGACGTCGAGTGGGCGCCCGACGTGCAGGGCGTGTTCGAAACGGGCATCCGCCTCCTCGTGGCGGACCGCCGCGGCCTCCTGGCCGAGCTCGCCACCGCGATCGGCGATGCCGACGGCAACATCGACACCGTGTCGATGGAGCGCCCCGATGGCGACGAGGTCGTCGCGATGTTCTTCGGCGTGCAGGTGCGCGACCGGCGTCACCTCGCGCAGGTGCTGAGGGCGCTGCGCCGCGTGCCCGACGTGAAGCGGGCGGCGCGCACGCGGACGTAGGGCGCGCGGCGTCCTCGCGGGGCGATGCGTCAGTTGTACGTCGCCATCGCCGAGATCACGTCGGTGTAGAGCCCTGCCGACGGAAGCGCGGACACCGGAGCGATGGCGCCCGCGATCGTGAACGAGACGCTGCGCGTCGGCCGCACGATGATGACGAGCTGCATCGACCCGCTCGCCACGATCGTGCCGGAGGTGCCGTCGCCCCACACGCTGGTATTGAGCACGCCAGGGACGGTATTGAGATAGAGGTTGTACGGCAGCGTGTCGGCCGGCACCGACAGGTTGGTGAGGATTCGCTGCGCGTACGTTCCCGCGCCGGTCGACAGGGTGGCGGTGAAGGGAATCGTATCGATCAACGTCCCGCCTATCGTGCAGGTCACGGTGAGCGTCGACGACGACGACGTCTGCACGCCCGTGTAGCTGCCGAAGCTCAGGTTGCCGGCGCCGATCGTGCAGGTCGTGGCCAGCGCGGCCACGGGCACCAGCGCTGCCGCCAGGGCAAACGCGCGGCACGCGAGGGCAACGACCGCAGCACCGACGTGCGTCACGGTGAGCTGCGTCCATTCCGGTGAGCTGCATCCATTCACGGTGAAGCCCGTCCACTCATGATGAAGCCCGTCCACTCATGATGAATCCCGTCCACTCATGGTGAATCCCGTTCGTCATGGTGAGCCTCGCGCTCCCTCGGCCAGGGCGCACACGAAGGGACCGAGATCGGCCACCGCGCCGGCGCCGGCTTCGATCTCGATGGGGACGCGACAGCTTCGCCCACGATACATCACCACGATCTCCTGCCTCTCGTCGAGGTTCGAAAGGTACACCTCGCCGCCCATCGCCACCGGGAAGCTGTCGGTACGCCCGGGAATGCGCGCCACCGCGCCCGCCGGCACCGGCGTGCCATCGGCTTGCACGAGGCGGACCAGCGCATTGCGCTCCCGGCGCGCGTCGAAGCGCACGAGAATGCCGGTGCGGCCGAGGGTCACGACGCGTTGCTGCGTGGTGCCGAGCGTCACGTCGATCGGAACCGTCAGCGGATCGATCGCCACGTTCACCGGCGTGTACGAGGGTAGGCGCGGCAGTACGAGCGAGCCATCGGCACCCGTCGTTCCCGCATCCTGGTTCTCCTGCAGCACGCGCACGCCACGCAGTTCGCCCACCTCGACGACGGCAAAGCTCTGCTCGATCGGCGGCGCCACGAACGGATGGCCCCCGACGATGCCGGCGCCACCCGCGACGGAGGCACGCACGGCGTTCGCACCGGGCACGGCCGACGCCTCGAGCGCATAGCGCGCGTAGTTGCCGTAGTACGAGACCCCGGCGTTGTACACGTCGTTGGTCTGCAGGTGGGCGTAGTAGCCATAGCCCTTGCCCACGGGCAGCGGACGCTGGATGTCGAGCGTGCCGAACGTGGACTCGTCGTTGCCGGATCTGGCACGCTGCACGCCAAGGGTGAAGCTCGTGTCGGCCGGGCCCGTGCTGGTGCCGAACGGCAGCGTGTAGAGCGCCATCACCTGCGTGGAGGATGCGAGCCCGGTCGTCCGCGATGCCGACACGGCCACGAAGCCCAGGTGGCCGAGGCTCAGCGAATACGACGCACTGTAGGTGTTGAGCACCCCCGAGCGGTCGTAACCGGTGGGATCGGGCGGCCCGTTGTCGACGTATCGCGTGCCACTCCATGCGAAGGCGAGCGAGCCCGCCCTGCCGGGCAGGGCGAAGTTCAGCGCCGCCCGCGACACGCGGGCCTCGAGCAGCGGCGTGTCGCCGACCTCGCGGTAGTCGGGCGTTGCCCAGGACGACTGCACGCCGAAGCTCACGCCCAGCGTCTGACGGCTGAATCCGGCGTAGACGCGCGCCCCGCTGCCGCTCGCGCCGTCGGGCGTCCCCACGCCGTCCCCGGAGGCGTTGCTCGCCGCGACCCCTGCCGAAAGCACGCCGAAGAGCCCCACGACATAGTCCGCGCCCACGCCGATGCCGCGCACCGTATCGCTCGCCTCCGCCCGACCCTGTACCGTCAGCGCATCGTTGACGCCGTAGCGGTAGAAGGCGGAGCCGATGTAGCCGCGATAGTCCACGTTCTCGATGCCGTAGTTGTAGCGCAGCGATCCCAGGCTGTACGAAAACTCGGAAAGCCCCGGCTTCAGGAGCTGGCTCGTGACGTAGAACGGCTGCGAAATGACCGTCTCCTGTCCGAGCGCATTGCGCACCACCACTTGCAGTTCGCCGGCGCCATTCAGCGCCGGCAGGTTGGTGATCGAGAAGGGACCGGCGGGAACGTTCTGCTCGCCCAGGCGCACGTTGTTGGAGAAGATCTCGGCTGCCGTGGGCACCGACGACACCCCGGACACGCTGAGCAGCGGATACGTCACGAAGCCCGGCTGCAGCGCGAAGTTCGAGCTGACCTGCACGCCGCCGAAACGCACCGCCCGTCCCCACCAGCCGGGCGCGGTGATCGCATCGCCGGCGACCACGGTGGTGAGCTTCTCCGGGTCGTCCCAGCGCCAGTTCGCTTCGAGCAGCAACGCGCCGCTGGATGCGCCGGGATACCCGCTCCTGGGATTGGCCACGAAGGTGGCCGCGCCCGTGCCGTAAGGGCCGAACACGACCGTTTCGAAGGCGCCGGTGACGTACGTCGAATCGCTTTGCAGGAACGTGCTGTCGGCGCCGGTGTAGCCGAACACCGAATAGTTGAGGAATCCGCCCCACGGCGGCGTTTGCGGCAGCTGTGGCGGCGTCGATCCGAAGCGAAGTTGCGACTTGGGAAGCAGCGCCGCATCGACGACGATGTCGAGCCGTTGCTCCGCCTCCGCCACCGACCAGCGAAGGCCGGGCCAGGACGTGATGTCGATGAAGGCCGTGCCGTCGATCCGCGTCTCCGGCAAGCCGCTGCGCGCAAGCTGCGCGCGCGCGACCGTGTCCCGGTCGAGCAGCAGGCGCGGCCGCGCCTGGATCACGAACGACGTCCCCCCGATCGGCTCGCCGTTGACCGTGACCGTCATCACCGCGATCCGGTCGGCAGCCGCGCGAGCGTCCGCCAGGAGATCGTCCGGAACGACCGGCACGTTGGCGAACGATGGTCCCGCCATTGCGCCGAGCAGCCACGCCGCGACGACGCTCTCAAGGACGCGCAGCGACGAGTGAAAGGTCAACCGCACCCCCCCTGCTCTGCGCGCGGACCTGCAGCGGCCGGTCCGGCACGACACGATCCTTCGGCAGTTCGACGATGGCGAACGCGCCGGGGAGCACCACCAGCACTTCCCTGGTCGCGAGCGCTTCGCCGCCTTGCGCCACGGTGAGGTTCGCGAGGCGCAGGTGACCGTTGCCGTCATTGGCGATCCTGATGCGCATCGCCCCATCCGGACCCGTCTCCACGCTGTATGCCGGCACCGGGGTCGCCGGACCGGTCGACGGCGCAACGAAGAGCGGTATGTTCATGCCGACCGCGATGCGAAACGCCACGCCGCCGGACGCTTCCTGCGTGAGCGGCACCTCGCGGAAGATGAGCCGATGGGCGCCCTCGTTCCCCTTCGGCGGTTCGCCGCGCAGCGCCACGCGCACGATCTGCCGCTTCCCCGGCGGGATCGTGAAGATGGGCGGGCTCACGATGAAGCGGCGCGTTTCGTCGTAGACGTCGGTCCCGTCGCGCTGCGTCCAGTCGCGCGCCTGCACCTGGATCGTCACGGGCGCGTCACCGCTGTTGTCGACGGTGACGACCGCCGTCGGCGCCGCGCCGGAAAGCTCCACGCGCATCGGGCTCAAGCCGAACGTCCCCGCGAAGGCTACGGAGGCGAACGCACAGCAGGTAGCCCACAGCGCAGCGGACAGTCCGGTGCGGGCAATCGTCGACATGGATTCTCCTGCGCGGTGTGGCGGGTGGTGGCGGACGGCGGGCGTGGCAACGCGGGGTTGCCTGCGCTTGCGTCAAGTGCGGGCGCGCACGGAAGCGCCGGAGCGCTCGCGGGACGCACGCGACGACCCAGGCATGCGATTCGCCGGCAGCCCCCGGGGCGGCCGGCATCCGCCGCGACCCGTCAGTTGTAGGTCGCGGTGACCTGAACGGTGTCCGAATACGCGCCAGCCGATGGATACTGGCCCGCTGGAATCGATGCGCACAGCGTGATCAGCTTGGCGCCACCGGTGGTCACGAAAAGCGGCGTCGCGACGATCGTGTTGGTCGCATTCCACTCAGGTCCGGCGCCGGCACTGGGACACGTCTGGAAGGAGGCGCCGGTCGGCACATCGATGCGGTAGCTCAGGAAATCGGTGCCGTTGGTCATTCGCTTCGTGGTGCTGAAGTTCGAGCCATCGTTCAGGGCGACCGACGAGACGGTCGCGCCCTTGTTGCACGTGAGCGTGACGCTGCTCGCCGTGTTCGTGGCGGCCGCGCCGGCATTGACGGCGCCGAACGCGACGTTCGCCGCCGAGATCGCGCAGAAGTTGGCGATCGTGGCGGAGACGGTAAAGCTGGCGGGACCGGCGGTAGCGGCCTGTGCGGCGCCCGCCGGGAAGAGCATCGCGCCGGCGAGCGCCAGGGCGAGCGTGGAAGCGTGAAAACGTTGCCTCATGGATTTCCCCTTCTGGTTGATCGATCGGCACGGGGCGGGTCGCCAGCGCGCTTCGAATGTTCCGGGAGGCATGAAGCAACAGCCGTACCAGACCCTCTCGCGGATGCCGGCGCCGGGTAAACCACAGTTGATTCAAGGGGATAGACACCACGCCGGCGACCGGTGGGAGGGGGCTACGCATCGGGGCGCCCTCCCCAGCAAAAGGGCCGCGCAACGGGGCGCCCCCAACAAAAGGGCCGCGCGCGGCGGCCCTCTGCAAGGTTCGGAATGCGCCCGGCGCTACGCGGTCTGCGGCCCCAGCAGCTTTTGCAACTCCCCGTTGGAGTACATCTCACGCACGATGTCGCACCCCCCGACGAACTCGCCATTCACGTAAAGCTGCGGAATGGTGGGCCAGTTTGCGTAGTCCTTGATGCCCTGGCGAATCTCGTCGTCGGCCAGCACGTTGACCGAGTAATACTCGTCCAGACCGCACCGCCTGAGGATCTCGGCCACGGTGGCGGAGAAACCGCACTGCGGGAACTGGGGCGTGCCCTTCATGTAGAGGACGACGGGGTGCTGCGTGACCTGCTCGCGGATGGTGTCCTGGACGCTCATGGCATCGCTCCTGCTCGAAACAACGTGACCGTGATTCTACCCCGTGAGGGTTGGGGCGCCCGTGCGCCGCTTCAACCGGCTGGCTTGCGCGTGCCGCGCACCACCACGTAATCCGGACGCCCCGTTCCAAGCCAGGTCACGATGTTCTGCGCGGCCTTGCGCCGGAGTTCCTTCTCGGCCTCCACCGAGTAGAAGGCGGAGTGCGGGGTGAGGATCACGCGCGGATGCGCGAAGAGCGGCGAGTCCGGCGACACGGGCTCCTGCGGCAGCACGTCGAGACCCGCCACCGCCACGGTCCCGGCGTCGAGAGCCGCCACGAGGTCGGGGATGTTCACGATGGCGCCCCGCGCCGTGTTCACGAAGTAGGTGCCGCGCTTCATCGCCCCGAAGAACCGGGCGTCGAGCATCCCGCGCGTCTCCTGCGTGAGCGGGGTATGCACCGACACGAGATCGGCCTCGCGCGCAAGATCGGCGAGAGAGTGCACGCGCTCGACATAGGCGGGAAAGTCGCCGTCGATGAGATACGGGTCGTACGCCACCACGCGCCGGAACGTGTCGCGTGCGATGTGCGCCATGCGCTTGCCAATGCGGCCCAGCCCCACGATGCCCACGGTCATCGATGCCGGCCGTCGCAGGGCGCCCGACGACATGAAGTTCCATGTGCCGGCGTGCACGTCGCGGTGATAGGCGACGATGTTGCGGATCCCCGCGAGTCCGAGCGCCAGCGCATGCGTGGCGACCTCGCCCACGCCGTAGTCCGGCGAATTGCCGACCCAGACGCCGGCCTTCTCGCAGGCCTCGGTATCCACGGTGTCGTAGCCGGCGCCGATCCGGCTCACGATGCCGACCTCGGGCAGGGCAGCGATCACCCCGCCGGTGATGGGCGCGTACTGCAGCAGGATCGCGCAGCAGCCGCGGCCCTCCCGGATCACGTCGTCCTCGGTCTTGCATTGTGCGGCCACCAGTTCGACGCCTGCCGCCCCGAACAGCGCGCGCTCGAGTTCTATGCTTGCGTAGTCGTTGTCGGCGTAGAGGATGCGGGGCATGAGAGGTTTTCCCGGGAAAGTTTGCGGGGCAGCGCGTGATCGCGCCGCGCAGGGTCGCAAGGGTACCCCATCGGCCGGGAACCTACCGTCGGGGAAGGCTGTCGATCAGTGGGGCAGTTTGCCCGACCGCCGGGGTATTCCCAAACGCCCGGCGTTCGCGTATGCTCCCAAGGTGTTTTGTTTCAAGTACTTTAAGCACGCCCCAGCCCGGTCTACGGCGCGGCAACGCCGCGCCGTTTGTGATTGCGGTTCCGTACTTTTCTGTCCTTGAGAATGAAACATGGGGCGGGCGTCCGCCCGCCGATCACTTATCTTGAGGAAATTCGGAAATGGCAACTGGTACCGTGAAGTGGTTCAACGATGCGAAGGGCTTCGGCTTCATCACGCCCGACGGCGGAGGCGAGGATCTCTTCGCGCACTTCTCCGCAATCAACATGCCTGGCTTCAAGACTCTGAAGGAAGGCCAGAAGGTCTCCTTCGAAGTCACGCAAGGCCCCAAGGGCAAGCAGGCCAGCAACATCCAGGCGGGCTGATCGGCCCGTTTCGGTCAAGAAGGCCGGGCGATGCCCGGCCTTTTTCTTGAGCCCTTCGGGCGGCATCGGGCCTTCGAGCGGCACATTCCGCAGCGGCGCCAGGATGCGCCTTGCCTTCGTAACCGCTCGCGGGGACGAGTCTTGCCCGTCCCCGCGAGATCGCTCCCGCTACCACCCGCCGCGCAGTTTCCGCAGCCTCCACCCGCCCGCCGCCGCCAGCAGGAGCGCGGCGAGCAGCAGTGCGAGAGGCGAATCGACCGGAATGGGCTGGCTCGGACCCGGATCCGGCGGACGCGGCCGGATCGGAGTGATCACCGTCGACGAATCATCGCCCGTGTCGCCCCCGCCGGTGACGTGGGCCACGTTGGTCACGCTCGACGGTGGCGAGTCGGAGACGTTGACCGTCAGCGTGATGGGCGGATAGCTCGCGCCGGGTGCCAGCGGGTCGCTGCGGGTGCAGGGTCCCGCGGCCTGAACGCACGTCCACCCGCTGCCGCCGATGCCGGTGGCCGTGAGGCCGGCAGGCACCGTGTCGGTGACGGTGACCACACCGGTGGTGGGCGTGTTGCCGGTGTTGGTGACGACGATCGTGTAGGTGGCGCCGACCTGGCCCGCGGTGAAGGGGCCGTCCGCGGTCTTCACGATGCGAAGGTCGACGACGGGCGTCCCGCCGACCGGCACCACGACCGTCGACGTATCGTCCGACGGGTCGGGGTCGACGACGCCCGGCGGCGGCGTGATCGTGGCAGTGTTCGACAACGTTCCCGTCGCGGAACCCGACACGGTGGCCGTGACCGTGAAGGTGGCGGTACCGCCCACCGGCAGGTTCACCGCGGCGTTGATGTTGCCGGCGCCGGACGCAGGACAGCTCGCGCCGGCCGATGCCACGCAGGTCCAGGTGACGTTGCCGAGCGTGGCCGCGAAGGTATCGGTCACGATCGCTCCGGTGACCGCGGAAGGTCCGGCGTTGCTGGCGACGATGGTGTACGTGATCGTTCCACCCGGCAGCACCGAGGATGCGCCCGCGGTCTTGACCACCGAGAGGTCCGCCTGCGGGACGGAACCGCCGGTCACGGTGAGGGGCGCGCTCGCCGGCGGCGCGGTACCGAGCGACGTCTCGAGCGGCCCGGTGGTGTTGACCACCGTGCCCGGCGTGGACGACGTGATCGTCACCACGATCGTGCATCCACCCGCCGGCACCTGCGAGCCCGCGGCCTTGGTCACGCTGGCGGGACCCACCGTCACGTCGGTGCAGTTGCCCGTATTGCCGGACGTGGTGGTCACGCCCGCCGGCATCGCATCGACGAAAGCTGCGGCGAGCGTCGCCGGCGCCGCATTCGGATTGCCGAGCGTGAGCGTGAGGACGGCGGTGCCGCCGGCGGCGATGGTCGACGGCGCGATGGTCTTGGCCAGCGATATCGACGTGGTCGCCAGTGCATTGCTGTCGGAGGCGCTGCTGCTCGCCCCCGAGGTCACGTCGGTCACGTGCACCGTGTTCACCAGCGGATCGGTGGTCATGCCCGCGGCGAAGGCTACCGGAACGGTGAAGGTCAGCGTATTCGCCACGCCGGCGGGAATGATCGATCCGGTGGTCCCGAACGAGCTCGAGCCCACCGCGCCGCCCACCGCCGTACCGCAGTTCGCAGTGCCGGCGGACGTGCAGGTCACCGGTGCGGCGATGGTCACCCCTGCCGGCAGCGTGTCGCTGACAGCCACGGTGAGGGCATCGGTCACGCCCGTGTTGCTCACCACGATCGTGTACGTCCCGGTGGTGCCCGGGGTGTACGTGACCTGGCCGTCGGTCTTGGTGATGGAAAGCGACACGTTGCGCGCCAGCGTGTTGCTGTCGCTGCCGGCCGCCGTGGCACCCGATGCGATGTCGGTGGCCGTGGCGGTATTCATCAGCGGATTGCTCGTGAGATCCGTTGCGAAGGCCACGGGTGCGCTCAGCACGAGCGAGTTCCCGGCGCCTGCGGCGATCGCCGCTCCCGTGGTGCCGAGCACGACCTGGCCCGCCACGCCGGTGACCGTGCCGCACAGCGCGACGCCGTTGGCAGCGCAGGTCACCGTGCCGGTGAGGGTGACGCCGGAGGGAAGCGCGTCGTGAACCGTGACGTCGAGCGCATCGGACGTCCCGGTGTTGGTCACCGTGATCACGTAGGTGGCGGTGCCGCCCGGCACGTAGGTCGGACTGTTGTCGGTCTTGACGACGGCGAGCGACACCCTGGGAGCGCGTCCATTGCTGTCCGTGCCGGTGCCGGTGGCGCCGCTCGGCCCGTCGGTGGCCGTGGCCGAATTCACCAGCGGATCAGTGGCGAGGTCCGCCGCGAACGCCACCGGCGCCGTGAAGACGAGCGCATTGCCTGCGCCCGGCGCGACGACCGCACCGGTGGTGCCGAGGCTGGTCTCGCCCGCCGCACCGGTCACCGTGCCGCAGGTCGAGCTACCCGATGCCGCGCAGGTCACGGTGGCCGTGAGCGTCACGCCGGCAGGGAGCGCGTCGGTGAGGGTGACGCTGTTGGCCGAGGACAGGCCCGTGTTCGTGACCGTGATCACGTAGGTGCCCGTGCCGCCGGGGGTGTAGGTGGCGCTGCCGTCGGTCTTGGTCACCGCGAGCGTCACCTGCGGCGCGAGCGTGTTCGAATCGATGCCGCTCGCCGTGGCGCCTGTGGGCACGTCGGTGGCCGTCGAGGTGTTGACGAGCG
Source organism: uncultured Alcaligenaceae bacterium (assembly GCA_964439475.1). GTDB lineage: Bacteria > Pseudomonadota > Gammaproteobacteria > Burkholderiales > Casimicrobiaceae > VBCG01. Next base: position 23,906 of record CAYTOT010000033.1, read on the forward strand.
GGCTCGTCGTCATGCCGGGCGCGAATGCCACCGGAACGGTGAACACGAGCGAGTCGCCGGCAGCGGCACCGAGTGTTGCCCCGGTGGTGCCGAAGGCCGACTGGCCAGTGCTGCCCGTCACCGTGCCGCAGGTGGCAACGCCGGTGGCGGCGCAGGTCGCGTTGGCGGTGAGCGTCACACCGGCCGGGAGCGCGTCGGTCACCGATACGGCGGTCGCGTTCGACGGCCCGGTGTTGCGCACCGTCACCGTGTAGGTGGCGGTGCCGCCCGGCGTGTAGGTGGCGCTGCCGTCGGTCTTCGTCACCGCAAGGTTGACCTGCGGCACCGGCGTGCTGCTGTCGGTGCCGGACGCCGGCGGACTCGACGGCGCGGTGGCGTTGGCCGTGTTGGTCAGCGGATTGGCGGTGAGCGACGAGGCGTAAGCCACGGGGGCGGTGAAAACGATCGAGTGGCCCGCACCCGCGGCGATCGAGGCGCCGGTGGTGCCGAACGACGTCTGCCCGGCGGTGCCGGTCACGCTGCCGCAACTCGCGGTGCCGTTGGCGACGCAGGTGACGGTGCCATCGAGCGTCACGCCCGCCGGCAGCGCATCGCTGACGGTGACGCTGCTCGCGGCCGAGGGCCCGCCATTGGTCACGGTGACGACGTAGGTGCCGGTGCCGCCCGGGACGTAGGTGGTGCTGTTGTCGGTCTTGACGACGGCGAGGCTCGACGCCACGGCCGGCGCCGTGCTGGCGCTCGACGTGTTGTTGCCCGGATTCGGATCCTGCGTCGACGAACTGATGGTCGCGGTATTGAGATAGGGCCCGCTGGGCTGCACGGTCGCGACGATGGCGAGCGTGGCGGTGGCGCCGCTGACGAAGTTGCCCAGCGTCCACACCCCGGTGCCCTGGTTGTAGGTGCCGGTGGACGGCGTGGCGCTCACCAGCGAGTACCCGGCCGGGAGCACGTCGACGACCTGCGCCGCCACGGCGGTGTTGGGGCCGAGGTTCTGCGCGGTGATCGTGAAGGTGACGTTCGCGCCCACCGACGGCGCGCCGTTGTCGACGATCTTGGTGACGGCGAGATCGGCCTGCGGCGTCACGTCGGTGGTGGCCGTGGACGTGTTGTTGCCGGGGACGATGTCGATCTCGTTCACCGTGGCCACGGAGGCCGAGTTCACGAGCGGCGTGGCGCCGTTGAACGGCTGGTTCACCGTCACGTTGATCGCCAGCGGGACGCTGGCGCCGTTGGCGAGCGTACCGAGCGTGCAAGTGACGACACCTGCGGCGAATGCGCAGCCCGGGCTTGCGCTGACGAAGGTCACGCCGGCGGGCAAGGTGTCGCTCACGATCGCGCCGGTGGAGGAACGCGGACCGTTGTTGGTGACCTCGAGGTTCCAGGTGAGCGCCGCGCCGGGCAACACGCTGGCGGGCGCGGTCTTGACGATCGCGAGGTCCGCTGCCTGCCGTGACGTGGTGGTGTGTACCGTCTCGTTGTTGGCAGGTTCCGTCTCGGGCTCCGCCGCAGCCACCACGGCGCGGTTGAACGTGGTCCCCGACGTGCCGGCGGCGATCGACTCGGCCCGCATGTCGTAGGTCACCACGATCGACTGGCCGGCCGCGAGGCCCGCGAACGCACAGGAAATCGTGCCCGTCGTGGCATTGGGCCCGGGTTCCGTACAGGTGCCGGCACCAGCCGGCGAGATGGCGAGGTTGCCCTGGTAGCTGAACGTCGCCGTGGGCGCGCCCCCGTCGGGGAAGGTATCCACGAGCGTGACGTTGGTCGCGTAGGACGGCCCGCTGTTGGTGACCGTGACCACGTACCCCGTCGTCTGGCCGACGGCGACCGGATCCACGGTATCGACCTTGTTGACGAGGATGTCTACCGCAGCGGCGGTGATCGTGGTGTCGGAGGTCGCGCTGTTGTTGGTCGTCGACGACTCTTCGGTGGTCGTCGCGACCGTGGCTACGTTCTGGACGGTCGTGGCGCCGGTGAGCGGGCGCACCACGACCTGCACCGTCTGCTGGTTGCCGGTGGCCATCGTCGGCCAGGTGCATTGCACGGTGCCCCCGATCGCGTCGACCGCGGGGGTGGTGCACACGCCACTGCCGGAAGGCGTGGCCGAGAGGAATGCGACGTTGGCCGGCAGCGGATCGGTGACCACCACGCTCGATGCGGTCGACGGGCCGGCGTTGCGCGGCGTAAGCACGTACGTGAGCGGCGTGCCTGCCTGCGCCGGATCGGGCGTGTCGACCTTGGTGAGCGTCATGTCGACGAGCGCGGTGACCTGCGACGTGACCTGTCCGCTGTTGTTGCCACGGTTGGGATCCGCGACATCCTGCGAATTGATCGTGGCCGTGTTGGTGCGGTTCGCCGTGGTGGCCACCAGCGGGCGCACCACGACGGTGACCGTGGCCGAGGCGCCGTTGCCGAGCGTGCCCAAATTGCAGGAGAGATTGATCGTGGCGCCATTCGCGGGGGCCGGCGGCGTGCAGGTGCCCTGCGAAGGCGTGACCGACTGCAGACTGCCGGTGGCGACGAGGCTCGCGAGGCTGTCGGCCACGATGACGTTCGTCGCGTCGACCGGACCGTTGTTCTGCACGGTGATCACGTAGGTGAGATCCTCACCGGCGCGCACCGGGTTGGGCGAGGCGGTCTTCGACACGACCTGCAGGTCGGCACCCGCGCCGGACGGGGTGGTGATCACGGTCAACGGCGCGTTGCAGTCGTTGGCGGGGTTTGGATCGGAGGGGCCGGGAGCGGAGAGCACCACGCAGGCGGTATTGGTGATCGCGCCGATGCTGTTGGTCTCGACCGGAATCGTGATCGCGGGCAGATTGGTAGCGGAGTTGACTGCCGCGGTCAGCGTGCGCGAGCAGGTGACGGTTTGCGGTCCCGCCACCGGGTACGGCGGCGCGCCGGTCACGCCGCAGGTCCAGAAACCGCCAGTGCTGGTCGGCGCGCTGCGGATCGTCACGCCGGCGGGGATCACATCCGTCACCGTGACGGTTTGCCCGACGGGCAGCGCCACCGGCCCGTTGTTGCGCGGCGTGAGCGTGAAGTTGAAGTCATCGCCCGGGAACACCGGGAAGCCGGGCCCGGTCTTGGCCATCGACATGTCGGCGTCGTTGCTGCCGGTGATGCCGACGGTCGACGAGTTGTTGCCGGGCACCGGATCGCTCTCCGGCGCGGCGATGGTGGCGGTATTGCTGATGGACCCGGTCGCCGACACCGTGGCGACGAGCGTGATCACCGGCATGTTGGTGAAGTTGCCGCCGGTATACGGACCCGGGCGCGTGCAGGTCAGGGTGGGGGAGGCGAACGTGCAGTTCCAGCCGGTACCGGCGGCCGACACGAAGGTGAGGCCCGCCGCGAGCGTATCGGTGACGGTAATGAGATTGGGCGCGAGCGTGCCCGGCGGCTCGCCGCCGTTGAAGCGCGGGGTGAGCGTGTAGGTCACGTTGCTGCCGACGGCGACGGTGGCGGGGCTCGCCGTCTTCGTCATCTGCACGTCGGAGTTGCCGCCGATCACCGTGGTGGTGGCGGTAACCGTGTTGTCCGTCGGATCGCCGTCGGGCAGGGGCGAGCTGACCGTGAACGCGGCGGTGATCGAGCCGCCCACGTTGGCCACCGCCGGGACGGTGATGGCCGGCGCGCTGGCGCCGTTACCGAGGGTGGTATTGCGCACGCAGGAGATCGTGCCGCTGCAGCGGGGGTACCCCGAAGGCGTCGCCGTGCAGCTCCAGCCGCCTCCGGTGGGGGCGCTGCGAATGCACGCTCCCGCAGGCACCGGGAACGACACCGTCTGCGACGTGGCCGGCGCCGGCCCGTTGTTGGTCGCCGTGACCGTGTAGCTGTAGTTCGCACCCGCCGCGACCGGATCGGGCGAATCGACGATGGCGAGCGTCATGTCCGACGCATTCACCGCGGTGGTGTCCTCGGTGATATTGATGTTGTTGTCCAGATTCGGGTCCGTCGTGGACGACGTGGCGGTGGCGGTGTTGGTGTACACGGCGGCCGTGGGCAACACCACCTGCAGCGTGACGGTGGCGTTGGCGAGGTAGGCGATATCGCCGAGGGGGCAGGTCAGCACGCCGCCAACGGGCGGGGTGACGCAGGAGCCCTGCGTGGTGGAGGCGCTGACGAAGGTGGAGCCGAGCGGCAGCGTGTCCGTGAAGTTGACGCCGATGGCGGCGTCGGGTCCGTTGTTGTCGATGCGGATCGTGTAGGTGAAGACGCCGCCGGCCGGCCCCGGATCGGGACTGTCGGCCTGATTGACCACGAGGTCGGCGGACTGCGCCAGCACCGGCGAGGCCGCGAAGGCGAAACTGGCGAGCAGCGCGGCCGCCAGCAGGTGAGCCGGGCGAGACAGGGCAGCGCAAGCACGCGCAAGAGACGATGCAAACATGAATTGTCGTTCCTTGGAGTACGTCCCAAGAAGGGCGCCGCGGATCCGGGCGTCCTGCTCCCAACACGCGTCCTGGTCCTTGTGACCGACGCGAAGCCAATCGATACGATCACGCGCCGCATTGACAACCCTGCGCAAGGCGGCGCGCTCGAATTCGATCCAACGTTACCGCAAATTCAGGGAAAAGCCCAGACTCTGCCGACAACCGGCCGCGAAATCATCCGTCTCGCGCGCACGGATACAACGGCTTCGCGTGTCATGAGCGTGTCATGAGCGCGTGACCCGCGCGTCGGGCTTGAACGCGCGGGACTATGCAAGCGAGCGCAACTCGCGCAACGCGACCGACAGCATCGCCTCGTCGGGTTCCGGAACGGCCCGCAGCTCGGCCAGCAACTGGTCGGCGCGCTCGAGGCCGCGAAGGTTCGCGTCACGCCACCCGGCCACGAGGTCGGAGGCCGTCGCGCCCTCGGCGCTCCCGTTCACCACGCGAGCTGTCACGCTGCGCGCGAGTGCCGACACGTCGTCCTGCATCGCGGCGCGTGCGAGCCTGCGCCAGTGCGCCCCGGCGGGCAGCGCCGCCACCCTCCCCGACAGCCACGAAAGGCCCAGGCGATCGGCGATTCCGAAGTACGCGGCGGCCACGATCTCCGGTGGCTTGCCGGCGTCCGCCGCGACCTCCGCGACGTCGAGCGCTGCCTGCAGGGTGTCGAAGGCGGCCACGCGATGCGCGAGGTCGACGGGCACGCCCTTGCCGGTGAGGTCGGCCGCCCGGGCGGCGATCCGCTCCTGCCCGGCGGAAGCGAGGAGCCTCGGCAGCGCGGTGGAAAGGGCCGCCACGTTCGGCTGGAAGTAGGCGATCGTCGACGCCATGTCGTCGCCGAGGCGGCGTGAGCGGAGGAACCACACCGTGGCCCGCTCGAGCTGCCCGCTGGTATCGATCAGCATCGCGGACTGCACGGCGTCGTCCACCTCGTTGTCGAGCGCCTCGATCGCGATCCACAGCGGGACGAGCCCGAATATCTCGCGCGCGAGCAGGTACGCGCGCACCACCTCGTGCGCCTTGGCGCCCGTCGTCTCGCAGAGGCGGTGCACGAACGTGCTTCCCACGCGATTGACCATGCTGTTCAGCACGTGCGTGGCGATGATCTCGCGCCGCAGCGCGTGCTTCTGCATGTACGCGGCGTAGCGCTCGCGCAGCGCGGCGGGGAAATAGCGCAGGAGCGCGGTGGCGACCCAGGGATCGTCGGGGAGCGTCGAGGCGACGAGCTCGTCGCTCAACCAGATCTTGCCGTACGCGAGCAGTACCGCGGCCTCGGGCGTGGCGAGCCCCTCGCCCGCCTGGCGGCGCGCCGCGATCTCGTCGTCCGACGGCAGGAACTCGATCGCGCGGTTGAGGCGCCCTTCCTTCTCGAGGTAGCGCATGAAGCGCGCCTGGGCATCGAGCAACTGCGGCGCGATGCGATGGGTGACCGACAGCACCTGCGTCTGGAAGTAGTTGTCGCGCAGCACGAGCGACGCCACGTCGTCGGTCATCGCGGCGAGCTGCGTGTTGCGCTGTTTCAGCGTGAGCTCGCCGTCGGCGATCGGCAGCGACAGCAGGATCTTGATGTTGACCTCGTGGTCGGAGGTGTCCACGCCGGCCGAGTTGTCGATGGCGTCGGTGTTGATGCGTCCGCCGTTGCGGGCGTACTCGATGCGCCCGAGCTGGGTGCAGCCGAGATTGCCGCCCTCGGCGAAGACCTTGCAGCGCAGCTCGCCCCCGTTCACGCGCACCGCGTCGTTGGCGCGGTCGCCTACCTGCGCATGCGCCTCGGTCGAGGCCTTGACGTAGGTGCCGATCCCGCCGTTGTAGATCAGGTCGACCGGCGCCTTCAGGATCGCGTTCACGAGCTCCGCGGGCGTGAGCGAATCCGCCGCGATCGCGAGCGCCGCCTTCACTTCGGCGGTGATCGCGATCGACTTCGCGGTGCGCGGATGCACGCCGCCGCCGGGGGAAATGAGCTTCGTGTCGTAGTCGGCCCACGACGAGCGCGGCAGCTCGAACAGGCGCTTGCGCTCGACGAAGCTCGTCGCGGCATCGGCGCCCGGGTCGAGAAAGACGTGACGATGGTCGAAGGCCGCGAGCAGGCGGATGTGCGGCGACAGCAGCATGCCGTTGCCGAACACGTCGCCCGACATGTCGCCGATGCCTGCCACCGTGAAGTCGGTGGCCTGCGTGTTCACCCCGAGCTCGCGGAAGTGACGCTTGACCGATTCCCACGCGCCGCGCGCGGTGATGCCCATCGCCTTGTGGTCGTACCCGGCCGATCCGCCGGAGGCGAAGGCGTCGCCGAGCCAGAAGCCGTACTCGGCGCTGATGCCGTTGGCGTAGTCGGAGAAGGTGGCCGTGCCCTTGTCGGCGGCCACCACGAGATACGGATCGTCGGCATCGCAGCGCTTCACCTGCGGCGGCGGCACGATCCGGCCGCCGGCGAGGTTGTCGGTGATGTCGAGGAGCCCGCGCAGGTAGTCCTGGTAGCAGGCGATGCCCTCCTTCATGAACGCTTCGCGGTCCGCCGGCGACGGTGCGCGCTTCAGCACGAAGCCGCCCTTGCTGCCTCCGGGGACGATCACGGTGTTCTTCACGATCTGCGCCTTGACGAGGCCCAGGACCTCGGTGCGGAAGTCCTCCAGCCGGTCGGACCAGCGGAGGCCGCCGCGGGCCACCGGCCCGCCACGCAGGTGCACGCCCTCGAAGCGCGTGGAATACACGAAGATCTCGAACATCGGCTTCGGCTCGGGCAGGCCGGGCACCTTTGCCGGATCGAACTTGAACGACAGGAACGTTCGCGGCCGGCCCTGGTCGTCGCGCCGCCAGAAGTTCGTGCGCGTGGTGGCGCGCACGAGCGCCAGGTACTGCCGCAGCACGCGATCCTCGGAGAGGTTGGCCACGCCGTCGAGGGCGGTCTCGATCTCGCGCTCGCGCGCGGCCACGCGTGCGTCCGTGTCGGCAGCGCCGTCGGGATCGAAGCGCGCCTTGAACAGCTCCACCAGCATGCGCGCGATGCCGGCGTGTGCCGACAGCGTTCCTTCGATGAACGCCTGCGACAGCGCGAAGCCGACCTGCCGCAGGTACTTCGCGTAGGCGCGCAGGATCACGACTTCGGCGGCGGGGATGCGGGCCGCCACCACCAGGCGGTTGAAGTCGTCGCTCTCCACCTCGCCGCGGAAGATGCGTGCGAATGCATCCTCGAACACCTCGTGCAGCGTCTCGACCTCCATGTCGGTCTCAGGCAGCGCCGACTGGATCCCGAAATCGTGCATGTAGATGGCGGCGCGTCCCTCAGCGCTGATCCGGTGCGGATGCTCGTCGAGTACGCGCAGGCCCATGTGCTCGAGCATCGGCAGACTGTCGGAGAGCGCGACCGGGCGTCCGAGGTGCACGAGCTGGAAGCGCAGCGTCCCCGGCGGCGCCTCGAGCGGGCGATACAGACTCATGGCGATGGGATTCGCTTCGGTGAGCCTCGACATCATCTCGATGTCCGGCACCGCGGAGCGGGGGGAGAATTCCTCGCGGTAGCCGGCCGGAAAGGCCTGGCCGAACTCGCGGAAACGCTCCACGCCGGTGGCTTCTCCCATGGCGTCGACGAGCGCGACCTTGAGATCGTCGGTCCAGCGCCGCGCGGCCGCCGCGAGGCGCGCCTCGAGATCCTTCACGTCGCAGGGTGGGATCGCGCCCGGCGTGGTGCGCACGGTGATGTGAATGCGCGCGAGCATCGACTCCGACAGGTTCACGTTGAACTCGGAGCTCGTCCCGTTGAAGGCCTGGATGAGGATCGCCTGCCACCTCCGTCGCAGATCGGTCGAGTAGTTCTCTCGGGGCGCGTAGATGAGGCACGATACGAAGCGCTCGAATGCGTCGCGGCGCACGAACAGGCGAAAGCGCTGCCGGTCGTACAGGTGCAGGATGCCCATCGCCGTGCGCAGGAGCTCGTCCTCGCCGGTCTGGAAGAGCTCGTCGCGCGGATAGTTGGCGAGGATGTTGAGGAGCGCCTTGCCGGCGTGGCTTCCGGCGGTGAGGCCCGCACGCGCCACGACGTTGCCGACCTTGCGGCGCAGGAGCGGGATGTCCGCCGGATTCGCGCTGTAAGCCGTGGAGGTGAAGAGGCCGAGGAAGCGGTCCTCGCCCACGACGTTGCCCTTGCCGTCGAAGCGCTTGACCGCCACGTAGTCGAGGTAACCGGGCCGGTGCACGGTCGAGCGCGACGTCGACTTCGTGATCACGAGGAGCTCGGGCCGCCGCGCATGCGCACGGATCTCGGGCGGCAGCGCCGCAAAGCTCGACGCCACCTCGCCCGTCTCCTTGCGCTCCTCCTTCTCGCGCAGGATGCCGAGGCTGGTGCCGGGCACCACCTTCAGCACGTCGGCCCCGCCCACCGCAGCGAGATCGTGCCGGCGATAGCCGAGGAAGGTGAAGTGATTGTCGGCGAGCCAGCGCAGGAAGGCCTTGCCTTCGTCGACCTCCGCTGCCGGCAGCGCCGGTGGCGTGGCCTCGATATCGGCGACCACGGCGAGCGCCCTCTCGCGCATCGCGGCCCAGTCGGCGACGGCGCCGCGCACGTCGACCAGCACGCGCTCGATGTCGTGCGTGAGCGCATCGAGCGCCGCCTGACCTGCCACGCGATCCACCTCCATGTGGATGAACGATTCGCGCGTCGCGCCGGCGACCGTCGAACCCTCGATCCGTTCGAGCGTGCCGTCGGCGCGGCGCACGACATCGATGATCGGGTGCACGATGAGGTGGAGCACGAGGCCGTGCCGATTGGCCTCCATCGTCACCGAGTCCACGAGGAACGGCATGTCGTCGTTGACGATCTCGACGATCGTGTGCGTCGACTGCCAGCCGTGATCCTCGATCGCAGGATTGAATACACGCACGCGCGCCCGCCCCGGCAGGCGCTTGCGCGCGAGGTTGAAGTGCGACAGCGCCGCGCCGTAGAGATCGGCCACGGGACGGTCCGCGAGGTCTTCCGGATCGACGCGGCCGTAGTAGGCGCTTACGAATGCCTCGATTGCCGCGCGCTCGTCGGGCGCAACCTTCGCGCGGACCATCGCGACCAGCTCGGCCAGACGTTCGGCGTGATGGTCGTCTTCCCTGTGGTCGTTCATGTCAGCTCCCGGGCGTTGGCGACGCCGCGGCCCCGCGGGCCGCCGTCCTGTCGCGCTTCATCGCGCATTATGAGAGACGGCAGCGCCGTCCGGCGATCAGGTTGCGGGCCGGGGACGGTTCCTGCTTCCATCGTGCGGCGCAACAAGCGTGGCCGCGAGCCGTTCCGCAAGCGCGTCGCTGCCGGCGATCACGAGGTCGAGCACGACCTCGAAGCCCTCAGGACCCATGTCGTAAGGGTCGGGCACGTCGTCCGTGCCCATCCCGGGAAGGAGGTCCATGAAGAGGCCAAGCTGTCCCGCGAACGCCGGCGGACGCAGGGGTGCCAGGTCACGCAGCACCGATCGGTCCATGGCGAGGATCCAGTGGAAACGATCGAAGTCTGCCCGCTCGAACTGTCGCGCGCGCAGCGGCCTGAGATCGTAGCCACGACGCGCGGCATGCTCGATCGCGCGGTGATCGGGCGGATTGCCCACGTGCCACGAGCCCGTCCCTGCGGAGTCGACCTCGATCCGATGGAAGAGGCCGGCGCGTGCCGCCGCCTCGCGAAAGACCACCTCGGCCGTGGGCGAGCGGCAGATGTTGCCGAGGCAGACGAAGAGCACGCGGGTGTGGTCGGGGCGGTCGGTCACGGCGAGCGGGCGGGAGGGGTTTGCGGGCGATTGCTGCCTTGTAGCATGCCTGCCGTACCGGGGGCGGCTATTGCGGTGCGCCGGTGGCGGCGGCTATTGCGGTACGCCGGGGCGGCGGCTATTGCGGTGCGCCGGGGGCGGCGGCGACAATTCCGTCATGGATGCAGCCCTCGCCCCCGACTGGCACCTCGGCCAGTGGTTCAACACTCCGACGCCGCTCTCGCTCGCGCAGTTGCGCGGGAGGGTGGTGGTCGCGCACGCCTTCCAGATGCTGTGTCCGGGCTGCGTCGGTCATGGCGTGCCGCAAGCCGAGCGGGTTCACCAGCTTTTCCGGCAGGACGAGGTTGCGGTCGTGGGCCTGCACACCGTGTTCGAGCACCACGACGTGATGACACCGGCGGCGCTCGAGGTGTTCCTGCACGAGTACCGGATCACGCATCCGGTCGGCGTCGACGAGCCCGTCCCCGGCGATCCGATTCCGGCGACGATGCGCGCCTACGCCATGCAGGGCACGCCCACCTTGCTGCTGATCGACCGTCAAGGGCGTCTTCGGCGCAAGCATTTCGGACGCGTGGACGACCTGGCTCTCGGGGCGGAGATCATGAGGCTGGTTGGGGAATGAGCAAGGCGAAGCACGTCGCGAAGGGCCGTGCCTGATCGAGAGTCGGTTCTCGCGTTCACCGCGCACGCGCCCTCCTCGATTCAGCACGTCGCGAGTTTCAGGAAGCTGTCGAATGCCGCCACGCGTGCGAGCTGCGGCGAATCCTCGTCGACGTCGACGCGGGACACCACTGCCTGTTCCGGCCCGCGTCGCGCCCATTCGATGATCCGTTCCACCTTCTCTGGATCGCCCTGCACGAGCGCCTCCACACTGCCGTCCTGACGGTTGCGCACCCAGCCGGTGATGCCGAGCTGCTCCGCCTGCTGGCGCATGGATTCGCGGTACCAGACACCCTGCACCCTTCCGAATATCCGCAGGTGACAAAGCGCAGTCTCACTCATCGCATGTCTCCGTTGCACCCGGCCGGGGCGGCAAGCGGCGCCGCCGTAGTCATCCCATTCTGCGTGATCGGCGTACTCGGCGCGCAACACCATCACCGACCTCTGGCTGGTCATGATCTTCGGCGGGCTCGGGCACCTCGTCGAGCGCTTCCGCTTTCCCATCGCCCCAGACAGGAATGCTCGGGAACGCGAGCGCGTCAGGCGGCAACCTCGCGAGCCACCTCCGCCGCCTCCTCCACCATCTCCCCCGCCTGCACCATCCTCGGACGCACCTCCACCTGCGCGAGGTCGATGATCGGCTTCCCCTCCGGCGCCACGTCCAGATCGCGGAAGCGACGCGCCGACACCAGCACGCGCGTCTCCATCGAGCCCACCGCGCCGTTGTAAGCCTCCACCGCATGCGTGAGGCACTTTCCCATCTTCGTCCAGTGCTCGGCCATCGACGTGATCCGATCGTAGAGCAGACGGCCGAGTTCGCTGATCTCGCGCGCATTGCGCGCCAGCGCCTCCTGCCGCCAGCCCAGCGCGCAGGTGCGCAGCAGCGCGATGAGCGTGCTCGGCGTGGCCAGCACCACGCCCTGACTGGCGGCGTACTGGATCAGCGTTCCGTCGTGCTGCAGCGCCGCCGCGTACTGGCTCTCGGCGGGCACGAACATCACCACGATCTCGGGCGAGTTGCCGAACTGCTCGTGATAGCCCTTTCGCCCGAGCCGCGTGACGTGTTCGCGCACCTGCCGCGCATGATCGGCAAGGTGACGACGGCAGGTGTCGTCGTCTTCGGCTTCCGCGGCGTCGAGGAACGCGAGGAGCGGCACCTTCGCATCGACCACCACGTTGCCGCCGCCCGGCAGCCGCACCACGAGATCCGGGCGCAGCTTACCCTCCTCCCCCACGACCGTGACCTGCTCCTGGAAGTCGCAATGCGCGAGCATGCCCGCCGCCTCCACCGCATTGCGCAACTGCATCTCGCCCCATTGCCCCCGCGCCGCCGGTTGGCGCAGTGCCTTGACGAGATTGCCCGTCTCGCGCCGCAGGTCCACCTGTCCCTTCTGCAGCGTGCTCACCGTGGCCATGAGCGTGCCGTAGGCACCCTCGCGAGCCTTCTCGATGTCGTTGATGCGGCCGTCGAGCTTGTCGAGCGATTGCCGCACCGGCGAGACGAGCTCCGCGATGGCCTGCTGCCGCTTCTCGAGCTCGCCCTTCGCCGCCTGCTCGTGCTTGCCGAGCGCTTCCTGCGCAAGGTCGAGGAACATGCGGTTGTTGGCCTTCAGCGCCTGCGACGACAGGGCCTCGAACGCGTCCTTCAGCGCGCGTTGCGTGTCGTCGAGGAGGGTGAGCTTCTCCTGCGTACCCTTCCGCTCGGCGGCGAGGTCGCTCGCGAGCGCGGCGTTGGCCGCGGCGAGGTCGCGCAACTCGGCGTCCCTGGCGCGGAGTGCGCCCGTGACGTCGTCGTTGCTGCGTTGCAGGTCCGCGATGGCGAGATCGCGCGACGCGACCCGCTCGGCGAGCGTCGCGCGTTCTTCCGCCGTGGACGCGACGCCGCGCTCGAAGCCCGCACGCGCCTGCGTGCGGGCGTGGACGATGGCGAAGATGCCGGTGACGACCAGCGCCACACCCGTGATGAGAATGGTTTCCATGAACGCGTTCTCCCTAGTGGCGCGGCAGGCGACGGGTGCGGTGGCCGACGGTGCGGACCGCGCCGTCGGTGGTCACCACGGCATAGAGGCCGCGCAGGGCGTCGACCTCGGCGCCGCGCATGCTCCGGGCACGGGCGAGCTTGCGCGTGGCGCTGCGATCCAGCAGGACGATCACCGCGCCGTGGTGATCGTGATGCTCGGTCCCGTAGTCGAGGAGCGCCTCGATGGAGGCAGAAGGGATGCCGCGCTGCTGGGAGCGGATCGCGGCGTGGCGGGTGAGGCGGGTGCTGGCGATGGGGAACATGCACGGGCTCCGTCGGTGGGGGTGCACCGATGATGCCCAGAGGAGTGGCTCATGCCGTGAGCCTGGCGGCGCGAACGGGTGTTCGGTTCGGCTCGGTTCGGCAACGTCGTGCCGTGCACGGCGGCCATGGTGAATGCCCGTTCTGCGTCGCGCTGCCGAACGGCGAAAAAAAAACCAACCGAGCGCGGTTGGTTTTTGGGTGTTTGGTGGCCAAGGGCGGAATTGAACCACCGACACAAGGATTTTCAGTCCTCTGCTCTACCAACTGAGCTACTTGGCCATTGTGGAATCAGTCACTTACGGTGGCTGATTGGCACAGACTCGTTGCACAGGGTGCGTCCGTGCGCAGCGTGAAGTCCTCATTCTATCGTAATGTTGCCGGGGATAGTCGGGATCTGAATGTGCCCGGATCTTGGGTTGCCGTGGCGCCCCCCGAAATGCTTGGGAGAAGCTTCATGTGCAACTACGCGCTGAGAATTCCGAACTCGCTCTTCGATTGCGCGAAGCAATGCGCAGAAGAGGAGAGCGTGTCCATGAATCAGTTCTTCGTCATGGCGATCGCCGAGAAGGTCTCGGCGCTGAAAACGGAGGCGCATTTCCGGGAGCGTGCCGAACGCGCCAACCCATCGCGGGCGCGGGAGATCCCGCAGCGTCGTCATCGTGGGCGGCGGCTTCGCCGGCGCGGCCTGTGCCATCCATCTCGCACGAACGTCGCCCGATCCGCTGGACATCCGCATCGTCGAACCGCGCCCCGAGCTCGGCATGGGCGTGGCGCATTCGGCCGTCGAACCCGATCTCCGGCTGAACGGGCCGACGGGCATCCATGCACCCTATCCCGATGCGCCCGACGATTTCACGCAATGGATGGAGCAGTCTGGCGAACTCGCGCGCGATCCGGGTGCCGTGGCCGCAAGCGGACTGGTATTCGCGCGCCGCGGCGCCTTCGGCCGCTACATGGCGCGCGAAGTCGAGCGCCACGCGCGAAGCAATCCGAGCGGCTCGCGCATCGAGCACGTTCGCGAGCAGGCCGTACGCGCCACGCCGTCGTCGTCGGGAGCGACCGTCGATCTCGCCGACGGGCACCGCCTGGAAGCCGTGCACGTCGTGCTGGCGCCAGGTTGGAACGAGGTCGGCACCCCGCGCGAACTTGCGGGGATCGCCGATGACCCGGGCTGGCACGGCAACCCCTGGCTCACCGAACGCTTCGACACCATCGACCGCCACGCACCCGTGCTTCTCGTCGGCTCGGGCCTGACGGCCTCCGACACGTTCGCCAGCGGCATCCTCGACGTGACGCGGCGCATCGCACTACGTCCGTAGCCTGGCTCCCGACACGGCCGCCACCTCGCCTGGTCCCGAGGAGGCGACGCAGGCCTCACCCCGATGCCTATCCGCTTCGTCGCCCTGCGCTCCCGAAGAACGCCGCCAGCTCCCGCGCCGTCTCCTCCGGTGCCTCTTCCGCGAGATAGTGCCCCGTCGGCAAGGCCCGGCCGCGCACGTCGTTCGCCACCGTGGCCCAGTCCTCGAGTGGGTGGAAGCAGCGCTCGACCACGCCCTTCTCCCCCCACAGCACGAGCAACGGACAGGTGAGCTTGCGGCCGGCCGCAACGTCGGCGTCGTCGTGCACGAGATCGATCGAGGCCGCGGCGCGATAGTCCTCGCAGGTGGCGTGGATCGTCTCCGGCTGCGCGAAGCAGCGTTCGTACTCGGCGTAGGCCCGCGGATCGAAGAACGATCCACCGGCCGAGCCCCAGCCGCTCGTCTTGCGTCGCAGGTAGAACGACGGATCGGCGCCGATCATGCGTTCCGGCATGTCGAAGGGCTGGATCAGGAAGAACCAGTGGTAGTACGCCTGCGCGAACGCCATGTCGGTCGCGCGATACATGAGGCGCGTGGGTGAGATGTCGAGCACGGCGAGTTTCTCGACCGCGTCGGGGTGGTCCATCGCCAGCCGATGCGACACGCGGCCGCCGCGGTCGTGCCCCGCGAGGCGAAAACGCGCGAAGCCGAGCGCGCGCATGGCGGCCACCATGTCGGCCGCCATGGCGCGCTTCGAATACGGCGCGTGCGCATCGTCGCTTGCGGGTTTTCCGGAGTCGCCGTAACCGCGCAGGTCCGCGCAGACCACGGTGTAGTCGTGCGCGAGGACGGGTGCGACTTTGTGCCACATCGCGTGCGTCTGCGGATAACCGTGCAGCAGGAGCAGCGGCGGTCCGCTGCCGCCGACGACGCAATGGATCGACGTGCCGGGCACCTCGATGCGTTTCGCTTCGAAGCCGGGAAAGAGGTCCGCGTCGGCGGTCATGACGCTCTCACCGCGGCCGCGGCGCGCTCCGCATCGATGCCCACCGATTGCGCCGCGGCCACGAGATCGCTCCATGTCTTCTCGTCGAGCGGAATGCCGTCGGCGAGCCGCGCAGCGCGGGTGCGCCGTTCGATGTCGCCCGGACCGAGCACGGGCTGTCCCGCGACGGCGGGAGGCGACGCCTTCACCCAGTCGACGAGCCGCCGCGCCTCGGCCAGCACCACGTTGTCGCGATCGTAGACCTTGGGGTCGATGAAGATCGACAGCATGTTGTTGCGCAACACCGTGTCATCGGGATCGGAGCTTCGCCCGGTCGTGACGGCGCCGGCGAGGAGATCGGTAAGAATCGACAACCCCGATCCCTTGTGCGCACCGATGGTCAGGAGCGCGCCACCGTCGTAGAAGCGCGCAGGGTCGGTGGTGGGGTGGCCGGCGGCGTCGACGATCCAGCCCTCGGGCACCTGCTCGCCCTTGTTGAGCGCGACCATGAGCTTGCCTTCCGCGACCGTCGACGTGGTGATGTCGAGGATCGCAGCGGGCGCACCAGCGAGCGGAACGCCGATGGCGAGCGGGTTGGTCGACAGCCGCCGGTCGCTGCCGCCGTACGGCGCCACGCGCTGCGCGCCCGACGTGTTGAGGAAGTGCAGCGACACCTGCCCGGCGTCGGCCGCCATCTCCGCCCAATCGCCCAGACGTCCCAGGTGGCCGCAGTTGCGCAGGCCCGTGAACGCGATGCCCTGCGCCGCCGCCTTGCGAATGCCGAGCGACGTCGCGAACTCGCCGATCACCTGCCCGAAGCCGCGATTGCCGTCGACGATGGCGAGCGCGTCGTTCTCGAACACGACGGTCGGCGTGGCATTCGGGCGCAGCCAGCCCTCGTGCACCCATTCGAGGTACTTGCCCACGCGGATCACGCCGTGCGAATCGTGGCCCACGAGGTTGGAGTCGACGAGCCGTCGCGCGATCGTTCGCGCCTCCGCGGGCTGGGAACCGCCGCCTGCCATGATCGCCGACACGAGGTCCACGAGTTTTCCTGCCGCCACGGTACGCAAGGGACACCCTCCACGAGTTTCGTTCGGGCGATTATACGAAGGGACACGGGCGTGTCGGCCGCCTCCTGCGGACGGCGACGCCCCGCTCTCGCAGCAATGCGCCTGCGCCCACGGCGGGGCTATAGTAGCGACGACGGGCGCATCGCTGCCGGCGCGACCCGCCCGCCACGACCACCGTGACGGCATGTCCGCCGTCTTTCGACACGGAGGTACGCCGTGGACCCCACGACACCCTTCCCGCCCCGTCCGCGCCGCTCGCCGTTCGGCGCATTCGTGACCTCCATGGCCATCGCGACCTGCCTTGCCGGCTGTGCGCTGCCGCCGCCGGCGCAGGACGTGAAGCCCGCCGCGGCGCCAGCCGCCGTAGGTTCGCCAGCCACCGCAAGTTCGCCAGCCACCGCAGATGCGCCAGCCACCGCAGGCGCAGACGCGCCGCGCGATCTCGATGCCGAGCGTCTCTTCGGCGCAATCGTCAAGATCACGGTGCACGCCATCCCCAACGCACGCAGCAACGCCACGCTGGGCAACGAGCGCGAGGGCACCGGGATCGTGATCGGCGAGAACGGGCTCATCCTCACCATCGGCTACCTCATCGTCGAGGCCGACGACGTCAGCATCGTCGACAGCAAGGGACGCACGCTCGGCGCCCGCGTGGTGGGCTACGACCACGCGACGGGATTCGGACTGCTGCGCACGATCGCGCCGCTCGCGGTCAAGCCGGTGCCCTTCGGTGACTCCGGCAAGCTCGCCGAACGCGACCCCGTGATGATCGCGTCCTCGGGCGACGACAGCGTCTCGTTCGCCTACATCGTGAGCAAGCGGCCGTTCTCGGGCAATTGGGAGTACACGCTCGACCAGGCGCTGTACACGAGCCCGCCGATGATGAACTGGAGCGGCGCCGCCCTGTTCGATCGCGACGGCAAGCTGGTGGGAGTCGGCTCGCTCATCGTCCGCGAAGCCAACGACGAGGAGCCCCGGATTCCCGGCAACGTCTTCGTGCCCATCGACCTGCTGAAGCCGATCCTCGCCGACCTCGAGAGGACGGGCCGCCGCGCAGGTCCACCGCGCCCATGGCTCGGCGTGGCGGCGGAGGAAATCTCGGGGCGCCTCGTGGTGGCGCGCGTCTCCGAAGGCGGTCCGGCGGACCGGGCCGGCATCAAGGCGGGCGACATCATCCTCGGCGTGGGAACCGAGGTCGTGCGCACGCAACCCGAGTTCTACAAGAAGGTCTGGGCGCTCGGCGCCGCGGGCACGGTCGTTCCGCTCAAGGTGCTGCAGGGCGTGGACGTGAAGGACGTCCCCGTCGAATCCATCGACCGCGTCGACTACTTCCGGGCGCGCACGACCTATTGAATTGCGCGTGCGGAACGCGCGCGGCTACCCCGCTTCCGGGCGCGCACGACCCTACTGAATCGCGCGCGCGTAGCGCGCGCGGCTACCGCTCCTGCAAGCGTGCGTGAATGCCCGCGAGACGGCCGGCGATGCGCGGGGCGAGCGCTTCGGGCGACAGTTCGCGCGCCACGGTGCGCAGTCCGCGCTCGGCGAGCCGCGCCCGCAATGCCGGCGACGATGCCACCTCGCGCATCGCGCGCGCCGCGGAGTCGATGTCGGGTTCGGCCCACCGCTGGCCCTTGCGGTAGGGCCCGAGGTCGCGGGCGAGCGGCACCAGCGCGAAGTCGACGAGGCACGCATTGTCGGCGTGCGTGAAATCGACGTTGCCCGACCACGGCGTGGCGATCACCGCCTTCCCGCAGGCCATCGCCTCGGCCATGCCGAGCCCGAAGCCTTCGGCGCGATGCAGCGAGACGTAGCAGTCGATGCTCGCCATCAGCGTCCACAGCTCCGCACGCGCAAGATAACCCTGTACGAGCGTGATGCGCGGGTCGGTGCGCGAAAGGTCGGCGAGGCGCGCCGCGAGGTCGGGCTGGAACTCGAGGTTGCCGATCTTGAGCAGGAGCCGCACGCGCTCGTCACCCGGGAAAGCAGCGCGAAACGCCTCCGCGACGCCCAGCGGATTCTTGCGCTCGGGAACGGAGAGCACGTCGCACATCGCGAAGAACGCGATGTCGCCGGGCGCGATGCGAAAGCGCGCGCGATCGCCGGCGACGTCCGGCGGCGCCTCCACCGAGTGCGGCATGCACAGCACCGGCACCGGGGATTTCTGCGCGATCGCCTGCTGGCAGAACGTCGACGGCACCCACACCTCGTCGACCAAGTCGAACGCGGGTGTCCACTCGTCCGGAAACTCCGCGAGCTCCCACGCCCAGAAGCCGATGTTGTAGCGCCCCTCGAAGAGCGATGCGCCGAGGCTCGCCCGGGCGATCGCCATCTGGTCGGCATTGACGTGGAAGAGATTGATCGCGTGCAGGTGCTCGGTGGCCGCCACGCCGGGAATGCCCTCGTTCTGGCGCGAGAGGTTGCCGGTGCGGAAGTTGATCGGCGCCACCGGCGTGCCAGCGGCCTTGAGGATGCGCAGCATCGCCCGCGCCGATTCGCCGACACCGCTTTCAGCGGCGAGGTAGCCCACCACGTTCACGCCGGTATCGTCGCCGCCGCTGGCATCGCGCACGTGCGCCGGATAGCGGATCACCGGCTCGGCCGACGACGATTCCGCGGGCGCCACCAGCGGCGGCGTGGTGTAGCTGTCGTCGAAGTAGGCCTTGCGCAGCAGCGCGTGGCGCACGCGATGGCGAAACGCCTGCGTGGTGAGCGGCTTGACCGCGCGGCGCACGCCCCAGGCCACGCGATAGGCGAACCGGTACGCGCCACGCGCACCGCTTTCGCTTGCTACCGCGACGTCGCTCGCCACCGCCACCGGCACGCCTTCCTCGGTGTCGAACTGCAGGCCGGAGATGCCCGAAGGGCGAACCGCGTCCGCCTTCGCCGCATCGTCGCCGTGCGTCGCGGCGCGCGACGGCCGCACCCGGCCGTGCAGCGCATCGCGCACGGGATCGACGAAGATCGCGGGGAGCTTATCCTGTGCCGGCGCCTGCTCCACGAACCACCATGCGAAGGCCTTGCCGTGCTTGTTGCCGATGTCGGGAAACGCCGCCTGCAGGTCCTGGCGCTCCCGGTAGAGCACGGCCGCGAGCCGGCTCACCCACGGCTGCCGCCCGTACTCGGGGGCGGCGCGATTGAGCCAGTCGACGATGAATGCCTCGCCTTCGTCCGTCCCGAGATCGGGATGCGGATCCTCCCAAGGGAACTGCTCGCGATAGGCGCGGCGCACGATGTCGGGAACGGGCGTGCCCGACGGCAGGCGCGCGAAGGCATACGGCAGCGTGCGGCACGCTTCGAGGCCGTTGCGCCCGAGATCGTCCGCGTAGCCGTCGGTAAGCGACCGTACCGCAGGCGGCAGGCCGTCGATCGTGAAGCGGTCCTGGTGCTTCGACAGGAGCTTCGCCCCCGGCGCGAACCCGGAGAAGTGGAAGAAGAGGAGCGGCGTGCCGTCCACGGTCGTCGTGCCGTCGGCGGCGCGCTCCACGCGCCGGTGGTTGAGATTCCAGTACGCGACGTTCCACCCCGGCTCGCGCACGACCTCGACACCGTCGTACATCCCGGGGACGAGATCGATCCACTTCTGGTCGGTGAACAAGCCCCGCGGGATGTCGACCACGCAGTCGCGCGTGAGCTTGCCCTGCCACCATTGCGCGAAACGCCGGGTGCTCGCCGTCTGCCGGAGCGCAATGAAGCCCAGGTTGTACGAGCCGCTTTGCAGGATCGCGAGCTCGCTGGGGTGGTGCCCGTCGTCGAGCTGTCCCGTGAGGTGAGGCGTGAGCACGATCTCCGCGCGATCGAGACGATCGAGGATCGGCGTCACGCTGCCGTAGAGCCTGATGTCGGGATCGAAGTAGATGACCCGATCGTAGCCGCGTTCGAAGAGCGCGGCGATCACCCACGGCTTGATCGCCGTGTTGAGTTCGAGGATCGTGTACTGGAACGTGAAGCGGTCGAAGCGCGGCAGGCCGAGCTCACGGATCCCGATCTCGACGTACGCATCGCGCGGATCGCGTGCGCCGGGCAACGGGTCGTCGCACAGCGCGAGGAAGAAGTCGTGCGACGGGTCGTGCGCGTGCACGCTCGCCGCCAGCGTGCGCGCGAAGTGGCGATAGTTGTTGCTGACGATCGTGAAGATGGCGGTCTTGCTCACGCCGCTTTCGCCTGCTGCATGGGCCGGTGAACCCTCAATTTTACCCGGCGCCGGGCTTTGCTCCGGGTGCCACCGCAGGCGCGATCCCGTCCTGCGGCGGGCGCGATGCCGTCAGGCGCCGCGCCAGCCGTTGCGACGGCAGCTCCACGTAGCGGTACGACGCCGCGCTGACCGCGGTGACGGTCACCAGCGTGATCGCGAGCGACAGCGGAAAGCCGAGCGAGGGCACGAGCACCGACAGGATGGCGAAGCCCAGGCCGCCGTGATTGAGATAGAACGAGTAGCTGATGCGCGAGAAGAAGCGGGTGACCGGACCCAGCCGGACGTGGCGATCCACGAGCAGCAGCGCCACGAACACCAGCCACGCGAAGCCGTACGACACGCCGTACCCCGCCACGGTCCACGGCGGCTGCGCGACGTAGCGCGTCACGCCCACCACGAACAGCCCCCAGAAGAGCGCGGTGAACGTGACGAAGAACGCGTTGCCGATGCGCTGCGAGTAGCGCAGGTACACGAGCGTGCCGAGGAACAGGAAGGTCACGTACACGCAGTTCACCGCGAACAGGAAGACGACCCAATGGATCTTGGCGACGACCTGCACCGCCACCATGAAGGCGAACGCGGCGACGATCGCCGCGCGCGGCCGCGTGCGCAGCAGCGGCAGCAGCGCCAGCACCGCGACGTAGAACAGGAGCTCGACGACCAGCGTCCACGCCACGCCGTTGACCGGCGGCGTGCCCACGAGATAGTTGAGCAGCGACATGGCGAGCAGGATCGACGTCCACGAGCCGTGCTCGTCGAGGACCTTGTTGATCGCGTAACCCTGGAGCCCCGGCGCGCCGGTGAGCACGATCGCGAGCGAATACACGACGAGCAGCAGGACGATCGACACCCACAGCGGCGGATAGATGCGCAAGGCGCGCCGGATCGCGAAGGTGCGTCGCGACTCGCGCATCCCCACCGCCACGATGATGAAGCCGCTCACCATGAAGAACAGCGCCACGGCGAATGCACCCCCGTGCTGCATGATCGCCAGCGGCTCCATCACCCAGCGCTCGACGAAGCCCACCGCATGGAGGGTGATGCCGTTGCGCTGCGGCCAGACGTTGAACAGGTGATCCCACGCCACCAGCAGCGCCGCGACGCCGCGGATGAGCGCGATGCTCGGAAAGAAGCCCTCCGGTGCCGCGGTGGGCGCGCCCGTCCCGGCCACGCTCTTCAGTCCGCTTCCACGACGAAGGCGACGGGCGGCTCGCCCTGCAGGTGCCGCTCCCACATCCGCACATACGCGGCTTCGAGATGCCGGCGGCTGCGATCGGTGTCGAACAGCGTGGCGGCGCCTCGCGCGACCGCGAGTCGCCGCCGGACCGCCCCAAGGCGCGCCGGGTCGCGTGCCAGCGACAGCGCGACCGCCTCGTAGGCGTCGAGCGAATCGGTCACGAGGTCCGCGAGATCGGCGGCACGCAGGAGGCTCGCCGCCACCCTGCCCGCGAACGTGGTGCCGAGGCAGGTCACCACCGGCACGCCTGCCCAGAGCGAATCGCTGGCCGTGGTGTGCGCATTGACCGGCAGCGTGTCGAGAAAGAGGTCCGCGAGGCGGTGCCGCGCAAGATGCAGGGCCGCGTCCCGGCGCGGCGCGAACACCAGCCGGGACGGATCCACCCCGCGCACCGCCGCCTCCTTGCGCAGGTTGACTGGCGCGACCGTGTTGCCTTCGAGGAGCCACAGCACGCTTCCCGGCACTGCGGACAGCAGGCGCATCCACACGTCGAACACCGGCGGCGTGATCTTGTAGCTGCTGTTGAACGAGCAGAAGACGAATCCCGTCTCCGGCAGGCCCTCGTCGGCGCGCGAGGGCGTGGCCACGGCGATCGGGCGCTGGTCGTCGTTGGGCTGGTAGCTTCCGGGTAGCGTCACCACCGCTTCCGCGTACCACCGGTGGTCGTCGGCCGGGATCACGGTGGCGTCGGCCACGACGTAGTCGAAGGCACCCGTCCCCATGGTGCCGGGGAAGCCCAGGAAGCTGACCTGGATGGGCGCTGCGCGGTACGCGAAGATGGCGGGGCGGCTGTCGAAGGTGTAGCCCTTGAGGTCCACCGCGATGTCGATGCCGAGCTCCCGCATGCGTCCCGCGATCTCCGCCTCGCTTGCCGTGCGCAGGTCGACGAAATGCTCGACGGCGTTCCGGAGGCGGCGCTGCACGGGATCCTCCGTCGAGGGTCCGAAGGAGAGCGCGAAGACCTGAAAGCGCGTGCGATCGTGCTTCTCGAGCACACCGCTCAGGAGATGCGCGGTGGCGTGGTCGTGGAAGTCCGCGGAGAGGTACGCGATGCGGATGCGGTCGTCCGCCGGGCGCTGCGCAGGCGACAGGGGGCGGATGGAGGCGAAGCGATCCTCCGCGAAGGTGCGCGCGGCAGCGAGCTGCGAGGCGGGCGAGCGCGTGGTCATCACCATGGGGAACGGATCCGACGCGCGCTGTCCGGCCAGCGCTGCCGCCTCCAGCGAATCGACCGCCTCCTCGTAGCCACGCCAGTCGCAGCAATGGAGCTGCGAGGCGAGCATCGCTCCCCGCACGTACGGGAACCCGGGCTCGAGCGCGAGCACCTCCGCGAAATCGCGCACCGCCTCATCGTGACGCGCGAGGTAGGCGAGCACTGAAGCGCGATTCTGCAGCGACCTCACGAAGCCGGGCTGATGCGCGAGCGCCTGCCCGTACGCGGTGACCGCCTCCTCGAACCGGTTGAGCGACGACAGCGCCGATCCCCGGTTGTGGTGCGCCTCCGCGTTGCCGGGATCGAGCGCGAGCAGCCGGTCGCAGGTGGCGAGCGACTCCTCGAAGCGCAGCAGATGAGCCAATGCCGCCGAGCGATTGTGCAGCGCCTGCCGGTGATCGGGGCGCAGCGCCAGCACGCGGTCGTAGGCCTCCACCGCCTCGGCGTGACGGCCGAGCTCGAAGCACGCGGACCCCACGTTGTGATGCACCTCGGCAAGCCCGGGCGTCGCCTGCGCAATGGCCCGCCAGGCCGCCAGCGCCTCCTCCTGGCGCCCGAGCGCGCGCAGTACGCCCGCGCGTCCGTTGCCCGCCGGCGCGTAGGCCGGCTGCTTCGCGAGCACGGCATCGTAGGCGGCGAGTGCGTCGTCGAAACGTCCCATCTGGTGCAGCGCCACCGCCCGGCCCTGCAACGCCTCGATGCGCTCTCCGTTCCGGACGAGCACGCCGTCGAAGAGCGCGAGCGCCTCGTCGTTGCGCCGCAATGCCGCCAGCGTGAAGGCGCGGTCGAGGGTCGACGCCACGTGCCCGGGGGAAAGCGCGAGCGCCCGGTCGAGCGTGGCCAGCGCCTCGTCGAAGCGTCCGAGTTCCTTGAGGGCCGCGCCGCGGATGCGCAAAGCCTCCACGAAGTCCCGTTGCAGCGCGAGCGCACGATCCGCACTGGCGACCGCGTCGGCGTGGCGGCCGAGCACGTACTCCACGCCGGCGCGGGTATTCCAGCCCAGGACATAGCGTGGCGCGGCGTCGGTGGCCGCGATCGCGGCGGCGAGCGCGGCGTCGAGCCTGCCGTCCAGGCGCAGGAGGTTGGCGCGATTGTTGTGCGCCGGCGCGAGGCCGGGCGCGAGCCGGAGCGCGTTGTCGTAGCTTGCGAGCGCCTCGCCATGGCGGCCGAGCGCCTGGAGCGCGACCGCGCGATGGTAGTGGCCCTCGGCGAGTTTCGGATCGACGGCGATCACCGCGTCGGCGGAGGCGAGCGCGTCGGCGTGGCGGGCGAGGTCGAGCAGGATGCCCGTGCGGATGTGCTCGATGCCGGCGTGACCCCGCTTGTGCGAGAGGGCGATCTCGCAGTGGCGCAGCGCCTCGTCGTGTCGTCCCAGCGACTTCAGGACGTTGGCGTAGTTGGCGTGGGCATCGGCGGCCTGCGGTTGCGCGGCCACCGCACGGGCGAGAAGGCTCGCCCCCTCGCCGGGGTGCCCCTGCTGCGCGCACAGCACACCCAGCAGATGCAGGGCATCGAACTGGTCGGGCGCCACCTCGAGCACCGCGCGGTACACCCGCTCCGCATCCGCGTGGCGTCCGGCATGATGCCAGGCGATCGCCTGCCTGATCGCCTCGGAGACGGTCATCTGCCCCGCCGGAGGAGCGGCCCTGCCGTTCATCAGCGGAAGAACGCCGCCATGAGCTGTCCGCGCGGATGACCCCACGGGCCGAGCCGCTGCACGCGAACGCCAGCGAGATCGGCCATCATCCGCAACTCGTCGAATGCGTAGTGGAACGGATCACGATCGTAGTGCGTCACGATCTCGCCCGGCGGCTGCCGCTGTGGCTCGAGGCATGCGCTTGCCGGTGCCTCGAAGTAGCTCGCGTAGAACCGCGCGCCGGGCGCCAGCGTACGCGATACCTCGACGAGACAACGGACGATCGGGTTCATCGGCAGATGCGTGAAGAGCGACACGGCGATCGCCATGTCGAACCTGATACCGAAGCGACTCGCGCGAAACGCGTCGTCCGCGAGGAGCCGCGCCTCGCGCTGCCCGAGCCCTGCCGCCGCGAGCTCGCGTTGCCCGGCGTCGAGAAGCGACGCATTGATGTCGAGACCGCAGTAGTTTGTCGCGTCGAGGTGGCGCACGAAATGGATGCCGCCGCGCAGGGCACCGCAGCCGACGTCGAGGAGCCGATGCTGCGGCAGGAGTCCCTGCGCACGCAGGAAGTCGAACTGGAGGCTGCCGACCTCGTCCCACATGCCGCCGACGAACTCGCGGTGCATGCCGGCAGCGATCTCCTCGCCGGTAAGCTCACGACCGTAGACGTTGCCGTGCATCGTGACGACAGCAGGCGGCTCAGGTCCGCTGGAAAAGCGCCGCGCGCGCGAACCCGATCAGCGCCTGGTCGATGGCAGTCCCCATCACGCTGCGCACGCTCGCCGGATCGCGGACCTCCACGCCCTCCTGCTGGATCGCGAGCTCGTTCGTGGCGACGAGCCCGGCGAGCTCGTCGACCAGCGATGCTCGATCGCGCGTGCCGTCGAGACGCAGGAGGAGCTGGCGGTGGAATTCGTCGAGCGTGATGGTCTCGTGCCGCAGGTTCGACACCTGCGGGCCCGTCCGCGCTTCCAGCCGGGCGACGGCGTAGGCCACGGGGCGCTGCGCCACGTCGATCGAGATGGGCAAGGGGCGAGCGTGCAGCTCCACGATCTGCGCGGCGACGCACTGCAGCAACTCCGTGGCGAGGCTCCGGGCATCCTGCTCGGTCTGCGCCGCGTCCGGCGTGACGGTGGGAGGCGTGCCAAGGCGACCGCGGGCAGCGGCGCACAGCTCATCGAACGACGCGGTGAGCGGCCAGCGCTGCCCCATGATCACGAAGGCCGCCTTGGTGATCGGCGCCGCGGTGGCCATCGAGACGCCGCTCGCCAGGCGGAACTCGGCCCGTGCGCTGGAGCGCTCGTCCACGGGCGGCGATACCGGCTGTGCGAACGATGCGACCTGCAGCTCACGCACGACGGTGGGCTCGATATTGCGCTTCAGGGCAACGTCCGCGTGAACGAGCAGCGTCTGCCGGAACTGGCGGTTGCGCAGGAAATCCATGAGCTGCTCGCTGCGCACGACGTCGGGCGCCACCTTGCGCAACGTCTCGGCCACGGCGGGCGCGAGATTGGAGGTGAGCATGGTCGCGAGTTCCGATTCACCCAGGTACTGCAGGCGATGCGCCGCGGCGCGCTCGACGAACTGGTGGAAGTAGAACGGCTGGTTGTGCGGCTCCAGGAAATCGTGAAACAGGTAGGCATCCGGACAGCGCCGCAGGGCTTCGAGCTCCTGGCGGAGTTGCTGCGCATACGGGCTCTTGTCGTCGGAGGCGTTCTGCGCCATGAAGTCGAGCATCGCGCGCGCCTGCGCGATGCGGGTCGCAGTGTCCTTGAACTGGCGGACGTGGTAGGTCATGAAGTCGCGGATCGTCCCGCGCATCCGCCAGCCGGGATAGGTGTTGTAGCTGACGTAGGCCACGCCCTGTGGCGCGAGCTTCGTCGCGCACACGCGCAGGATCGCCTCCTGCACGGCGTGCGGCACCCACGAGAAAACCCCGTGGGCGATGATGTAGTCGTACTCCCCGAGCGCATCCGCTTCCGCGACGAGATCGGCGGCACGCAGCTCGATGTTGCGCAGGCCGAGTTCCGCCACGCGGGCGCGGCCGAGTTCGATGTGGCGCGGCGAGAGGTCGATGCCCAGGAACGACGCATCGGGCATGCCCGCGGCCATCGGAACGAGATTGCCGCCCATCCCGCAGCCGAGCTCGAGCACCCGCGCACGTTCGGGCGCCGGCGGCCGCATGCCGAAGAGGCGCGCGATGACGTGGAGGTGGTCAGGATGCGTCTGCGGAAACGCATGCGATTCGTAGGGAATCTCGTTGTAGCTGTCGCGAAGGGAATCGTTCATCGAATGGTTTCCGGAATGCGCCGCGAACCGCCCGTGCGGCGGGCCGATGGGGTCGCTGCGACGCGGGTGCGCCGGCCCGGCCGGGCGGCGCTAGCGAAACTTGATGGCCACACCCTTGAAGGCCGGAACGACCTGTCCCCCCACGGTCTCGTAGAAGCCCGTCGTGGGATTGAGGCGCTGCGTGGTGGGCGCGCGATAGCTCACGTCGCGGACGATCACGGCATCCGCGCCGAGCTGGCGTCCCTTCTCGCGAATCTGCGCGAGAACCTGGGCACGCAGCGCGCCCGGTTCGCCCGGCGCGTCGATGGGCCCGATCTCGACATAGGGGCGTGACGGCGCCTGTTCGAGGATCTCGACGTTCGCCGTCGGCGGGTAGGTGGTCCCATGGGGGGTGTCTGCGACCTTGGGTTGCTGCGTTGCGCACGCGGCGAGAGCCAGGGCGGCAGCGAACGCGACGAGGCGCAGCGTGCTCTTGGACAGGGTGGACGGCATCGGGTTGCCTTGCGCTCGTGCGCTCATGCCGCGAATGCGGTGGCGGTACGCAAGCAGTGTTCTGGGCAGGCCGCCATTGTAGCGCGCGGCGCCGCCTGGGCGAAAAAAGGGCGCCCGAAGGCGCCCTTGAAGATGGATCATGGGAGAAACAGTTACGGCGCCGGCGCGCAAGCCACCCAGGTCGTGGGACCGGTAACGGCGCAGACCGGGCCCCCGGCCACCGTGCTCATG